>NZ_NKXR01000020.1 GCF_002232035.1 Collinsella sp. TF06-26
CCAGCCCGTGGGAGGCCAGGGCGCCGCTGACCGGTGGACGGCACCGAGCCGTCGGATGACTTGAAGAAGGGGGAGGCCTCGCGGCCTCCCCCTTTTTTGCGTTTTATAGAGAGCTGTAATACAAGAACTCGCCTTCTCTTAGCTTGTCTTACTGTTTGGCTGTATTTTGAGTCCTTCTTTTGTATTTGCGCGATAATAACTCCCATTGGCGTTAGGGAGGACTTGATGTTTACCGTTTTTGTCTTGGGCAATATTGCTTCGGGTAAGTCGACTGCCTGCCGCTATCTCGAATCTCATGGCGCCATGCTCATCGATCTGGACGAACTTGCCAAATCGCTGTATGTGCCAGGCTCCGATATCGTCAATGCCCTCGCGGAAGAATTTGGCTGGGATATTTTGGACGAGGAGGGCGGCGTTCGCCGTAACATCCTCGCTTCTCGAGCTTTCGCTTCTCCTGATTCGGTCGCACGGCTCAATGACCTTGTGCACCCCGTTCTCATTGAACAGCTTTCGCTTAGGATTCTCGATCCGGTTTGTTGTACGGTTTCGTCCCCCCGTTATCCCTTTGCGGTTGTCGAGGTTTCTGCCCCGACTGGTTTTGAGGATGCTTTTGGCCTGGCTGATGAAATTCTGGTTATCAGTGCTCCTTTGGCAGTTCGTCGCGAGCGTGCCATTCATCGTGGTATGGAGTCCTCTGATTTTGATGCTCGCTCTGCATGCCAACCTGATGAGGCTTCGCTTTGCAATCTCGCTACGACGGTAATCGATAATGCGGGAGGCGATAATTCGCTCTTTGAACAACTGGACGCATGGCTTGTGCGCCATGGCTTCGGGGATGTAACGGATAAGGAGGAGGCCGATGCCTAAGACACGTTTCTTTACGTGGTATCGCGTTGCGCCACTTGCCGTTGTGCTCGTCTTCGGCTTTATTTCGCTCGTCTACTCGTATGCTCCTGCCGCCTTCTTTAAGCCTTTGTATCCAATTGACTACGAGGCGTATGTAAAGCAATCGAGCATTTCGCACAATCTTGATCCATATCTGGTGTGTGCTGTCATAAAGTCGGAATCGAATTGGGATCCCGAGGCTGAGTCGAATCAAGGCGCTCGGGGATTGATGCAGCTGATGCCCGAGACTGCCCAGGATATGATTGCCAAGGGTCTTGTCGATGGTAGCGAGTATTCCGCCGACAACCTTAACGATCCCGCTACGAACATCGAGTTTGGCTGTGCGTATCTTTCGTATCTTCTAACGTATTTTAACGGGTCGACTGACAGCGCCATTGCCGCCTATAACGCCGGCATGGGCAATGTCGACGGATGGGCGCAGCAGAGCACGTCGCTTCATAATGCAATCACCTTTCCCGAGACGCAGGCGTATCTGATTCGTGTCAATAATGCCTGGGTTCGCTACAAGACCCTCTATCCCGATCGGTTCGTATAGGACTATGCCTGCCGCCTGCGTATACTGCAGATATATGAGTTAGGAGTATCCATGGCGGAATTTGAAGTTGAGCGTGTTGGAGGAGAGCTCAAACGTTTTGGCGTTGAGGGCTCTGAGGTGCCGTTTGAGGTCGTGTCTCCATACGAGCCCGCTGGTTCCCAGCCTAAGGCCATTGAGTCGCTTGTGCAGGGTGTGAGGGACGGAGATCGCTATCAGGTTTTGCTGGGCGTGACTGGTTCGGGCAAGACCTTCACGATGGCTAAGACTATTGAGGCCCTGGGGAAGCCGACGCTGGTCATGGCTCCCAATAAAACGCTCGCCGCTCAGCTTGCGAGCGAGCTCAAAGAGTTCTTTCCCAACAACGCTGTGGTCTACTTTGTCTCGTACTACGACTACTATCAGCCCGAGGCGTATGTGCCGCAAAGCGATACATATATCGAGAAAGACTCCTCGATTAACGAAGAGGTCGAGATGCTGCGCCATCAGGCGACCGCGTCACTGCTCTCTCGACGCGATGTGATCGTTGTCGCATCGGTCTCGTGTATCTATGGCATTGGCTCTCCTGAGGACTATGCGGGTCTGGCTCCAAACGTCGACAAGAAGGTGCCGCTCGAGCGCGATGACTTTATCCATGCACTTATCGACATTCAATATGATCGCAATGACTATGACCTGGCGCGCGGCACGTTCCGCGTGCGCGGCGATGTTGTCGACGTGTATCCGCCTTATGCCGAGCATCCGTTGCGGTTTGAGTTCTTTGGCGACGAGGTCGAGCTGATTGCCGAGATCGATGAGGTTACCGGTGAGATGCTTCGTGAGTACGAGGCCATCCCCGTATGGCCGGCATCGCACTACGTGACCGAGAAGCCGAAGGTCAAGGCGGCTCTGAAATCGATCAGCGAAGAGTGCGAGAAGCGCGTGGCGGAGCTCAAGGCGACTGATAAGTTGCTCGAGGCGCAGCGTCTGCAGCAGCGCACCGATTATGATCTTGAGATGCTCGAGACGATGGGTTTTTGCAACGGCATCGAGAACTACTCGCGTCATCTGGACGGTCGCAAGCCGGGTGAGCCGCCGTTTACCCTAATCGATTACTTTCCCAAGGATATGCTCTGCATCATCGATGAGAGCCATGTGACGGTGCCGCAGATTCGCGGCATGCACGAAGGTGACCGCTCGCGTAAGGTGACGCTGGTGGAGCATGGTTTTCGCCTTCCTTCGGCACTCGATAACCGCCCGCTTCGTTTCGATGAGTTTGAGGCAAGGATACCCCAGTTTATCTATGTTTCGGCCACACCGGGCGACTACGAGCTGCGGGTGAGCCAAAACGACGTTGAGCAGATTATTCGTCCAACCGGTCTGCTCGACCCCAAGATCGATGTGCGTCCGGTTCGTGGGCAGATTGACGATCTTGAGGACGAGATTCGCGAGCGCGTTGCCCGCAAGGAGCGCGTGCTGGTGACCACGCTCACCAAGCGCATGGCCGAGGACCTGACCGACCATCTGCTTGATGCCGGCATTAAGGTCAATTACATGCACTCCGATACAGCGACGATGGACCGTGTCGAGATCCTGCGAACGCTGCGCGAGGGCAAGATCGATGTTCTCGTTGGCATCAACCTGCTTCGCGAGGGCCTAGACCTTCCCGAGGTCTCACTGGTGGCAATTCTCGATGCCGATAAGGAAGGCTTCTTGCGCAACCGCCGTTCGCTGATTCAGACGATTGGCCGCGCGGCCCGTAACGCCGATGGCGAAGTCATCATGTATGCGGACGTTGTGACCGATTCGATGAAAGAGGCCATCGAGGAGACGCAGCGCCGTCGCGAGATTCAGATGGCATATAACGAAGAGCATGGCATTGTGCCCAAGACGGTGCGCAAGGCCATCAACGACATCTCAAGTTTTATTGCCGAGGCCGAAAAAACCGTGGGTTCCAAGGGGCGCTCGAAGGGCGACTCTCTTGGACATGGCGCATTCTATACGCCCGATGAGTCGGGCGAGGGTGGCGTGCCGGAAACGGTGGCGCCCGAGCAGACACTTGCGGAGCAGTTGGAAGAACTGCCGCATGACGAGCTTGTGCGGATCGTCGAAACCATGGAAGAGGATATGCGTAACGCTTCTGCTGCCATGGACTTTGAGGAGGCGGCGCGCCTGCGCGATGCCGTCGTTCAGATTCGAGCGATGCTCGAGGGTGCGTCTGAGGACGAGACGATCGAGCGCTTACGTTCGCAGGCCCGCAAGGGTTCCACGTTCGCATCGGGCAGAAAACGCCAGGGTGCACGGTTTAAGAAATAGTGAACAGGCCCCGAGTTCCCTGTGGAGCTTGGGGCCTGTGTCTTTTGCGCGCTGGAATTCGTGCGTTAGAGGTCTGCGATCAGGGCTTCGGCACAACGGATGCCGTCGGTGGCCGCGCTCATGATGCCGCCGGCATATCCAGCTCCCTCACCACAAGGATAGAGGCCCGGGGTCGACACGGCATGGCACGTTCGGTCTCGGGTGACAGTGACCGGTGAGCTCGAACGAGTCTCCACGCCGGTAAGAACGGCGTCGGGGCGGTCGTAGCCGCGTAGCTTTTTTCCGAGTAGGGGAAGTCCCAGGCGGAGCGACTCGACGATATGCTGCGGCAGGGCTTCGTCAATTGCCGTCCAGGTCACACCGAGCGGATAGGTGGGCTTTACCTTTCCGGGCGCCTTGCTGGCACGTCCTGCGAGGAAATCTCCGACGAGCTGTGCCGGTGCGTTCCAGTTGGAACCGCCCAGGCGATAGGCGGCCGCCTCGCAGGCACGCTGGAGCTCGATGCCGGCGAGTGGGTCATCGTTGGGAAGGTCCTCGGGTGTGACGTTAACGAGCAGGGCGGCATTTGCGTTGCGTCCGCCGCGGGCATTGAGACTGGCGCCGTTGACGCACAGGTGGCCCTGCTCGGAAGAGGCGGCGACAACCTGCCCGCCGGGGCACATGCAAAACGAGAACACGCTGCGGCCGTTGGGAAGATGGGCGACGAGCTTGTAAGGGGCTGCTCCGAGGGCAGGATGTCCCGCCGAGGCTCCGTATTGGACTCGGTCGATGTCGCGCTGCGGATGCTCGATGCGAACGCCCATGGCAAAGGTCTTTTGTGCGAGGGCCACGTTGTGGCCCTTAAGGAGCTCAAAAATATCGCGAGCAGAATGCCCGCAGGCGAGGATGAGGTGATTTGTCTCGATTGGCTCGCAAGCGGCGTCTTGGGACGATTGGACATCAATACCGGTGATGGCGCCAGACGCGTCGATGCGAATGTCGACGAGCTTCGTTCGATAACGGACGACACCTCCGAGCTGCTCGATGCGCTGGGATATAGCGGTGACAACCGTGGGAAGGATGTCGGAGCCAATGTGCGGCTTGGCATCCCATAGAATATCGCGGGGCGCGCCCGCCTCGACGAAGGTTTCGAGGATAAGGCGATGGGCGGGATTTTTGGTTCCCGTATTGAGTTTGCCGTCCGAGAAGGTTCCCGCGCCGCCCAGGCCAAACTGGATATTGCTCTCGGGGTCGAGGATGCGCTCCTTTAGAAAGAGGTCGATCGCCTGCGAGCGGCGAAATGCCGGGTCGCCGCGCTCGATGAGCAAGGGCTTAAGACCTGCTTCGGCGAGCGTAAGCGCAGCGAAAAGGCCGGCGCATCCGGCGCCGACAACGACAGGGCGTTCTTGAGGTGCGTCGGAGGCGGGGGAGGGGAATGAAGGCTCATCGTCTTCTATCGCGCGTACGCGCGAGCGGTCACGCTCGGCAACGCTGTCGACCGCTTCTCGCTCGAGGTGGGGACTAGTCAGCTCAACACGAAAGCTCAGGATAAAATGGACGTCTCGTTTTTTGCGAGCGTCGATTGACTTGCGGTGGAGCTCGATGGACTTGATCTCGGAGTCCTTGCAACGTAGGACGCGCTTGGCGACTCGCTTGCCAACAATGAGACAGGCATTTTCATCGTCGGCTTCATCGAGCGACGCGTTGACTTGGGTGATTTCGATCATCGAGGTCTCCTTAGAGGCAAGAAAGAGGCCGTCCGGTATCCCAGACGGCCCGAATGCGTTTTTGATTATAGACTGCGCGGCTACAGGCTGCTTGCAGCGCGAATGCCCGAGATCCAGGCCCACGCAAGGTTAAAGCCTCCGCAATCGGCGTCGATGTCGAGCGCTTCGCCGCAGACGTAAAGCGGGGCGTCGACAACGCTGCGCGCGCGTAGGCTGGGTGTTGAGATGCTCTCGACAGATACGCCACCACGCGTGACCTGCGCTGAGCGCTCCTCGGCTGTTCCCTTGACGAGCAACTTAAAGTGCTTGAGGATCGAGACCAGGTGGATGACATCGTTGAAGCCTGGATGGCACTGCTCGAACGCTGTGCAGACGACGCGGGAGAGTTGCGGGGCGAGCATGCCGTCGAGCCAACGGGGATCGCGGGGCGAAAAGCCGCCAAGCAGCTCAACGCGCCGGTTGAGCATATTGAGCAACTCGTCTTTGGAGAGGTCGGGGAAAACGTCGAGCAGGATCGTATCGCCGTGCTGGATACGACGAGAGAGGTTGAAGACAGCGACGCCCGAGATACCGAAGGTTCGAAACAGCACTTCACCGTCTTCGTGCCAGAGCTCATTATGATTGCGGGCGAGCGTCAAGCGGGCGCGGACGCGCAGGCCATCCAACGTCTTGAGCGCCGCCCGATCGCCAAAGACCGTTGCCGATACGGGGCAGAGGATGGGGCGCAGCGAAGTGAGGGGGAGGCGAAACGTATCGGCGATACCGGTGGGGTTGCCGCCCGTGGCGATAATTACGGCATGTGCCTGCAGGGCCTCGTTCTTGCGAGGGACATCGGCGAGCGCTTTCCGAAGCGAGCGGAGCTCCGATTTTCGGTCGTCGTGCTTTTTTGCCTTGAGTGCCCGCGCCGGACGGTCTATTTGGAGTGCCCAGCCTTCGGAAGCTTTGTGCGCCGAGGCAACGTTGGCTCCGCAGATTAAGGTGATACCTAGGCGGTCGCAAACGCTGAGAAGCGCGTCGCGCACCGATTCGGCGCGAAGGGAGCGCGGGTACAGCCGGCCTTCCTCGGAGGTTGTCATGATGCCCAGCGAGGAGAAGAAACCCATAAGCTCTTGTTCGGGCTGGGGGCCCATGACGGATTCGACGAATGCGGGGTGGTTATACCGCTGAGGATCAATCGATTCGTTGGAGAGGTTGCAACGGCCGTTACCGGTCGCAAGGAGCTTGAGGCCGCACGCGACATCGCGCTCAACGATGCAGACGCTTTTGCCAGCGCGTGCGGCCGTAATGGCGGCGGCGAGGCCTGAAGCCCCGCCGCCGATTACCAAGACGTCATAGAGGGCGCTCGCGTTCACTTAGGCCTCGTCGGTCTCGTGCGGGGTAATGGCCTCGACGGCAGAGACTGCCTTGGGCAACATGCCATCGGGCAGCGCGGTCTCGACCTCGCCCTTATCGCAGGCCTCGGCGAGTGCCGGATTAATGGGAAGCTGGCCCAAAATGTCGAGGTTATAGCGCTCTGCGACCTCGGGGAGCTTGCTCTTGCCAAAGACCTCGATCTTCTTGCCGCAGTCGGGGCACTCAATATAGCTCATGTTCTCGACAATGCCCAGAATGGGGACGTTCATCTTCTCGGCCATGTTGACCGCCTTGGCGACGATCATCGAGACCAGATCCTGCGGGCTCGTGACGATGACGATTCCGTCGACCGGCAGCGACTGGAAGACGGTGAGCGCGACGTCGCCTGTTCCCGGAGGCATGTCGACCAGCAGGTAGTCGATGGGGCCCCACGAGGTCTCGCTCCAGAACTGCCTAATGGCGCCTGCGATGACCGGACCGCGCCAAAGGACGGGGTCGGTCTCGTTTTGGAGCAGCAGGTTGGAGCTCATGACCTTGACGCCGTGCTCGGAGATTTCGGGCAGCATAAGGTTGCCAAGGGCATGGACGTGGCGTCCACTCATACCGAACATCTTGGGGATAGAGGGACCGGTGATGTCGGCATCGAGGACGCCGACTTTGTGGCCGTGACGGGCAAGCTCGGTGGCGATGGCACCGGTGACAAATGACTTGCCGACACCGCCCTTGCCGGAAAGCACGGCGATGACGCGCTTGACCTCGGACAGCGTGTTCTCCTCAAATTGCGACGGCGACGTTTGTCCGCCGGCGGCCTGTGCGTGTTCGCAACCCATGTATGACTCCTTTGTATATGCTGGGGCCGGGGCCCCGCGATGTGACACGAGCGTCATTGTACCCTCGTTTGCGAGCGGGAGTCATTTGCGATGCGTTTGGGCCGAGCGTGCTTGCAATACGATGGGCCCAAGCGAATGGGCGGGCTTACTGAACTTTGCTGGCGAACTCGAGGTATTGCATGCGCTGCAGCTTGTCGATCGTCGAGGCGTAGGGGCTGTCTTTCGATTCCAAGTCGTAGCGCAGCCCGTCGGCACCGAGATAGCCGGCGACATTGATGGTGGGCACATCTGACCTTGTTGCAAGCAGGGCCTTTTGGTAATTGGTGAGCGGAGCGCCGATCTTATTAAGGGTAATGGCTGCAATCTCGTTTGCCCCGACGGTGTCGTAGACGTTGAGCTCGGTATTGCCGGCGATCTCATAGTTAGCCCAGACGAGATATGTCGACTGATAGATACGGAAGGCGTGGCTTGCCGTATCTTCCTGAGGGTACAGCTCGTCGTTGAGAGTCGTTGCGGCGCTCGGCTGATGGTCGCCAAAAAAGACAAGAACAACCGGTCTGCCGATATTGCGGAGCTCGTTGATAAAGTACTCGAGGTCCCGGTCGGATGCGTTGATGCAGGTGAGATAGGTGTTGAGCGCGCTGTTGGCGCCTTCGCTGGCTCCCTCGACCCAATAGTTTGTCAGCTCTTCGGCGGGAACGGTGCCATAGTCGTAGCCGCCGTGATTTTGCATCGTGACGTCAAAGATGAACTGCGGCGCTTCGTCGGTTCTAAGCAGGTCGAGTATCTTGTCGTAGGTGGCGTAGTCGCATACGCCGGCATGGTAATAGGGCGCACCTTCGAAATCGCCGATTGAAAGAAAGTCTCCAAAGCCCAGCTGCTGATAGATTTTATCTCGATGGTAGTTGACGGGGTTTTGCGGGTGCATAGCGGTAGCGGTATACCCAAGCTCTTTAAGGTCCTTTGCCAGGCTGTTGACGCCATTCATCTGATACAGCTGATAGGGGATTTTGCCTAATCCGACAAAGGCCGTTGTCGCTCCGGTCAAAAATTCGAATTCGGAGTTCGCCGTTCCGCCACCGGCGACCGAAGCGAGCATGGTGCCGCGAACAAGTGTGTCGGGAAGCGAGTTGTAGAATGCGGGGCCGGTGTACCCGGCCGCCTGGAGCTGCTCAAAGCACGAAAGGTCGCCAAAACTCTCGTTCATGACGGCAACAATCGTCGGCTTGATTTCATTGAACTGGGCAACGGCCGCCGCGCGCTGTTCGCTCGAGCCATATGTGCTGTCGTAGACGGTGGCGAGCTCCTGCTCGATGCTCTGCGCCTCATCGGGCGTATAGTCTTCGGGCTTCTCAATGGGCAACTCGTTGACCATTTCGGTGAACGAAGTGATAAAACCCTGAGACGCATACGTGGTGATGGGCTGCCAACGGTCAAATCCAAAATCCAGCGCCTGCTCCAAGTCGATGTTGGAAAAGCCTGAGAGCCCCACAACGGTCACTAGCAGAAAAGCACAGAGGTTAGCGGCGATAGCGGGGAAGACATGGGTGGGCGTACGGAGCTTTCGCGGTCGGATGAGCGAAAGAAGCCCCAGGGAAATCTCCAGCAGGGCGAGAGAGGTTACGATTCCGGCGGTAAAGGTAAACTCGTATCCCTCGCTCACTTCCATTGCGGTGCCAAGGGCCAAGATATCGCTTGGCAGGATGGCTTCGCCTTTAAACGTTATGACGAAGTGCTCGGCAATGCCAAGGATGCAGCAGACGACGGGCACGAGAGCCATGACGCCTCCATGACGCTGTCCCAGCAAATAAAGGGAGAGCAGAACCGTCGCGAGCAGCCCGACGGAAAACCCGAATGAGTTGGCGGGAATGCGATAGAACGTTTCGTTGCAGGCAATTTCGAGTGAAACGAACGAGAGCGCTGAAACAGCGGCGATGACAAGGATGTCACGGCAAATACAGGCAACCGTTCCCGTCGCAAGGTCGGTTTGGTCGATAAGTCCCGAAACCAAGGGCTCGACAAGAAGCATGACGGCGGCAGCACCGAGCGCCGAATAAGAAAGGACCCATAGGGAGCTGCCCTCATTTACGAGCAATTGATTCGTAACCCATGCAGCTGCCACGCCGAGCGGGATGAGGAGCGTCGCGCACCAAAAGACGCGGGCAATGGGTGGCTTTTCGTTGCGTTTGATTGAAAAATACACGCGCACGACGACGGCGGCCACGATAAGGACGGCGATGAATATGGGCAGATTGGCCATGTCGCTCGAAGTGATTTCAAGGGGGATATCTTCGGTCATGGACGTTCCTCTGGTATAGCAAATTAAGTTCAGTATTAGATTACTGTAACCTTTCCACGGCATTTCGAGAAACAAAGCGCCCGATACGCAAAGCTAAAGGTCTGCGAATCTTGTATTACGAACACCTGTGCGCGTCGAGTGCGCTAAACTCATCGGCAGTATGATTCGATGCAATAGGAGGCAAGGAGCTTCCATGTCTGATTCTTCTATCGTTATTCGCGGCGCCCGTGAGCACAACCTCCGTGATATCGATGTTTCCATTCCGCGTGACCAACTCGTGGTCATTACCGGTCTTTCTGGCTCGGGCAAGAGTTCGCTGGCATTTGACACTATCTATGCCGAGGGCCAGCGTCGATACGTCGAGAGTCTTTCGAGCTATGCGCGCCAGTTCTTGGGACAGATGGACAAACCCGACTTGGATTCAATCGACGGCCTTTCGCCGGCGGTGTCGATCGACCAAAAGACGACGTCTAAAAACCCTCGCTCGACGGTTGGCACCGTAACCGAGATTTATGACTATCTGCGCCTGCTGTTCGCCCGTGTGGGCACCCCGCACTGTCCCGAATGCGGCCGTGTCATTGAGCGCCAGACGACCGACCAGGTTGCCGACAAGGTCTTGACGGCGGGGGAGGGCCGCCGCGCGTTTGTGCTGGCACCGGTGGTGCGCGGGCGAAAAGGCGAGTACACCAAACTGTTTGAGGATCTTCGCGCCGAGGGCTTTAGCCGCGTGCGTGTCGACGGTGAAGTGCGCTCGCTCGACGATCCGATCGATCTGGACAAGAAGTTCAAGCACGATATCGAGGTCGTGGTCGACCGCATCGTGATCCGTGAGAACTCTCTGGGCCGTATCGCCGAGTCTGTTGAGCAGGCGACCGTGCTGGCGCACGGCAATGTGAACGTATACTTGCTGCCCGACCGCGACGCTCCCGAGGGGACCGAAGGCGAGTTGCTGGAGTATTCGCTGGCGTTAGCGTGCCCGGAGCATGGGCACTCCATCGATGACCTGCAGCCGCGTGATTTCTCGTTCAACGCGCCCTATGGCGCGTGCCCAGAGTGCGATGGCCTGGGCCTTAAGAAGACGGTCGATGCCGAGGCCCTAATCGAAGACCCCTCGAAGTCGATCGCCGACGGGGTCTTTGGCAGCCTGTTTGGCAACTCTAACTACTATCCACAGATTTTCGCTGCGGTCTGCAAACACTTTAAGGTGAGCGTCGATACGCCGTGGGAGGATCTGCCTCCGCGGGTGCGTCGCGCGTTTTTAGACGGCATGGGCGACCAGAAGATTTCGGTCGACTATCAAAAGCTCGATGGGCGCCGCAGCCAGTGGGACACCAAGTTCTCGGGCGTGCGCAATATCCTGTACGAGCGCTATACCGAGACGACGAATGAGAACACCAAGGCGCGCTTGGAGAAGTACATCCGCGAGGAGCCGTGCTCGAGCTGCCACGGCGCTCGTTTGCGCCCCGAGATGCTCGCCGTCACCGTGGGCGGCAAGTCCATTTACGAGGTCTGCTGCCTATCGTGCCGTGAGTCGCTCGAGTTTTTTGAGGGCCTGGAACTCACCGAGCGCCAACAGTTTATCGGCGGGCGCATCGTCAAGGAAATCCTGGAGCGCCTGCGTTTTCTGGTCGATGTCGGACTCGACTATCTGACCCTCGATCGTGCCTCGGCGACGCTTTCCGGAGGCGAGGCCCAGCGCATTCGCCTGGCAACGCAGATCGGCGCCGGCCTCATGGGTGTCCTGTACATTTTGGACGAGCCATCGATTGGCCTCCATCAGCGCGATAACGAGCGCCTGATCAAGACGCTTGAGCGCCTACGCGATATCGGCAATACCGTCATCGTCGTCGAGCATGATGAGGATACGATTCGTGCTGCCGACTATGTGATCGACATGGGCCCCGGCGCGGGCGTGAACGGCGGACACGTAGTCGCGGCGGGAACGCCTGCCGATATCATGGCGCGTCCCGAGTCGATGACGGGCGCTTATCTGACCGGCAAACGAATGATCCGGGTTCCCGATGAACGCCGCAAGCCCGGTCGCGGCTGCCTTAAGATCACGGGCGCCCGCGCCAACAACCTCAAAAACGTTACCGCCAAGATCGAGTTTGGTACGCTTACGGTCGTTACCGGCGTGTCGGGATCGGGTAAGAGCTCCCTGGTTACCGACACTATCGCACCTGCCCTTACGAATGCCATTCACCGTTCGACGCGCCCTGTGGGTCCGTATAAGAAAATCGAGGGCATCGAGTGTATCGATAAGGTTATCGATATCGACCAGTCGCCGATTGGCCGCACGCCGCGTTCCAACCCTGCTACGTACATTGGCCTGTGGGATGATCTTCGCGCGCTGTTTGCGAGTACGCCGGAGTCGAAGGCGCGCGGCTACTCGCCGGGACGTTTCTCCTTTAACGTGAGCGGCGGTCGCTGCGAAGCATGCAAGGGCGACGGACAAATTAAGATCGAGATGCACTTCCTTCCCGATATCTATGTCCCCTGTGAGGTCTGCGGCGGCAAACGCTATAACCGCGAGACGCTTGAGGTCACCTACCGTGGTAAGACTATCTCGGACGTGCTCGACATGAGCGTCACCGAGGCACTGGCCTTCTTTGGGAATATCCCGCAGATTAAGCGCAAGCTCCAGACGCTGTACGATGTAGGCTTGGGCTACGTGAGCCTGGGCCAGCCCGCTACGACGCTCTCGGGCGGCGAGGCGCAGCGTGTGAAGCTCGCCAAGGAGCTTCATCGACGCCAGACGGGCAAGACGTTCTATATTTTGGATGAGCCGACGACCGGCCTTCATTTTGAGGACGTCCGCCAGCTGCTCGATGTGCTGCAGCGCTTGGTCGATGCGGGCAACACGGTGCTGGTGATTGAACACAACCTTGATGTCATCAAGGTTGCCGACCGCCTGATCGATATGGGCCCCGAGGGCGGTAACGGCGGCGGAACCGTCGTGGTTTCGGGCACACCGGAGCAGGTTGCGGACTGTCCGCAAAGTTATACGGGCAAGTTTTTGGCGCCGTTGCTCAGGCGTGACCGGGAGCGTCAGGCTCAACTTGATGCTCAATAAATAGGCGATTCAGTTTATGGGCGCCATCGACTCCTTGTGATTCGATGGCGCTTGCTGTGTCGAAGTGACGTATGCAGCCGAATTGGACATATACTTAATCCTTGCGTCCGAATGCGAGGGAAAGGATATGCCATGGCAAAGGCTGTAAAGACGCCAAAAACCAATGCGATGCGCGAGCTGGAAAGCGCCGGCATTTCCTATGTTCTACATACGTACGAAGACGATGGTGATGAGTCGGCGGGCCTGGGGGTCGCGATTTCGGAGCAGCTTGGCGAGGAGCCCGGACAAGGATTTAAGACCTTGGTCTGCGTGACGCCGTCCAACGACCATGTCGTGTGCTGCATCCCTGTTGCCGACGAGCTCGATCTAAAGTCCGCCGCGCGTGCCGCGGGGGAGAAGTCCTTGGCCATGATGCATGTGAAGGATTTGCTTGCGGCGACTGGCTACGTTCGCGGCGGCTGCAGTCCGGTCGGTATGAAAAAACGCTACCGGACGCTCATTGATGAGACATGTGTCCTTTGGGATACCATTTTTATTTCGGGAGGCAAGCGTGGTTATCAGCTTGAGCTTGCACCCGATGATTTAATTGCATTTTGCGGGGCGACGGTCGCCCCGATTACGAGAGAGGACTGAGCGATGCCGCAGGAAGAATTGAAGTGCGGAGCTCATTTTGCAAAAGAATCTGCGCCTCAGACACCCTCATCCGAAGCTTCTTCGTCGCGAGATGGCACTGATGATATGGGCTCGTCGGACTACTCCACGGTTGGTCGTTCCGCCGGGCTTATGACCATCCTGACCATCGTGTCTCGCGTCACCGGCTTTATCCGCACATGGGCAATGGCGGCCGCTATCGGCATGTCGCTGCTCTCGTCCTCCTATCAGGTCGCCAACAACCTGCCCAATATGCTCTACGAACTCGTGATGGGCGGCATGCTCGTGACGGCGTTTTTGCCCGTGTACATGGGCGTGAGGCGTGAGCAGGGTCGCGAGGCCTCGAACGAGTACGTGGGCAACCTGCTCGGTATTCTGCTATTGGTGCTGGGTGGCATTTCGTTGCTGGGGACCGTGTTCGCTCCGGGCTTTATTTGGACGCAATCGTTCCTTTCGGGTGACGGCGGCAGCATGGATACCGCTGCGTTCATGTTCCGTTTCTTCGCCATCCAGATTCTGTTTTATGGTTTGGGCTCGGTGTTCTCGGGCGTTCTCAACGCACACCGCGACTACTTCTGGTCGACGTTTGCCCCGGTCCTCAACAATGTGATCGTCATTGCGAGCTTTATGGGCTTTGCGCCCGTGTCCGCACAGTTTGGCGAACGTGCCGGCATCATCTTGATTGCGGCCGGTACGACCCTCGGTGTCTTTGTTCAGATGGCTTGTCAGATCCCCGCGCTTGGCAAGCACGGCGTGCATCCCCATATCCATATCGACTTTAAGGACCCCGCACTGCGCCAGACGATTGCGCTCGGTATCCCGACGCTGCTCGCTACGGTGTGCATGTTTGTCTCGACTTCTATCACGAACGCTGCCGCGCTGGTGGTCCAGCCCGAGACCGGTCCTTCCGTCATCGCCTATGCGCGCCTGTGGTACACGCTGCCCTACGCGCTGATTGCCGCCTCGCTTTCGACGGCGCTCTATACCGAGCTCTCTCACGACGCACAGGAGAAGGATTACGACAGCGTTCGCACGGGCATTTCGCGTGGCGTCGCCCAGATGCTGTTCTTCCTGGTTCCGTTCGCGCTGTACCTGATTGTCTTCGCGCGTCCGCTCAACATGATCTACTGCGCTGGCAAGTTCGATGAGTCCGGCGTGGCGCTGGTGTCCGAGTTCCTTGTCTACTTGGCGTTCTCGCTGCCGCTCTACGGCGTGGTCGTGCTGATGCAGAAGAGCTTCTCTGCCTTGCTCGACATGAAGCCCTATAGCCGCTATTGCCTGTATTCCGCCATCGGCCAGGCCGGCTCGGTTCTGCTGTTTGGCGCTGTGCTGGGCTTCGGTATGCCGGCAATCGCGCTTTCGTATGTCGTCGACTACGTGATCTTGGTCGGTTGCTCGCTGTGGTGGCTGCGTCGTCGTCTGCGTGGTCTTCAGGTTAAATCTATCCTGCATGGCGGTTTCTTTGGCCTTTTGCTCGGTGGCCTGGGTGCTGCCGCAGGCGCCGGCGTCATGTGGGCGCTTGAGCACTTTGTCGGGGCACTTGGCGGCTCGATTCTGATTACTCTTGGCTACGTTTGCGTTGCGGGTGTCGTCTCGCTTGCTGTTACCTTTGGCCTTGCCGTCGTCCTTAAGATGCCCGAGGTCTCGGCGCTGATTCGTCGCAAGTAGGTGCGCGTGGCCGGTCACGACAACATTCCAACGCTTGCCGAGCAGGTTTCGCGCGTTCCCACGCAGCCCGGCTGCTACCTTTGGAAAGACGCCAAGGGCGATGTCATCTACGTGGGTAAGGCGAAAAACCTGCGCGCCCGTATGCGTCAGTACGTGACGCTGCAGGACGAGCGCCAGAAGATCCCGCTGATGATGCAGCTGGTGGCGAGCTTTGACTATATCGTGGTGGAGACCGAGCACGAGGCGTTGGTGCTCGAGCGCAATTTGATTGGTCAGTACCATCCGTACTTTAACGTCGACCTCAAGGATGACAAGAGCTACCCCTTTATCGCCATTACAAAGGGCGACCTGTATCCCGCTATCAAATACACGCGTGAGCGTCATAAGCCGGGAACGCGCTATTTTGGACCTTATACCGATAGCCGCGCGGCACGTGAGACGATAGATACGCTGCGCAAGGTTATCCCCATCTGCTCCGCATCCTGTGCGGAGTGGCGTCGTTGTCGCCGTATCGTCGAGTCCCACAAGGGCGAGGAAGACATCGTCAATATGATTTGCGCGCAAAACGGGCGCCCCTGCTTTGACTACCATGTCGGGCGCGGCCCGGGTGCGTGTGTCGGCGTGATTTCCCCGGCAGACTATGCCAAGAACGTCAAGCGTGTCGAGCGCTTTTTGTCGGGCCATCGCAAGGATGTCGTCGATGAGCTGACCTCCGAGATGACGGATGCCGCTGAGGCGCTCGACTTTGAGCGCGCGGCACGCGTCAAACGTCGTTTGGAGGTCATCAGGGGTCTGGACGATCGTCAGCAAGTCGTTTTTCCCTCCAGTGTCGATATAGATGTCATCGGTTTCTATCGCGAGGAGACCATCTCCGCCGCTTGCGTCTTCGTCGTTCGCGAGGGCCGAACAGTTCGCACCTGCGAGTTCATTCTCGACAAGGGTCTTGATGTTGACGAGGAAGAGCTCCAGTCGGGCTTTCTTAAGCGCTATTACGACGAGACGGCTGATATTCCAGCTGAGGTCAACCTTTCCGTCGAGCTTGAGGATGCGGAAGCGCTGGGGGAGTGGCTTGCGGGCAAGCGTGAGCGTTCCTGCCATCTCCATAGGCCGCAGCGTGGCGAAAAGCACCGTCTGCTCGATATGGCATCCAAAAATGCGCGCCATGCCCTCATGCGCTACATGATGCGAACGGGGTACGCTGACGACCGCACCAATCAAGCGCTCCTGGAGCTCGAAAGTGCGTTGGCGCTGCCATCGCCGCCGTTGCGTATCGAGTGCTTCGATATCTCTACACTGCATGGCACCTTTACGGTCGCCTCGATGGTGGTGTTTACCAACGGGCGCGCCGACAAGAGTCAGTATCGTCGTTTTAAAATTCAGGCCGAATTGGACGAGGCAAACGACTTCGTGTCGATGTCCGAGGTTTTGGGACGACGTTATGCTCCCGAGCGCATGGCCGACGAGCGCTTTGGCTCGCGCCCCGATTTGCTCGTTGTCGATGGCGGTAAGCCGCAATTGACCGCTGCGATCAAGCAACTTGAGGCTCTTGGGCTCGATATACCAGTTTGTGGCTTGGCAAAGGCCGATGAGGAGGTTTTCGTGCCTTGGGACGAGACTCCCGTCGTGCTGCCGACCGGGTCCGCGTCGCTCTATCTAATTAAACAGGTGCGCGATGAATCGCACCGTTTTGCCATCACGTTCCATCGCGAATTGCGCGATAAAGCCATGACGGTTTCGGTACTCGATGACGTTCCAGGCGTGGGACCCACCAGAAAACGTGCCCTTATGCGCCATTTTGGCTCGATGAAGCGTTTGCGCGCGGCGAGCGAGCAAGAGATCGCGGAAGTTCGAGGCATTCCTGCCGATGTCGCCAAAGCGGTTCACGAGGCGCTCGTTGCATGGAATGCCGAGCGCGCCGAGGCGGCGGCAAAGCAATCCGAAAACTAAACACGCCTCTAAACAACTGATATACATGATTGCGTGATTTTCAATCATTTATTTCACGGCGATTACCAGCCGATTTCGGGTTTAATTAACGCTAAAACGTTTGACTAGCCATGGTGAACAACCCTGCTATCCTGCGGGTTGACGAAGACTGATATCTCACCTCGTCGATACATACTGTCTGGCGAATCGTTTGTCAATGAATTCGGTGAACGGTAGCAAATACCGTTCAAGCGTATGTATGTATCGGTCGCCGAGCGCGGCACCTCAGTTGGGTTCGTCGGTAGGTAAGGTATATATCGTCCGCAAGTTGCGCGGGGGCACGTCTAGGCGCTCCCGGGTAAGATTCTCTATTGATAGGAGAAGACATGGCCATCATCAACAAGGGTATGTCCAGGCGTTCGTTCCTCGGCCTCACCGGCAGCGTCGCTGCTGTCGCAGGGCTTGGTCTCACCGGCTGCGGTGGCAGCTCTAGCGACGAGGGTTCCGCTTCCGGTTCCACCGATTCCGCCAACCGTGGCGGCGGCGTGATCACCGCTGGTTCCGCTTACGCTCCGTCCAGCTTCGATCCCGCCAGCACCGGCTCCGCTGTGGGCCTGGGTGCTAACTGGCACGTCGTCGAGGGCCTCTACGGCATCGATTACCACGACTACAGCACCTTCAACGAGCTCGCCACCGACGATCCCAAGTCTGTGGACGACACCACTTTCGAGGTCACCATCCGCAAGGGCGCCAAGTTCTCCGATGGCACCGAGGTCACCGCTGACGATGTCGTTGCCTCCTACACCGCTTGCGCCGCTTCCGCTACCTATGCTCCGTTCTTCCAGCCCTTCGAGTCCATCGAGGCCAAGGACGCCAGCACCGTGACGGTCAAGACCAAGGTCCCCAACTTCTCCCTGCTCAAGGATCGTCTGGCCATCGTCCGCGTTACCCCGGCCACCCAGACCGAGGAGGATCGCGCCAAGCAGCCGATCGGCTCCGGCCCCTGGATGTACGACTCTATCTCCGATACCGAGATCACCCTGGTTCCCAACCCCGAGTACAACGGTGAGTATGCTGCCGAGGATAAGAAGATCCAGTACAGCATCCTGACCGACCCCACCGCTCGCGTTACCGCTCAGCAGGAGGGCTCCACGCTCGTTATGGAGCTCGTTACCGCTGACGCCGTCGACCAGCTCGAGAGCGCCGGCTGCAAGATCGATAACGTTCAGGGTTTCGGCACCCGCTTCATCATGTTCAACGTCGCCAAGGAGCCTTGGAACAACGTCAAGGTCCGTCAGGCTGTCATGTATGCGCTCGACACCGAGAAGATGGTCAGCAACACCTTCGCCGGCCTTGCCACCGCTGCCAGCTGCTACCTGCCCAAGAGCTTCACCAACTATCATGAGGCTTCCACGGTGTACAAGACCGACGCCAAGAAGGCTAAGAAGCTCATCGAGGAGTCTGGCATCACCCCGGGTGCCATTACCCTGCGCACCACCGACAACGAGCAGATTAAGGGCATGGCCGCCCAGGTCAAGAATGACCTCGACGCTCTCGGCTTCGATGTGACCATCCAGACCGATACCTCGCCGGCCACCTACGCTGCCATCGACGGCGGCGAGGCCTACGATATCCTCCTTGCCCCTGGCGATCCTTCCTGCTTCGGCGCCGATCCCGACCTGCTGCTCAACTGGTGGTACGGCGACAACGTCTGGATGCAGACCCGTTGCCCGTGGAAGGAGTCCGCTGAGTGGCAGAAGCTCCACGGTCTCATGGACGAGGCTCTTGCCGCTGAGGGCGATGAGCAGCAGAAGAAGTGGAACGAGTGCTTCGACATCATTGCCGACAACGCCGTTCTGTACCCCGTTGTCCACGTCAAGACCGTCTCCGCTTCCTGGGACGATCCGTCCACTGCGCCCAACGGCGAGGCCCTCGATGGCTTCAAGGGCATCGGCACGACGAGCATGTCCTTCAGGGGCGTTGCGACCGTCAAGGCGTAAGACTCGCTTGAGTCTGTATGCAGGATGTCGGTCGTTGGGACCGTATCCTCATAGTTGAAACAAAGACCCGGGCGACCTCGATGTCGCTCGGGTCTTGTAATGAGTATCCGTACTCATATACCAGTTGGTCCTACCGACAAAAGAAAGGGGAGAGAACGTGAACAACTTGCTACGTTTGATTGGAAGGCGTCTTGTGGCGCTGCCGATCATGGCATTGGGCGTCACCGTCCTGGTGTTCTTCCTTATGTCGTTCTCCAAGACCGACCCCGCCTACACGGCGTTGGGTGACGGTGCCTCGCCCGAGGCGGTTGCCGAGTACCATGAGAAGTATGGTCTGGACGACCCCTGGCCTGTGCGCTACGTGCGCTATATGGGCGATTTGATCCATGGCGACATGGGCACCTATGGTGCTGCTCGCAACTCCGTTGCCAAGCGCATCTCCACGGCCCTGCCCGTCACGATGCAGCTGACCTTCATCGGCCTTGCCATCGGTGCGGTCGTTTCGTTTTTACTCGGCGTCATCGCGGCACTGTATCGCGACAAATGGCCGGACCAAGTGATCCGCGTCTTTTCCATCGCCGGCTTGGCAACCCCGTCGTTCTGGCTTGCCGTTCTGTTGATCCTGCTGTTCTCTTCCTACCTTAAGGTGCTTCCGGCATCGGGTGCTCTGCCTCACTTCACCACGAATCCGGCTGGCTATCTGGGACGTATGATCATGCCCGCTATCGCCTTGGCATTTCCGCTGACGGGCCAGATGACTCGTATCGTGCGTACCGCCATGGTCGAGGAGCTCGATAAGGATTATGTCCGTATGGCTCGCGGCGCCGGCGTTCCCGAGAAGGTCGTCGTCGGCATCAACGTTCTTCGCAATGCGCTGATCACCCCGGTCACCACCCTCGGTCTTAAGATCGGTTACCTCATGGGCGGCGCCGTCGTCATCGAGGTTATCTTCAACCTCCCCGGCATGGGCACCGCGATTCTGCAGGGCGTTCAGGGCAACGAGGCGAACCTGGTTCAGGGCGTCGTTATCGTCGTTGCTCTTGCCTTCATCATCATCAACATCGTGGTTGACATGCTCTACCTGCTCATCAACCCGCGCATCAGGACGGTGTAGATTATGGTAAAGATTCGAGAGAAGCAAACCGAGCAGCTCGAGAAGGCTGCCTCCAAGGGGCTCAAGCTCGGTGGCTGGAAGAAGATGACGCTGTCTTCTAAGATTGCCGCCGTCGTGTTGGTGCTGGTCGCCCTGACTGCGATTCTGGCGCCCCTTCTTGCTCCCTATAGCCCGGTCGAGATTTTTACGGCTCGCCAGGCTCCCGGCAACGGATTTATCTTCGGTACCGACGATAAGGGTCGCGACATTCTGTCGCGCATGCTCTACGGTGGTCGTTACTCGCTGATTATCGGCTTTGGCGCCACTGCCATGGCTCTGGTCTGCGGCTCGGTCGTGGGCGCCCTTGCGGCGGTTTCGCGCAAGGCCGTTTCCGAGACGATCATGCGTATCCTGGACATCATCATGTCCATCCCGGGCATCGCCCTCGCGGCCGTCTTCGTCTCCATCCTGGGCAACTCCGTGCCGTCGATCATCTTCGCCATCGGCTTTATGTACACTCCGCAGATTGCCCGTATCGTGCGCGCCAACATCGTGTCCGAGTACGGCGAGGACTATGTCCGCGCGGTCATCGTTTCCGGCGCCAAGGCTCCGTGGATTTTGATCAAGCATGTTCTGCGTAACTGCATCGCCCCGATCATGGTCTTCACCGTTACCCTGGTCGCCGACGCCATCATCTTCGAGGCCTCGCTGACCTTCATCGGCGCTGGTATCCAGGAGCCCACCGCTACCTGGGGCAACATCCTCGCCGACGCCCGCGGCGGCGTGCTCGCCGGCCGTTGGTGGCAGGCGCTGTTCCCGGGCCTGGCCATCATGATCACCTGCCTGGCGCTCAACATCCTCTCCGAGGGCATTACCGACGCCATGGCCGCTGCTCCCTCCGCCGCCCTGGATCCGACCGATTCCTCCAAGCGTCGCGAGGCCGACCTGCTGGTCTCCGACCCCGTTCGCGCCTACAAGGAGCAGGCCCAGTCCCTCTCCGCTCGCCTTGGCGCCCTGCGCGATGTCGAGCTCAAGCGTGACGATCGCCATGTGCCCGACGAGTCTGTTGAGCCGATCCTTTCGGTTCGCGATTTCTGCATTCAGTTTGAGCATCACGGTGATATCAACGTCGTCGACCATGTCAACTTTGACGTCCGTCCCGGCCAGACCATGGGCCTGGTGGGCGAGTCCGGTTGCGGTAAGTCCATCACCACGCTGGCCATCATGGGCCTGACCGACGATGACGAACATCTTTCCGGCGAGGTCCTCTGGGAGGGCCGCGACCTGCTCAAGATGAGCAAGAAGGAGTGGTTCGGCCTGCGCGGTACCGATATCGCTATGGTCTATCAGGACGCCCTGTCCTCGCTCAACCCCTCCATGCTCATCTCTGCCCAGATGAAGCAGCTCACCAAGCGCGGCGGCACCCGCAGCGCCGAGGAACTCCTGGAGCTCGTGGGCCTCGACCCCAAGCGTACGCTCGAGAGCTACCCGCATGAGCTTTCCGGTGGCCAGCGTCAGCGTGTCCTGATCGCTATGGCCCTTACCCGCGACCCCAAGCTGGTCATCTGCGACGAGCCCACGACCGCTCTGGACGTTACCGTCCAGAAGCAGGTCATCAAGCTGCTCAACGACCTTCAGGCCAAGCTCGGCTTTGCCATGATCTTCGTCTCGCATGACTTGGCGCTGGTCGCCGAGGTCGCCCATAACATCACGGTTATGTACGCCGGTCAGGTTATCGAGCAGGCGCCCACCAAGGAGCTGCTCACTAACCCGATCCACGAGTACACCCGCGGTCTTCTGGGCTCCGTTCTGTCCATCGAGAGCGGTTCGGGCCGCCTGCACCAGGTACCCGGCGCCGTTCCGAGCCCGCGCGATTTCCCCAAGGGCGATCGCTTCGCGCCCCGCTCGAGCCATCCGCGCATTGGCCTGGACACCCGTCCGGTCTTCAAGCGCGTGCCCGGCACCGAGCACTTCTATTCCGAGCTCCCCGACGAGGTGCTCAAGGCAAATGGTTTGACCCCTCACGCGGAGGTGATGTAGATGAGCGAGACCGCAGTCAACGGCGTCGAGCCGATCATCTTCCTTGATGACGTCCACGTCACCTTTAGGACCCGTACCGGCTCGATTCTGCACCCTAACCTGGTTCACGCCGTCCAGGGTGTAACGATTAGGCTCATGCCCGGTCAGACGATCGGCATCGTCGGCGAGTCCGGTTGCGGTAAGTCCACCACCGCCAACGTCATGTGCGGCCTGCAGGCCCCCACGAGCGGCAAGGTCTACTTTAAGGGCAAGGACGTTACCAAACGTACCGCCGAGGACCGTCGCCACATGGGTCGCGTCATCTCGGTCGTGTTCCAGAACCCGGCCACGGCACTCAACCCCCGCATGGTCGTTCGCGAGCAACTGCTCGACCCCATGCGCGTCCACAACCTGGGTACCGAGGCCGAGCAGGAGAAGCGCGTCAAGGAGCTCCTGGAGCTCACCGGTCTGCCCAGCTCCGCCGCCGAGGTTCTTCCCGGCCAGCTTTCGGGCGGCCAGCGCCAGCGCGTCGCAATTGCCCGTGCCCTGTCGTTGAACCCCGATGCCATCATCGCCGACGAGCCCACCTCGGCTCTGGACGTTTCGGTCCGCGCGCAGATTCTGAACCTGCTGACCGACCTTAAGAAGGAGCTCGGCCTGGCCATGGTGTTCATCAGCCATGACATCCAGACGGTCCGCTATATCTCTGACGACATCATCGTTATGAATGGCGGCAAGATCGTCGAGCAGGGCGAGGCCAAGCAGGTCTTCCAGCACCCTCAGGACCCCTACACCAAGATGCTGCTCGGTGCTGCGCCGTCGCTGCTGCATCCCAAGCTCGGCGAGTAGCCTCGCTTTCCCTCCCGTGCGCCCGGTTCCCTTGCCGGGCGCACCTCCGTTGCGATTTCGAAAGGTTGGGTTCACGAGCCATGCCAAGTGCTCAGGAGCTACAACAGCAATTTGGTGGGTATCGGGGCGCCATGCCCCGTCCATCAGATTTCGATCTCTTTTGGAAGGACCGCATGGCCGAGGCCGACGCCGTCGGGCTTGACTATGCGATCGAGACGGCATCGGTCACCGATGCCGTGACCTGCCAGCTTTTCGACCTCTGGTATACCGGCATGTGTGGCGCTCGCCTGCATGCCAAGTACCTTAAACCCGTCTCGGACGAGCCCGTGCCATTGGTACTTCAGTTCCATGGATATCCGGGTGCAAGCCGCAGCTGGTTTGAGCAGGCGTCGTTTGCGGGCATGGGCATGGCACTCATCGCCCTCGACTGCCCCGGTCAAGGAGGTCCCTCCGAGGACATTGGTGGATTTGAGGGCACAACGGTCGCGGGCCATATCGTCGCCGGTATCGACGGCGACCCGGCCAACCTCTACTATGTCCGCTTGCACCAAGATATTCGCATCCTGTGTCGCATCGTTCGCGAGCTCGAGGGCATCAATCTTGCCCGTGTGTTTGTGAACGGCGCGTCGCAGGGCGGCGGTTTGGGCATTGCGACCTGTGCACTTAACAGCGAGCTTATCAATCGCGCCGCCATCCTCTATCCCTTCCTGTCGGATTTCCGCCTGGTCTGGGATTTGGATGCCGACGACATTGCCTACGAGGGCCTGCGCTATTGGTCTCGCTGGTTTGACGAGGACTCGACTCGTATCGACGAAGCCTATGCCAAGCTGGCGTACTTCGATTCCAAGAACTTTGCCCCTATGGTCAAATGCCCCGTGCTGTTTGGCACCGGCACAGCCGATACCGTCTGTCCTCCAGCGACGCAGTTTGCGGTCTATAACAACCTGACCTGTGAAAAGCGTCATGAGTTCTTTGAAGGCTTTGGCCACGAGGAGATTCAGGATTTTGACGATCTGATCATTCCGTTTTTCTGCAAGGGAGGGGAGGCTCATGTCTAAGTGCGAGAGCAATGTCAATGAGCTGATTGTCTCCGACCTTGTGGGGATTCCCGGAACGGTCTCGTCAAGGCTCGCTGATTTCCGGGATTGGCGCGGTGATGCTTCTGCGGATGTTTCCGAATTAGAGATAGCCGCTTCGGACCTTGAGGTTTGCGGGCCGAGTATTACGGCGATCGATTTCGCCAATCCGTATGCCCGCTACTCCGAGGTTTCCTTTGAGCTTGGTGGCGATGTGGTCCACGCACGTTTGATCGAGCCTGCCGGTCGCGCCCGAGCATCCGAGCTTGTGCCGCTATGTCTGATGTTTCACGACATCGACCGACCCGTGCGGGGATGGCATCACATGACGAGGTTTGCGGCCATGGGATATGCCGTGCTTGCGCTGGACGATGAGGCGATTGGATCCAGCGAGCTGCAGCAGGGGATTGCCTCTCCTGCTTTTGTCAAGCGCGTCCGTTGGGGTTGCGCGATGGCGAAGGTGGCGCGCAATCTTGATGGCGTGGACCCCGACCGCATCTTTGCATGGGGCGAGGGCCTTGGCGGCGGAGTCGCGCTGGCGATTTCTGCTCTGGACGAGCGGGGCCTCGCCTGCACGGCGGTTGCCAATCCAATTCCCGGTGGCCTCGAGGCGTTGTCGTCTCGGGTGAGTGGATCGGTGCTCATGGGCACATCGCTCATGGATGCCGTGAGTGATCCCAAGGGCCAGTTTGCCGTATTCAACGGTCTTGAGTGTGACCGGAGGCATATCATCTATGCCAAATACGCTCATGAGCGCATCAACGCGTTCGAAAACGAAGTCATCGACTTTTTTAACCAAACGTTCTACCCGTGTTCTTTGGCCTAGACGGCCTGGACACTGCCAACAAGAGTGGGTGGCATAGGGCCGCCCGCCAGACAACTAAGGAGATTCTTGTGGCAACTCAGAAATTCACCGGCGTTATCCCTCCCGTCGTTGTTCCCGATACCGAAGACCACCAGCTCGACGTTGCCTCCTTTGAGCGCAGCATCAACCGCATGATCGATGCCGGCGTCGATGGCCTGTTCTTCCTGGGCTCTTCGGGCGAGGTCGTCTTCTCCACCGACGAGCGTCGTCGCCAGATTATCGCCGAGGCCGTGCGCATCGTCGATCACCGCGTGCCTGTTCTGGTCGGCATCATCGATACCGAGACCGAGCGCATGATTGAGCACGGTAAGGTCGCTCAGGAGCTGGGTGCCGATGCCCTCGTCGCCACCTGCCCGTTCTATGCCCTGCAGGGCATGACCGAGGTCGAGGAGCACTTCCGCATTCTGCACGAGGAGCTCGATCTGCCAATCTTTGCCTATGACATTCCCGTGTGCGTTCACACCAAGCTCCCCTGGAAGCTCCTTGCCAAGCTCGGCGCCGAGGGCGTCCTTGCTGGCGTCAAGGATTCCTCGGGTGATGACATCTCGTTCCGCTACCTCGTTCAGGAGAACGAGAAGAATGGCCATCCGATGAGCATCCTCACCGGTCACGAGGTCGTTGTCGACGGCGCTTACCTCGGTGGCGCCGACGGCTCTGTCCCGGGCCTTGCCAACGTTGAGCCCGAGGGCTACGTGCGCCAGTGGAAGGCCGCTCAGGCTGGCGACTGGGCTACCGTCAAGGCCGAGCAGGATCGCCTCAATGAGATTTCGCACATCTGGGACGTCACCTCGGGCGTCCAGGGCTATGCCGGTGGCGTCGGCGCCTTCAAGACCGCTATGAACCTCATGGGTATCTTCGACAGCCCGACCATGCCGCGCCCGGTGAAGGCCATGACCGGCGAGAACGTCGAGGCGATTAGGAAGGTCCTTCAGGACAACGGTCTCCTGTAAAGCTTCCCAGGCACCCGACCTCGCCGTTCAACCGTGTGGCCATGACCCATTAGGTCAATGGCCACACGGTTTCTCGGCGATCTCGGACACCTGGAAAACCTTTACTGCGCTGTGACGGCTAGCCTGACGGCGCATTTCCTGTAGTTGTTTTTATCTCCGAAGGAGAGCGACATGGAGAACAAGTACGTCTGCTCTGTCGATATCGGCGGAACTAAAATTGCGACTGCCATCATGGAGTACCCGGCTGATGGCAGCGTGCCCCATCCGGTCTTTGAAGCCGAGGTTCCCACCGAGGCCCAAGAAGGCGGCGAGGCAGTTTTCCAGCGCATCGAGGCGTCTATTAAGGCCGCTCTTGAGGCGAATCCCGATGTCGAGGTTCTCGGTGTCGGTATCGGTGCCGCAGGCGTCGTCGATCCCAAGACGGGCGCCATTGCGTATGCCAATGAGATCATGCCCGGCTGGTCCGGCGTTCAGTTGGGGCCGCGTCTGCGCGAGGACCTTGGTCTTCCCGTTGCCGTTGTGGGCGACGTGCAGGCTCATGCTCTGGGCGAGGCCCACTGGGGCGTCGGCAAGGGCAAGTTCTCCGTCTTGTGCCTGGGCATCGGTACGGGCATCGGCGGCGCATATGTCGAGAACGGCCGCGTGATGCAGGGCTTCCATGGTGCTGCCGGTCATATGGGCCACATCGAGTGCTCGGCTGCCGCCGGCATTCCCTGCGCCTGCGGGCGTTCCGGCCATCTTGAGTCTGTTGCTTCGGGCACCTCGATTGGCCGTATGTACGACGAACGCTTCGGTCGAGTTGACCCCAGCCGTCCTTCGGTCGGTCGCGACGTGAACGACCTGTGTCGTGCTGGCGACGCAAAGGCGACCGAGGTCATCCATGACGCCGGCTTTGCGCTGGGCGCCAGCTTGGGCTCGCTTGCCAATATTCTGGATCCAGAGGTCATCGTGCTTTCGGGCGGCGTAATTCATCAGGGTCCCGATTGGCGTTCGCAGACGTGGAAGGATTCGGTGCACGAGGGCTATGCCAGCCAGGCGCTCGATCCGCTCCAGGACACGCCGATTCTCATCGGGTCTCTGGAGGGCGATGCTCCGCTCATCGGTGCCGCCGAGCATCTTCTCGCTTCGTTAAAGTAAACGTATCTGCTGTAGGAGCCTCCCGAGACAACACGCCTCGGGAGGCTGTTCTGAGAAAGGTTGCAGCCTTATGACCGTCGATCCTTTGATTCAATCCCTGAAGGGTAAGCTCGTCGTGAGCGTTCAGGCGTATATGGGCGAGCCGCTTCGTACGCCCGAGACCATGGCTCAAATGTCTCGCGCTTGCGAACTCGGCGGCGCCGCCGCCATTCGCTGCCAGGGCCTTGCCGACATTGCCGCCATTAAGGGTCGCTGTGAGGTTCCTGTTATTGGCCTATGGAAGGATGGACACGAGGGCGTTTACATCACGCCGACGCTGCGTCACGCCCGCGCCTGCGTTGCTGCTGGTGCCGATATCGTGGCGATCGACGCCACCGATCGTCCGCGCCCCGATGGCAAGACCGTCGAGGATACCTTCCGCCCGCTGCACGAGGAGGGTGTGCTCCTGATGGCGGATTGTGCCACCATCGAGGACATTCGCCGTGCGGTTGATATGGGCTTTGACCTGGTATCCACCACGCTTTCTCACGGCGTCGCCGCCATCGACTGCACCATGGCCGATGGCCCCGACCTGCCACTCCTGCGTCAGGCGACCGAGGAATTCCCCGGTCTTCCCATCATCTGCGAGGGCCGCGTGCACACGCCCGAGGAGGCTCGCGCTGCGATCGATGCTGGCGCCTGGGCCGTTGTCGTCGGCACCGCCATCACGCACCCCACGAGTATTACGAGTTGGTTCAAGGCTGCGCTTGAGGCGTAAGACAGGCCTCGTATCCGCTCGGGGCGGTATACTCAATATAGGCAATTGACCGCGCGGGATCCGGGTTGCTGGGTCCCGCGCTTGTTTTTGGGAGGCAGCACATGCAAAAGGGAGATGCCATGGATGCGGCGGAGCGCTCGGAGCGCATCCCCGATATCGTCATCATCACCGGAATGTCCGGATCGGGCCGCACACAGGCCATGCACGTGTTCGAGGACATGGGCTATTTTTGCATTGATAACCTGCCTCCGCGTCTCATCGCCCAGCTTGCCGAACTCGTCGGCATCAATACGGGCGTGGGCAGGCATCTTGCCGTCACCTGCGACCTGCGCAGCCAGGGCTTGTTCGATGAGCTGCTCGATGCCGTTGCCGCACTCGAGGAGCGCGAGATGAGCTGTGACATCGTGTTTCTCGAGGCCTCTGACGAGGTGCTGATCCGTCGTTATAGTGAAAACCGCCGCCGCCATCCCATTGCCAAGCCGGGGGAGACTACGGCCGATGCGATTCAGCGCGAGCGCCTGCAGCTGCAGGGCGTTCGCGACCGAGCTGACATGATTATCGATACGAGCCGCTTGCGCACCTCTGCTCTGCGCAACAAATTGCGCATGGCGTTCTCCGAGTTGTCCGACCAGCAGCTCATGGACGTTCACGTGTTCTCGTTTGGCTTTAAGCACGGTATGCCCGTCGAGGCGGACATTATGATCGACGTTCGCTTCCTGCCCAATCCGTTCTACGATCCCGAGATGCGCACGATGACCGGTCTCGATAAGAAAGTCTCTGACTTTGTTCTGGACCATCCCAAGACCCAGGAGTTCTGGAAGGCCTGGACGCAGCTGCTCGATACGGTCATGCCCGGCTATATCGCGGAGGGCAAGCCACAGCTTTCTATTGCCATCGGTTGCACGGGCGGTCAGCACCGCAGCGTTGCCATCGCCGAGGCCACGGCACGTTATTTGGAAGGCGCCCAGTATCACGTGAGCATTTCCCATCGCGACTTGTCGCGCGCCAACACGAAAGCATAGGCCTGCATGTCGTTTACCGCCGAGGTGCGTGACGAGCTCGCGCGCTGCGAACCCGAATGTGAATACTGCGATTTGTCGACGCTTGCCGCCCTGACGCGTGTGAGCGGTACACTTTCGCTGGCCGGCTCCGGGCGGTATCGTTTGACGGTCGCGACCGAGACGGGCGCCGTCGCGCGCACGATGATCACGCTGACGCATCGTATCCTTAAGCTCAAAACGGAATTCACCGTTCGTAAATCGGTCTTGCATAAGGTCCGTAACTATCTCATTACCCTGCCCGATCAACCCGACCTGGACAAGGCTCTGGTGCTGCTGGGCATTCTAGACCGCAGAGGAGGGCTCGTCGCTGGTGTTCCCCGACACATCGTTGCCCGTCCTTGCTGCAGACTTGCCTATATCCGCGGCGCGCTCATCGCCGGCGGTTTCGTGGCCGATCCCCGCGGCGACTTTCATTTGGAGATCGCGGTGCAGGGCGAGCAATATGCCAAGGGGCTCTGCGATCTGCTGGAGCAGATTGGGGTCCATGCGCGTGTTAATGCACGGCGGGGGTCTTATGCCGTGTACATAAAGAGCGCCGAGGAAATCGAGCATCTTTTAAAGCTGATTGGTGCCAAGCGCAGTGTTGCCGAGATTGAGGAGGCGCGTGCGGTCAAATTGGTTAAGAACGACGTAAACCGTCGCGTGAATGCCGAGCTGGCCAATCAGACCAGAAGTGCGGGCGCTGCCCAGCATCAGCTTGCGTTGATCGGTGAGCTCGAACAGCGGGGTTTGCGCGACACGCTTCCGGACGCCTTGGCGGTCTTTTGCGACCTGCGCGAGCGCTACCCCGATCTGTCACTGCGCGATTTGGGGGAGATGGCTGACCCTCCCTTGTCGAAGTCGGCCCTCTACCATCGAGTTTTGAGGCTTGAAAAGCTCATTGAAGCAAACAGGTAGTTTGAAGTATCGACTTATATACGGATTTAGCTGCTATTTTATTCTTTAAAACGTTTTAACATAAATTGGTTGATTTTCAATCTCAGCGCAACAGCCTGAACGGCCCCCGCGTTTCCGC
>NZ_NKXR01000021.1 GCF_002232035.1 Collinsella sp. TF06-26
CCGTGGGTTATACCCTAAGAGCAAACCACCCTTTTTAAGGGTGGTTCTGATTGTGAGAACAGGTGGTGCAAGGGCGTTCTCGCAGATGTTTTGCGTGGATAGGCTCGTGCGTTGTACCATATGGACGTATATGTGTGCATATGAAAGGGGCCCCGTGGCCAAGACGGTATATTCCGATAATCAAAACAATGTCGATGCCCTGGCTGAGCGTCTGAGCAGCCAGACATCGCTTTCTGCCGAGCGTGCCAAGCTGGTTGCCTACGACCTGCTTTGCCGCAAGGCGCTCAAGATTAAGTCGAGTGCGCTGGCGCAGATTTTCCGCTCCGTCGATAAGGAGTGCGACACCAAGGCGATGCGCGATGAGCTTATCGCGGCAAATATCGTGACCAAGATCGAGGGTAGTGGCATTAACGGGCGCCCGGCGTTCTATACCATCAATGCCGAGATCCGCGATGCCCAGGAGCAACCTGCCGAGTCCGTCGAAGATTTTGTCGTCGAGGATTCCGCTGACGTGCCTGCTGTGGAAGAAGTTGCTCCGCGTGAGCATGTCGATACCGATGAGTTGCTCGATGAGAACGTTGTGCGTGCCTTTACGGCCAAGGCAGGACGCGGCGGTTTTGGCGGGGGCGGCAAGCGCGATGCACAGCGCCGCGCCCAGCAGGAGCGCTTCCGTCGCGCCGTTGCTCGAAAGGGCGAGACGGATGCCGAGGCTGTTGAGACCGAGGTTGCTGCCGAGTCGCAGAAGCCCACGAAGGAGCAAAAGCCCGCGGAGGCCCAAGAGCCCAAGCGCCGCCGCGGTGCTCACTTTAAGGCTGCACAGCAGGGTGCCGCGCGTGAGGTCGAAGAGTCTTCTGAGGTTGCAGACGATGTTGAGGAGTCTGCCAAGAAGGCTCCGGGTTCGTGTCGTCCCGGCCGCGGTTTTGCGGGACGCGCGTATCCCGTAAAGCGTCAGGAGAAGGGCGAGTCGGTTTCGACCACCCAGGACGAGAAGGCCGTTGAGCCGGCGGCTCGCGAGCAAAAGCCTGTTGAGCCGCAGCTTGAGGCTGATGCCGAGGCCAAGGGCGAGCAGCCTACTGATGGGCAGACGGAGCAGGGCGCGTCGAGCAGGCCTCGCCGCCGTCGCCATCGCGGGGGTCGCAGTTCCCGTGCCGAGACTGCAGCCGAGAAGACCACGCCGCAGGACGAGGATGCGAAGGCCGAGGTTTCTTCGGGGCAGCCTAAGCGCCAGCCGGCGAAGGAGAGCAAGTCCGATCGTCCGCAGAAGCAGGCGTCTATGCCGAAGCGCGAGCGCAATTCCCAAGGCGATTCTAAGCGCAGGTCTCAGAAGAAGCCGGAGTCTGCCGCAGCAGATGCTGCTGCCCAGCAGCCCGAGTCGGCCGTCCACGGCGAGGTATCGGCGTTTGCCCTTGCCCGCGTTTTAGGCAGGCAGCTGCTCAAAGTTGTCCCTACGCCTACGGCGCTCTCTAAGATCAAGGAGCAGCAGACACAGATCGTAAAGGTCGAGGGCAAGGACGGCAAAAAGGCTCCGCAGCGCACTCAGCACAACGAGATGTCCAACCGCAAGATTGCCGAGGAAATCGCAATCATCCAGGCTTGGATCGAGCAAAACCGAGGTGCCGATACGCCGGTTGCCTCGCGCCGCCAGCGTGCCTACCAGATTTTTAACGACGAGAAGGCTTTTGACGGCAAGCACGGCGAGCGTCTAATTCGGCGTATGACCGAAAAGGGCATCAGCATGCAGGCGATTAAGGTCGCCCCCAACCGCCCCGTGCACTTTACGGGTTTCTTTACGCTGGGCGCCGATAAGCCGTTCATTATGGTCGAGAACCTGGACACCTATGACGAGATCGTCAAGCTCCTGCGCGGCCGCAAGCACGCTAAGCTCTTTGGCATCAAGGTGGGCGGCGTGATTTTTGGCGGCGGATGCAAGGCGAGCGTCTCGCATGCCCTGGACGATTATCTGGCTGAGATCGGCTATCGCTTTAACTACGTCTACTACGTGGGCGATATCGACCGCGAGGGCGCGCGCATCGTCGAGCAGGCTCGCAATGCCAATGTGGTTGAGATTCGCCTGCATGCCGGCATGTACCGCGCCATGCTCGCCGAGCATAAGCGTCGCGTGAAGGCTGGCGGCGAGTGCGAGCCCGCGGCTGCCAACCAGGGCGTGCCGCAGAACTTGGCGGCGACGATCAAGGATCTGCCCATGGTCACGCGCGTGCAGTTCCGCAATGTGCTGCGCGAGGGCGGGCGCATTCCGCAGGAGATTCTGATGACCGCCGACTATCGGGATGGCGACTCGGGAAGCTTCGACCGCATGCTGAACAACTAAATTCCGCCGGCCCCGGGAGAGCGGGGACACCGGCTTAGGTTTCCTGCTCTACAGTCCTGCTCACGACGGAGGCCACATTAAGTGGCCTCCTGTTCGTGCGGAACTCGCGATAAACCTAAGCCGGTGTCCCCGCTCTCCCGGGGCCTGTCGTGGCTTGGCCGTTGCATGCGGCTCGCTTTTCGGAACGGGGCTGACGGACACGTTCCGAAATCTACCACCGTCGCTGTGCAGGGTGTCTATAAAGAGCCGTGGCCAAAAAACATCAAATATGAGTACTGATACTCATTTAGTAGCAGTAATTTTGACCACATTTAAGGTGATTTGACGTGTCGATCGAGCAGATAAGCTGCCGTATCTCCTCAAGTGTTCATTAAAGGAAGACCTTGATGCGAATAAATCTCATTAAGATCTTCTTTTATTAACGAAAATAATGTAGCTACAACGGTGACAGTACTCATATTTGCCGTTTTTTGGCCACAGTCCTTCGGAGGGTCCTCGAAAATAGTCCCGAGCCGGCACTTGGGGACGTTCCTATAATGCCGGCACTTAGGAGCGTCCCCAAGTGCCGACACCGCGTCTGCCTGCGGCGGCCGCGCCCCGCTGCATCGCTCCGCACCCTTGCGGGTTCGAATCCCTCCGCTTGGCGGCGTTGGCTCGATTTGCTTGACGTGAGGGGCTCTTGGCTGGTGTGGGACGGAGGGATTCCGCGTCCGCCTGGTCGGCGGCCGCGCCCCGCTGCGTCGCTTCGCTCCTTGCGTACTGCGCTGGAAAACGCTTCGCGTTTCCTCAGCTCCGCACCCTTGCGGGTTCGAATTCCTCCGCTTGCCCACAAGAAAGCGCCCTGGGCCGTTATGGGCTTAGGGCGCTCAGTTTTAATGGCTGGGACGGAGGGATTCGAACCCGCAACAGCCGGCACCAAAAACCGGAGTTCTACCGTTGAACTACGTCCCAATGTGTGGTGTTGCCCAAAAGCAACTCGTCTAGTTTACCTAATCTGCGAGGGCATCGCAAACGCCGTCGAGTAGGCGTACGGCGAGCGTCTGCGCGTCGCTGGCCGTGAAGGTGCCGTTGTAGCGCGTCATGCCCGTGAGCTCAATGCGAATGCGAGCCGGCTTCTGCTGCGCGGCGACATTGGCGGTGCGGATGCGCTGGGCCAGGTTGTGGCACTCGGCGAGGGCAATCGTGGCGCGTGGCGCGGCGTCGGCGGGCAGCTCGTCGCTTGCGATCTCGAGCACCAGGTCAACGTCGGTTGGGACCTCGGAGTCGCAGAGCATCATGCCGCTGTTGTCGGTCGTTGCCGTGGCGATGTTCCACATGCGCGAAGCAACGCTGCGTGCGATGGGGTCCTCACCGATAACGGCGATCTGGAAGCGCTCGAGCACGTTGGCGGCGCGAGCAAAACCGATGCGGGACTCGGCTTCGGTGACCGAGGGCTTGCCCTCCCACACATGATGCAGGCGGTTGATGTAGGCGTAGGTGTCCTGGAAGGCCATGCCGTCGGCAAACAGGCCGACATTTTCCTGGAACTGCTGCAGGGCGGCCTCGGTATGCGGACCAAAGTAGCCGTCGTCTTCGCCACAGGCAAAGCCCAAAACGTTGAGAGCGCGCTGCAGGGCCTGCACATCGGCGCCATGGAAATTGGGCATGCGCAGATACAGGGTGCGGTCGCCCAGCTTATACGAGGCGTCGACCAGGGCGCTCCAACAGGGGATATCGACGGCATGACCGGCAGCAAGGCCACTGTCGAGCCTGAAGGTGCTGACGGCCTGCTCGGTGGTGGTGCCAAAGCGCTTGTCGGCGACCTCGTCGGCATCGATGGTGTAACCGAGCTGCAGAAGGCGGGACTGAACATCCTCGACGGCTGCTCCCTGCATGCCCGTGGTAATAGGTTCCATGAACGAACCCCTTTCGGCGTACGATTCGTACTATTTTGAGCGCGTGTCGGATAGACAACGCGAGACAATGCATAAACATGCACTCAACAGTGTAGCAACTTGTACCCAAACTCGCTGCCCACAGGTTTTATGACCCCCGCTAGTTAAGACGCTCCACAAAGAAATCTGCCATTGAGAGGAAGAGCTCGCGCGCATGCGGGTCGAGCTCGACGCCTTCGATAGCGGCCTTGGCCTTAGCGGTCAGGTCGAGCGCATAGGTGTGGGCGTAATCGATGGAGCCGGTCTCCTGGAAGATCTCCACGGCGCGTGCGAGCTGCGCAGGGTCCTCGGTGCCCGAGGAAAGGATTGCCTCGATCTCGTCGTGATAGCGCTCGTCTGACAGGGCATGCACGGCAACGAGGGTGCGCTTGCCCTCGGTGATATCGGTGCGGAAGTCCTTGTTGGCGGCCTCCTTGGTGCCGATCAAGTTGAGCAGGTCGTCTTGAATCTGGAAGGCAAGGCCCGTGTGCAGCCCAAAGGCGCGCAGTGCCTCAATCTGCTCTTCGCTGCCGCCGCCGATAATGGCTCCGGCGGCAAGCGGCGTCGCTCCGCTGTAGTACGCGGTCTTGTGCGTCGCCATGTCCAGATAATCGTCGACCGAAATGTCAAAGCGCCCGTCGCGGACCCAGCCCAGGTCGAGCGCCTGGCCCTCGATGGTACGGACGATCATTTCGGTAAGCTCGTGGAGCACGCGAAGCTTCACGTCTGCGTTGAGTGTGGGGTCGTCGAGAACCGTCTTGGTGACCATGGTGAGCGCCAGGTCACCGCAGTTGATGGCAAGACCGGTGCCCTCGGTAAGGTGCATGCAGGGCTTGCCGCGACGAATCTGCCCGTTGTCGGCGATGTCGTCGTGGATGAGTGCGCCCGACTGAAAGTGCTCGATGGCCGCCGCTGCGCTGCGGGCGCTCTCAAAGCTGCCGCCTACCGCAGTGGCGGCGAGCATGCAGATGAGCGGGCGGTGGCGCTTGCCAGCGTTTGCCGTAAATGCCGAGAGCGGGGTATACAGGTAGCGCTCGATATCGGCGGAAGTCGCCTGTCCGTCAAAGAACGTGGCCAGATAGTCGTTAATCTGGTCAAAGTGCTGGGCTAAAAAGCTGGTAAACGGACTGGACACGGGTTCTCGCATTCTTTGATAGGTTGCATCGTTGCATTATGCAGACAACATATTGCCACATTAGGGCGTCGAGCGCGGCGGTTGAAGACGATTGGTCCATGCGGCCGCAAGTGCGGTAGGGGCTTGGCTAGATAAGCCCAAAGTGTTCGAGCGCGGTGACGACGCCGTCGTGGTCGATGCTGTCGGTGACATAGTCGGCCTTTTCCTTGAGGAAGTCCGGCGCATTGCCCATGGCGATACCGACATCGACGGCGTTCATCAGCGAGACGTCATTGCTGGCGTCGCCGATGCCGTATACGGTTCCGTGGTGGGGATCGAGGGCGTCGAGTACGGACTGGATACCCTCGCGCTTGGTGCATTCGCGAGGCGAAATCTCGGTCACTTCGAGCTCGAGCTCGTTAAAGCAGAACAGCGGCTCAAACGCTTGATCCTGAGCGATGCGGTTGGCAAGCGACGTGGACATTAAGATCTTGTAGGCGCTGTAATGTTGCAGCTGCGTAATTGCATCGCCCACGGTGCGGGCGTATCCGGGGGCGTCGGGCGCATCGGCACTCATGCGAACGACGCCATTGAGTCCCTCAAAACGAATCACTTCGTCCGATTGCTCAAGAATGGGAGCAAGGCGCTGCAGCATGCCGGGCGTCATCGCCAAATCGCGAATCACGTGTCCCTCAAGTTCGACATAGCCACCCGCGAGGCAGACGATGCCGGCCCAGGGCAGCTCGAGCAGCTTTGGATGGATGCAGCTCAGCGTGCGCCCTGTGCAGATAAACGCCATATTGCCCTTGGCGACAAAATCACGGATGGCTTGCGAGACCGCTTCATTGGGATAGGGGGAGAGGTCTCGCTCGCTCTCGGGAAGCTCTTGTGCCACTCGAGGGTCTTGCCAGGCGAGTGTTCCATCGATATCGAAGAAGCAGATATCGCCGCGCTTATGGGCTGCGCTGGCGGAAGGGGAGGCCGAGGTGGTGGGCACAAATCCCGGCTCGAGGCCCATGATCTGGTCAAAATGCTCTTTAACGCGGGGAACGGAGATGCCAATAATCACCTGGGCGGTCTTGCCCGTAATGATGAGGCCCTTGGCGCCCACCGCGACAAACGACGCATTATCTGCAACGATGGAAGGGTCTGCGACCTCGACGCGCAGGCGCGTGGCGCAGTTGGTTGCGCCCACGATATTGCCAACGCCACCTAAAAGCTGAATTACCCGCTCGGCGAGGACGTGATCTTGATCGGATTGAATACCGACCTCGCCATTGGGAGATTGCTCTTTGGCAAAGCCGCTTCCCGTTAAACGATCGATTGCCGCGCGATTGGAGACATGATCCTCGCGGCCCGGCGTCTTAAGGTCATAGACCAAGATGAGTGCTCGAAAACTAACAAAAAAGATGAGGCTAAAGGCAAGACCGATACCGAGCGCCAAAAGGTAGGAGCCGGCATGCATTCGCATGAGTGGGATGAAGTTGAAGGCCGTCATTTCCATGAGACCGCCCGAGAAGATGCCGACGATGCCAAAGAAGTTCATGGTCATGGCAAGGCAGGAGGACAGGACGGCGTAGAGCAAAAAGAGTCCGGGATAGGTGAACATAAAGAGAAACTCGAGCGGCTCGGTGACGCCGCAGACCACCGAGGCGACGATGGCGGGCAAAAGGATGACCTTAAGGCCGGCGCGGCGTTCGGGTTTGGCGGTGAAATAGAATGCTGCCGCGATGGCGGGAAGGCCAAAGAGCTTGCCCCAGCCGGTGGCGGTAAAACCCGCCCAGGGCGCAAGTTCATTTAAAGGGCGCGTGCTATGGGAGAGAATGGGGAGCAGGTTGGTCCACGTGGCGTAAATACCGTCGTGAATGACCAGATTGTCGTAATAGATGGGCATATAGAGCAGATGGTGCAGCCCCATGGGCTCGAGCGCTCGCTCCAAAAACACAAAGATGCCCACGCCGAAGGGGCCGACGCCCGCAAGTGCGTGGCGCAGCGTTTCGGTCACAGCGTATGCGAAGGGCACGATGGCGGCCGAGATGGCGGCAAGGGCAAACACGGCAAAAAAGCTGATGAGGTAGACCAGCGAGGAACCCGAGAAGGTGCCGAGCCAATCGGGAACCTTGGCATCGTAGAAGCGGTCATGGATGGCGACGACGGTTGCCGACACCGCCAGCGGGCCGATAATGCCGGTGTCGAGCGTCTTGATGCCGTCGATGACGGTGATGCCGCTGGCGGGGGTTAAAGACGACGGGTACTTAAGTCCAAGGTTGTCGCCGCTCAGCTTAATGATCTCGCTCAAAAAGAAACAGTAGGCAAAATAGGCTACGAGCGCCTCGAGGCAGCAGCGTGCCGGTTGCTTTTGGGCAAGACCGATAGGCAGCGCTACGGCAAAAAGGAGCGGGAGACGTTTAAAGACCGTCCACGAGCCGCGCTGGATGATGGTCCAGAAAACGTACCAAGGGGTTCCGTATACGGCGAGATCGCCGACGATGTCTACGGTCGTGGCGAGGGCGGAGATGCCGACCATGAGGCCTGATATAGAAAACAGCATGGCGGGCGCGAACATGGCTCCGCCAAAACGTTGGATTTTCTGCAGCATAATATGCCTTCCGGATGCAACATGCTGTGCGAGCAAGAACGTTTAAACAATGAACTCATTGTAGAGGACTGGCTGCTTGCCGCATTGACGGTTTTGATTCGGTCCGATTTGGGTTTCGGGGGAACCGTCGACGGTAAATAATCCGTGCTTTACCGATAATCGGTTTAAACAACTTTAAGAAATGCTATCGTGCCTAGCCATACATATTCATTAGAGGTGAAATCATGCCAAAAGCGATTTACGAAGGAATCTACCGCGAGATCCGTTCGCGCATCATTAACGGGACCTATGCGTTTCAGGAGATGCTGCCAACCGAAGCCGAGCTGACCGCGGAGTTTGGCTGCACGCGCAATACCGTTCGACGCGCCTTGAGCATGCTGGCCGACCAGATGTTTGTGCAGCCTATACACGGTAAGGGCGTGCGCGTTATTTGGCTTAAGGGCGAAACCGACATGCTGGGCGCACTCGAAGAGGTTGAGTCGTTTGGCGAGTTCGCAAAACGCAACAATGCCGTCGCATCGACCGAGGTCAAGTCTTTTGAACATTTGATTTGCACTGAGCAACTCTCTCGCCGCCTGGGCTTTAAGGTGGGCGAGGAGCTGATTCGCGTAGTGCGTGTCCGAAGCCTCAACGGCAGCGCGCGCCAAGTGGACCATGGCTACTTTTTGGCGTCGGTCGCCAAGGGCCTGACCCCCGAGATCGCGGCGGATTCTATCTACGGCTATCTGGAGCACAAGCGCGGCGTCAAAGTGATGGCGAGCCGTCGTACGGTGAGTGTCGAGCTCGCCAACGATGAGGACTGCAGCTACTTGGACCTTGGCAAGTACAACTGCGTCGCCGTTATGGAGAGCCAGTCGTACACCTCGGACGGCATCTTGTTCGAGGTCACGCATGCCCGCACACACCCCGAGATCTTCCATTACCGCGTCAATTCCAAGCGATAGCCGGCTAGCTCGCAGCCTGACGAGACTCATGCCCTCAAAGCGAAAACGCCCGGTCAAACCGACGATGCATCGGCTTGATCGGGCGTTTTCTCTGCATTCGATAACAAATAATTGTTTATACAAAACTTGTCAAGTATCAAGTCGAAATTACCGTTCACCGAAGTTTTTCTACCGCTCTAGTAATACTTGTTCAAACAACTAGCCAAATAGCGTATTGTACAAATCAGCAAAAGGGGCAAAGTCCCCGAGCCAATCTCCGAAGGCGGCGGCAAAGGGTGCCGCCACGGTGTGAAAGGGTGGATTGTAATGAAGAACGAAATGAGCAGAAGGCAGTTCCTGGGCTTTGCTGGTTCCGCGGCTGCGGTTCTTGGTCTGGGTCTCGTGGGCTGCGGTGGTTCTGCCGGCTCCGGCTCCTCTGCTTCTGGTGACGCTGCCGAGGTCTACTTCCTCCAGTTCAAGCCCGAGGTCGACAAGGAGTGGAAGGAGATCGCCAAGGCGTACAAGAAGGAGAAGGGCGTCGAGGTCAAGATCGTGACCGCCGCCTCCAACACCTACGAGGAGAAGCTCAAGTCCGAGATGTCCAAGAGCTCCGCTCCGACGCTGTTCCAGGTCAACGGCCCCACCGGCCTTAAGAACTGGAAGGACTACTGCGCCGATCTTTCCGACACCAAGCTCCGCGGCGAGCTCATCGACGACTCCCTGGCGCTGCAGTCCGACGGCAAGGATCTGGGTATCGACTGGGTTCAGGAGAGCTACGGCATCATTTACAACAAGGAGCTCCTCGAGAAGGCCGGCTACAAGGCCGAGGACATCAACTCCTTCGACAAGCTGAAGGCTTGCGCCGATGACATCCAGGCCCGCAAGGACGAGCTCGGCGTTGACGGTGCCTTCACTTCCGCCGGTATGGATGACTCCTCCAGCTGGCGCTACACCACGCACCTCGCCAACCTCCCGCTCTACTACGAGTTCGAGAAGGAGCACAATCAGGAGGACGACGAGATCAAGGGCGAGTATCTCGACAACTTTAAGCAGATCTTCGACCTGTATATCACCGACTCCACCTGCGATCCTTCGCAGCTCGCCTCCAAGACCGGTGACGACGCCACCAACGAGTTCGCAACCGGCAAGGCCGTCTTCTACCAGAACGGCTCTTGGGCCTACGCCGACCTCACCAAGGCCGGTATGACCGACGACCAGCTCGGCATGCTGCCGATCTACATCGGCGTCGATGGCGAGGAGAACCAGGGCCTGTGCTCCGGCGGCGAGAACTACTGGTGCGTCAGCTCCCAGGCTTCCGAGGATGCCCAGAAGGCCACCGAGGACTTCATGTATTGGTGCGTCACTTCTGACACCGCCACCAGCATCATCGCTGACAAGATGGGTCTGACCGCCCCGTTCAAGAGCGCTAAGGAGACCACCAACGTCTTCTCGCAGCAGGCCGTTGCTATGGCCAAGGACGGCAAGAAGACCGTCGCTTGGGACTTCGTTTACATCCCCTCTGAGGAGTGGAAGAAGAACCTCAAGCAGGCTCTCATCGCTTATGCTGCCGACAACACCAAGTGGGACGGCGTCAAGAACGCCTTCGTCGATGGCTGGAAGACCGAGAAGGCTGCTTCCGAGTAAGCAGTTGCTGCCCAAGCTATCTGATTAGCGACAGGGGGCGGGCAGACGTAGGTTTGCCCGCCCCCTGCATATATGAAAGGACCCTTCTATGGGCAAAGCACTCAAGCGCTGGTGGCCGCTCTTTATGCTGCCCACGTGCCTGGCGTTTATGATCGGGTTCGTGATTCCCTTTATCCAGGGTTTCTATCTCTCGTTCTGCCAGTTTATTACCATCAATAACGCGCACTTTGTCGGTATCGAGAACTACGTGCGCGCGCTGTCCGATCCGCAGTTCTCCACGTCGTTCTTCTTTACGGTGGCGTTTGCCTTCCTGTCGACGGTGCTCATCAACGTGATCGCGCTGGCCATCGCGCAGGCGCTCACCCGCAAAGCGCTCAAGGGCACCAACATCTTCCGTACGATCTTCTTTATGCCTAACCTGATCGGCGGCATCGTGCTGGGCTACATTTGGCAGATTCTGATCAACTGCCTGCTCTCCAACGTGGGCGCCCAGCTCATCGCCCTTAACTCTGCTGCTGGCTTCTGGGGCCTTATCATCCTGACCCTGTGGCAGCAGGTCGGCTACATGATGATCATCTACATCGCCGGTCTGCAGTCCATCCCGTCTGACTACATCGAGGCCGCCAAGGTCGATGGCGCTACGGCATGGCAGACGTTTTGGAAGGTTAAGATCCCCAACCTGATGCCGACCATCACCATCTGCCTGTTCCTGTCCATCACCAACGGCTTTAAGCTGTTCGACCAGAACCTCGCCCTTACCGGTGGCGCCCCGGCGCACTCCACCGAGATGCTCGCCCTGAACATCTACAACACGTTCTATTCGCGTGCTGGCATCGCATGGCAGGGCATCGGTCAGGCCAAGGCAGTTATCTTCTGCATCCTGGTTGTCGCTATTTCTATGATCCAGCTTAAGGCCACGAGGTCCAAGGAGGTGCAGCAGTAATGAAACGCGATAAGGCTATTAACCGCGCGCTCTCGATCTTCTTTACGATTCTGTCGCTCGCGTGGATCTACCCTGTGTTCATGATTGCGCTCAATTCCTTTAAGAAGGGGACCGCAATCAGCACCACCACGGCGTTCGATCTGCTCACGCCCGAGACGTTCAACGGCCTCGCAAACTACGTGCACGCTCTTAACGAGCAGGGCTTTGCCTCGGCGTTTATGTACTCGCTCATCATCACAGTCACGTCGGTCGTGCTGATTCTGGTGTGCTGCTCCATGTGCGCTTGGTACGTGGTTCGTGTCAACAACAAGATCTCGAACTTCTTCTATTACCTGTTCGTGTTCTCGATGGTCGTACCGTTCCAGATGCTGATGTTCACGCTGTCCAATTTGGCGGACCGCATCGGCTTTAATACGCCGTTCAACATCTGCTTTATCTATCTGGGCTTTGGCGCGGGCCTGGCGGTCTTTATGTTCGCCGGCTTTGTAAAGAACATCCCGCTCGAGATCGAGGAGGCGGCCATGATTGACGGCTGCAACCCGGTTCAGGTGTTCTTTAAGATCGTTCTCCCCATCATGAAGCCCACCTATCTTTCGGTCGGCATCCTCGAGACCATGTGGGTCTGGAATGACTACCTGCTGCCCTACCTTACGCTCGACTCCACCAAGTACAAGACCATTCCTATTTTGATCCAGTACTTCCGCGGCGGCTATGGCCACGTCGAGCTCGGCCCCATGATGGCCTGCATCATGATGGTCGTTGTCCCCATCGTCATCATGTACATCTTCTGCCAGAAGTACATCATCGACGGTGTGGTGGCAGGTGCCGTCAAGGGCTGATGCCGTAACTGTTTTGCAAGTTTTGGCGGCGCCCCTCAGCGCGGCGCCGCGTATCGAAAGGTAGAGACATGGCCGAGATCGTTCTCAAACATGTTCAGAAGGTGTATCCCAACAACGAGTCAAAAAAGAAGGGCTTCTTTGGCAAAAAGAAGAAGACCGAGGAGAAGAAGCACAACCTCAAGGTTACCGAGGACGGTGTGCTCGCTGTAGAGGACTTCAACCTCACCGTTCACGACCAGGAGTTCATCGTCCTCGTTGGCCCCTCTGGCTGCGGTAAGTCCACGACGATGCGCATGGTCGCCGGCCTAGAGGACATCACCTCCGGCGATGTGCTCATCGACGGCAAGCGCGTCAACGACGTGGCGCCCAAGGACCGCGACATCGCCATGGTGTTCCAGAGCTACGCTCTGTACCCCAATATGACGGTGTACGAGAACATGGCATTTACGCTCGAGCTCAAGAAGGTCCCCAAGGACGAGATCGACCGCAAGGTTCGCTCCGCTGCCGAGATCCTGGGCATTACCGAGTATCTCGACCGTAAGCCTAAGGCACTCTCTGGCGGTCAGCGTCAGCGTGTCGCTATCGGCCGCGCCATCGTGCGTGATCCTAAGGTCTTCCTGATGGACGAGCCGCTGTCCAACTTGGACGCCAAGCTGCGTAACCAGATGCGTGCCGAGCTCATCAAGCTGCGCCACGAGATCAAGGGCACGTTCATCTACGTCACCCACGACCAGACCGAGGCCATGACCCTCGGCGATCGTATCGTGGTCATGAAGGACGGCGTCGTCCAGCAGATCGCCACCCCGCAGGAGGTCTTCAACCATCCCGCGAACATCTTCGTCGCCGGCTTCATTGGCGTGCCGCAGATGAACTTCTTCGATGCCCAGCTGGTGCGCTCGGGCAACGGCTTTACCGTCAAGACCGAGGATATGGACGTGGCGCTCGCTCCCGAGACCTGCGCTCAGCTTGCTCTCAACTGGGATGGCGGCGACGTGAAGGAGATCACGGCCGGCGTGCGCCCCGAGCAGATTCTGCTTGCCGACAAGGGCGAGGAGGGCGCGCTCCAGGGTACCGTCGAGGTGACCGAGCTCATGGGTTCGACCGAGCATGTCCACGTGACCGCTCCCGATGGCCAGTTCGTCCTGATCATTCCCGTTGTCGACCTTGAGGCCAAGGGTGCGCTCAAGGCGGGCGATTCCATCTGGTTCAAGTTCGAGAAGAACGCGACCCATCTCTTCGATAAGGTGTCTGGCAAGAACCTTATCTAGGCCCGGTGCATCCAGGCCCTCCCTTTGGGCGACTGCGGTATTGCCATCCTTTTGCCGCGGTCACATATAAGGCTCCTCTCCCGTCCACTGGGCGAGAGGGGAGCCTTTCTTTGTGCCGGGGCTGTCTGGCGGACTGTCTCAATCTGTAACAGGACGAGGGCCAAAGTCGGTCTAGGTGTTACAGATTGAGACATTGCTGAGCCGTCTGCCCTTCTGTCTCAATCCATAACAATTGGAGGGTCGAATGGGGCCTAGATGTTACAGATTGAGATGAAACTTTTCGTTATTTCGAACTGTCTCAATCCATAACATGAAGGACGGTTTTTGGCGGCTGACTGTTACAGATAAAGATTGTTTTTAGCTGGCTTATCCGTTTGTCTCATCCTGTAACAGTTAGACCCGATTCCGGCGGTTATCTGTTACAGATCGAGACAGTTCATCGGGGCAATTCTGTTTGTCTCGATCTGTAACAGATAGGCCCAATTCTGCCGGGTAGATGTTACAGATTGAGAGTGTCTGGAAGAGGCGGACCGCAGGCCAACACGCGGGCACAAAAAACGGAGCCGTGTTACCACGACTCCGTTTTCAAGAGGATGGGTAAAGAAAATGAAATTAGCTCAGGTGCCAAATCTCGTCGTTGTACTGGGAAATCGTGCGGTCGGATGAGAAGGTGCCGGCATTGGCGATGTTGATCAGCGCCTTACGCATCCAGACATCCTGGTCCTCGTAGTCTGCTAGCACGCGCTCCTTGGTCTGGATGTACTCCTCGATGTCGAGCAGGGCCATAAACCAGTCCTTGCCCTTGATGTCGTCGTGCAGGCGCTGCAGACGCTCGGCGTTGCCGGTCGCCATAAAGGCGGGGTTGGTGATGAAGTCCACCAGCAGCTTGATGCCGGGCTTGCGGTAGAGCGCACCGGCGTTGTAGGTGCCGTCGGCGTAGAGCTGCTCGACCTGCTTGGATGAGGCGCCAAAGGTATAGATGTTCTCGTCGCCCACGAGCTCGGCAATCTCCACGTTGGCACCGTCGAGCGTGCACAGGGTTAGGGCGCCGTTGAGCATGAACTTCATGTTGGAGGTGCCGCTCGCCTCCTTGGAGGCCAGGCTGATCTGCTCGGAGATGTCAGCGGCGGGGATCACGCGCTCGGCAGCAGTGACGTTGTAGTTCTCGATCATGACAACCTGCAGGTAGGGAGCCACGTCGGGGTCGTTTGCAATCCACTGCGACAGCGTCAGGATCAGATGGATGATGTCCTGCGCGATAGTGTAGGCAGGGGCCGCCTTGCCGCCAAAGATGATGGTGACGGGGTGCTTAGGCTTATTGCCGTTCTTGATGTCGAGATACTTCCAGATGATGTAGAGCGCGAGCATCTGCTGGCGCTTGTACTCGTGGATACGCTTGACCTGAACATCGATGATGGCGTTGGATGGGATCGTCACGCCCTGTTCGAGCGCCATGAACTGGCGCATGATGGCCTTGGCCTCGGTCTTGGTGGCGGCCAGGCGCTCAAGAACATTCTTGTCGTCGGCGAACTTGGCGAGTTTGCTCAGATCGCCGGTGCTGCGCCAGTCGGTGCCGATCACATCGTCGAGCAGGCTGGCGAGCGCGGGGTTGGCCCCATGGATCCAGCGGCGGAAGGTGATGCCGTTGGTCTTGTTGGAGAACTTCTCGGGATAGATCTCGTAGAACGGATGAAGCTCGGTGTCCTCCAGAATCTTGGTGTGGAGGGCGGCTACACCGTTGATGGAGAAGCCAAAGTGGATGTCCATGTGGGCCATGTGGACGGTGTCGTGCTCGTCAATGATGGCGACGCGCGGGTCATCGTGCTCGGCTTTCGCGATCTCATCGAGCTTGACGATAATGTCGGCGATGGCAGGGGAGACCTTCTGCAGGCTGACGAGCGGCCACTTTTCGAGCGCCTCGGCAAGAATCGTGTGGTTAGTGTAGGCGACCATGGAGCGTACGATGGTCACGGCCTCGTCAAACTCGATGCCATGCTCGGTGGTGAGCAAGCGAATGAGCTCGGGGATGACCATGGTGGGGTGCGTGTCGTTAATTTGGACCACGGCGTAGTCGGCCAGATCGTGCAGGTTGCTGCCGCGCTCGATGGCCTCGTCGATCAGGAGCTGGGCGGCGTTGCTCACCATGAAGTATTCCTGGTAGATGCGAAGCAGGCGGCCCTGCTCGTCGGAATCGTCGGGGTAGAGGAACAAGGTGAGGTTCTTGGCGATCTCTGTCTTGTCGAAGTCGATGGAGCTGCCGGGGACCAGGCCGTCGTCGACGCTCGCCAGGTCGAACAGGCGCAGGCGGTTCTTGGTGGGCTGGCCGTAACCGGGCACGTCGATGTTGACGAGCTTGGAGGTAACGGCAAAATCGCCGAACTCGACGGTGTAGGAGCGGTCGTCGTCGACTAGGATGTCCTGCTCACCGAGCCACTCGTCGGGGACGGCCTTCTGCTGGTTGTCGACAAAGCGCTGACGGAACAGGCCGTAGTGATAGTTGAGGCCCACGCCATCGCCGGTCAAGCCCAGCGTGGCGATGGAATCCAGGAAGCATGCGGCCAGGCGGCCCAGGCCGCCGTTGCCGAGCGACGGCTCGACCTCGAACTCCTCGATCTTGTTGAGGTCGTGGCCTGCGGCGGTGAGCTGGTCCTTAACCTCGTCGTAGATGCCGAGGTCGATCATGTTGTTGATGAGCAGCTTGCCGATCAAAAATTCGGCGGAAATGTAATAGAGCTTTTTCTTGCCGTTGTTGAGCGGGCAGGCGGCGGAGCGCTCCTGCACGAGTTTGACCAGCAGCTTGTAAATGCGACGGTCGTCGAGCTGCTCGAGCGAGGTGCCAAAAGACTGCTCGGCGAGTTCCATGAGGTTAATTTGGGGCATGTTTTCTCCTGTGATGGGTTGTTTCATGTCTGCAATTCATAAGAAGCCCGCGCGAGGGGATTGGGGTGGCCTCGCGCGGGAAAAAGCAAGCGCGTCCGCACGGTGGGGAGGGGTCGGGCGCGGTAGCTCCTATTGAGGAAGCTCGATTTCGGCTTCCGACGGGATGCGGAAGTAGGTCTCGGTCCAGTCGGTGAGTTTGTGCTCGAGCTCGCGGGTGATGGCGCCGTCGAGCATGCGCCAGGTCCAGTTGCCGCCCAGCGTGGCAGGGGTGTTGATGCGCGCCTCGTTGCCCAAGTTGAGCAGGTCCTGCATGGTGTAGATGCACGTGTCGCTCACGCTGGCTGCGATGGTTCGGTTGAGCGCGTCGGCGATGGGTTCGCCGGCCTGCTGATGGGTGTACAGGGCTGTCTGCTCGCGCTGACGCGGGGTAGCCGTTCCTTCAAACCAGCCGCGTGCCGTCTCGTTGTCGTGAGTGCCCACGTAGGCGACGGTGTTGGCAATGTAGTTGTGCGGCAGGTAGTACGAGTTGGTGCCCTCAAAGGCAAACTGCAGGATCTTCATGCCGGGGAAGCCCGAGTTGTCGCGCATATCGATGACGCCGGGGGTGAGGAAGCCCAGGTCCTCGGCGATGATGGGCAGCGTGCCGAGCTTTTCCTCGAGTGTCTTGAAGAGCTTGAGGCCGGGACCCTGCGTCCACGAACCGTAGGACGAATCAGGCGAGGAGAACGGCACCTCCCAATAGGCCTCGAAGCCGCGGAAGTGATCCAGGCGGATGACGTCGTACATGTCGAGGGCGGCGCGAATGCGGCCCTCCCACCAGGAGAAGCCGTCGGCCTCCATGGCGTCCCAGTCGTAGATGGGGTTGCCCCAGTACTGGCCGGTGGCCGAGAACTGGTCGGGCGGCGTGCCGGCGACGCTCACGGGATTGCCGGCGGCGTCGATCTTAAAGAGCTCAGGTGTCGCCCACATCTCGACGGAGTCACGCGAGACATAGATGGGCAGGTCGCCGATGATGAGAATGTCGCGCTCGTTGGCATAGGCCTTGAGGCGGCTCCACTGGCGATCGAAGAAGTACTGCGTCATCTGGTGGTAGAGCATACGCGCCGGATGGTCGGCGCAGACCTTGGCGGAAGCCTCGCCGCGGGTGCGGAGCTCCGCGGGCCACTCCCAAAACGCCTTGAGACCGCACTCCTCTTTGACGGTCATGAACTCACAGTAGGGGATGAGCCAGTCCTCGTTGGCCTGGATAAAGTCATCGAAATCGGCCGGCTTGTCGGCAGCAAAGCGCTCGGCGGCGCGGTCGAGAATCTGACGGCGGCCGCCAAAGATAGCACCGTAGTCGACATTGCTGGGGTCGGATCCCAGATACACGCCATCGATATCGCGCTGCTCCAGATACCCTGCCTCGATAAGCTCGGCAAAGTCGATAAAGTTGGGGTTGCCTGCGCGGGCCGAGAACGACTGATAAGGCGAATCGCCATAGCTGGTCGTCGTAAGGGGCAGAATCTGCCAGTAATGTTGTTTGCACGAGGCGAGAAAATCGACGAAGTCGTAGGCATTCCAGCCAAAGCCGCCGATTCCGTATGGTCCGGGCAGAGATGAGACGGGCATGAGGACGCCGCTTGCACGCTCCATGAATGCGCTCACCAACCTTCTTGTTGTGGGGTCGGCCTGCCGATGGGTGTGCAGTCCGCCTCCGATGTTCTGATTCGATACGCCTATTGTAAAACATGTTGTTTAAACATGTACAGGCAAGATAAAAAAGTTGGTCGATTTTCGGCGAATGGCTACATGCCATGAAAAAAAGCCCCGACCTCACAACGTGAGATCGGGGCAAGAACGGTATGTAGGTTTTTGCTACTCGGCGTCGGCGAAGCCGTTGGGGTTGTGGCTCTGCCAGTTCCAGCTATCGCGGCACATGTCCGCGATGTCGTACTGGGCCTTCCAGCCCATCATGCGCTCGGCCTTGGAGGCATCGCACCAGTTGGCAGCGATGTCGCCGGCGCGGCGCTCGCGGATCACGTAGGGCAGCTCCTTGCCACAAGCCTTGGAGAAGGCGGCGACGACCTCGAGTACCGAGGTGCCGGTGCCGGTGCCCAGGTTAAAGATCTCGACGCCGGTCTTGCCGTTCATCCAGTTAAGGGCGGCAACGTGACCAGAGGCCAGATCGCACACGTGGATGTAGTCGCGCACGCCGGTGCCGTCGGGGGTGGGGTAGTCGTTGCCAAAGACCTGAACGGCCTCGAGCTTGCCCACGGCGACCTGGGCGACATAGGGCACCAGGTTGTTGGGGATGCCCTTGGGGTCCTCGCCGATCAGGCCCGACGGATGAGCGCCGATGGGGTTGAAGTAACGGAGCAGCACGACGTCCCACTCGGGGTCGGCGGTGTGGACGTCCATAAGGATCTGCTCGATCATCCACTTGGTCCAGCCATAGGGGTTGGTTGCGGGCTTCTTGGGGTCTTCCTCGGTGACGGGCGGGTTGTCCGGGTCGCCGTAGACGGTCGAGGAGCTCGAGAAGATGATGGACTTGCAACCATGGTTGCGCATGACGTCGATGAGCACCAGGGTGTTCTCGATGTTGTTGTGGTAGTACTCGACGGGCTTGCTCACCGACTCGCCGACGGCCTTAAAGCCGGCAAAGTGGATGACACGGTCGATCTGATGGGTATCGAAGATCTTGTTCATCGCATCGCGGTCGAGCACGTTGGCCTCGTAGAAGGTGAGGTTCTTGGCGGCCTCGTCGCCCACGATGGTCTTGACGCGGTCGACGGCGACGGCGCTGGAGTTGGAGAGATCATCGACGATGACGACCTGGTAGCCACCCTCGAGCAGCTGAACGACGGTGTGCGAGCCGATAAAGCCGGCGCCACCGGTAACGAGGACGCAGGTGTCTTTGGGGTCGAGTGCTTTGGACATGTAGTCTCCTATCGAATCAGGAACACTTCTAGAGGGGAGTATAGCGCAGGCGGGGACGCCCAAATGGTGCACTGTAGGAAAAGCAGAGGATTATGTTAACGTACTCATATAAGAGCTTGCTCAATTGTTACCTCAAATTTGACAATTGCTTACGAGCCGCCGACCTTGTAGTTTCCTGCCGTTCGTGGAAATCGTTGGGACGCGCCATATGTACGCTAATATGTATGAGTTGAGCGACATATAAATAAGCATGTAACGGAGTACATATGTCACCAAACAGCGATTCCATCCTTTCCCAGGAGCTCTCGCGCCGCACTGCCCTTAAGGCCCTGTTCGGCGCCGCTTCTGCGGCAGTTCTTTTTGGCCTGCCCACTCGCGCCCATGCGGCGGAGGCTTCCAAAGAAACCACCGATAAATTGAATGCCGCCCAGGCCCAACTCGACGAGGTTCAGGCCCAGCTCGACAGCATCGCAAATGAGTATGCGGCGCTGGCCAACAAGAATGCCCAGACCCTCAACGACATCGAGAATGTCCAGGGCAAGATTGACGACACGCAGGCCCAGATCGATGAAAAGAAGGCCGAGCTCAAGAAGAAGCGCAACGACCTTTCCAATCGCGTGGCCGCCAGCTACAAGTCCGGCGGTACGAACATCCTGTCGCTGCTGCTGGCCTCTGGCTCGTTTGAGGAACTCGTCGCCAACGCGCATTACGTTGAGAAGATCAACAAGAGCGACCGCGATGCCATCGAGGATATCCAGACGATTCAGGCTGAGCTCGACGCACAGAAGACCGAGCTCGAATCACAAAAGGCCGACCTGGAGAAGCTCAAGGACCAGCAGACGGCTCAGATGCAGGATATGCAGGCCAAGCAGCAAGAAGTCCAGACCGTGCTGAACGGTCTTTCCGACGACGTCAAGGAGCTCATGGCTCAGCGCGATTCCGAGATTCTCGCTGCCGCCCAGGCCGAGGAGGCCGCTAGGAAGGCCGCCGCTGCCGCGGCCGCCGCGAACAAGAACAATTCCTACTCGGGTGGTTCGAGCTCGGGCGGTGGATCGTATGCGCCCGGAACTCCGCAGCAGAATGCCGGCTCGGGCAAGCAGCAGGCCGTCGTCAACGCGTGCTACTCCACGCCTTCGCCGGGTCAGAACTGGTGCGCGGCGTGGGTTACCAATGTCTTCCGCAATGCCGGCGTGGGCTATTTTGGCGGCAACGCGTGCGACATGTTCAACGCCTGGTGCTATAGCTCCGACCGCTCGGCGCTGCAGGTGGGCATGATCGTGGCCGATTCCTCGCACAGCGGCACGGGTGCTCCGGGCCTTATCTACGGTCATGTGGGTATCTACGTTGGCGGCGGCATCGTTATGAGCAACGAGGGTGCCATTACATCGAAGTCGCTCGATTCGTTCATTAGCTTTTATGGTACTGGCTCTGGCGTGCGTTGGGGCTGGCTTGGCGGTATTGCGCTGTCGTAAAGCCGACTGGGCCGCGTGCCCGCCCGCAATATATTTGATTGTCTGCTCGGGCAGTCCTGCGCAAGACGAAGGCCACATTAAGTGGCCTTCTTTGCGTGCGGAACTCGCGATCAATCAAATATATTGCGGGCGGGCACGCGGCCCTCTCGGGTTCGGGGCGCTACGCACCGGATTGGTTGTCTGAATAAAAGAAAGTGAAGGCCCCTTTCGGGGCCTTCTTTGTTTAGAGGAATTCGCCTACTCGGTGGACTTCGGGTTCGAGGTCTACGTCGAATTGGTCTTTGACGGTTGTTTGGATGTGGCGGATGAGTTCGTCGACATCGGCGGCGGTGGCGTGGTCGGCGTTGACGATGAAGCCGCAGTGCTTTTCGCTCACCTGCGCGCCGCCGATGGCGTGTCCTCGCAGGCCGGCGTCCATGATGAGCTTGCCGGCAAAGTAGCCCTCGGGGCGCTTGAAGGTGGAGCCGGCACTCGGCATGTCGAGCGGCTGCTTGTCCTCGCGGCGCTGGCGGTAGTCGTCCATGTCGGCCTTGATCATCGCGGCGTTGCCCGGGGCGAGATTGAAAGTGGCCGAAAGCACGACGAAACCGTCGTCGGCAATGCGGCTCTTGCGATAGCCCAGGTTGAGCTCATCGACATCGAACTCAATAATGCTGCCGCTACCGCGGGTGCCGTCGTCGAGCATGCGGGCGGGCTTGTAGACGCGCACGGACTCCAGCACATCGGCCATGCAAGCGCCGTATGCTCCGGCGTTCATGTAGCAGGCACCGCCGACCGATCCGGGAATGCCCGAGATGGGCTCCATGCCGGTAAGGCCGGCCTCGGCTGCCGCGGCTGCGACATCGGAAAGCAAGGCGCCGGCTGCCGCCGTGACGTGCGTGCCGTCGACCGTAATGTCGGAGAGGCCCTCGCCCAGCGCTACGACGACGCCGCGGATGCCCTTGTCGCCGACGAGCAAGTCGGAGCCGTTGCCCACGATGGTGAGTGGTAGATTGCAGCGATAGCAGGTATCGAGCGTGGCGACGAGGCCCTGCTCAGTATCGGGCGTGACAAAGACGTCGGCCGGACCGCCGATCTTAAACGTGGTGTGCTCGCGCATGGGCTCGCTCATCAGCACGTTGTCCTCGCCGGCAACGCCAGCGAGCGCGCACAGCAGGTCCTCGTTAAAAAAATCGTTCTCGTGCATACGAATATCCGCCTTTTGGTGGTCGTTGTCATCAATCGATTGCAATATACCCCACCCGGACGGATTTGGTGCGCTGGCGGCGATAAAACAGCCGTCCACCGGATTGGTAAAGTGTTTATCACCGAGGTAGAGGGGTAGTCGCTATACTTTCAAGAGATTGCGCGTAAACCCGGAAGGAGCGAGATGGCCAACAAAGTCACCCTCAAGCAGATCGCCCAGGAGGTGGGGCTTTCCCCCTCGTCGGTCTCGCTTGTTCTCAATAATCGGCCCTGTCGCATCTCGGAAGAAAACCGCAAGCTCATCAAAGAGGTCGCGGCGCGCAACCACTATGTTCCCAACCAGATTGCGCGCAGCCTGGTCATGCGCGAGTCGCGCACGCTGGGCCTTATCGTCCCTAACATCGAGAGCCGCTTTTTTGCCTCGCTCGCCGGTAGCCTGGAAAAGCGCTGCCGCGAGGACGGCTATGCGCTCTTCATTACCAGCTCGGGCGGAAGCGCCGATGACGATCTGGAGCTGCTGCGCCAGCTGGTGACGCGCGGCGTTGATGGCGTCTTCCTGGTGGTGGGTGACGAGTTCTCCGATGACCGCGCCCTGCGCGAAGAGGTCAGCCACCTGCCCATCCCGGCCGTAATGGTCGACCGTGCCATTGAGGGGCTCGAGTGCGACAAGGTGATGTTCGACCACGAGATGGGCGGCTATATGGCCACCCGCTATCTGATCGAGCAAGGCCACCGCCGTATTGCCTGCCTGGTTAATGCCCGCCGTTCCAATACGGGTCGCAAGCGACTTGCCGGCTATGAGCGCGCGCTGCGCGAGGTTGGCCTGCCGATCGACGCGCGTTTGGAGTTTGAGAGCGAGTACTACATTCCGAGCGCATACGAGGCCTCGGAGGCAGTGCTCGCAACTGACGCCACTGCCGTGTTCGCAAGCTCGGATAACATTGCCCTCGGTTTGCTCAAGCGCTTGCACGAGATGGGGAAGAGCATCCCGGGCGATATCTCGGTGGTGAGCTATGACAACTCGGCGGCCGACGTTCTCTTTGAGCCGGCACTGACCGCGATTGAGCAGGACCCTGGTGTCCTTGCGGAGCATGCTTTTGGCTGCATGTCCAAGCGTCTTGCCGGTAGGGGCGGCAGGCGTGCCGAAGAGGTCGTTCTGGAGCCGGAGCTTATCGTTAAGGACAGCGTGCTCGAGCTTACTAAACACAACTAAACACGTTTATCAATTTGTAGAGATCGAATGTGGAGCACCTGTGACAGTCAATGCCGCAGGTGAATGTCGCGTTTTGTTGATCGATGCGATTGATAAGGGGATAAAACGTTTTTTCACCATGATAAAACGTTTTAGCAAATATACTAGTCCCAACGAAAGGTTGCCGTATCGGAGGGCGACCGCACAGCGAAGGGACATAAACAATGGCTAAAACACTGGGGACGCCGTGGCAAAAGCTGGGCCACGAGGTGCCGGCTTCCGAGCTCGAGGGCGTCGACCTGTATTGGCGCGCATCGAACTATCTGTCCGTCGGTCAGATCTACCTTCGCTCTAACCCGCTAATGCGCCCCGACTTTGTCGACGAGAAAACCGGTGAGGTGCGCGACTTCGGTCGTCCGGACGTTAAGCACCGCCTGGTTGGCCACTGGGGCACCACGCCCGGCATCAACTTCCTGTTCGGTCACGTCAATCGACTGATCGCCGACCACAACCAGAATGCTATCTTCTTGATGGGCCCTGGTCACGGTGGCCCCGCCGGTACTGCTCAGTCGCTGCTCGACGGCACCTACCGCGAGATTCGCCCCGACATCACCAATGACGAGGCAGGCCTGCAGAAGTTCTTCCGCCAGTTCTCTTATCCCGGCGGCATCCCGAGCCACTTTGCGCCCGAGACGCCCGGTTCCATCCACGAGGGCGGCGAGCTCGGCTACACGCTCAGCCACGCTTACGGTGCCGTCATGGACAACCCGAGCCTGTTGGCCGTGGCCGTGGTGGGCGACGGCGAGTCCGAGACCGGCCCGCTCGCGACCTCTTGGCAATCCAACAAGCTCGTGAACCCGGTAACCGACGGTATCGTTTTGCCGATCCTGCACCTCAACGGCTACAAGATCGCCAACCCCACCATCCTCGCCCGCGTGTCCGACGAAGAGCTCACCAAGTTCTTTGAGGGCATGGGCTATAAGCCGCACTTCTTTGTCGCCGGCTTTGACGACGAGAGCCACGCAAGCATTCATGCGCGTTTCGCTGCCCTGTTTGAGCAGGTCTTCGATGAGATCTGTGACATCAAGGCAACCGCGCAGGCCCAGGCCGCCGCAGGCGAGACCGTGGTCCGCCCGGCCTACCCCATGATTGTGTTCCGCACGCCCAAGGGCTGGACCTGCCCCAAGCAGATCGACGGCAAGAAGACCGAGGACTCCTGGCGCGCGCATCAGGTGCCGCTGGCGAGTGCCAAGGACACCCACGAGCACTTCCGCGTGCTGCGCGAGTGGCTGCGTTCCTACAAGCCCGAGGAGCTCTTTACGCCCGAGGGCCAGGTGCGCCCCGAGGTGACGGCCTTTATGCCGACCGGCGAGCTGCGCATCGGCGCCAACCCCAACGCGAACGGTGGCAAGGTGCGCCGCGAGCTCGAGCTGCCCGATATTCATGCCCACGAGGTCCCCGTCGCAACTAAGGGTCATGGCTGGGGCTCTACCGAGGCCGCCCGCGTCTTTGGTGAGTACACTGCCGACGTTCTGGCCAAGAACATGGATGACTTCCGCATCTTCGGTCCCGACGAGACCGCATCCAACCGCCTGCAGGCTGCCTACAAGGTGACCAAGAAGCAGTGGGACGCTGGCTTCTACGAGGACGATGCCAACGACGAGCTGCTGGCCGGCTCCGGTAAGGTCGTCGAGCAGCTTTCCGAGCACCAGTGCGAGGGCTTCCTCGAGGCCTACGTGCTCACCGGCCGCTCCGGCGTGTGGAGCTCCTACGAGAGCTTTGTCCATGTGGTCGACTCCATGGTCAACCAGCACTGCAAGTGGCTCGAGGCTACCAAGCGCGAGATTCCGTGGCGTGCTCCCATTAGCGGCCTTAACATTTTGCTGTCGAGCCATGTCTGGCGTCAGGACCACAACGGCTTCTCGCATCAGGACCCCGGCTTTATCGACCTGCTGCTCAACAAGGCCAACGACACGCACATCGTAAACGCCTACTATCCGGCCGACGCCAACATGGCTCTCGCCGTGGCCGAGCGCGTCTACCAGTCCACTGACTGCGTCAACGCCATCTTCTGCGGCAAGCAGCCTGCTCCGACCTTCCAGACGGTCGACGAGGCCAAGGCGGAGCTCGCCGAGGGCGTTGCGACCTGGGAGTGGGCATCGACCGCCGATTCGCTCGCCGAGGCCGACGTCGTGGTCGCCACCTGCGGTGACGTGCCGACGCTTGAGGCTCTGGCTGCAACCGACATGCTGCGCGAGCTGGGCATCAAGGTATGGTTCGTCAACGTGGTCGACCTGCTCAAGATCCAGAACGTCTGCGAGAACGACCAGGCTCTCAGCGACGAGCGCTGGGCTGAGCTGTTCGGCTGCGGCGAGAAGCCCGTCTTCTTCGCGTTCCACGCCTATGCCGGCACGATTCGCCGTCTGATTTGGAACCGCCCCGGCCACGATGCCTTCCGCGTCCACGGCTACGAGGAGAAAGGTTCCACGACAACGCCGTTCGACATGCTGCGCCTGAACAGCATGGACCGCTGGGCACTGGCCGCCGACGTGCTGCGCATGGTCGACGCCGATAAGTTTGCCGAGCAGATTGATAAGTGGGAGGCATTCCGCACCGAGGCCTTTGAGTTCGCGTGCGATGAGGGCTACGACCACCCGGCCTTCACCGACTGGGTCTGGCCCGACGCCGCAGCCGCAACAGCAGCCGACGGCGCGCTCTCCGCAACGCAGATGACCGCAGGCGACAACGAGTAGGTAGGCATCCGGGACGGTCTCGCGCTGGGGCCTTGCCCGGCGGGGCGGCCTTGTTCCGGGAAGTGGGCTTCGCGAAC
>NZ_NKXR01000022.1 GCF_002232035.1 Collinsella sp. TF06-26
GTGGCCGCCGCGGCTGAATTAGACACTCACCATTGTCGGCCTAATCCGCGGTCTTTCATGCAGCAGGGGCTCTCAATGTTTTATGTCCTGCTCATATCGTCTCTGCCGGCAGTTGGGGACACTCCTTGCGCCAGCGTTGCATCGAATGCTCGGGAAAATGCAGCCCGGTTTTTGGCCGAATAGCGGGTCGCGGTTTCCGGATGGGGTGGGTTGTGGAAAGTGCGACCCGGAATATTGCTCTGAAACGGGATGCCGTTTCCCCGACAAGGCTCAACCGGAAAGCGCATCCCATTCTGGGGCGGCAAAACGGGATGCGCTTTCCGCGCGACAGAATCTATGCAGCCGTGTTGAGCGACAGCCCCGCTACTCGCCCAGAATCAGCGCCGCGAGCTCGTCTTGGGTGTCCACCACGTAGTCGGCGCCGGCGGACTCCAGCTCTGCGCGGCCGCGGAAGCCCCAGCTGACACCGGCGCTCTTGAGGCCGGCGTTGTGACCGGTCAGAACATCGACATTGGAATCGCCCACATAGAGCGTGGTTGCCGGGTCGGCGCCTAGCTCTTCCATCACATGCAGCGTAACAGGCGCCTCGGGCTTGGGAGGAAACGCATCGACGCGGCCCTGCACCAGCGCAAAGCGCTCGGAACCAAAGTATTTTTCGATAAGCGGAGCGGCCGAAACATGGTCCTTGTTGGTGAGCACGGCAAGCTGCACGCCCGCGGTGCGCAGGCGGTCGAGCATCTCGATCGTACCGGCGTACGGTGCGGTGTGGTCCTCCTTGTGCTCGCCGTAGTAAGCCCTAAACTCGGCAAGCGTCTGCTCAAACATACGGCCGTCGCCCGCATACTCGGCAGGCATAAAGCGCTCGACCAGCTTGAGCATGCCGTTTCCCACCTTGTAGCGGTACTCGTCTACGGCAAACGTGGGCCAGCCGTGCGTCTCGCAGGTATGGTTGCCGGCGGCCGCCAGGTCCTCGAGCGTGTTGAGGATGGTGCCATCCAGATCAAAGATCACATGGGAAAAAGCTGCTGCCATGGGTGCTCCTGCCGCTTGAGTTGTAAAACGCACCCCATGATACTTGGCATGCGTGCCGGGCATGTTTGGAATCTGAATATCTTTAATAGCCCTGAGCCTTTGTCGTTAGCAAATCCTCGGCAGCTGCTCTCCTACGAGCATGTCGAGGATGCGGGTCGAGCCCCAGCCGGTGCGCACGCGCACGGCGGGGCGGGCGTCCTCGGCAAGCGGCAGCACGCGACCGATAATAGCGGCATTCTCGCCGTAGCGGGCGGCGCGCATGGCGGCCAGTGCCGCATCTGCCTGTTCGGCCGGCACCACAGCGACCATCTTGCCCTCGTTTGCCACCTGCAACACATCGTAGCCGAGCATCTCGCAGGCTGCCTGCACGTCGGGGCGCACGGGCACGGCATCCTCGTCGACCTCCATGGCAACGCCGCTGGCCTGGGCAAACTCGTTGAGCGTGGACGCCAGGCCACCGCGCGTGGGGTCGCGGAAGCAGCGGGTGTCGGGGGCGGCGGCGAGCACATCGGCAATCAGATGATTGAGCGGCGCAGCGTCGCTTTCGATGTTGCTCGAAAACGCCAAGCCCTCGCGCTGGCTCATGATGGCGATGCCGTGGTCGCCTAGCGTACCCGATACCAGGATGGCGTCGCCGGGCCGACAGTTTGCACCGCTGAGCGCTACGCCCGCGGGCACCTCGCCCACGCCGGCGGTATTGATGTAGACGCCGTCGGCACCGCCACGCTCGACCACCTTGGTGTCGCCGGTGATTATGGACACGCCCGCCTCGCGCGCCGTTTCGGCCATGGTCTGCACAATCTGGCGCAGCTTGTCCATGGGATAGCCCTCTTCGAGGATAAAGCCGCATGAGAGGTAGCGCACGTTAGCGCCCGAGGTCGCGACGTCGTTGACGGTTCCGCATACGGCGAGTCGGCCGATATTGCCGCCGGGGAAGAACTGCGGCGTTACCACAAAGCTGTCGGTCGACATGGCGATTCGCCCGCTTGCGGGCAGTACGGCGACACCGGCATCGTTGCCCGCAAGCAGCTCGGGCGACCCAAAGGCATCCAAAAAGACCTCATCGATGATGCGTTTCATCATCTGGCCGCCGGAGCCGTGGCCCAGCAGGACGGTGCTATCGGTAACGCTATGGGACATATCGAAAACTCCAATCGTGGGTGGTGCCGGTGTGCGGGTGTGTCCGGGCTAGTCGCGGTAGCGGTAGTACGCCGCGCAGCTGCCCTCGGAGCTCACCATGCACGGGCCGACGGGGTGCTCGGGCGTGCAGGTGCGGCCAAAGAGCGGGCAGCTGCTCGGCGCAATGGCCCCGCGCAGCACGTCGCCGCAGCGGCACCCACGCGGCTCGACCGTCGTCTCAACGGGCACGTCAAAGCGAGTGCGGGCATCAAAGCGCGAGAACTCGGGGCGGATGGAAAGGCCCGAGTTGGCAATCGGCCCCAGCCCGCGCCACGTGGTGTCGCATGGCTCAAACACCTGCTCGACCAGCTGGCGCGCCACGGGGTTGCCGTCTGCGTTGACGCCACGGCGGTAGGCGTTGTCGATTGCGGGCTGCCCCTCAACAACCATCTGGACCAGCATGCAGATGCCCTGCAGAATATCGACCGGCTCAAATCCGGTGACTACGCCTGGGGTCTCGAACTCATCGACCAAAAAGTCAAAGGGGGCTAAGCCCGTGATGGTGGCGACGTGTCCCGGAAGGATAAAGCCGTCGATAGTGGTCTCGGGATCGTTGGCGATGGCGCGCAGCGCCGGCGGCGTGGTCTTGTGGGCGCAATAGACCGAGAAGTTCTGGAGTCCGCGTGCATCGGCCTCCAAGATGGCGGCGGCGATGGTGGGCGTCGTGGTCTCAAAGCCGACGCCCATAAAGATGACCGGGCGATCGGGGTTGTGTTCGGCGATATCGAGTGCATCGAGCGGGGAGTACACAATGCGAATATCGCGCCCCGCCGCCTTTTGCGCGGCGAGCGAGGTAGACGACCCGGGCACGCGCATCATGTCGCCAAAGGTGGTGATGATGGCGCCGTCCATCTTGGCGAGCGCGATTGCATGGTCGATATCGCGGTTGGCGGTAACACAGACGGGGCAACCCGGACCGCTCAGCAGTTTGAGCCCGGCAGGCATAATGGAGCGAAAGCCATAGCGACCGATGCTCACGGTGTGCGTGCCGCAGACTTCCATAAGGTTGATGGCGCGGTCGCCGACGAGTTCACGGATGTGCTCGATGAGCTCGCGAGCCAGCTTGGGATCGCGGAATGCCGAGAAGTCGATACCGGAGCGAGCCGGCTGTCCGGCCGCCACTAGTAAGCCTCCGCCGGGTTGGTGGCCAGCTGGTCTTCTTCGACCAGTTCGGTCATGGTGTTGACCAGGTCGAGCGTCTCCTGCGCCTCCTGCTCGTCGACAATCTGAATGCCAAAGCCGGCGTGCACGAGAATATAGTCGCCTACCTGTGCCGTCGGCACGAGGCGCAGCGAAACGGGGCGCTCGATGCCCATCATGTCGACGGTCGCCTTAAGGTCGTCGTCGCGTTTGACCACTTTACCGGGAACGGCAAGGCACATAATGTTCCCCTTTTATACGTTTTGCGCTGGATAGGCGCCTAATTACCCATCAGTTGATGGTAGCGCTCGCGGGAGTCACGAGCAAACGCGTTACACCTGTGAGACGGCGGCGCGCAGGCTGGCAAAACAGCCTATCGCGATGCCGTCTGCGCGAGGCGAGCGCGAGCGATGGCGGCCTGACCGTAGGCGATGCAGCCGTCGTTGACGGGCACGGCGTGGGAGACCAAGACGGCAAGACTGGCGTCTTTGAGTTCGTGGGTAAGGAGCCGAAGCAAAAGTCGGTTCATGAACACGCCGCCCGAGAGCGCGACGGTGTCGAGGTCTTCACGGACGCAGATCTCGCTTGCGATGCGGGCCGACGCGCGTGCGATGGCGACATGGAAGTCGAGCGCGAGCTTGCCGGCGGGCACGCCGGTCCTGATTCCCTCCAAAAGCGCCTCAAAAAGCGGTCTGGAGTTCAGAACATGGCAGTCGTCCGGACGGGATGATTCGGTTACGGAAAAGCTGGCCATATTGCCGGTGGGGCAGGCACTTTCACTGCTGAATGCGCGCCAGGCGGCGGCTTCGAGTTCTATGGCGGGTTCGCCCTCGTAGGTTGCCTTGTCGCAGATGCCCAGAATTGCTGCCGCGGCATCAAAGAGACGTCCCATGCTGCTGGTACGCGGGCTGTTGATGCCGCGCTCGATCATGGTGGCTGTCACGCTACGCGTTTGCTCGTCGAGGCTGTCCAAAAGCTGAGCGGCGCCTGGGTGCTCGAGTAGGCCGAGTTCGCTGAGCAGGGCAAAGGCGTTGCGTCGAGCGTCGCGTACGGAGGCCGCCCCGCCGGGGAGCGCCCAGGTGAGCAAATGCGCGGTGCGCTCAAAGCCGTCAAGGCTGGCAACAAGAAACTCGCCGCCCCAAATGGTCCCATCGGTGCCGGCGCCGGTGCCGTCGAAGGCGATGCCAAGGACACGCGTGTCGGTTGCAAGCTGGCCCGCGGCGATGGCCTCGGCCATTACGCTCGCGATATGCGCATGATGGTGCTGCACCTCGACGAGCGGCAGATTGCATTTTCGCGCCTGCTCGCGCGCCCACTGGCCCGATAGATAGCTGGGGTGTAAATCGCAGGCCAAGGCGGCGGGCGCCAAGTCAAAGAGATCTTCCAAGCGCGTGCGCGCGGCGTTCCAGGCATCGAAGGTCCCGCCGTTTTCAACATCGCCGATATGCTGCGACACAAAACAGGTTGCCTCGCCGTTCGTCCCTTCGCGCGTGAGCGCAATCGTGGCCTTTTGTTGTGGCCCGCAGGCGAGCACGCAGGACGGAGCGCCGTCGAGCGCCGGCAGCGCTAACGGCTGCGGCGCATATCCGCGTGCGCGACGCACAGGCATGGCGGCGCCATCGACCACGCGCACCACGGAGTCGTCGTAGCGCGAGAGAATCGCGCGGTCGTTGCCGAGCAGCGCGTCGGCAATGCCGGCGGCAACGAGGCGCTCCCAGGCAAGGTCGTCATCGGTCTCGATGGGCTCTTCGCTCAGGTTTCCGCTGGTCATGACGAGTGCGTGCACACCGCGGGCTTCTGCTGCGGCAAGCAACAGATGCTGAAGCGGGGTGTAGGGGAGCATAACGCCGAGCTCGGGAAGGTCGTGCGCGACGGACGGCGCGAGCGCGAGGGCGTCGGGGGAGCCGCCGCTCTCGCAAACAGCACGTCGGCGCAGCAGCACAATGGGGCGAATGCTGCCGGCCAGCAAGCCGCGCTCAACGTCGTTGACATGGCACAGGCGTTCAACGTCGGCAAGGTCGCGCACCATAACGGCAAGCGGCTTGTTGCTGCGGCGTTTGCGACGACGAAGCTCGGCTACCGCCTGCTCGTTGGAGGCGTCACATGCCAAGTGAAATCCGCCCAGGCCCTTGATGGCGACGATGCCACCGCCGGCCAGCAGCTCAATGCAGCGCTCGATGATAGCGTCGCTGGCTTCGCGTGTGGTGCCGACGGCCGGCAACGCGGCGGCTTCGCCCGGCTCACCGCCCACGCTCGCTTCGCGCCACGTGATATGCGGCCCGCAATCAAAGCAGGCATCGGGCTGCGCGTGAAAACGCCGGTCGAGTGGGTCGGCATACTCCGCGGCACACTCAGGACACATGGGAAAACAATTCATCGACGTGGCCGCTCGGTCATAAGGCAGCGACCGGATGATGGTAAAGCGCGGTCCGCAGTTGGTACAGTTGATAAAAGGGTAGTGATAGCGCCGATCGGCGGGGTCGAACAACTCGCGCAGACAATCATCGCAGGTGGCGATATCGGGCGAGACGAGCGTCGTGTGCGCGGTCTGGTCCTGCGATGCCACAATACGAAAGCCCTGCTCATCGGCAGCGCTCCAGCCGCTAGGCTTCAAATCCGCAATATCGACTCGCTCAACGCGAGCCGCCGCGGGCGCATGCTCAGAAAGAGCAGCGACAAATCCGTCAACCGCCTCGGCACGGGCGTGCGCCTCGATATGCACGCCGTCGCCCGCGTTGAGCACCCATCCGCAAATGCCATGCGCCATGGCCTCGCGATACACAAACGGCCGCATGCCAACGCCCTGCACAATGCCCGTTACATGAATATGCACATGTCGCATGCGACACCCCTCATCAAAACCGACCAAATAGGGACAGGTGCGCTACAGCCCCAGGCTCTGCTTGGTGGCGGCGCACGTGAGCTCGCCGTGCTTAACGCCGCGCAGGCCCAGCAGACGGTCGGCTAGTTCGTAGACGCGCTCGCCGCGACCCTTGAGCGCCAGAATCTCCAAGCAGTTGTGGTGATCCAGATGCACGTGCATGGTCGATACGATCTCGTCGGTGTAGTCGTGCTGCACTTCGTCCAGACGGCGCGTCAGGTCGCCGGTATGGTGGTCGTAGATCATGGTGAGCGACCCGATAACATGCTCATTGGGCGTGCGCATCTGCTCCTTGGCGATCGAGGCGCGAATCAGGTCGCGCACGGCCTCGGAGCGGTTGGCCACGTCGCCGCGGCGCGCGATCTGTTCGTCGAAACGGCGCAGCAGGTCGTCCGGTGCGGTAACCGAAAAACGGACCAGCTCGGAGCCGGAGCCACTACAGTGGCAGCCCGCGTCGCCGTCCGCCCCGTGCGGATGCTCGTGCTCGTACCCGCAGCCGTGCTCGTGTTCGGCCACCTTACACCAGCTTCACGGAGCCGACGGAGTTGTGGTCGGCCTCGATGGCTTCCTCGTAGCCCTCGAGCGCGTCATGCGCCTCGTGCAACGCGGCCATGGCTGCTTCGAGCTTGGCGCCGATGCGCTCCATGTCAAAATTTTCGGTCGCATGCAGCAACTGATGGCTCCATTCGTGAGCGAGCTCGATGGTGTCGTCGACCTGCTTGACGCTCATGGCAAGCTGGCTCATGTTCATTCCAACATCATGCATGGGAAATCTCCTTTTGTATGGGGCAGTTCAGTGGTTCAGATTTTACTACGCCCACTCTGTGCGCAGCTGCATAAGAAAACGGGTGCGAGTCTGTGCGACTCGCACCCGTTCACTGGGGGCTGTTTGTAACTACCATACTATCCGTGGTCGCACGCGCCGCACCCGGCAGTCCGGCGAGCGGTGCAAAACCGCTCATGGACGGCGGGTAAGTAACAAGCGTATTACAGATGCTTTTCCAGCAGCGCCTGCAGCCTCGCCTTGGGCAGAGCGCCAACCGAGCGGTCAATCTCTTCGCCGTTCTTAAACACAATCAGCGTGGGGATGCTCATGACGCCATACTTCATGGCCAGGTCCTGGTTGTCGTCGACGTTGCATTTGGCAACGGCAAGCTTGCCCGCCAGCTCATCGGCAACCTCGTCAACGATGGGCGAGAGGGATCGACAGGGCCCGCACCAGGGTGCCCAAAAATCGACCAGCACGGGCAGGCTGTCGTTAACGATGGAATCGAAGTTCTCGGGGGTAATCTGATTAATGTCAGCCATGGTGACCTCCATAATGCGACGCGGCTCGGCCGCGTAAAACTCAGTACGACCGTGCTTATACCCAGCCGCCCGCAAAGCAACCACTCGCGGGCAGCTCTTTTATATAATGGTGGGCACGCAAACGATTGGAGAGCGCATGTCCACGTCACAAAGCCAGAAAAAAGAAGTCATCGCCCAGGCCGCCGAGCAGGAGCTCGCATCGCTTGTGGGCCGTGGCGTGCGCATCGCGGGCAACGCGTGCTCGCCGATCGTTCTGGTCAAAGGCGATTTGGACGAGGCCGAGCGCTCGGGCGGCGAGCTGGCTGCCGGTCCGGACGGTGCGGCGTTGCGCAAGGCGCTTGGGGCCATCGGCTACGCGCCCGAGGATTTTTGCGTGCTGGCAAGCGTCGCCGGCGTGGGTGACGGAGCGGTCGCGGTGGGCGAGACGCTGCCGTGCGAGCTGTTCCGCGAGGCACTTGAGGCCTTGGACCCCGAGGCGGTGCTGCTGCTCGACAACAACGCGGCTGACGCCATGCGCGAGACCTACGCCGATATGCTCGTGGCGATCGATGACTTCGACACCGCCATGCTCAAGCCCGGCCTGGTCGCCCATGTGCAGGGCCGCCGCGTGCTCGCGCTCGACGGCTTTGAGGCGGCACTCACCGACAAGGCCGCTAAGCAGCGCATGTGGGCCTACATCAAGCAGCTGACCCCGGCGGCCGCTCCGCTGTAGCGAGCCCGCGTCGACAAACGACCCCGAGCGGGCGAGCCGTACCCGCGGAACGCAAATCCGTCGCGCCCGCGCCCTTACATCACAGCGCGCAGCTCAAACCGATCGCCGTTAATGCGGAACTGGCAGTTGCCGTTCATGCGTTCGACGGCAAGCTTAATGCTCTTGGTTCCAAAGCCGTGCCCGGTGTGCGCGGCTACGGGCATGCCGTCGACCATGCGCGGCGCGCGGTCAAACGTGTTGGAAACCAACAGCAGCAGCTGGCTGTCCTCCAATCGCAGGTCAAAGTCGACGAATCGCTTTCCTTGGGGCGCGGCGCTTGCGGCGGTGATAGCGTTTTCCAAGGCATTCGAGAGCACGCTAAACAGGTCGGCGTCGCCTACGTGGACGGTTTCGGGTACGGCGGCGCGCAGGTTGGCGGTAATGCCGTTTCTATTGATATCCGAGTTGAATGACGAAAGCGCAATGTTTACGGTCTCGTTGGCGCAGAAGCGGCGTACGGCGGTGCGATCGCCGGCTTCGCAGAGTTCGTCGATGCGTTTGAGCGCCTCGTCGGTGTGGCCTTCCTCAATTAAAGCGCCCAGGCCGCGTAGGAAGTGGCGCATGTCGTGGCGAAGAATTGACAGCTCGCGCCCAGATTGACGCCAAGCCTCGAGCTCTTTGATGGCGGCGCTGTCGCGGGTTTCGAGCATCCAGCGCTCTCGCTCGGCGGTCTCCTTTTCTTCGTATTCGCGCAGGTAAACGGCAAGAAACATAAGATAGAAGGCACAGAGCGCAAATGCCAAAAACTCAACCGTCACCACCGAGCCCGAGTGGAACAGCGTGGTGTAGACGTTGGTGGCGTAGTCAAAGATGTAATAGACGAGCGGCAGGATTAAAAGGATGCCCAGCTCGGTGGGGCTTTTAATCGCCAGGCGGGGTCCAATGTCGCCGGCCCAATGCAGCAGGACGGCAAAGACGCCGAGCGTGGTAGCGATGCGTGCCAGATAGTACGCAATCTGAGAATTGGTTGCGGCAAAGGCGGCGATACCCATCCAATTGCTGAACTGACAGCTCAGATAGGCGCTGGTGACGCCCAATGCCGCGAGCAGCGGGCTCAGGCGGTAGCGCGCACACAAGTAGACGGTAAGCGGCAGGTGCACGACGAGCGGATAGACCTGACGGGCAAAAAGCTCTCCGCCAACGACATTGGCGATCGAAAAGGCAGCGCCGGTTGCGGCTCCGACCCCCACCAACTCGAGTGCATGGCGTCGATTGATTTCGATACCGCACAGCGCCGCCGAGGCAAAGACGCCAAAGAGTAGCGTTGTGGCGTGGTGGATTGCCCAAAGGACCATTTCGACCGAGGAGATCATCAGCGCCTCCCGCCCTCAAAGCGCACCGCAAAGTAGGCGTCTTGGAACCCCTGCTTGCTGCTGCGCGACAGCGGAATGCACGCGCCGGAGCGCATGACGATGTCCGTGCGATCGAAGTGGTCGATGTTGCGCAAGTTGACCTGGTAGCTACGGTGGCATTTAAAGAAGATGGCATTTTGCGCCAAACGGTCCTCGACGCTGCGGAACGACTCGAGTGCCTCGATATCGCGTCCGTCGCGCAGGTGGAAGACCACGTGCTTGTTGCGCGCCTCGGCATATTCGATGTCGGACAGGTGCAGGGCGTGGTAGCCAAAGGACGTTTTGATCACGAGCTCGTCGGTTGCCGCCGGGCGCATGCTCGAAAGCTCGTCGAGTAACTGCGCCAGGCGTTCGTAAGTCACGGGCTTGAGCAGATAGTCGAAGGCGCGGACCTCGTAGGACTCCAGTGCAAACTCGGGCGATGAGGTGAGAAACACCAGACGCACGGCGGTGTCGGCCTGGCGCAATTCGCGCGCGGTGTCCATGCCGTTGACGAGCGGCATGATCATGTCGAGCAGGATGATGTCGGCGCGCGACGCGGCGTGGCGCGCCAGCAGGTCCTCGCCGCGCGTAACGAGCGCAACATCGACCGCCGTGCCCGTCTCGGTCGACCAACGGTCGATCATTCGGTGCAGCCTATCTAGAAAAGCGACGTCATCGTCGCAGGCAATAATCTTGAGCATTCTGAGCCCCCTTAGTAGTTCGATTTTGCCACATTGGGTGCGGACCGCTCGCGGAGGCGTGTCCCGTTTGCGCCCCACGGCGTGCAACTCGCGCCGAGCGGAATTGCGGTGGCGAAAGATGCCTCCTGCGCTATCGAGAGCTCGGCTATCCTCAGCTTGCCAGTTCGAATATGGACTTGCCGCATGGTCGAATCTTTATTTCAACTTTACACCTAGGTTTACAGCTGTCTTGTCAGCTGTAAACCTAGGTGTCATACTAAAGCCCCAAGATTCGCCAAAAGAGAGGGGCCTTGATGGCACAGAGCGCGAACATGGATGCGTCGGAGCTTGCACGCGATATCGCGGCCGGCCTAGCATCGGCAACGACGGCAACGGAGCGCGCGGCACTGGTGCCCGCAGAGCTCGTCGAGGCCATTCAGCAACTTAAAACCCAACGCGACGCGGTGATCCTGGCGCACTATTACGTGGCGCCCGAGGTTCAGGCTGTGGCCGATTACGTCGGCGACAGCTTCTACCTGGCAAAGCTTGCCAAGAGCCTGCCGCAGCAGACCATCGTGCTGTGCGGCGTGGAGTTTATGGGCGAGAGCGCCAAGCTGCTCAATCCCACCAAGACCGTGCTGCTGCCCGAGCCGGGCGCGGACTGTCCCATGGCGCACATGGTCAAGCGCGAGACGGTCGATGCGGCGCGCGCCGAGTACGGCGACGACCTGGCCGTGGTCTGCTACGTCAACTCCACGGTCGAGATCAAGAGCTGGAGTGACGTGTGCGTTACCAGCTCAAACGCCGTCAAGATCGTCTCCGAGCTGCCGCAGCAGCACATCTTGTTCATTCCCGACCAGAACCTGGGCCGCTTCGTAGCCGAGCAGGTGCCCCAAAAGCACGTCATCCTCAACAACGGCTACTGCCCGCGCCATCACATCATCACCGTCGAGCAGATCGTTGACGCGACGGAGGCCCACCCCGACGCGCTCGTGCTAGCGCATCCTGAGTGCAAGGCCGACGTCTTGGCCGAGGCCGACTACATCGGCTCCACCGCCGGCATCATCAAGTACGCCGAGGAGTCCGACGCGAGCGAGTTCATTATCGTGACGGTCCGCGGCGTGCTCTACGAGCTCGAGCGCCGCTGCGAGGGCACCGGCAAAAAGTTCTACTTCCCCGCGGTGCAGCCCACCTGCGTCAACATGGATCTCATCACGCTCGAAAAACTCGTGCGCTGCCTGGAGACGGGCGAGGGCGAGGTGCAGATCGGCGTGTCGGACGAGGCCGCCGACCAGGCCAAACTTACGCTCGACCGCATGCTCGAGTACGCGGCGCGCTAAGCCAATGTGACATGAGGGACAGTCCCTTATGTCACATAACAAGGGAGAGGATTCCTGTGGAAACCAAACAATACCCCGACATGGAGTGCGACGTTGTCATTGCCGGTTGCGGCGTGGCGGGCCTGTACGCGGCCCTCAATCTGCCGACGAGCACGCGCGTGATCATGCTCTCCAAGGGCGCTGTCGACGAGTGCGATTCGATGCTCGCGCAGGGCGGCATTTGCGTGCTGCCCGAGGGCTCGGACTACGATGCCTTCTTTGAGGACACCATGCACGCCGGCCACTACGAGAACCGCCGCGAGAGCGTCGACATCATGATCCGCTCGAGCCGCTCGGTCATCAACGACCTGCTGGCGATGGGCGTGGACTTTGAGCGCAGGGCCGACGGCAGCCTCGACTTTACCCGCGAGGGTGCGCACAGCCGCCCCCGCATTGCCTTCCATGCCGACATTACGGGCAAGGAGATCACGACCAAGCTGCTTCAGGCCGTTCGCAAACTGGATAACGTGCAGATTTTGGAGCACGTGGCCATGACCGACATCCTGACGGGCGAGCGTGACGGCGCCACGGTGTGTGCCGGTGTCGTCGCCGTTCCCGTGGACGAGGACAACTCGGTCCGCCCCGCCGACGAGCTGATAAATGCCGCCGAGGGCGCGCATGCCGGCGAGCCGTTTAAGATCCATGCCCGCCACACGCTGTGGGCAACGGGCGGCATCGGCGGCATATACGACCACTCGACCAACTATCCGCAGCTCACGGGCGATGCCTGCTACATCGCTCAGGAGCATGGCATTAAGATGGAGCACCTGGACTACGTGCAGATCCACCCCACGGGACTGTTCTCGCCGCAGCCAGGCCGCACCTTCCTGATCAGCGAGAGCTGCCGCGGCGAGGGCGCGATTTTGCTCAACGCCGCCGGTGAGCGCTTTACCGACGAGCTTCAGCCGCGCGATGTGGTCGCTGCCGCTATTCGCGAGCAGATGAAGCGGGACGGTACCGAGCACGAGTGGCTGAGCTTTGCCCCCGTCGAGCGCGATGTAGTGACCGGGCACTTTGCCAACATTCGCGCACGCTGCTTGGAGGACGGCCGCGACATCTTGGACGAGCCCATCCCCGTTACGCCTACGCAGCACTACTTTATGGGCGGCGTGTGGGTCGACAAGGACGGCCGCACCTCGATGCCCGAGCTCTACGCAGCCGGTGAGACGGCCTGCAACGGCGTGCACGGCAAGAATCGCCTGGCTTCCAACAGCCTGCTCGAGGCGCTGGTCTGGGGTCGTCGCGCCGCGTGGTACATGCGCACCGGCGAGTCGCTCGCCGTGGAGCAGGCGGGCGAGCCCGCGCTCGACGGGCGTCATCGCGCCCTGAGCGCCGACTCCCTGGCAATCGATGATTTGGCCCGTGCCGCCGGCACGCAGGCCGTGGAGGAGTAGACCATGAATCCCATTACCATGAAGCTCGTCGTCGATGATCTGATTCTGCAGGCTCTACGCGAGGACATTACGTTTGAGGACGTGAGCACGGCGAGCGTGTGCCCCACGGCGCGCCCCGCCACGGTGGAGCTCATCGCCAAGGCCGATGGCATCATCGCGGGCTTGGATGTGTTCGCCCGCACCTTTGAGCTGCTGGATTCGCAGAGCTCGGTGCTGTTTGATGTTGCCGACGGTGACGAGGTGCACGCCGGCGACCACGTGGGCCAGGTGCGCGGCGATGCGCGCGTGCTGCTTTCGGGCGAGCGCGTGGCGCTCAACTACCTGCAGCGCATGAGCGGTATCGCTACCTATACGCACAGAATGGCAGCGGCGCTCGAGGGTACCAAGACCGTGCTTGTCGACACACGCAAGACCACGCCGGGCATGCGCGTTTTCGAGAAGGCGGCGGTTGAGATCGGCGGCGGCAGCAACCATCGCTACAACCTGTCGACAGCCGTCATGCTCAAGGACAACCACATCGATGCCGCCGGTGGCGTGACGCGTGCGATCGAGATGGCGCGCGCCCATGCATCGTTTACCACGACGGTCGAGATCGAGTGCGAGAACCTGGACATGGTGCGCGAGGCCGTGGAAGCCGGCGCCGACATCATCATGTTCGACAACATGACCCACGACGACATGGCTGCCGCGATTGAGCTTATCGATGGCCGCGCCAAGACCGAGTGCTCGGGCAACGTGGACGCCAGCAACATTCGCGCCCTGGCCGATCTGGGTGTCGACTATATTAGCTCGGGCGCCCTGACGCACTCTGCGCCGATCCTCGACCTCTCGCTTAAGCACCTACGTCTGCTGGACGGTAAATAATGAACGCCCGCGAGCGTCGCCGTGCCATCATGGGCGTGCTCGAAGGAGCCAAGGAGCCCGTTTCGGGCAGCGCACTTGCCCGCGAGGTTGGCGTGAGCCGTCAGGTCGTGGTTCAGGATATTGCCCTGTTGCGTGCCGATGGGCACGATATCGTGGCGACCAACCGCGGCTACGTGCTGCAGGAAGCCGCGAGTAGCCCCGCCGTGCCCACGCGTCTTGTTAAGGTGCGCCACGGCGTGGAGCAGGCGGGCGACGAGCTTACGAGTATCGTCGACGCGGGTGGCGCCGTGCTCAACGTGATCGTCAACCATCGTGTGTACGGCAAGATCACGGCCGACCTGGACATCCGCAATCGTCGCGATGTTGAGCGCTACCTGCACGATATCGAGAGCGGCAAGAGCTTTCCACTACTAACGGTGACGAGCGGCTACCACTTCCATCGCATCGCGGCGGAGGACGAGCAGACCCTCGACGAGATCGAGGCCATACTCAAGGAGAAGGGCTACCTTGCCGATTTAATGCCCTACGAGGATGATTTGTCCTAACCCGATACTGTCTATATAAGTTGCGGTGAAATAGTTCCTACAATCGGCACCTAAGCAATGAGCCAGGAACTATTCCACCGCAACTGCCAAGGTAGCCCCGTCCCCAATTAGCTGCCTGTACAAACAAAAGGAGGCCTCCGCGGCGATGCGGAAGCCTCCTTTTTTGTGCACGGTGTACTTTTGAGTGTGCAAGTGGGGGAGTTGTTACTCCTCGACGATCTCGGTGATCGCGCCAGCGGGGCAAGCGTCCTGGCAAGCGCCACAGGCGACGCAGGAGTCCTCGTCGGCGACGGTAGCGACGTCCTGGAGCTCCAGAACGCCAGCGGGGCAGGAGTCGACGCAAACGCCACAAGCGATGCACTCGTCGGCATCAATTACGGGATGAGCCATGGTAGTTTCCTCTCTGTTGACCGACGCTACAGGCGATGCGCGCCGGTTTGATTCGGGCAAAAACATACCACGGGAGCGACCGTTTGCAATACCCTCTGGCCGGCATCTTCATACCGTTCGCCGAGTATGCCAAGGTTTACTAAAAAACGCGCAGGTGGGGCCGTTGAGCTGCGCAAATGTTAGCTATAGGTGACTTGTAATATTGACCTATTGAGCGCGCCTGCGGAAAGGGCATCCCGTTATTTGGCCGAAAACCGGGTCGCAGTTTCCGGTTGGGCCCGCTAGCGGAAACTGCGACCCGGTATCAGCTCTCAAAACGGGACGAGCTTTCCGCAAGGCAGCTCCAGACACCTTCGGACCCAAGCCTCAGCCATCTCTACATAGATCTCAATAGATCTGCCGAGAACTCAAACAGTGCATCTACCTGCGCATTTGAGAACCTAAACTCTCAGAGATAAGAAATCTTATATGAATTGACTTAGATTTTGTATATTCCGGCCCATAAGGGGATACACTACATCCTGAAAGACAAGCCGAAGCGCCACACGACAGACCGTCGAGGCGGCGCGAACGCAAAAGAGAGAGGGAATTTCTAATGAGTAAGATTCTTGGTATCGACCTTGGTACTACTAACTCCGCTATGGCCGTCCTCGAGGGCGGTTCTCCGACCATTATCGTGAACGCCGAGGGCGACCGCACCACCCCGTCTGTCGTGGGCTTCCGTGCTGACGGCGACCGCGTCGTGGGTAAGGCCGCTAAGAACCAGGCTGTCACCAACCCCAAGAACACCGTGTTTTCCATCAAGCGCTTCATGGGCCGCAAGTACTCCGAGTGCACCTCCGAGATCAAGACCGTGCCGTATGAGGTCAAGGAGGGCCAGGGTGGCCGTGCCGTCGTCGATATCGAGGGCAAGGATTACACCGCCGAGCAGGTGAGCGCCATGACGCTCGCAAAGATGAAGGCCGACGCCGAGAAGTATCTGGGCGAGACCGTCACCGACGCCGTCATCACCGTCCCGGCCTACTTCAACGACGCCCAGCGTCAGGCCACCAAGGATGCCGGTAAGATCGCCGGCCTTAACGTCAAGCGTATCGTCAACGAGCCGACCGCTGCTGCTCTGGCCTATGGCCTGGACAAGCAGGGCACCGACCAGCGCATTCTGGTCTTCGACCTGGGCGGCGGTACCTTCGACGTCTCCATCCTCGACCTCGCCGACGGCGTGTTTGAGGTTCTGTCCACCTCGGGCGACAACCACCTGGGCGGCGACGACTGGGATCAGCGCGTCATCGACTGGATGGCTGACAAGTTCCAGCAGGAGAACGGTGTCGACCTGCGTCAGGACCCCATGGCCCTGCAGCGTCTGAAGGAGGCCGCCGAGAACGCCAAGAAGGAGCTCTCCGCAGCCCAGCAGTCCACCATCAACCTGCCGTTCATCACCATGAACCAGTCCGGCCCGCTGCACCTCAACTACACGCTGACCCGCGCCGAGTTCGAGAAGATCACCCGCGACCTGCTCGAGCGCTGCAAGCAGCCTGTCACCAACGCCCTGCGCGACGCTAAGCTCAAGCTCTCCGATCTGACCGAGGTCATCCTCGTCGGCGGCTCCACCCGTATGCCCGCCGTCCAGGATCTGGTCAAGACCATGACCGGCAAGCAGCCCAACATGTCCGTGAACCCCGACGAGGTCGTTGCCGACGGCGCTGCCGTCCAGGGCGGCGTGCTCACCGGCGACGTCGAGGGCATCCTGCTGCTCGACGTTACCCCGCTGTCGCTGGGCGTCGAGACCATGGGCGGCATCATGACCAAGATGATCGACCGCAACACCACGATCCCGACCTCCAAGACCGAGGTCTACTCCACCGCTGCCGACAACCAGACCAGCGTCGAGATCAACGTGCTCCAGGGCGAGCGCGAGCTTGCCCGCGATAACAAGTCGCTCGGTAAGTTCCAGCTGACCGGCATCCCGGCTGCCCGCCGCGGCGTGCCGCAGATCGAGGTCACCTTCGACATCGACGCCAACGGCATCGTCAAGGTCTCCGCTAAGGACAAGGGCACCGGCAAGGAGCAGCAGATCACCATTTCCGGCTCCACCGCTCTGTCCGACGACGAAGTCGATCGTATGGTCAAGGACGCCGAGGCTCATGCCGAGGAGGACAAGAAGCAGAAGGAAGAGGTCGAGGTTCGCAATCAGACCGACAGCCTGTGCTACTCCACCGAGCAGACCCTCAACGAGCTGGGCGACAAGGTTTCCGCCGACGTGAAGTCCAAGGCCGAGTCCGCTATCGCCGACGCCAAGAAGGCGCTCGAGGGCTCTGACGTCGAGGCTATCAAGGCCGCTGGCGAGTCCCTGCAGTCCGTAGCCTACGAGCTGGCTCAGGTTGTCTACGCCGACGCTCAGCAGCAGACCGACGGCGCCGCCGGTGCCCAGCCTGCCGACGATGACGTTGTCGACGCCGACTACGAGGTTGTGGACGACGAGGACAAGTAATCATGTCCGCCCGTAAAGCTCGCACGGAGGCGGCCGCCGCTGGCGCCGCCCCCGTTGACTCTGAGGAGAAGGACGTGAAGATTCCCGTAGAGGCCGTCGACGATACCGAGGCCAACGAGGCCGAGGCCGCCGAGGCTGCCGAGAACCAGGTAGAGGATTCCAACAAGGAGGCGACGATGACCGAGGACGAGATGGTGGAAGCCGCTATCCGCGCCGGTGAGGAAGCCGCCGACAACGACTTTAAGCTCAAGTTCGAGCAGGCCCAAAAGGAGCTTGCCGACGTGCGCAGCGAGCTCGATGCTGCGGCAGAGGCCCAGAAGGCCGCCGAGGACAAGGCAAAGGACGCCACCGAGCGTACCGCCCGTCTGCAGGCCGACTGGGAGAACTTCCGTCGCCGCACTGCTAATGAACGTATCGCCGAGCGCGAGCGCGCGACCGAGAAGCTCGTCACTGCGCTGCTGCCGGTGGTCGACGATATCGAGCGCGCGATCGACCATGCCCGCAGCCAAGAGCTTTCTGACGACTTTAAGCAGTTCGTCGACGGCGTCGATGCGGTTCATGCCAAGCTGCTCGACGTGTTTGCACACGAGGGCGTTGAGCCCATCGACCCCAAGGGCGAGGCGTTCGATCCGCTCGAGCACCAGGCTGTGGGTCGCGTCGAGGACGCATCGCAGTACGACGAGACCGTCAACGACGTGTACCAGAAGGGCTACCGCATGGCGGATCGCATTCTGCGTTCCGCGATGGTGACGGTGACCTACGGTGGCGAGAAGCGCCCCGCACCGGAGCCCGAAGCGGCGCCCGAGGATGCTGCGGCCGATACGGCTGAGAGCACCGAGGAGTAATTGAGAAGGGCCCCGGGGCAACACCCGGGGCCCTTTCTGACCTAGTGCCATATGAAAGCATGAGCCGCCGTCCGCAGGGGCGGCGGACGTAACAGGAGAGGAGCTACGATGGCTGCAGGCAAAACCTTCTATGACATCCTGGGCGTATCCAAGAGCGCCTCCGACAAAGAGATCAAGAGCGCGTTTCGCAAGCTCGCGCAAAAATATCACCCCGATGCCGGCGGCGACGAGGCTAAGTTTAAGGAGATTAGCGAGGCCTACGAGACGCTTTCGGACGAGAAGAAGCGCAAAGAGTACGACCAGATGCTCATGTTCGGCGGCATGCCGGGCGCAGGCGGCGCGTATGGCGGCGGCTACGGTGCCGGCGCGGGCGCCAGCGGCTGGGGCGATATCTTCGACAGCATCTTTAGCGGCAACGGCGCCTGGGGCAGCGATTGGGGCTCGGGCTTTGCCGGGGCTGCGGGTAACGCCGGTGCCGGCGCGGGTCGCAGCCGCGCTCGCAAGGGCGGCGACCTGTCGCTGACCGTCGATGTGACGGCCGAGGACGCGTTTCGCGGCGTGACGCACAAGGTCACCTACCGCATTCCCTCGACGGGCGAACAGCAGACCATTACGGTCTCGGTGCCCGCGGGCGCGGTCGACGGCGGCAAGCTGCGCTACAAACGTCGCGGCGAGTATGGCGTTGCCGGCGGCGAGCGCGGCGACCTGGTCGTGACCACGCACGTGGAGGAGCATCCGCTGTTTAAGCGTAAAGGTGCCGACGTGACCATGGAGGTACCGGTCTCGGTCTACGAGGCGGCGCTCGGCTGCACGGTGGACGTGCCGACGCCCGGCGGTGCGACGGTTCGTCTGAAGGTGCCCGCGGGTACCCAGACGGGCAAGAAGTTCCGCTTTAAGGAAATGGGGGCGCCCGACGTTAAGCACCGTGGCCGTACGGGCGCGCTGCTCGTCGAGATCAAGGTGCAGGTCCCCACGAACCTATCCGATGACGAGCGCGATGCCATGACCAAGCTGCGCGAGGTCGACACGCGCGATTATCGCGAGAAGGTCAACCGTTACAAGGCGACGTACTAGGGCGGTCGTGGCGCACACCCGCGCCCGCGGGCTTATGATGGACGATAACGAGACGGAAAGGGGTCAGGTAGCATGGCCGAGGACAATAGGAACAAACCGCTGTACATGATCAGCGTGGCGGCCGAGCTGACCGGCATGCATCCGCAGACTCTGCGCGTCTACGAGTCCAAGGGCCTGGTGAACCCCCAGCGCTCGGGCGGCAACACGCGTCTGTATTCGCGTGCCGATATCGAGCGCCTGGAGCTCATCAACCAGCTGACTGACGAGGGCATCAACCTTGCCGGCGTGGTGCGCATCCTCGATATGAAGGAGCGTGCCGAGGAGCGCGAGCGCGAGAACGAAAAACTCCGCGCACGCGTGCGCCAGCTCGAGGACGAGCTGCACGAGTACAAGATGCAGAAGAAGATCACCGCCCTGGCCCCGCGCGACGGCTCGGTCAACCCCGAGCAAGTCATGCGCAAGCTGCTAGGTACGGGTAGCGACCTATAGCTCCGCCGACGCTGCCGGGCACTCATTGGGGACAGACTTAAATGAGTGCCCGCAGAATGAGAGTGATAATCTCCCGTTTTTGGCCTGTTTGCAGGCTCAAAGTGGGAGATTATCCACTCTCGTCATTTCGGCGTCTAAGTCTGCCCCCGGCACCCAACTCGTTCTTTGCTTTACTGAGATAAAGTGAACGTGCAGATTCGTAACCCACTCGCAACCGTTCTATGGCACGATATTGAACGAATGTATGCTATGCGCCCAAATCGTTTTGGGCAGAGTGGGAGACAGTATGGTCAAGCTGTACGAGGACGGCATCTACCTGCGCGGCGGCAGCGAGGTTGTGCCTGCGGCCGAGGCTGCCGAGCGCGGTATTACGCAGACGCCCGAGGATGCCAAGCGCGGCACCATCGCGTATTCGATCCTCCAGGCACACAATACGTCCGGAGATCCCGAGGCACTCAAGATTCGCTTCGACGCCATGGCGAGCCACGACATCACCTTTGTCGGCATCATCCAGACGGCGCGCGCCTCGGGCATGGAGCAGTTCCCGCTGCCTTACGTGCTCACCAACTGCCATAATTCGCTGTGCGCCGTGGGCGGCACCATCAACGAGGACGACCACGTTTTCGGTCTCTCGGCCGCCAAGAAGTACGGTGGCATCTTCGTTCCGCCGCATATCGCCGTTATCCACTCCTTTATGCGTGAGAACTTCGCGGGCTGCGGCAAGATGATCCTGGGTTCCGACTCGCACACCCGCTACGGCGCTCTGGGCACTATGGCCGTGGGCGAGGGCGGCGGCGAGCTGGCAAAGCAACTGCTGCGCGACACCTACGACGTCGCCTATCCCGGCGTCGTCGCCATCTACCTCACGGGTGCCCCGCGCCCCGGCGTCGGCCCGCACGATGTGGCGCTCGCCATCATCCGCGCTGTCTTTGCCAAGGGCTACGTCAAGAACAAGGTCATGGAGTTTGTGGGCCCCGGCATCGCGAGCATGACGACCGACTACCGCAACGGCGTCGACGTCATGACCACCGAGACCACCTGTCTGTCGAGCATCTGGGCCACCGACGAGGACACGCACGCATTCCTGGCCATGCACGGCCGCGGCGACGACTACCGCGAGCTCAAGCCTGCCGATGTTGCCTACTACGACGGCTGCGTCGAGGTCGATCTGTCGAGCATCAAGCCCATGATTGCGCTGCCGTTCCATCCTTCCAACGGCTTTGAGATTGACGAGCTCAACGAGAACCTCGAGGACATCCTTCACGAGGTGGAGCTCGAGGCCGCTAAGATCGGCGAGGGCAAGACGCACTTTAGCCTGCTCGACAAGATTGTCGACGGCAAGCTGCACGTGCAGCAGGGCGTTATCGCCGGCTGCTCGGGCGGCAACTACGACTCCGTGGTCCAGGCTGCCCGCGTGCTCAAGGGCGCCAACACCGGCTGCGGCGAGTTCTCGCTGTCGGTCTATCCCACGAGCCAGCCCGTGGCACTCGAGCTTACACGCCGCGGCTATATCTACGACCTTATGGAGGCCGGCGCGATCGTGCGCACGGCATTCTGCGGCCCGTGCTTCGGTGCCGGCGACACGCCCGCCAACAACGGCCTGTCGATCCGCCACACTACGCGCAACTTCCCCAACCGCGAGGGCTCCAAGCCGGGCAATGGCCAGCTGAGCGCCGTGGCTCTGATGGACGCCCGTTCCATTGCGGCGACGGCTGCCAACGGCGGCATCCTGACGCCGGCGACCGACCTGCCCGAGGACACCTGGGACGAGGCTTGCGAGTACACCTTCGACGACGCGCCGTACAAGAAGCGCGTGTACTGGGGCTTTGGCAAGGCGGAGCCTGCCGACGAGCTGGTCGAAGGCCCCAACATCAAGCCGTGGCCCGCGATGGAGCCTCTCGGCGACGACATTCTGCTCAAGGTGTGCTCCAAGATCATGGACCCGGTCACTACGACCGACGAGCTCATTCCTTCGGGCGAGACGAGCTCCTTCCGCTCCAACCCGCTGGGCCTGGCCGAGTTTACGCTGAGCCGCCGCGATCCGGCCTACGTCGGTCGTTCCAAGGAGGTCGACGCCGTGGAGAAGCGTCGCGTGGCCGGCGAGGCCGCGGGTGACCTGGCGGCGCTCGATGCCGAGCTTGCCGGCGTGTTTGAGGCACTGGCTGGCGCGGGTGTCGCGGCCGATGCCAAGGCGACCGAGTACGGCTCCATGCTCTATGCCAAGAAGCCGGGCGACGGTTCTGCCCGCGAGCAGGCCGCGAGCTGCCAGCGCGTGATCGGCGGCCTGGCCAACATCGTTCACGAGTACGCCACCAAGCGCTATCGCTCCAACGTGATGAACTGGGGCATGGTGCCCTTCCAGATGGAGGCCGAGCCCAGCTTTGAGGTGGGCGACTACGTCTTTGTGCCGGGCATCCGTGCCGCGCTCGATGGCGACCTAAAGGACATCGCCGCCTACGTGGTGCGCGCCGATGGTGCGGTCGAGCAGATTGTGCTCTACATTGCCGATATGACGGCCGAAGAACGTGCCATCGTCAAGGCCGGCTGTCTGATCAACTACAACAAGTTCAAGGCCGCTGCCGAGTAACGCACTTAATTGTCCGCCCGGGGCTTACCCTTTCCCGCCCGCTCACGCGCTTCGCGAGGGTCGCGTTCGGGAAAGGGTAAGCCCCGGGCTACATTTCTGCGTTCTCGTTGGGTCTTGAGGGACGCTAATAAATAGACTTACTTGATGCCGCCCCTTTTTATTGGGGCGGCTTCTTTTTCAAGACTTTAGTCTGCTGGCCGCGCAGCGGCCAGCTTTAAACCAC
>NZ_NKXR01000023.1 GCF_002232035.1 Collinsella sp. TF06-26
AACGCGTTGCGCTGAGTCCTGAGGCTGTTGCAATGAAGATGAGAATCAAGGCATGGCGTGTTGTACCCTTCGGGGCGTATTGCCGTTGCCGTGTTTTTTATAATCACGGTGTGGTACCTGGCCGACGCGCAACTGACACTTAAGGGCCAGCTGCGAAGAGCTTGGACCCTGCTGGGGCAAATGCTCTTTTACAGTGTGCCACTCGTCCTGTTCTTCGGCGTGTTTAAGGCGGGGGACGGCCTGCAAGCTGAAGAGCTGATGGCTGCCGTCTTTGCTCCGCTCGCCTCGCTGTGGTGGTTTCCTACGGTGTATATTCTGCTGATTCTTGTAGCGCCCTATCTGTTCGACGGGTTGCGCGCCTTGACGAGCCGGCGGCTGGGTGAGCTCTGTATGCTGCTGGTCGTGCTGTATGGGGTCTTGCCCGTTGTGCCGTATTCGACAATTGGCGGCTTTGTTTCCTCCCTGACGGGTCAGACGGTCGTGATCGCGTGCGTGACATGTTGGTTTAAGTGGCATTATCGCGGTGGGGCGGGTCCGAGGGTTTTGGTGCTGCCCGTTCTTTCGTACGTTTCTGTGTACGTTTGCTACTTTGTGGCTCAAAAGGACGTGCTCCTTTTGAGCGCTTTCGCTTCCAGCGTATACGGATCGGTGGTGACTAATCCTGCGAGCCTCTTGTCGCTTGCAATCGCACTTCCGGTGTGCTTGTTTGTCTTTAACGTTCAACCTGCGCATTGGCCTGCTGTCAATTACTTGGCCACGTTGTCGTTTGGCGTGTACCTTGCCACGGATAGCGTGTACATGCAGGAGCTGCTGTGGCAGAACTTGCTTGTGTTTTCCCACTGCCGCCCAGCGTGGGGGCTGCTGTCCGTAATGCTTGTGGTGACTGGCGTGTATGTTGCCGCGTCCTGCATCGAGGCGATTCGACAGGTTCTGTATCAGGCGTTGTTCAAGCATCCGGGTAGGGTGTTTGATGCTTTGTGGGACAAGATTGCAGGGGTTTCTTTGCCAAGGTAGGCCATTGTTGGGTCAAGCCCTAAGCGGTGTGTAAATTCGCAATCGCGGTTCTCCTACGCTGCCTTCCTCGGCTTGGTTCCGATAATGGGGTAAAGGTGAAATTTGGTTAACAGTAGGTCAAGTAATCCAATTACAATTATTCGAGCTCTATTTTGTTTTGGTTAAACTTTACTTTTTAGATTTACGTTAATTTGTTGGGAGTGCATATATGAAAAAGGTTCGTTGCGCAGTTGCTAATTTGGTTACCGCTGTTCTGGTTTCCTCTTCATTTCTTGCTCCCGTTTCGTCGGCCTATGCACTTGAGTTTTCCTCACTCTCAAATAATGAAGCCGAGATCTCTAGCTCCTCTAATGAAGCCGAGACATCTGGTTCCTCTTCATTTTCGGATTTCGTTTCTGAGCCTGCTGAAAAGACCGCCGAAGCCGACTCTTGTAATTCAGAAGTCGAATCGGCCGCTCAGTCGGCTCAATCTTCCGATTCCTCCTCTGTCGATGTCTCTTTTCAATACCTGTACATTGCGCAGCCCTCTCTTTCTTTGGGTGCTATGCAAGAGGCGGCGTTCGCAACTGCATCTGATTCTGATGTTTTGACCTCTGCGACCCTATCATTCGTCAGCAATTCTGGCGAAAAGCGCTCCGTTGAAGCTTCGGCCTTCTCTGGGAATGCTGCGGGCTTTACATTTGGACAAGATTTGTCGGTAGCGCAGTATTTTTTAACCGGTATTACGTATCAGGCGAAGGATTCGAACGCAATCTATTCAGTGGACCTCTCGTCTGAGGATTACGGCTTTAACGTAGTCAATTCGTCTTCTTCATCTGATTACGTTGACAATTCCGATGATATGTCGGTCTACTATGCCGATGAGAACGGCAATCCTGTCGAGGCTTTCTCTATTGAAGAGGCGCTTTCCGGTTCTGAAGGTGATAGCGGCATTGCAGCTTATAGCGTCGATTCCCGTTCAGCTCGTAAAAATGTTCGTGTGATCGCACTTGATGCCGGTCACGGCGGATCCGATCCTGGTGCTCAGGGTAATGGAAAGAGTGAAGCCGACCTAACTTGGAAGATTGTTAGCGCGTGTAAGACCAAGCTTGAGAATTATGGATTTAAGGTGATTCTCGCTCGTGAGCAGTCGGGCAGCTACGGAAGCAACGACTTCCTTTACCGTGTTCAGCGTTGCGTCAACCAGGGCGCTCAGGCCTATATCAGTTTCCATATCAATTCAGGTTCGTCCGCAGCTCATGGTGCCGAGGTATATTCGCCTACCGTGAATGGGGCTGACTATACCCAGGTTTCGTATGAACTAGCCCAGAAGGTTCAGAACAATCTTGTTGCTCTCGGACTTACAAACCGTGGTGTCTTTCAGATGCAGGTAGGCGACGAATTCGCTGTTATTCGTTGTGCTCGTGAAGCTGGAATTCCCGGTATTTTGATCGAACACGGATTTATCTCCAATTGGGGCGATGCGAACAGGTACTTTAGTGATGCCGGGTGCAAGCGTCTTGGAGAAGCCGATGCGGATGCCATCATCGCGCAGTTCCCCAAATCATCTTGGCTTGATTATTCGTCTGTTTTCGATGCCGACTACTATCTCAATAAGTATCCAGATGTTAACGAATGGGCAAACGGAAGCAAAGATAAGGCCCTGGATCACTTCATCAACTACGGCATGTCGGAGGGCCGCCGCGGCTCCGAGGCGTTCGACGTGCAGAGCTACTACAATGAGTACCCCGATCTCCGCGCCGCCTTTGGCACCGACCTCGCCAGCTACTACTCGCACTACCTTATGTACGGCAAGAAGGAGGGGCGCCACGCTACCGGCTGCTCGAAGCTCAAGGGCCTCGTAACCAGGGCGGGCGGCGTGGACTACGCTCCCGTCTACGACCCCGAGTACTACCTCTCCCGCAACGGCGACGTCGAGAAGGCCTTCACTAAGTCGACCTACGGCGGCGTGACTATGGTCGACGACTCGGCCGTCCTGCGGCACTTCATCAACTACGGCATGTCGGAGGGCCGCCGCGGCTCCGAGGCGTTCGACGTTTATAGTTATAAAACGAGATATCTCGATCTTAGGAAGGCTTACGGAAGTAATTTAAAAGATTATTATCTTCACTATCTCGAATATGGGATGAAAGAGCACCGTAATGGTTCGAGCATGACTGGATTTGAGGGCTATATAATGTCCTCGTCTTTCACTTCTTATGAGGCTGCAGCCGCTCATTACAGCAGGACTGTTGGGTCGCAAACTTTTCCAACAAGCGTGTATAAAAGCAAAGGTAGCGCCTCTATTGATGAGTTTTGTAAGATTCTTTACGAAGAAGCCTCATTTGAGGGAGTATGTCCTGAAGTTTTATATGCTCAAGTCATGAAAGAGACGGGCTATTTAAGATTCGGAAATTTGGTCCAGGCAAATCAGTGCAATTTTGGAGGTGTTGGAGCCACCGGCCCTGGAAATCCTGGATATACTTTTTCTTCCGTTAGAGAAGGGCTTAGGGTTCAGGTGCAGCATTTAAAAGCGTACGCAACGACTGAACCTTTGAATAATCCGTGTATTGACCCACGCTTTAATCTAGTTTCCCGTGGGTGTGCTCCCAAGACAACGGACCTAAATGGACGTTGGGCCATTCCCGGCAAGGGTTACGGCGAAAGCTTAAATGCAATTGTGCTTGATGTTTTATGCGTGTAATGGGTCTACATGAGTAATTGTCTTTCTCTGTACCACCTGTAGCGCGCTTGAGCACCGCTCACATCTGCGCCCGCGACCCACCGGCTCGCCGCCTATACGCTCGAGACGCCATACCGGTAGTCGAGAGAAAGGAACGGATCTTGGCGAGAAGGATGCCGGCGAGGGCGGTGCTCAGGCTGACGTCGTCGAACCTGTCGCTCAACGTGATCGCCGCCGCGCTGCACGCGTCGAAGGTCAGCGTCTCCGATGCGCTCAGGGCCGCAGCCGAGCGCGACGTCGCCTGGAAGGAAATGGAACGGATGAGCGCCGGGGAGGTTTACGCCCGCCTGTCCCCGGACCGCGTCCCAATCCGGGGCCGGTATACCCGGACCCGGATTGGGACGCGGTCCACGCCGAGCTCGCTAAGGTTGGCGCCACGTTCAGGTTCCTGCACGGCGAGTACCGCGAGGATGCGCCGCTCGGGGCGAGGCGGCCATGTCCTACGGCCGCTTTTGCAAGCGGTACAGGCAGTTCACGGTCAGCGGGAAGGTTGTGAGCAGGGTCGGCCGCAAGGCGGGCAGGAACGTGGAGGTCGACTGGTCCTATCCGACCATGCCCCTCGTCGACCAAGAGAGTATCTGGGTAACGGTTTTACGAGTAATCCCGTGACCGTCAGGTAGCAAAAGGACGGAGCATGAGCTCCGTCCTTTTGTTTGTAGGGCGGTCTGCTACCATAAACTATATCTTTTGCTAAGAGATTGGGAGCTCTTATGCCAAGATTCAAGCTCGTTCTGGCTTTTCTAGAGCGAGATAGAGATGACGAGAGAGTAAGACAGAATCAATGGCTGAAGCGCTGAGAATAGCAATCTTTTCCGCTCAATATCTGCCCCACATTGGCGGTGTTGAGTCCTATACCAGAAACCTCGCAGTTACGCTCATTGGCATGGGCCATAAGCCGGTCGTGGTCACGTGTAATTGCGATTCGCTGCCGTCTCGAGAGGTAACAGACGATGGTATTGAGGTTGTAAGGCTGCCGTGTTTTCCATTGCTTGGTGGCAGGTTCCCTGTCTCGCGTTTTGGAAGAGCTTATCGGAGCATGCTGAGGGCTCTTGATGGCGAGCACTTCGATGGCGTCCTAGTTAATACGAGGTTTTATCCCCATTCAATCTGTGGGCTTCGGTTCGCCAGGCGCCAGCATCTTACCCCCATCGTTCTTGACCATGGGTCACAGTATCTTACATTCGGAAACGCAGTGTTGGATGTGTTCGTTCGTGCCTATGAACACATAATTACTTCGATTGCCAAGCGGTTTCATCCAGTGTTTTGCGGTGTTTCTAAGAAAAGCCTGGATTGGCTTCGACAATTTGGTATTTCTGGCATTGATATCCTGCCTAACGCGATTGACGTTGATGCTTATTGCTCCAATGCCTCACACCGAGATTTTCGTGCCGAATTGGGCGTCGGGACGGATTCGATCCTTGTCTGTTTTGTTGGAAGGTTGATTCCCGAGAAGGGTATCGACTCCCTTCTTGCAGCCATGAAGCAACTGAATGAAATGCCCGTAAAGCTGGTGGTTGCGGGTGATGGTCCCCTACACGAGTTGATGGAATCTGCTCCTGAGAATGTCTCCTATGTTGGTCCTTTGCGTCCGGCGGATGTGTCGTCTTTGCTTCAGGCTGCAGACGTACTTTGCCTTCCTACGAGATCAGAGGGTTTTTGTACGACCCTTCTCGAGTCTTCGGCGTGCGGCACCCCGGCAATCATTCCCTTGGTGGGCGGAGTTGACGAAGTATTTGGCGAGGCAGATTGCGGGTTTTTGTTGGATGGCTGTGCTCCTGACCAAATTGCCGAAGCAATACGAGCGGCGTGCGCGTCGAAAGCGGAGACGCGGCGAAAGGGACGGCTGGCCCAGAGTAGAGTTCGAGAGTATTGTACGTGGGGCAATACTGCAGAGAGGCTCGTTGAACTTCTTGGTGCGTAGCAATTACGTTGGTGTTGCTTTTCCGTTGACTGAGGTTTGCCACGGTTTTGTTTCCTCGTTCGGATATTGTTTTCTTCAGAAGTAGGAGAATGAGTAGGTATAGTTATGCACGATATTCTTATTGTGACCTCAAGGAATGTTGTCACCTCGGGCGGCGAGTTTAGCCTGATTAAAAATAGAGCAGATGCGTTAAAGAATGGGTGGGGCATTGAGTCTGATATTGCGGCTCTTTGCAATGTTCGTTTGGGTGTTTCCGAGGGTGGTGAAGCTTTTGGTCCCGGCGTTTATGTTCGGCGGGATTTTATGAATCCTATGCAGCTGCTGTCGGGATATGAAGAGCTAATTACCACTGCGGAAAAAATGGTTTTGAGTGGCTCCTACAAGGCGATCATCCTCTCTGGCGTGGGGTTGTTTCGTTATGTCGACCGGATGAAGCGCGCCGCCGAGGCGTCGGGAGCTTTTGTATGTGCTGATGTTCATGGTTATTACGGCGACGGCTCCCTTCTTGCACGCGACGAGCCCCTCTTCCTTGGCTCATTCCACCGTGCCGCCGCTTTTGTTGAGAGATACGAGCAGCGTAAATATTTGCGTAAGTTCGATCGTATCTTTTGTGTTTCTCGAGCGTATCGCAGTTTCCTTTGTCGAGAGTGCGGCTGCAAAGAGGGTCAGTTCTACATTGTTCCGTGTGCGACGGGGGCGAAGCCAAGCTTTGGTCGTGCGGAGGAGCTTAAGTATCGAGAGGATTATAGGAGGAAGTACGGCGTAGAAGATGACGAGTGGCTGCTCGTTTACTCAGGCGGAGCTTCGTCGTGGCAATGCCTTCCGCAAACTGCAGAGTTGTATCGCGAAATACTGAAGAGGCGTGGGGCAAAGCTACTTGTTTTGTCTGGTGACATTGCTTCTGCACGTGCCGCAATTGGTGATTGTGACGACGTTGAATTCGATAGCTTCAAGCCATCTGACCTCCCTAGCGTGTTCTGTGCGGCGGACTTCTTCGTGATGTTGAGAGAGGACGTTCCAACGAACCACTTTGCTTACCCTAACAAGTTCTTGGAATACGTCGCGGCGCACAGGCCGGTAATCACTACTCCTTACGTTTACGACATTGCCGAAGAGATTGATAGACATGGTGTTGGACTTCTGTATAACGGGGATGTGGATGATCTCGTTTTGAAAATGGACAATGCGGTATGCGACAGGGATTCATGTGATCGCCTGGTGCAAGAGGTTTCTTTTGCAAATTCCCTCATCCCGTTTGCCAGGGATCTGGGGAGCGTTGGGTCCAGTTGCTAAAGTGAGCGGGTTGTCTATGCTTATAACGGTTTTTACCCCGACTTATAATCGCGCATATATCCTTCCTAGGCTATTCGAAAGTCTGAAAAGGCAATCTTTTCGAGATTTCGAATGGATAATTGTTGATGATGGAAGCACGGATGACACGCGAAAGCTCGTCGAGGCGATGCGGCAAGATTGTCAGGTGATATTTCCTATCCGCTATTTTTTTCAGGTCAATAGCGGAAAGCACGTTGCATGGAATAAGGGTCTTGATGAGGCGGAGGGAGCCTTGTTTTTCCCGGTGGACAGCGACGATTATCTAACCGATGATGCCTTGGAGCGTATTGGGGAGAACTGTGAAACCGTTATGTCTAACGAGCGCCTGATGGCCTTGTCGGGAGTTCGTATTTTTCCGGGCAACAAGCTTACGGGAGGAATTCTTCAAGACAATGTGGGTTCGTACATCGATTATTCGTCAATTGATCGCCGGTCGAAGGGGATCACGGGTGACCTTGCCGAGGCCTTTGTGACGGAACGGTTGAGGAGGTATCGATTCCCGGTCTTTGAAGATGAGCGGTTTGTTCCTGAAGCAGTTGTCTTTAATAGATTCAGCAACGATGGATATCTAATTCGCGGGTACGCCTTTCCTCTCTACGTGTGCGAATACCTTGCCGATGGCTACACGAAGAATACTGATCGGTTGCTCATTACGAACTGGAAGGGATATCGCCTTTACGTTTCAGAGTTGATGCATAGCAAAGTCGGAATAAAGGCAAAAGCCATTCCGTTTTGTGGATTTATATACCGTTCGTTATTGAGACTGCTTGGTTTGTACAAATAGGTTTGAGTGAAGTATGGAGTGCAGCATGAGCTCTTTGTCAAAGAAGACGGTCCTGTTGGTATTTGGAACAAGGCCCGAAGCAATCAAGATGTGTCCTCTCGTAAAGGAGCTGAAGAACCGAGCTGGCCTTAACGTGAAGGTTTGCGTTACCGGCCAGCATCGCCAGATGCTCGACGTGGTCCTTGAGGAGTTTGGGGTTGTGCCCGATTTTGATTTGCACGTTATGAAACAAGGACAGACTTTGTTCGATGTTACCACTGCTGTTCTTAATGGCTTGGACGGCGTGCTGGATCAGCTCAAGCCCGACATTGTGCTTGTCCACGGTGATACAACGACGTCCTTCGCCGCCGCACTTGCATGCTTCTACAAGGACATTCCCGTAGGTCATGTCGAGGCGGGTCTGCGTACATACAACATCCACTCACCGTATCCCGAGGAATTTAATAGACAGGCAACCGGCATACTTGCCGCTTGGCACTTTGCGCCAACTGAAGCAGCTCGCAACAACCTGCTTTCTGAGCATCGGGATTCCAGTCGAATTTTCGTGACGGGAAATACAGGCATTGACGCGCTTCGTACGACGGTGCGCGATCATTATTCGCATCCCGAGCTTGATTGGGTTGGAGATGGGCGCCTGATCTTGATTACGGCTCATCGTCGAGAGAATCTTGGCGAGCCCATGCACCACATGTTCAGGGCCATTCGCAGGGTTGTTGAAAAGCATGATGACGTGCGCGCTGTTTATCCCGTCCATTTGAATCCTGTCGTTCGCAAAGCGGCTCATGAGGAACTGGACGGCTGCGACCGCATTCATCTAATTGATCCTCTAGACGTGGTTGATTTTCATAATTTCATGGCCCGCTCCTACTTGATTCTTACCGATTCAGGCGGCATTCAGGAAGAGGCTCCGGGCTTGGGTAAACCTGTTTTGGTGATGCGTGACACGACCGAGCGCCCTGAGGGCGTTGCGGCGGGTACGCTTAAGCTTGTTGGCACAAGTGAAGAGGCTATTTTCTCAACATGTTGCGACCTCTTGGAGAATGAGGAATCATATTCCCATATGGCTCATGCCAGCAACCCGTATGGTGACGGTCATGCGAGTGAACGAATCGCTGATGTTCTGGAGAAGGGGCTGCAAAGTCTCGGGGAAGCATTGGTTCGGTAGATGAGTGAGGTTAAGCAGCTCTCTCTTAAACAGAATATGCTTTGGAACTCGTTCGGTTCCATCGTTAACCTTGCTTGTCAATGGCTGATTACGATTCTGATCGTTCGCCTTGGTTCTGGTTACGAGGCATCCGGCGTTTTCTCTTTGGCAATGTCCATCTACAACATCTTTGCCCCTATCGCTCAGTATCGCATGTATACGTACCAGGTCTCAGATGTTGAGAATGAGAATACGACAGGTGAATACCTGGCGTTTCGGTTTTTCACTTGCGGAGTCGCGCTCGCTCTGTGCACCGGCTATTCGCTGTTTACATGCGAATCGGGAGCGCTTGCAGCTATTCTGCTCTATGCCGTCTACAAGTCTATTTCCTTGGTTGTAGACGTCTTTCACGCGTGCGATCAGCGCCATCATCGAATGGATTACATCGGTAAGTCTCTGTCTTTTCAGGGGATTCTATCTCTTGTTGCCTTTACCGTAGTGTTTGGCTTATACGAATCGCTCGAGGCGGCGATAGTTGCAATGACCGTTGTCGTGATCGTCGTTGGTGCTGTCTACGATATACCAAGGACCCTTCAATTCGGCCCATTGGCCCCAAGCATCTCGTTCAAAAAGTGCCTTCGACTGGCCTTGAGATGTCTCCCCATCGTTCTTGCGTCCATTGCCGCGGCGTCAGCATCTTCGATTCCAAGGCAATACCTTGTTGGTGTTCAAGGGGAGGCTACTCTTGGCATTTATGCTGCCGCAGCTGCTCCTGTTGCGCTTATTCAGACGGGCGCCTCCTATATCTACAATCCTCTTCTAGGCTATTTTTCGGAGAGTTTTGCTGCTAGGGACAGGAAAGGCTTCAATGCGCTTTTGACAAAGGCGACGGTCGGGATCGTTGTTCTGGGGCTGGTGTGCGCTATTGGAGTAATGGTTTTAGGTGAACCGGTTCTTGTTCTTGTGTACGGGAAAAAGATGTCTGGCTTTTCATATCTACTTTCTCCGCTTGTGGCGCTTGCAATGCTTACGGGGTATATGTGGTTTGTAAACGATTTGCTAATGGCTATCAGAAACTTCCGGGGTGCCTTTGTTGGGAATGTTGCTGCTCTTATTTCCTCTCTCTGTGCCTTACCTTTAATTGGTCTGTATTCGATGGATGGTGTTACATATGTCTGTCTCATTTCTGCTTTCTGTGGAATAGGTTTCATGGCAACCGCGTTAGTTATTCAGCTAAAAGGCTACTGGAAATAGTACGTGACGCCTGAATCACGTTTCGGAAGATAAAAGGTGGGGTGGATGGATAAGCATCAGCGCTTGCTGGTTATTATTCCAGCGTATAATGAGGAAGAATCGCTCGAGGCAACGGTTGACGAGTTGGCGTGTGTCGCTCCAAATGTTGACTATCTCGTAGTAAACGACGGCTCCAAGGATTCAACTGAGCGGATTTGTCGCGATCGTGGGTACAACCACGTAACGCTGCCAGTTAATTCTGGCCTCACCGTTGGATTTCAGACGGGCATGAAGTACGCGCTCCGCAACGGCTACGATTATGCCCTTCAGTTTGATGCGGATGGCCAGCATATGCCTGAGTACATTGATGAAATGCTCGAGACCGCTATTAATGAAGACGCTGATATAGTAATTGGCTCACGTTTCCTTCACGTGAAAAAGGAAATCTCTGCTCGAATGATTGGCTCACGCCTTATTACAGTCATGATCAAGCTGACTACGGGAAAGCGCGTAGCTGACCCTACCTCGGGAATGAGAATGTTTAGCAAGGAAATGATTAAGCGCTTCGCGCAGGACGACTCGCTTAACCCTGAGCCCGAGAGCATTTCGCTTCTTATAAAAAAGGGGGCGAAGGTGAGCGAGGTTCAAGTTGAGATGCGTGAACGCCAGGCGGGGGAGAGCTACCTTAATATCTCCAAGTCGATTGCTTACATGGCGCGAGCTTGCATCTCCATTCTTTTCGTTCAGTGGTTCAGGTGATTATATGTCTAGCATTTTAAGGGTCGTACTCATTCTGGGTGCATTTGCCATCTTATTCGTGATTGTGAAGAAGCTCCGTAAGGCTCAGATACAGGTTCTCGACTCCGTGTTCTGGTTGTTCTTTGCTTTGAGCTTTGTCGTGTTTGCAGCCGTTCCCCAGATTGCCTTCTGGCTCGCAGGGGCCCTTGGCTTCGAAAGCCCGTCGAACTTCGTATTTCTCTATGCAATTGCGCTGCTTCTTTATCGAGAGTTCTCCAACACGGTAAAGATTGCAGAGCTCAGACGTCGCGTGAACGCACTTGTTGAAGAGCTCGCCCTCAAGTAGCATGACACCAGTTTATATGTCCTTCGAACCCACCAACATCATCGTCACCGGTGGCTGCGGCTTCATCGGGTCCAATTTCGTGCACTACGTGGTCAACAACCACCCCGGGATGCACGTCACCGTCCTGGACAAGCTCACCCACGCCGGCAACCGATTAGGTCAGAGTGAAGTATGTATCCAAGCACATTGAAGGCCTTTAAAAACGCAATGAGCTCTTTATATTTGTCACCCTTTCCGTAGCGGGCTTGGTCGCAACGAGCTATGTATCTGGATTTGGACCTACTTGGCGAACCTGGACTATAGAATAATAAAAAGCTGCAACAGCCGTTGTTATGATGTGGAATTACTGGTCTAGAAAGAGGTTTCTCGGCGCAAGCTAAAACCCGCGGAGTCTTCCTCGGCCAGACAGTCCGTTTTCCGAGAATCGCTTCGCAAACACATCAACTAGGTTTCTCCATCCAAGCACCGCGAGCGCAATAAAAAATGGAGAATAGAGAAACAAATACCTGGCCCTGCACTCAAACAGCATCAAAAACACGCTGAGCAAGAACACCGAACATAAAACCACATACTCCGTCTTTGATCTAGGGAACTTGAGCCAGTTCAGACAGATACCGACCAGGACAAACATCCAGCAAAGCTGGGCAAAAACCTGGAACAGCGTGAAAGAGCCGTCTTCTCCAAAGAACTTTGACAGCGTCTTGTCAGAATGAGGAGTACTCAAAAAAAAGTTTCCTTCAGCAGCCCACGCAAAAGTACCGTCCGAATAGTTCGAAATAGTCTTCTGGACCATCAACTTCAAAACACCCTGGGGACCCAGAGACTCTAACCTCTCAGCCCACTTTTCGAAATTTGCATGTGATCTATCCTGTTGGCTACCAAATGAGGCGGAATAGATAACATCGTCTTCATAGTAGCACCCATAAGTCTCGTCATTAAATCCCATCATCAAGAAATGAGCCATCGAAAAGGATTTATCGGCGTCAATCACCGGACCCGCCTCCCTTGCGAGTGAGTTAGCGCCAAACGAGAGAACAAGAGCACATGTGATTGCAGCGAATTGAAAAAAGAGCGATTTGATTTGAGAGCACTCCAACTGCCCGTCAACGATAATCCTTCGACGACTTATCGCGCATGCAGCCTCTATAAGCACAATTGAGACAACAACGAAGATGGCCGTAGGCTTAATAAAGTATCCGACCACGCCGAAAAAGAGCATGCCGAATGTGCGTAACGGGCTTCGGCCAGTATTGTTGTACAGAAACAAGACCAGCGCGGGGCAGATAGTTCCATACGTATCCGAATAAGGAACCGCAATCCAAGGAGAGAAGCTCAAGTACAAACAACCGAACGCAAGCGTATAGTACCCAGGACCAAAACCCGCCAGCCTCGCCACAACAAAGGAGGTCAGAACAACAGCCAAAGTAACACACGCTGCTCCCACCACGTCAAGCATGAGGTATACGTTTTGGAATCCAATAAGTTGGCAAAAGTGGCCCACAGTCTTGAAGATGAAAAGCAAAAACAGCTGGTTTGGATAGCGCGAGAAATAATCCAGCGTGGCTCCCTCATCGGACAACCCCGACATCAGCACACCGACATCCCAGCCCGTCTCAAAATATATGCTATTGATTAGGCAGATTTGAAGCACGAAAACTACCACGGCCAATGAAATGCTAACGCGTCTAAACATTCGAAGACCAAGGAAGTCCACGTTCACCTTTGGCCGTCTCTTAGCCAATGCCACAGAGACAACGAGCCCCACTATCACAACCACAGCCAGACAAGGTAAAGAAAGGGATGCCTCCTCCCCTTTGCAGGCATAAGGCAGGCGCGGGGCAAGGAAAGCAACGGCAAGCAGGGCAAGCGAGAAATACGCCAAAGCGACACATCTGCCAAAACGCAAAAACCACGGAATCTTAACGACTCCACGTGTCGCAGAACAAGATTCGACCACGTTAGCCCCTTAGGTTTCGTCGGTTGCTTTCATACGTTCTCTTTTCGATTAGATAGCGCGGGCGACTCTTTGTCTCAAGATACGCTTTGCCCACATACTCGCCGATAACACCGAGGCTAAGGAGTTGCATGCCACCCAAAAACAAGATGACACAGATGGTACTCGTCCAGCCCGAAACCGTCGCCCCAGAGAAATAAGAGAGGATCGCCCAAAAGGTCCCCAATAGGCCAACGAGGCCAATTACAGCGCCCGCCGCGCTAATCAGGTGGACAGGCTTAATCGAAAGGCTCGTTATCCCGTCAACAGCGAGAGCGATCATCTTTCGTAGGGGATAGTGACTGTCACCCGCAACGCGAGCCGCGCGCGAGTACTCAACGGTTGAACTGGGAAGCCCAATCAACGGAACCATTCCGCGCAAGAACAGATTTGATTCTCCATATTCCGACAACCCATCCAGAGCGGCAAGGCTCAAGAGCCTATAATCCGCATGATTGAAGACGGTATCTACCCCCATCTCTTTCATCATGCCGTAGAAAGCCTCCGCAGTCATCCTTTTAAAGAACGTATCGGTAGACCTGTCGTTTCTAACGCCATATACGACGTCACTACCGTCCAGGTACTTTTCAATCATTTTAGATACGGCCGAGATATCGTCTTGCCCGTCGCAATCTAAAGAAATGGAGACGTCACAGTACTTACGCGCTTCCATAAGCCCCGCAAGAAGGGCATTCTGATGACCTCGATTTCTTGACAGTGATATTCCCCTGAAATGAGCATCGTCGTTTGAGAGTCTTTCAATGATGGTCCATGTGCTATCACTCGACCCATCGTCTACAAACAGAATGCTACTTTTATCACTTACGATTTCGGCCGAAATCAATCCGCTGAGCTCAGACAAAAACGTTCCAGATGTTTTCGGCAAGACAGCTTCCTCATTGTAACAAGGAATGACCATCCACAAAATCGGCTTCGGGGACGGAGTCTGAGTATCTTCGCATCGCATGCACTTGCCTTTCACGGACAAAACGTTCAACGAAAAGTGATTATACCCCACCTCGCGGCGCAGCCCCGGTGCTAGACTCGCCATCTCCTGCCGAATCAACCATGGTAAAAATCCCCTTGATTCTCATCTTCATTGCAACAGCCTCAGGACTCAGCGCAACGCGTTG
>NZ_NKXR01000024.1 GCF_002232035.1 Collinsella sp. TF06-26
GACGCAGGATCATCCCCATGCCCTGCGGCCCCGCGCGGGCGCCCCGCGGTGCGGTTCGCCGGGGTCCGGCCTACTGCCCCTGGGCGCGGTAGCGTGCCTCGGTGGCCTCCTTGGCCGGGCGCCACCAGGACTCGTTGGCGACGTACCAGTCGATCGTCTGCTTGAGCCCCTCGGCGAAGTCGGTGTGCGCCGGCCTCCAGCCCAGCTCGCGCTGGAGCTTGGTCGAGTCGATGGCGTAGCGGCGGTCGTGGCCGGGGCGGTCGGCGACCCAGTCGAAGTCCTCGGGGTCGCGGCCCATCGCCTCGAGGATCATGCGCAGGACCGTGATGTTGTTCTTCTCGCCGTCGGCGCCGATGAGGTAGGTCTCCCCCATGCGGCCCTTCGTGAGGATGTCCCAGACGGCCGAGGAGTGGTCCTCGGTGTGGATCCAGTCGCGGACGTTCTCGCCGCGGCCGTAGAGCTTGGGGCGCACGCCGTCGATGATGTTCGTGATCTGGCGCGGGATGAACTTCTCCACGTGCTGGTAGGGGCCGTAGTTGTTGGAGCAGTTGGAGATGGTCGTGCGCAGGCCGTAGGTGCGGGTCCAGGCGCGGACCAGCATGTCGGAGGACGCCTTGGTGCTCGAGTACGGGCTGCTCGGGTGATACGGCGTCTCCTCGGTGAACTTCGCCGGGTCGTCGAGCGCAAGGTCGCCGTAGACCTCGTCGGTGGAGACGTGGTGGTAGCGGACGCCGTATTTGCGGACGGCCTCCAGCAGGCGGAAGGTTCCCTCGACGTTGGTGCGCAGGAACGGCTCCGGGTCGGCGATGGAGTTGTCGTTGTGGGACTCCGCGGCATAGTGGACGATCGCGTCGTGGCCGGGGACGATCCTATCGAGCAGCTCCGCGTCGCAGATGTCGCCCACGACAAGCTCCACGCGGTCGGAGGGCAGCCCCGCGATGTTCTCGGGGTTGCCGGCGTAGGTCAGCTTGTCCAGGACGGTGACGTGGACGCCCGGGTGGTTGTCGACCACGTAGTGCACGAAGTTGCTGCCGATGAAGCCGCAGCCGCCCGTGACGATGATGTTCTTAGGTTCAAAAATCTCAGACATGAATCTCCTTTTTTCGCCTACTAGAGATGTAAGTACTTAAACATTTGAACATATGAGCCTTCAGCAGAATCAGAATCTTCTCCTGCAGGTTTGTTTCTTATGCCAAACTCTCTGTATCCCATGCGACTATAGAACTCAATAAGACCAGGCTCATTGACAGAGTCCAGAAACACAAACCTTCCGCCAACAAGACGCTGTATGTCAGAAATAGACTTTTCAACGAAAGCCATGAGTTCTTCACCGGTTACGCGACCTATACCTGAATCGCTTTTCCCAAATTGCGCCAACAGAACACAAGGCAAATCAAAACAACCAGTTTCTGGTCTAAGTTCACCAAAAGAAGCCAACTTCTTGTGAGCTGTTTTTGAAACGACATTCTCAGGAATGGAGGCAATCTTTAGAGCAAGGGCATAAAAGCCAACTAAAGCGGCCGCATCTGTATCAAATACAAGATAAGAGGCACAGAAACCCCTCAGGTTAAAATCAAACGCGTTATAACGAACAAAATCCTCTATATCCTTGTTACGTTCACAGCGAAAAGAGGAGAGAACGTCCGAAACCTCGTCCTCTCCTCGCGCATTAAGTAATTGGAGTAAAGAATACGATACAAGCGCCATTTCTAGAAGCCCATCGATTTAAACAAAGAATCGATGGCCTTCTTCATGTCTGGCGTCAAAGACGGATCCGAAGGCGATGGCTTGAACTTCAAATCCTTGGTTACGCCTTCATCATATGCGTCGCACAACGCCTTTACGCCCTGAGGAGAGAGCATCCTAATCGGTGTTTTTAAACTTGAAGTAGCCATATGCCCTCCTTCCCTTAAAAATATCTACTTAGATTATAACCGAAAATACGAACACATATTCGAATTGCCCGATTATCATGAAATTCTAACGCAGCTTCTTACTTCGCTTGCTGCTCAAGGCGCTTTACAAGCTGTTCCTCAGAATGGACAAACTCAAATGGTTCATACTCGCCATATGCGGAAGGACGACTGATGTTAATGAGCTGAAGGTCAGAGATGCCGAAACGATCCTCTATCCTTCGCATCATCTCGACAAGCTCCTGGCCCGGCTTAACGGCCATTACCAACGAACCTTGCTCAGAAAACCACTTAGCAACCAGATAACGCATCAGCCAACTCGCCTCCCCAGTACGAAAGGGATGAGAGAAGGTCGACTGAAAGGCCATCACGCTCCAGAATATCGGTCATCACTCATCCCCTTTCACCAGGCAATTAATACTCGCGCGGGCTGTTGACGATCTCGCCGGCGGCGACCTTCTTCAGGTGCTGCCCGTAGACCGACTTGCCGTAGGCCTTCGCTGCCTCCTCCAGCTCGGCGGTCGTGATCCAGCCGTTCTCCCAGGCGATCTCCTCGGGCACGGACACGGGCAGGTCCTGGGAGTGCTCCACGGCGCGGACGAACTCCGCGGCCTCGTGCAGGCTCTCCATGGTGCCGGTGTCCAGCCACGCGTAGCCGCGGCCGAGGGTGACGACGGACAGCGTCCCCTCCTCCAGGTACATCTGGTTGAGCGTGGTGATCTCCAGCTCGCCGCGCGCGGAGGGCTTCACCTGGTGGGCCTTGGCTGCCACGTCGCCCGGGTAGAAGTACAGGCCGGTGACGGCGTAGGAGCTCTTGGGGCACTCGGGCTTCTCCTCGATGGAGACGGCCCTGCCCTCGCCGTCGAACTCAACGACGCCGAAGCGCTCGGGGTCGTCCACATGGTAGCCGAAGACCGTGGCGCGGCCCGACTCGGCGTTCTGGACGGCGCGCGTCAGGTGGCGCGACAGTCCGTTGCCGTAGAAGATGTTGTCGCCGAGCACGAGGGCGCACGGCTCGCCGCCGATGAACTCCTCGCCGATGGTGAAGGCCTGCGCCAGGCCGTCGGGGCTCGGCTGCTCGGCGTAGGAGAGGTTCACGCCGTAGCGCGAGCCGTCCCCGAGCAGGCGCTCGAAGTTGGGCAGGTCCGTAGGCGTGGAGATGATGAGGATGTCCCGGATGCCCGCCAGCATGAGGGTGGACAGCGGGTAGTAGATCATGGGCTTGTCGTAGACCGGCAGCAGCTGCTTGGAGGTCACGAGCGTGAGCGGGTACAGGCGGGTGCCGGAACCGCCGGCGAGGATGATGCCTTTCATAGAATTCCTCTCAGTTGACAATCGTTGAGCAAAAGCTGCTAATTGCAAATAACGATTAGACAAACATAGTTATTAAAATTATATGCGCCGGCAACGGCTTCCTCCTCATTCTCTTTAAAACGGACAGCAGAAACACGCATCTCTTTCTGCATTTATCGCGAGGTAGGAAATGAATTAGTACAATGAGCAGTGTCCAACAAACGAAAGGCAAACAATGCGAGTCGAAACAACCGGAGTATGCAGAGGAAACTGGAAAATCTACCAGCAACTTAAAATAGAAGGCATCCATGAAGGCTCCAGCATAAAAGCTCAAGCGGCAACGGATGACGACCGCCGCTTACCTTTGTCTCTTCTAAAATTCAAGGACAATAACGGCGAATCGAACTCATACGTTCTTGTAATCCCCGACCCCGATACCCGAGCCATTAAAATTGAGTTTAACGAAATCGGCAAAGACGGTTGCAACCTGAGCAGCGACTCCCTTTCGCTCAATTGCAAGAACATCAAATGGGAGTCGCGTCTTAACTACAAAATTAAACCTGACATGTGCAGCAAACTCCGAAATTACGATGACGTTTCAGAGTTTGAGATGGCGACGATTGATTTTTGGCAGTGCATCGAAGATTCAAACGAGTATATCCTGAGGTGCACGGTTAGAACACCGTACCGCAATGACTCGCAAATCAAACTTCGCTGCCTCGACCGGTTCCTCAATGAGGTTGGGCTGAGCATAGTCAATTTCGGTTCAAATGTAACGAGCGTTGGATTTACATCCGAGAAAAAGCAACTTGAAACGCAGCTCTCGATCCGCATGCCAAAGGCGTTTGATCGTTACTATTTTATTATTGACGATCAAAATCACCCATCATTCAGTGCATTTGACTGCTTAACGCCTGATAAATTAGGCTTGCTTCTTGAGGAGACCAACTTCCTCTTTACCCATGCGCAGTTTGACCCCGAATACCCCGAATGGTTTACAGAGCATAAGGCAACCATTGGTGCACTGGAGAAGCAGAGAAAAATCGTCTTCAATAGCGCTCCGAAATTCAGCATCATTGTCCCTCTTTACAACACGCCCATTTCGTTTTTTAACGATATGGTCGAATCCGTAAAAAACCAGTCTTATGCAAACTGGGAGCTCCTCCTAGTTAATGCAAGCCCTGACAATCAGGAACTAAAGGCTCGCGTTGAGCAGGAGACAGCCCGCGACAACAGAATTAAATCAATTACCCTTGCCGAGAATAAGGGCATTTCCGAAAACACAAATGCCGGAGTAGCCGCTGCTTCGGGCGATTTCGTCTGCTTCTTTGACCATGACGACATCCTTGAACCGGATTTGTTGTTCTCGTATGCCGAGGCAATTGAAAACAATGATGACGTTGATCTTCTTTATTGCGATGAAGACAAACTCATGCCCGATGGAAAGCTGGCACAGCCGTTCTTTAAACCGGATTTCAATATCGATTTACTCAGAAATAATAACTATATATGCCACATGCTTACCATCCGTAAGTCCCTTCTTGACACTCTAGAACCGAATACGAAAGAGTTTGATGGAGCCCAGGATCACAATTTGACTCTCCGGGCCGTTGAAAAGGCAAGGAATGTCCACCATGTTGCAAAAGTTCTATATCACTGGCGCTTAAGCGAAACGTCAACCGCAGCAAATGCCGACAGCAAACCTTATGCCACCATTGCGGGAATTAAGGCGGTTCAGAATCACCTCGACAGACTTGGGCTCAATGCAAAAGTTGAACAAGCGCGTCGTCCCTTTACATATAAAGTAACCTACGCCGCGCCAGATTCCCATCCGCTCGTTTCGATCATCATTCCGACCAAAGATCACGCTGATATCCTCGATAACTGCATTACGTCAATTGTCGAGAAATCCACATACGACAATTACGAGCTTGTAATAATCGAAAATAACAGCACGGAAAATGCAACGTTCGAGTATTACGATAAGTTACAAGCCAAATACCCTGATATCGTTCGCCTTGTTACCTGGGAGCACGAATTTAACTTTTCCAAGCTCATGAACTTTGGAGTGTCCCATGCCAAGGGCAATTATCTCTTGCTGCTGAATAACGACACTGAAGTGATTACGCCCAATTGGATTGAAACTATGCTTGGCATCTGCGCACGCGAGGATGTTGGCGCAGTTGGTGCAAAACTCTACTATCCCGACAACACCATTCAACACGCTGGCCTATGCGTCACGGGCGGCGTGGCAGGACATCTCTGCCAAAGCATGCCAAAAGACAACTGGGGCTATTTTGCACTCAACGATGCACAGCAAGACTTCAGCGCCGTCACGGCGGCTTGCATTATGACCAAACGTAGCGAATACGAAAAAGTCGGAGGTTTTACCGAAGAGCTTCAAGTCGCATTTAATGATGTCGACTTTTGCCTAAAGCTTCGCGAGATTAACGATCTGGTTGTATACACGCCCGAAGTCGAGCTGTATCATTACGAGTCAATTTCTAGAGGCGTTGAAAACAACACGGACAAGCAGATTCGCTTCCACAAAGAGGTTGCGTACATGAATTATCGCTGGGCAAACTACTATGTAGAAGGCGATCCATACATGAACCCGAATTTCACCGTGGGAGAACCAGGAAATCGCTATTACCACTTGTAAGATCTAAATGCAGTCTCACAATAGGTATTAGCAATATCATTGCACTATAGATAAGGGGACGGGGCCTCCAATCCCCCGCTCTCTTATTGCCGCGACTTAATTGATAGTTACTGATCCCTTTTTCTGTGTTTTGAGAAAGGGGGCTCATTGACTGAGTAATCGTCTTTCTCCATACCACCTATAACGCACTTCAGTAACGCCATCCAAAAACGTGAATATTGCCCTTCGGTACCGCCCGCGGCGCGCTTGAGTACCGCTCGCATCCGCGCCCGCGCCCCACCGGTCCGCCGCCTATACACTCGAGACGCGATCAATGCAAAGGTTAATAATCACTTGTTGCTCATGGCAATAGAGATGCCGGATCCGAGCGCCTTGTCGAGTTTTGAGATTTCTGCTGTTCTCTATGGAAATGTTGAGACGTAACGAGAGGTGTGCAATATCTCGATTCATTCGATCGGTTGCGCGTCGTTTATTCTTGAGTAATAGACTTTCTCCGTTCCACCTGCAACGCGCTTCGGTAGTATCATCCAAAGACGTGAATATTGCCCTTCGGTACCGCCCGCGGCACGCTTGAGTACCGCACGCATCCGCGCACGCGTGTTTGTGTCAACGGCCAACTGAACACTGTGGCACGCCGCCCCAGAACTCGTACATGTGCACGTAGCAGCACAGCCAGGTGCGCTCCCTCATATCCAGCGTCGGCTCGAAGTAGGCCTTCTGGCTGAACGGGAGCACGCCGACGAACAGGTAGATCTTCGAGACCTCCCTGGTGATCGGGTTCACCAGCCCCCTGCCGTTCGTCGGGCCGGACCAGTCGACCTCGCACGACACGCCCGCCTTGTGCTCGATGCGCTTGGTCAGGTTGTTCGCCGCGGTGTAGTCGCCGTAGCGCTCGCAGAACCTGGTGTAGCCCATGGCGACCATGTGCCCGCGCGAGCACTTCGACTTGTACTCGTCATGCAGCAGGCGCAGGTTGAAGCCGACCTTCGCCATCTCGGCGTGCGCGTAGGACCAGTCGGGCTCCTCGAAGACGCTCTCGCGCACGTTGCGGTCGGGGTAGAACAGCTCGTAGACCCGCTCGTCCCCAATGCCCTTCACCTGGTCCCAGGTGATGCCGCGATCGCCCGCGATGTCGAACGCCTCGCAGACGCTGCCCATGGACATGTGCCTGGTCTTGGCGATCGATCTCCTCGACATGCCCTGGTCACGGAGCTCCATTATGAACTTCGCCCTTATCTTCCTTGCCATGTGGTTCCTCCTTCCGTGAATCGGTTGCACTGCAAGCCGATTCTACGGACGGAGGAACGGCGATACGGAAATGGCAGAACGGGCGATGCGGAAGGAGCGAAACGTCTGGATGGGAAGCGATACGGAAAGCGCGAAACAGATGCTGCTCAGAGCGCGCAATACTCAAACTGGCAAACTACCAGAGTACTATGAAATAATACGAACATGCAGCGGAGAAAAAGATCATAATTGACGTGAGGAACAGCATAGTTATTCTTGTCGTACTTTCTTCCTTTATCAATTTGCCTGAATTACTGATCTGTATGCCCCCTGTAGAAAAAGAAGGGGCAAGCAAGGCAGCGTATAGCAACAGCGGAGTAAGGTATCGTGCTTGACAACCTGCAATGGTATTCGATCCAACTGATGTAAAGCTCACATATAAAGCCGTGCAAACAAGAGCAATCGATGATGCGACTATAGTAAGAACCCACAACCTACCACACAGGCTCAATCCAAAAGTCTTCGTTTTTGGACTATCAATTAAAGATCCAACGATGAGAACCGTAAAGGGCAAGGCTGAGCTCCATTGCAACACAGCCGGAAGAGAGACGCCCATATAAGAGAACGAAAGCGAGTACATATCGGAATTAACAGGGGAAATATAGCCCAATATGAAGTTGATGAGTGTGTATGCGTAATCCAACGGATGAGAGAGAATATACGCGATTTGACCTGAAGCACTAACATCAGATCCCCCGCGGGCATCCCCTGCTTGCGCATCAGCGCTAAATAGCATTGGCAACACAAATGATAAAACCATTACGAGCCCGAAGGCGACTACGAAACCGATATAGCGTTTGTAAGCGGTGCGCGAGGAAAACTTGGCTCGGGGCATAAGAAGTAGCAGACCAATGACCGGAAAGTAAATTGCCTTTGGAGCAAGCCCTAGGAATAACGCAGTGACGATTTTTAGCAGGCTTTTGATTGTAAGTCGCTCGAGCGGACGACTAATTTCTCTCACTACCAAAGCAGCTGCAAGCATGAGAAATGACGTCACAACAGGATCATACGAATAATTTGAAGCGAGAAAAATACTCGTCGGAAGAAGACCAATGAGCATCATGGACAACTTTTTAGTAGGGATAATACGGATGGCAAAAGCAATAACTACTGCATATGAAATAAGGTTGCCCATCTTACCAAACATGAAGCTCACCAAAATTGGAACATGGAATACGCGAGCCACCCACAGACCGATTGCCGATGGAACATACCCGAATGTGGAGACCGTAGTGAGACTGCTTTTCGATATGGGCGATGCAAAACTTGGCTGCTCCATATATTCGCCCGACTGTTCAGCAGAAGCACCCGCCTCGGCGACCTCATCCACCGACTCGTAGAGCAATTCATGGTCTAAATTCACCGCGGCCCAGGGCTTAGTGACGAGCAGTTGATCCGCGTATGAATACTCCGAATGTCCTAGGTATGACAAACCGAGCGCCCTATCGTAATGAATCTCGTCATCCCAAGAAATCGCGGTTACCGGAGGTGCGATGAAAACCAAGAAAGATCCCAATAGTAGGCAAGAGCTGAGAAAAAAAAGCTCGACCCTTCCCTTCTTCCAGAAATAAAAGAACGCACCAACGCCGACAAGGAAAAAGCAAATCAACAGATAAGTTAAACGACCCGCAACTACACCGATTATCTTAGAGACAAAGTAACTAGGCACCAAGCCAATTATTGCGACAAAGAGGGTCATCAGCGTGACACCCGGAATAGAGTAGGCAAACAGTTTGCCAATAGACCTTTGATACGAATGCCCTGAAGGCCCGATCTTGGGAACCGCGGCGTACGAATTGGAGACATGTACGATCATGCAGCCCGAAATAGCGACGAAAAAGATTAGAATACGTCGCTTGCTCCAATCTGATAACTCTAACGGGGTAGACAACGGCGCTCCCCAAAGCGTAAACACCTCAAGAAGAATGGCACCTATAGCGCTTAACCCAATGATACAAGCGAGCATCTTGGGAGAAGAAACGCCATATTTGGTCTGTTTCGGAGTCCTAAGAAAGAAATGATACGAATAAGCAATGAATACAGATCCGACAAACGCAGCCAGGGCATAGACAAAAGCCGCGGAAGGACATAGCTTGATAAAGGCCAGCGACGCAGCAGATAAAACGCCGACGAACAACGCGGCAATTACCCCAATATCCGCCTTACTCAGATCGGCCTTCCCAATAGTCATCTTTCTTTATCCTCCAAACCTCAAGCGGGGCTAAGGGCAGTTTCAGAGTTTTCCCCTCACTTGCTATTCTGCGCTGGTTAGTATCGATACAGCATGCCTGGGCTCAATCGATTTCTCATCATCTGATGATACAGTGAGCCCTCTTGGCTATTTGCTCATTCTCAAGTTCTTGTTCCAAGATTAGCAACATCCCGTGCAATTTTGAACGGCGCCTTGCAGAGCATGCCCTAGACGCAATAAATAAGATGAGAATTACACATGAAGCGGAAAACCAAATAATCAGAGAGGCAATGGTGCTATCCGCAGAAATCTCACCATTGCCTCCCTTGTACCATTCTGAGAAGGCCCAGCCGATAGTAGCTCCCGGAAAACCCATCGCCACTGACATAAGTGAAACGATCTCGCCGTCCCCATTTGCGGCATCAAGCAGTGCAAGCAGGATTCTTACTTACTGCGCCAAACCAAGCCCCATCTTTTGAGGAGCCTCGGATGTGCAGCTTGAACAAAAAGAAATTCTAACCAAACACCTCCTGGAAACTTTCTTATCGTTGTTACTCATTTTGAGCTCATACTCCGCACAGCCCAAAATCCTAGAATCGCCGTGACATCGTTTATGCGAAAGCATATCCGGGATTTTTATATTTAATATCCCTAACACACTCCCCAACTCGCCTGCAGCGCTACGCATCTTCTTGATCGTCCAATCACTTCATGAGCGCAAGCTATTCGCCGCGAGAATTCTCGCGGCGAATCAATTTGGGGATTTTTACCATGGTTGATTTTCAATCTCAGCGCAACAGCCTGAACGGCCCCCGCGTTTCCGC
>NZ_NKXR01000025.1 GCF_002232035.1 Collinsella sp. TF06-26
AGCGGGTGGTTTAAAGCTGGCCGCTGCGCGGCCAGCAGACTAAAGTCTTGAAGAAAAAAGACCGGGTCCGCTTGATTGCGGACCCGGTCTTTCCGAGTCAAATAGATGGGAGATTCAACCCGTTCGACCGACTAGGCCTTGGCGGCCTCGGCGTCGGCAGGAGCTTCAGCGGCAGCGGCGCGACCGTACTCGGCCTTGCCCATCTCGGACCACTCGGGCTCCTCGTCGGGCATGGAGCCGGCCTCCTTGCCGAAGAACTCCTTGAGACAGTTGACGGCAACGATGAGGCCCAGGACCATCAGCAGGACGGCGAAAACGAGCTGCAGGCCCTTGGTGGCGGCGACGGAGACGGCGGCCGTGGTGGCGGTAGCCGGGATGGTGCCGAAGAAGCCGTAAGCCTGGACAGCGGTCATGCAGCCCATGGCGCTCTGGACCAGCGAGGTGAAGGTGCAGCAGAGCAGGAAGGCGACGGGCACGTAGAGCATCCAGCCCTTGCGGCCGGTGCACTTGCAGAACACGGCGAGGGTAATCATGGTCATACCGCCGAGCAGCTGGTTGGAAGCACCAAAGAGCGGCCAGATGTTGGCATAGCCGCCAAAGGCGAGGGCGAGACCGGGAAGCAGGGTGACGACCGTGGCGAACCAGGGGTTGCCGAGAACCTTCATGTAGCCGGCCTTGGACTCGATGGCCAGGGCGTCGTTGGTCTGGGCAAAGAACTCGGAGAACGAGGCGCGGGCGATGCGGGCGACGGCGTCGAGCGAGGTCAGGGCCAGAGCGGAAACGTTCATGGTCATGAAGACGGTAGCGAACGTACCGTCAACACCGAAGGCCTGCATACCGCGGGAGATACCAGCGGCGAAGATCTGGAACGGGGTGGAAGCGACGCCGGCGTTGAGGGCGCCGGTACCGGCGGTGTTCATGTCGGAGAACATGATGCCGGCGACGATGATGGCAAGGATGCCGACGAAGGACTCGACGATCATGGCGCCATAACCGACCTTGACGGCGTCCTGCTCCTTCTCGACCTGCTTGGAGGAGGTACCAGAAGAAACGAGGCTGTGGAAGCCGGAGAGGGCACCGCAGGCAACGGAAACAAACAGGACCGGGAACATCATGCCAGAAGCGCTGGAGAAGCCGGTAAAGGCCGGAGCGGTGATGGTGGCCTGGCCGTTAACACCCAGGACGACGATACCGAGGACAGCGCAAACGATCATGACGATCATCATGATGGAAGTGAGGTAGTCACGCGGGGTCTTGAGCATCTGGATGGGCATAGCGCCAGCGAAGACCAGGTAGACCATGACGACGGCGAACCACTGGAACTTATCCAGGTAGACCGGGAACTGCATACCGACGGCAAACATGAGAACCATGAGGACCACGCCGGTGACGAACTCGGTAGCACCGGTGAGGTTGAACTTCTTCTGGGCCCAACCAAAGGCGATAGCGACGAAGGTGAACAGGATGGAGATGGTACCAGCGCAGCCGGCGGCATAGGACTTGGTGAAGTCGATGGCACCGGTAGCAGCACCAGAAGCGTCAACGGCCGGGGTGAACATGAACGTCTTGCAGACCATGTCGGTGAAGGCGGCGATGACGATGATGCAGAACAGCCAGCAGAACAGCAGGAACAGGCGACGGCCGGTCTTGCCGATGTACTTCTCGATGAGCTGAGCCAGGGACTTGCCGTTGTTCTTCATCGAAGCATACAGAGCACCAAAGTCGTGGACGGCGCCAAAGAAGATGCCGCCGACGAGGACCCAGAGCACGACGGGCAGCCAGCCAAAGGCCATGGCGACGATCGTACCCGTGACAGGGCCAGCACCGCAGATCGAGCTGAACTGGTGCGAGAACGCGGTAAAGGCGGAGACGGGCGAGAAGCTCTTGCCGTCCTTCATGCGCTTGGCCGGCGTGAGGGCCTCTTTGTCAACGCCCCACTTGTTGGCCAGCCAGCGGCCGTAGCCCAGATAGCCGCAGGCGAGCACCGCCGCGGCCACAACCATGAGCAAAACTCCGTTCATTACATTTCCTCCTCTAAAAAGAACTTCCTAGACATAAAAAATGAGGGCCGTCGGTTGCGCTCGACGGCCCTCATCTTCATCAGCCGCCCGTTATCGTACGGGCTAGCTGTATGTGCTAACCCGCATCAGATAATTACTACGCTGATAATGTTTAGCTGATGCGTGAACATGTCTAAGAAATCCTCTTCAATCATGATGTGAACGATCCGTGCGTGTTCACATCCCCCAGTGGTTGAAAAGGAGTATGAAACTTTAGTTACCTAAAGTCAACGCAAATTTGTAATGGATTTTCAAATTCTTTTGAATTTCTCGTTATAAAACGCCACTGACCTCGGACTTTACCGAACGACAGTTTTTGCTTGAGAGATGCCCCTCGGGAGCGGGGCGGGCGCCTGCCGCCATATATGAACTTTCCTGCTCGGACAGTCCTGCTCACGACGGAGGCCACATTAAGTGGCCTCCTGTTCGTGCGGAACTCGCGATAAAGTTCATATATGGCGGCAGGCGCCCGCCCCGCCCCCGAGGAGCTCCCATCCCAAATGTGCGGAGCAAAGCTCCGCGCACCATCTTTTTCTTTCAGCTAAAGCACGCCGGAAATTCGACGCAGCTGGCTAACCTTGCCGGACGTTGTCGACGCCAAACCAGCTCAGAAGTTATATCGATACAGAAAGGTCCCCGGACGGAGGGGCCGGATATAAGGTTTATCGCGAGTTCCGCACGCAAAGAAGGCCACTTAATGTGGCCTTCGTCTTGCGCAGGACTGTAGAGCAGGAAACCTTATATCCGGCCCCTCCGTCCGGGGACCGCGCCGTACCAGCTACAGCGTCATGTTTGGATCGGCGTCGACGTCGAACGGCGAGATTTCACCTCGGTCGAATTTACGGCGGGCGACCTCCGCGATCATGGCAGCGTTATCGGTGCACGCCGAAAGCGGCGGTACCGTCACGCGAATCCCCTGACGCCCAAGCTTCTTGATCATCATCTCGCGCAGATGCGGATTAGCCGAGACGCCGCCGCCGATGCAGTATTCCTTGCATCCGGTGGCATGCAGGGCGTTTTTGGCCTTCTTGTACTGAACGTCAAAGACGGCTGCCTCAAACGAAGCCGCCAGATCGGGCAGGTGAATCGTGCGCCCGGCCTTGGTCTCCTGCTCGATGTAGAGCGTCACGGCCGTTTTAAGACCCGAAAGCGAGAAACGATAGTCTCCCCTGCTGTTAAGCGCGCGAGGAAAATCGATCGCCTTGGGGTTGCCCGTCTCGGCCAGCTTGGAGATGATGGGGCCACCGGGATAGCCCAGACCCAACGCCTTGGCTACCTTGTCGAAGGCCTCGCCCACAGCATCGTCGAGTGTCTCACCAAGTACCTCGTAGTCGCCCCATGCCTTCACGTGCACGAGCATGGTATGACCGCCCGAGACGAGCGTGAAGATAAACGGCGGCCTGAGATCGGGCTGCGCCAGCAGATTGGCGAACAGATGGCCCTCCAGATGGTTGACGCACACGAGCGGTTTACCGGCGGCATAGGCAAAGCCCTTGGCGAAGGCGACGCCCACTACCAGAGCACCCACCAGGCCCGGACCCTGTGTCACGCCAACAGCGGCGAGTTCGCTCGGCGCGATGGCTCCGCCCTCAAGACCAAGCGATGCTGCGGCATCCTCGAGCGCCGCATCCACGACACTCACAATCACCTCAACGTGTTTGCGCGAGGCGATCTCGGGCACCACGCCGCCAAAGCGGGCGTGAAAATCAATCTGTGTCGACACCTGGTTGGCCAGCATATTGCCATCCGCATCGATAATCGCCACGGCCGTCTCGTCGCAGGAGCTCTCGATAGCGAGCACTAGGCGGCGGCGCTCAATTTCGGCACGCTCCCCCTCGGAGCGCCCAGGCGCAGGCAGCGGCCATACGCGCTGCTCTGCCGCCGTCGGCTCGGGCGAAGCATTGTCGACCGGAAGCACCAGGGGCAGCGGAGCCGTCATGACGATGGCGTCCTTGCCGGCACCATAGTAGCCGCGGCGACGGCCAGCCTCGGTAAAGCCCAGAGCGTTATAAAGCGCGGTCGCTCCCTCGTTACCGTCCTCGACCTCGAGCGAAGCCGTAGTGCAGCCGAGCATCTGGGCATCATAGCTCACGTGCGACAGCAGCTTGCGGGCAATGCCCTCACGGCGATGTGCCGGGTCGACGGCGACATCCAGAATCTGCACATCACCGTCCACGACCATACCGCCGGCAAGGCCCAGCAGCTTGCCGTCGTCGTGTGCCACCCACCAACTACGCGGCGCAGCGACGTCCTCGCCCAGTTCGGACAGGAACATGCCCGGCGTCCACGCCTTGTGTCCGGCACCTTCAAAGCAGGCAGCCTCTAGCGCGCTCGCGCCCTCGGCATCCGCCGCGCCCATGGGACGGAACTGCAGATGACGACCGGCGAGCTCATCGGCAACGCCCGTAATTTCGCTCTGTGCACTCTCAGCAAGACCAAGACGCTTGCGCTCGTTTTCCTCGGCATCCGAAAGGCGCGTGTAAATCGGCAGGACGCGAGCCGGATCGCCGTCACTCGCAGCGTGCGCGAGCAGCAAGCCCTCGCCCGAAGGCCACCACAGGTCGCGCTCCACGCAGCGGACGGTCTCGTCCTCACCCAGCAGCTTGCCATAGCGCACGAGACCGTCACCGGTCAGCTGAACCTGGTCCCAGTCCGCTGCTCGGCGCCACTCATCGAGCGCCACGGCGGCCTTGACCACGTGTTCGCGCTCAAATTGACGCTCGGGGCCCTCATCGACCAGCATATACAGCGCCGGATATACCTCACCGCGCATAGCATCGGCCAAGATACCAAGCTTGCCGCGCACGCCAGCCTTCCACGCCGTCCAAGCGCAAGCATCGAGCGTCGACACGCCCAGTAGCGGAACATTGGCACCACGCGCGAGGCCCTTGGCAGTGGAGATGCCGATGCGCACACCCGTAAACGACCCCGGGCCGCGGCCGACCACGTAGCAACCAACATCGCTGCGATCCAGACCGGCTTGAGCCAGCACGCCATCAACGGTATTCACGAGCTCAACGTTGGCGTGACGGCGACACATGTGGTCGCCACTCACGAGCTTCGTCTCGCCCGTCTGCCCATCAATCCATCTTGCCGCGCAGGCAAGCATGTCGGTCGAGGTATCGAGCGCCACCACCAGCGCGTTGTCGTTATGCAAGCTCATCTTGTACAGCCTTATCAATCAAATGGGAAAGCTCCATTGCGCGGTCACCGTGCGCCTCAAGCGTTATCGTTCGCACATCACTGTCGCCCTCATCACGCCTGAGCGTCACCGAAAGATACTCATCCGTCAGCTCGTCCTGGAATTGTTCGCCCCATTCCAGCAGGCAAGCACCCTCATAGCCCAGCACATCGAAAATGCCCGTATCCTCGAGCTCGTAGGCATGCTCCAGGCGGTATAGATCAAAGTGAAACAGCGGAATACGACCTTGATCGTGAACGGCCATGAGGGCGAACGTAGGGCTCGTAACCATATGCCCATCGCCCAGCCCGCGCGAGACGCCCTTGGTAAAGTGAGTTTTGCCCACTCCCAGGCCACCGGTCAGGATGAGCACATCGCCGTCCTCAAGGCACGGTGCAATTAGCTCGCCAAAGTACTCCGTATCGGCAGCGCAAGTCGTTTTGTAAGTACCTACCCCCAGGCGCTCCAGGGACATATATGCTCCTTATTATTCCGAGGCGTCCTCTGGCGCGGGATGTCGCTCCAGATAGTCGCCCAGCATCTTAAAGTCTTCCTCCAGCAGCTCCTGCCACGCCGGATTGCGCAGCGCTGCTGCCGGATGGAACGTGGGCATTACCACAAAATGCCCCATCTGGTGGAACCTGCCGCGCAGCTTAGTAATGCCAATCTCGGTCTTTAGCACAAAGTGCGTCGCGGGGTTGCCGAGCGTCACAATAATATCGGGCCAGATGCTTCGAATCTGCTCACGCAAAAATGGCGAGCAAGCCAGCACTTCCTCGGGACGCGGATTGCGGTTTCCCGGCGGGCGGCACTTAAGCACGTTGGCAATGTAGACGTCTTCGCGTTTGAGCCCCGCCAGCGACAAAATGCCGTTGAGGTCCTCGCCTGCCGCCCCCACAAAGGGCTCGCCCTGCAAATCCTCATTGCGGCCCGGCGCCTCGCCAATAAACATCACGCGAGCGTGGGGGTTTCCCACGCCAAACACGATGTTATGGCGCGACTGGTAAAGCTGGCAAAGGTGACAATCGCCCAGAACGGCCTCGATCTCCTCGAGTGCGACCTCACGCGGCGCCTGATGGCTATGGCCGGGGATGTGCATGACGCCCATAGCGACTCCTACACGTAGACCTTGTCGAGACGCATACCAAAGCCGCAAGCGACCTCGTAGTTAATCGTGCCGCGTAGGCGCGCCATCTCGTCCATGGTAATCTCGGCATCTCCATCGCGGCCGACAATGATCATCTCGTCACCATACTCGGCCTCGGGAATCTCATGCGCCGGGTTGGACTGAATGGCGACCATAAACTGGTCCATGCAGATATTGCCCACCTGACGCACACGCTCGCCGCGATACAGCACGTCCATACGATTGGAAAGCGTACGCGAAAGGCCATCGGCATAACCGATCGGAAGGGTGCAGATCTGAACGCGCGTGCGCGGTACGCGGTAGGTAAAGCCGTAGCCCACGCCCTCGCCCATCGCAGGATGCGCCACGCGCGTCACACGCGCGTGGACGCTCATGACGGGATCAAGCTGCATCACGCGACCACTCAGCTCACATGGCTGCAGACCATACAAACCGATGCCGGCACGAATCATGTCAAAGTGCATTGAAGAATCGAGCATCGAGGACGGCGTATTGGCACAATGCACGATACCGCATTCAAAACCTGCGTCCTTAATGGCCTGAACGGCCTCGGTAAAACGCTGGCACTGCAGCTTGTAGTCCCAACCCGAAGGTTCATCGGCCGTGGCAAAGTGCGTAAATACGCCGTCGCACTGGATGCCGCGATGGAAACTGATGCCGCGTACAAAGTCGAGCACCTGTGTGTAGTGAACACCGATACGATTCATGCCCGTCTCGATGGCAAGATGGTACTTGCCCACCTTGCCCGCCGCGACGGCGCATTCGCCATACGCAAGAGCAAAATCGGACGTATAGACCGAGGGCATGATATCGAATTCGAGCAATGCAGGAATAGCCTCGATAGGCGGCTCACTTAGAATCAGGACGGGCTTAGTAATCCCGCCCTGACGGAGCCCAACGCCCTCGTTAACCGTCGCCACGGCAAACATGTCGGCACCGGCCGAATACATGATCTTGGCACACTCAACAGCTCCATGACCATAAGCATCGGCCTTGACCACGCAGCACAGGCGCTGACGCGGATTCAACAAGTTCTTATAGGCCCTCGTGTTGCGACGGAGCGCCCCGCGGTCGATCTCGACCCAGGACCAGCGCGTCAAATCGGCTTTATTCATGATTAGTCATCCGACCCTTCGTCCATGATTCCCAGATCTTCGAGCGCATCCTTTGCCGCCAGCTCCATGGCAGGACCGATCAAGTCGATAAGATCGGTCGCGATGACGCTCTTCTCACCATACTCCGTCGCCGCGGCAAAACCGGCGTAGCTGTGAAGTGCGACGGCGTACGAATACAGCAACTCCCAACGATCCATCTCGTCGCGCATGGTGGCAAGCGTGCCGGCCAAAATACCCGCGAGAACATCACCCGAACCGGCAGTTGCCAGAGAAGCCGGACCCGAGAGCGGCAGCAGCACACGCTCAACGCCACAGATAGCCGTCGTCGGCCCCTTGGCAATGACCACCAGATTGTCGGAGCCTGCAGCCCAGACAACCTTCTGCGCGGCCGCAATCGCGGTACCAAGGTCGTTCACCTCGTCACCGGCAACCAGGCGCGAAAGCTCACGATAGTGCGGCGTCATAACCAACGGCTGCTCGCGGCGATACATCTCGGGGTTACTATCAATACCGTCAATGGCAATCTTAGCAAGGCAGTTGAGTGCATCGGCGTCCAAAATTAGCGGTACATCAAGCTCGAGCAAGCCCGAAACCACCTGCATAGCGCCGGCAGACGTCGTCATACCGGGACCGCACAGCACGCAGCTGTACTTCTTTGCGATCTCGCACACCGTCATGCGCGCAGCGGCGCCAAAGGAGCCGCGGGAATCAGACGGAATAGCAAAGACCGGAATCGAAGGAAGTGCCATGCGAATGAGATTGGCGCACGCGTCAGGAGCCGCGACTGCCACGTAACCAGCACCCGCGCGAGCTGCAGACTTGGCCGCCATAATGGCAGCACCAGGATATTGCGCAGATCCGGCGACAATAAGCACGGAGCCACGGGAATACTTATCGATATTCGATGGTAGCGGAGCAAAGTAATCAACTAAGTCACCGGGCTCGACAATCTCGGCGGCGTGGTCGACATCATCGATGACCTCGTCAAGACGGTCGTAAAGATTGCCGCAGATCAAATCGCCAGCATACTCAGGACCATCAGCGCTATACAGACCAATCTTGGGCGCAATCATCGTCACCGTGCGCTCGGCACGAATGCAGTCGTCATCAACAACGCCCGTCTCTGCATTCAGGCCCGAGGGGACATCAATGGATACGACACAATCGGCGCATTCATTGACCGTAGGAATCCAAATGGAGAACGGCGCACGCAGATTCCCGTGGAAACCGGTACCAAAAATGGCATCGACAACAACATCGGCCTTATCGATCAAAACCTCGAGTTCATCACGCGAGGGGCCGACGCAAACGTGCACATCGCGGCCGGCAGTACGACGAGCAACATGACGTGCCAGAGCAGCAGGAATCTCATCCGGTTCAACCGGAGAAACGATATCCACGTCCACACCCTTATGGCTCAGGATATCGGCGGCAACCCAACCGTCGCCGCCATTATTACCAAAACCGACCAAAACGAGAACCCGATCGGGATTGAGCTTCAAGACCTCGTTAGCGGCAAACTCACCCGCTAGCTCCATAAGCTCGGCCTTCGAAGTCCCTTCGCGTTCGATGATATCCTCGAGACGAACGACTTCTTCGGTACTCAAAACCGGTTTCATCTATGCTCCTAGCGTATCTTGCGAAGCATCGCCCAGGTGCTCCGTCAATGCTGAATTCTGCAGCTGCTCGAGCTCATCTAATACAGAGCGAGCCTCTTTAAATGTCTGCGCAACGCGTTTCTTGGTGCTCACCTTTTCATCTTTTGGCTTAGGCCGAGCATCCTCGGTAATCGCAATGGCATTAGCGACAGCCAAGTCACCCGTAAGGGTAATAGAAAGGGCGACCTCGACAACACCCAAATTCTGGGCGATTTCGAGAGCACGACCAGAAAGCAGAGCCTTCGGTTTGCCGAGTTTATCACGCGTTACCGAAACATCCTTGCGACCCACGCCTTGACTAAAACCCGTGCCAAGAGCTTTAAGCACCGCCTCACGCGAAGCAAAGCGGCTGGCATAGTGAGCAGCGGGACGCGATGATGCATCGCAATACGCACGCTCTTCTTCGGTAAACACACGCCGAGCAAACGACGGCGTCTTTTCAAGAATTGATTTCATGCGGGAAATCTCGACGATATCAACGCCGATACCAGCTTCAGCCATGTTCACCTCCATATCGCACAGACTAAGTTATTGTAGCCCGTTCACAGAAGATGCGACAAACGAGGGTTATAAAACACAGCTACTATGTGAGACAAAAGCCCGTAAACGCAAAAAAGGGGGAGGCCGCGAGGCCTCCCCCTTCTTCAATCT
>NZ_NKXR01000026.1 GCF_002232035.1 Collinsella sp. TF06-26
TTTAGAAGCACCTACGTTCCTCAAAGAATTGTTAGATTAAAAGTAACAGACCGAATGAAGATACGTGCGACGGGGGCGAGGCGAATGGCTGAGCGGTATCGATATGCGGGTTCAACGGTATCACATTGACCACATAGATTTTTAACTTGCATTTCTACCCGCCCTTTTCGTAGAGTCGCCGATACGTGCTTAGCGCACCCTCGGCGCGTCCGGCAGGCTTTGCGAAATGGGATCCAGGAGACTTCGGCGCAGCATCATCTTGCGGAATGCTTCTAATGAGCCTCCCATCCTTCAAAAACAGAATCTCATCGCACAGCCTATCGACCGAATCCAAGATGTGGGATGACATGATGATGCACGTACCAGAATCGGCCAGCTTCCTGAAAATCTCGGAATGCAAGTCCACCCTGCTGGGGTCGAGCGCGTTCATGGGCTCATCTAATAGAAGGTACCGCGCACCCGTCGCATACGCAATCGCCAGGGTAAGCTGCTGCTTCATGCCCTGGCTCAGAGTGCGGATCCTCATCTTCGCGAACTCGCCTATCTGCGTTTGTTCCACTATCTCTTCGATATCGCGAGCATGCGGCCACATATCGCAAACCATCTTGAGGTGATCTTCCGCACGCAATCCGGGATACAGCAGCGTCCCCTCACCAGGTGCATAGAAGATCATAGAACGGACCTCTCTCGCACCCGTACCCTGCACCTCATCCAGAACGATGCTCCCGTCCACGCGAGGACCCGGCAAACCTGCCATCGCACGCAGCAACGTCGTCTTTCCATGCCCGTTCGGAGCGACGAGACCGTAGACCGTACCCGGGGCAAACTCAGCGTCCACCGAATCTACGAGCACCTTCTTTCCATAAGAGATCGTCAGCGTTTGAAGGCCAATCATCGAGATCATCCCCTTTCGATCTTTGGAACACTCAGGCGCACCATCAACGGAGATACGGCGCCCAAAACCACCAGCAGAGCGCCCGATGCGCCGACGACCTCTCCAAAAGGCATCGCGTTCGTCCCTCGCCCAAGGAACCCAATCGTCCCCACCTGGGAAGCGGGATCAAACGAGGCGAATGGAGCCAACAGCGCGACGCCCATGCCCGCGCTTTCAACATGAGCGCTCAACGAACCCAACACCAGGAGAACCGCGCAAACCACTCCGGTGACAACGGGGTTGCGGCTAATCGCTGCTGTCAACGCAGCGACGACGGAAATCACGCCGTATGCCATGACCAGCAACGGAATACTGCACAACACCGCCTCCCCCACCATGGACGTTGTCGAAGCTCCCGCCCGAATGAGAGCGACGGGATACTCCGATCCACCCGCACCGTTCTTAATCAAGGACACAACCGCAGCGGGAACCATCGACACCAAAAGCAGCGCCAAGCCAAGCAGGAGAGACAGCGCAACAGCCGTCAGAAAACGCACATGCGCTGTTGCGGGGACTTGGAAAACCAGAAGGGAACGGCACCGCAGGTAGGTGCACGCAAGCGATGTGACAACCACGGGCAACAGCCAAAACAAGGAAGGAAGCGCTGCCTGGAGATAGGAAAGGAGGATTAATGGGGGCATCTTCGTACTTAACTCGTAAACCTTGGGGTCCGGCAAGCTCGCGATCGACTCGAGCAGAAGGGCGCGCGCCTCCGCACGAGAAGGAGTCTCCGGCTCGATTCCGATCGATTGCAGGAGGGTCGCATCTGCCGCGCCCAGCTCGCCTCGAGCGCGCTCGTACGTCGCAAGGCTTCGAAACCCCTCCGCAGGCGTGGGCGCGTACACGAAACCCGAAAGAGCATCTCGCATGCCTTCCAGGGCCGCTTTGCCCTCGACGTCCATATTCGCAGCGTCCTGCTCTAGATACCGATCTATTGAACGGAGCTCCCCATCCCTATACCGAACAGCGGAAACGTTATCAGCGTCAGGAAACACCTCGACCAGAGCCGGGGCCAGCATCGCCGTCGACATTGCAATCGCGCATACGGCGAGGGCAGGAGAATGCAGGAGCAGCTTCCCCATCGTTCTTACGTATGCAACGGCGGAGGCACAAGCGCTCGAACGGGCTGTCGTTCTCGATGCGGTGAAGGAACCTCTCTCAAGACAAATCGGGGACATCGGGCGCGCGCAGCCGCTCTTTCCAACAACGCAAAGCAGGCTAATTGCCAGCACCTCGATCCCGATTGCGCATACGAGGGTAATCGCGCCACGCTCGAAGCAAAGTCCAGGCAGATTCACTATCTGCGTTGTCGGGTACGGGCTATAGGCGCCGACGGTCAACTCAGTGTTCGCATACGTAAGGGGATTCAACAGGGCGAACTCACGTAAAGCGATGGATCTTCCGTAATACCCGGGAACCATCGTCGCCCCCATCAGGGCACATACGAACACGATTCCAAGCGTAGGGTTATTGGCAATCTTCACGGCAAGGTGAACGACGAGCGAGATGAACGCCGCCACCAAGAATTGCAAGATGGCCGTCTGTGCGAACACCAGCCAAGCCGGTTTGATAACCGGAGTCGCATATTGAACGTAGCCTATCGGATAGAACAGCGAGCCCGGGCCATTCTTCACAAGTGCGGCGATTATCCCTGGAAGATTGACGGCGAAGACGGCAAGCATCGCAAAAACACTCGCCCATACGCTCGATGCAACAAGCCTGCCCAGCTCACCCATCGGTGCCTGGATGATGAGTTTTTCACGTTTGTTAAGACGCGCGGCAAGGAACGAGACGGCAACGGCCGTTGCGACCCATAGCAAGTACTCCTTCGATCCGTCATAAAAGGAGTACGCTCCATCCGATACCTGCAGAAACGGAAGCAGAGGAGAGAGCGGCGCCAAGACAAGACGCCCCGCGGCAAGAGGGCACAGAAGCGCGGGCATGCTTGATGAAGAGGTATAGACGCCCTCCTCCCCCGCATTCACAAGCGCATCCGCATAGGATGCTGACAATTCCTGCTCAACACGGGTTATTCCCGACTCGAGGTATTCAACCCGTCCGTCGATGCCAGCCGCGCTCCTGAAGACGGGCAGAGCACAAAGAACCATCAACGCAACAACGACAACACAGAGCGACCTGGAGGAGAGAAGCGACCTAAAGATCGCCTTCGAGATCTTGAGCATATTCATCGCCAACCTTAACCCCATCCACCTGGAACAGCGGGGCTGAACAAAATGCTCGGCCCCGCCTCGCATCTAGTGATTGCAGCATGCTGTGATTACTTGCTGGCAAAGTCAATTTAACATAAACTGTTAAAAAGTAACCTGAGTTTTTTAAATTCTTCGGAGGTTATTATGAGTTCCGACAATCGCACTCCCCGGCTTCATTCCTTCCGCATCGCATGTGCGATAGCCTCTGCGACCCTTTGCGCCACCGCCATCGCACAAGTGGCGTTCTCCTTAAAGCCAGCAATCGAAGTGCTCGACAACCCTGTAATTGCAGACTCCCCCGCGTATCCAGCCCTTGCGATCTCGACATTGGTCCCTGCCGTCATCGGTATCGCTACGACCATCCTCAGCGCCGTTCTCGTGTGGACGATCAAGAGCGGAGACCCCTTCAAGAAAGGGTCTGCGACATGCTTGAAGGTGCTCGGCATTCTCTTCGTTGTTCAAGCTGCCACCAGCCTCTACGCCGGCTCACTCAAAACCTCCGTTTCAATGTTTGGCGGCGAGGGGGCCGTCGGCGCCCAAGAGATCGCTTCATCATTCGATTGGACCTCTCTGGTTCTCGGCATCGTCCTGTTCATGCTTTCCCAGCTCTTCTTGTACGCCCGAGAGCTGTACCTCGACTCCGACGAGATTGCGTAAGGAAACGCCATGCCCGTAATTGTTCGCCTCGACAAGATCATGGCCGAGCGAAAGATTTCCTCGAACGAACTTGCCGAAAGGATTGGAACCACGCCCGTGAACCTGTCCCGTATTAAAAAAGGGCATATTCGCGGCATTCGCTTCAACACACTCGAGCAGCTATGCCTCGCCCTTCGTTGCCAACCCGGAGACCTTCTCGAAGTCATGAGCGAAGAGGATGCCCGAAAGGAGTTCGGACTCGATTGGTCCGCCGAGGATTAGAGGGCGGTCGTACTCGCCCTGCACACGGGGATGCGAATCGGCGAGGTCTGCGGCCTTCGGTGGTGCGATGTGGATTTCGAGACGGGCCTGATCTCGATCAGACACTCGGTGGCGTACGCGAAGGGAATGGGTTCGTTCATCAAGGACACCAAGACCCATGACGCCAGGGGTATCCCCATCGACCCGGTCGGCCTACTCCCCTTCCTGAAGGAGACCCACGAGATCGACTGCGGAAAGCTGCGCTTGCGCGGCCTTACCGGGGCGGTCGAGATCGGGGACTGCTACATCCTGTCGGAGCCGGGCGCGACCTTCGCGACGACAAGCTATATCCGCAGGGCGTTCAAGACGTTCCCGGAGACCAACGGCCTCATGGGCACCAACGACGAGCTGATCACGTTCCACGGCCTTCGCCACACGTTCGCAACGCAGTGGATCCGCCAAGGCGGCGATATCAAGGCGCTCCAATCGATCCTCGGCCACAAGAACGCCATGGCGACGCTCAACGTCTACGCCGACATCGAGCCCATCTCCAAAATCCATAACATGCTGCGCGCCACGCCGTGCCTTTGGCGCGGGCACCTCGGGCCGAGGGTCGATCCGGGTCCCATGTTCCAACAGAGGATCCAGGAGTCCATCGAGACGCTCCAGGCGTTCGGCTACGGCATCACCGAGCCGGACGACCGAAATATCGCCATACGCGACGTGAAGACGAACAGTTGGCTCTAGCTCACCGAGTACGCGGCAGTGCTGGGCCCATCCCAACTGAGGTCACGGTGGTCCGATAGGGGCGCCGCCCGCGGCATGCGCCGCGGAGCGGTATCCCCTACCGAAGGGCGGGGATGCCCTCCGCTTCCAGTTCGGAATCAGCCGTCGGAGGCGTTCGGCTGACTGCGGGAACGGCCTGTCCGCTCAATGTGTTCGGCTGAGATCGGAAATCAACCCAACACGAGCCGGACACGCGCCAGACGGCTCTTCCCCGTGCGGCCTTCCCCCTTACGCTCATGTTGCAGGCATGTAACGCCGCAGCGAGCGCGCCTTTTTTGCGCCAGACAGGTACAATGATGAACACTGTACCGTAGCGGAGCGCCCCGCGCGCGCCGCAATCACGCGAAAGGGTTTCCCATGGCCGAGATCTCGTCCTCCCGTATCGTCATCACCGTCCTTGGCAAGAACCGCCCCGGCATCGTCGCCGGCGTCACCCGTGTCCTGGGCGAGGCCAACGTCGACATCCGCGACATCACGCAGTCCATTATCGAGGACATCTTCACCATGACCATGCTGGCCGATACCGCCGAGTCCAAGCTCGACTTCGCCGAGCTGCAGAAGGCGCTGGCCGAGGCCGGCGAGCTTTCGGGCGTCAACGTGTCCATCCAGCGCGAGGACGTCTTTAACTTTATGTACCGCCTGTAGCGAACAAGCCGCTCGGGGCAGCTTGACGTCATATCGTCCAAGCGCGCGGCCCCAAAGCGGACCGGAGAGGAGCGCGCATGGCCTACGACGCCAAGAAAATCTACTACCGCTTCGACGATCACCTGAGCCGCCTGGTTCTGGATTACGAGGCGAGCCGTCAGATTTCGCCCGAAAGCGAAAACCTCTACCACGGCCTGCCGACTGATCCGTATGACGAGGGTCTGTTCGTAGAGCACAACGTCAAGCGCGGCCTGCGCAATGCAGACGGCTCGGGCGTGGTCGCGGGCCTCACTCGCATCTCGGATGTGCATGGCTACAACAAGGTCGACGGTAAGGTCGTGCCCGATCAAGGCAAACTCACGCTTCGTGGCTACAGCATCGAGGATCTGGTCAACAACGCCCAGGCCGAGAATCGCTATGGCTACGAAGAGGTCGCCTACCTGCTCATCACGGGCTCGCTGCCCAACAAAGAGGAGCTCGACGGCTTTTGTGAACGTCTGGGCGCTTTTAGGCATCTGAGCGACGAGTACGTCAAAGAGTTCCCCATGACCACGGTGTCGTCGAGCATCATGAATGTGCTTCAGCGCGCCGTACTGCTGCTCTACGCCTTCGACGCCGAGCCCGACGCCATTACGCCCGAGCACGAAATCGACGTCGCCATCTCCATGCTCGCCCGTCTCCCCCGCATCGCCGCCTTCGCGCATATGGCCTCGGTCGCCAAGCGCCGCGGCTCCGAGGTTCATGTGCCGCACCCCACACCCGGCCTTTCCACCGCCGAGACCATCCTGCAGGTGTTGCGCGGCGGCATGGCATTCAACCGCGACGAAGCCATGCTGCTCGACGTGATGCTCATGCTGCATGCAGAGCACGGCGGCGGCAACAACTCCACGTTCGCCTGCCGCGTGCTGTCCTCTTCGGCCACCGACCCGTATTCTGCCTACGCCGCGGCTATCGGCTCGCTCAAGGGTCCGCGCCACGGCGGCGCCAACGCCAAAGTCGTGTCCATGCACGAGGACATCCGCGCGCATGTTTCCAACTGGGAAAACGAGGACGAGGTCGCGGCCTACCTGGGCAAGATCCTCGACAAGCAGGCTTTCGACGGCACCGGCCTCATCTACGGTATGGGCCACGCCGTCTACACGCTGAGCGACCCGCGCGCCGAGGTGTGCCGCCGTTACGCGCGCACGCTTGCCGCCAAGAAGGACTTGGGCGAGGAGTTCGCGCTCATCGAGCGCATCGAGCGCCTGGCCCCGCAAGTGATGCGCGATCACGGCATGACCAAGCCCATCTGCGCCAACATCGACCTGTACACGGGCTTTATCTACAAGATGCTCGGCGTGCCCGAGACGCTCTTTACGCCGCTGTTCGCCGTCGCCCGCATGGCCGGTTGGTCGGCGCACCGCATGGAAGAGCTCTTCTGCGCGCACCGTATTATTCGCCCGGCCTATCGTCCGGTGATCGAGCCGCTGGAGTACAAGCCGCTCGCCGACCGCTAGGACGCGGACCGTTATAGAACTCGAGCGTGGCCAGGGACCCAAGCCCTCGGCCACGCTTTTTATGCCAGTAGAAAGGGCTGCATCAAATGATTGTGTTTTCCGATATGGATGGGACGCTGCTGACGAGCGATAAGCAAATGAGCGATGCCACTTGGGCGATGATCGACGAGCTCGCACGTCGTGGCATCGAGTTTGTTCCCTGCACGGGGCGCCCGCTGTCGGGCATCTTTGAGCCCATTCTCGCCCATCCCGCCGTGCATTACGCGGTCTGTGCCAACGGCGCCAGCGTCTGGCAGCTCGACGAGGATACGCCCACCGATGTCTCACGTGCTACGCGCATTTTGAGCCGACCACTCGACCGCGCCATCGCCCACCGCGTCCATAGTATTGCCGCCGGCCACGATGTGACCTTCGATATCTTCGCGGACGGACAGTGCTTCCTCCCCCGCTCGCTCTACACGCGCCTGGATGAGTTCTGCGGCGGCGACCCCCACATCGCAGCTTCGCTCAAGCGCACGCGAACGCCGATCGACATGGATATCGACAGCAAGATCGACGGAGTCGAGACGCTCGAACGCATCGCCATGTACTGGCACGACCCGGCCGATCGCGACGCCATCGCGGCGGAGCTCGACGTGCTCGAAGGCATTGAGGTCACGCGTTCGTACGCCATGAATATCGAGGTCATGGGCGAGGGCGCCACCAAGGGAACGGCCCTCACGTGGCTATGTGAGCACCTGGGCGAGCGTCTCGCCGACGCCTGGTCGTTCGGCGACAACATCAACGACATCCCCATGCTGCAGGCAGCGGGCCACGGTATGGCCATGATCAACGCCGAACCCGAGGACCGCGAGGCCGCCGACGCCATCACCGAGTTCGACAACGACCACGACGGCGTCGCCCGCACCATCATGGCCGCCCTCGCCTAGCAGCAGCAACCCAGCAGAGACGATATGAGCAGGACATAAAACATTGAGAGCCCCTGCTGCATGAAGGACCGCGGATTAGGCCGACAATGGTGAGTGTCTAATTCAGCCGCGGCGGCCAC
>NZ_NKXR01000027.1 GCF_002232035.1 Collinsella sp. TF06-26
GTGGTTTAAAGCTGGCCGCTGCGCGGCCAGCAGACTAAAGTCTTGAAAAAGAAAACCGCAGGTAGAAAGCCTGCGGTTTTTCATAAAACGCGGTTGTGTTTGGGGGTGTCGGGCCAAACGTAGTAGATAGGCCGATTTCGTGGCGGGCGGGTTCAGCTGATTTCCCGGGGATGTCTGGAGACGGAAGAAAAAAGGATCAATTTGGCTCTTGAGGGCCACGATGCCCGTCTATCAACCGGCCATTTCAAAACTATGCCGGTTTACGGGGCTGAATCGCAAACCCCCAACCATACGCAATTCCGAAATACTAAAACCGCAGGTAAACGGCTTGCTCTATTTCGAAAAAGCCGGTATGGTCTGCCTGTGCCAATCTGGCCCCGTAAACCGGCATAGTTTTGAAATGGTACTTCGACAGTATTGATTCCCGCCCCGGCGCAACCAGCCCTACAGCCCGTACTTCACGACGACTCGGTTGATACGGCGACACCAGGGCTTGTACAGGGCGGCCAAAAACACGCAGGTCGCGAGTCCGTGCGTGATATCGAACGGTACGGCGGTGGCAAGACGCGCCACGGCGCCCGCCCACGTGAGCGGTTGAACAAAACCGATGATGTCATACGCGTTGATCACCACGCCGTACAGCAGACCCGAAGCAAAGCCGTACGCCATCAGCGCCGACATGCGCACGGTTCCATCCGCACGGTCGAACGCACCCGCATGCGCCAGCGCGCCGCCAACATAGCCAACCAGACCCCAGGCATACATCTGCCACGGCGTCCACATACCCTGCCCAAAAAAGAAATTGCTGGTCAGCGCTGCCAGCGCACCGACCATAAAGCCATTACGACGGCCGAGTGTCGCACCGGCGATAATGGCGATGGCGCTCACGGGTTTAAAGTCGGGAATGGGGCCAAACAAGATGCGCCCCGCCGCGGCCAACGCCGCCAGAACCAGCGTTGGCATAATCTGGCGCAGGCCCGGTCGCGACGCCTCGTAGCCCGCAAAGAACAGCGCGAGCACGAGCGCCACCACAACCAGCATGGCAAGCGCTGTCTGCTCAATGCCCGTCAGCAATGCTGCGGCCATTACCGCCGGCACCGCCAACAACAGCGGAATCTCCAGTTTTGCAAGTAGGCGCGAGACGCGATAATCCACCATTCCATCACGCCCTATAAAACACGTTGTCGGCAAAGAAGTCTGCCGGCGGCTCCATGCAGGCAATTTCGCCGTCGAACATCATGGCAATGTCGTCAGCAACCTGCTCGGCAAAATCCAGATCGTGCGTGGCCATGATGACGGTGCCGCCGGCTTGCGCATGCTCGCACAGGGCGCGGGCGATAATGCGGCGGCTCGTCAGGTCCAGCCCCTTCGTGGGCTCGTCGAGCAGCAACAGCTCCGGACCAATCAACAGCAGCTTTGCCAACGCGAGCAGCTGACGCTGGCCGCCCGAAAGATCGTACGGGTGGCGCGCATCCAGGCCGTCCAATCCCAGCTGCGCCGCGCGCTCCTGGGCTGCGTCCTCGTCATATCCGCAGGTCGAAGCCCATTCCATCAGCTCGTCGTGCACTGTCTCGGCGACCAGCAGGGCCTTGGGGTTCTGCGGCAGCAGCGCAGCCGAGGCCGCCCCGCGCACCATGCGCCCACGCTGCAGCTTAGCCGTCTTGGCCAGCACCGAGAGCATCGTCGACTTGCCGCAGCCGTTGCCGCCCACGATCGCATGCACCGCACCGGCAGAAAACGTCACGTCGAGCCCGCGCAGCACCCAACCGGACACGCGGTCGTAGCGAAACCAGCCTTCCGACAGGGTGGTAGCCGACTCGCCGTGCATTTTTGGGAGTATTCTGCGTCCACCGGCACGCGATGGCGCCCCCGAGTCGTCCTGCGGCTGAATTTGTGCCTCAAATTCAGCCGATTTGCCCGATTTCAGTCCCTTTTTTGCACCCGGAGCGCCCTCGCGCGGGTCCAAAGAACCCAACTGGCCACTGACGCTGCTGAAAACTCCGCTTTTTGCACGCCGCGAGGCACCCCACCCTGGCACCTCGCCAGAAAACAGCCCTTCACGATGCCCCAAGGAGGCGATATCAGCCACCTCGCACACGCGACCGTCTTCAATCCGGTACGCGCACGTCGCATACTCGAGCATCGGGCGCGGCTGGTGCGTCGCCACAACAACCGTACAGCCCAGCTCGCGGTTCACGCGAAACAGCGCATGCAGAAAGTTTTTCTCGGCAACAGGATCGAGTTGGGACGTGGGTTCGTCGAGCAGCAGCACGCGCGGGCGCAGCGCCAGCACGGCCGCCAGCGACAGCAGTTGCTTGCGTCCACCCGAAAGCGTATCGGTATCGCGATGCAACCAGTCCTCCAGCCCAAAGAAATAGCTGGTCTCGGCCACGCGACGACGCATCTCGTCGCGCGCTAGCCCCAAGTTTTCCAGGCCAAACGCCATCTCGTGCCACACGGTCTCGCACACAATCTGGTTCTCGGGATCCTGGAACACGTAGCCCACGCGCTCCGCGGAGGTCCGAACATCCATGTCGGCGACGCTCTCGCCCAGCACGCGCAGCTCGCCAGCGCATTCGCCCGTCGGCGAAATCTCGGGCTTGAGCAGCGAGAGCAGCGTCGACTTACCCGACCCGGTACCACCCACCAGCAGTGCAAACGCACCTTGGGGAACAGACCAGTCGAGTCCATCGAGTACCGGCGTCTCAGCCCCAGGGTAGGTAAAGCTCAGACCCCGTACCTCAATCGCAGGCACATCGGAGCCGCACGCCCCACCCGTTACCGAGCAGCTATCCAACCTGGTCATCAGCCAAACCTCTTCTCGTCAATCGCGTGCAACACACAGGGCAACACCATCCAAGCCGCGTACACAATATAGCCAGGCCACGGCGCCGGCACCGAAAGCTGAGGGTAAAACGAATACTGCGTTGTCGCGGCCCACGCCGCCGCAACCGCAGCAGCGCCAAACAGCGCAAGCCCCACCAGCGCGGCAACGTCGCCGCGCCCCAGCCGATACCGCGCATACGTCGTACGACGCGTCGCGGCACCCCACCCGCGCGAACGCATGGCGTCGGCGCGTTCCAGCGAATCCTCCATGCCCCAGCCCATCAGCACGCTCGAGGCCCACAGGCGCGAACGCACGGGGTCGGCCGGCGCGCGCCCCGGAACGTCGATCGCATCCTGTACCGCCAGGACCGTGTGGCCGCGGCGCAAAAACTGCGGGATAAGCCGCATGCACATCGAGATCATGAGCGCGAGCACCGGCGCGGCGTTGCCCAGCAGCGCGAGCACCTTGTCGTATTCGAGCATCGACGCCGCAGCCTCAAACCACAGCACGCTCGCCACAAACAGCCCGCCCATACACAGGCCGTATACCATGCTCTCCAAATACACCACGCGCATGCCAATATGGAAAAGCTCGGTCGAGCCCGATGCACTAAACAGCGGGTTGACCAGCGCAATGATCAAAATCACCGGCAGCTGCCAGCGAAACGCGTTCAGTGTGCGAGCAGCCCCGCGGGTCGCAAAACCGTATGCCAACCCGCCCGCGAGCGACAGCGCGATCAGCACCGGTTGCATCGAGAACATGGTGAGCCCCAGCGTTAGCGCCATGTAGAGCGCAGGCACCGCCGGGTGCGACATCGAGAATGCCGCGACGGGCTCGGCGCCCAAGCCCTCTCGTATGTTGTCCATAGGCATCCCCGCTCTCCCGCCAAATCGCCGACGCCGAAGCGCTGCCGGCACCGCTCGTAACCAGCGCAACCGCCGCGCCGGAACCACAAACCCAGCCGCCGCGGCCCAAACGTTACGCGCTCATCATATGCCTGCGGTATCATATTGCGCCGTGTATCGTTTCCAAACACACGTCTCTATAACGTAACAGGAGATCACATGGACGCAACCGCAATTATCCTCGCTGCCGGCGAGGGCACCCGCATGAAGTCGAACCACTGCAAGGTTTCGCACAAGATCCTGGGTAAGCCCATGGTCCAGTGGATCGTCGACGCCACCATCAAGGCCGGCTGCAGCCGCGTCGTGGTCGTCATCGGCAGCCACGCCGACGAGATGCGCGCCCTTATCGACGGCGCCTACGCCAGCAGCGCCACCAAGGTCGAGTGCGTCGAGCAGACCGAGCGCCTGGGCACCGGTCACGCCGTGAAGGTCGCGCTCGAGACCTGCGGCATCGCCGAGGGTCCGGTCGTCGTGCTCAACGGTGACCTGCCGCTCATCACCGCCGACACCGTCGCCAAGTTCGCACAGACCGTCGCCACCGGCGAGCTCGCCTGCACCGTCATGACCATGACCCCGCCTGATCCTTTTGGCTACGGCCGCATCAAGCTGGGTGCCGATGGTCAGATCGAGCGCATCATCGAGCAGAAGGACTGCACGCCCGAGCAGGCCGCCACGCTGCTGGAGTGCAACGCCGGCTGCTACGCCTTCGACGGCGCGCAGCTCGCCGCCCACATCAACGAGATCGGCAACGACAACGCGCAGTCCGAGTACTATCTGCCCGACATGCTCGAAATCCTCAAGGGTCACGGCCAGGCAGCCTCCATCTTCCACTGCGACGACTACCGCGACGGCCTGGGCGTCAACAGTCGTATCCAGCTCGCGCAGCTCACCGCCATCGCGCGCGACCGCATCAACGAGCACTGGATGGCAGAGGGCGTCACGTTCATCGACCCCACGCAGGCTTGGATCGGCCCCGACGCCACCATCGGCCGCGACACCGTCGTGTGGCCGCAGACGCACCTGATCGGCCACGTCACCGTGGGCGAGGAATGCCAGCTCGGCCCCAACAGCCGTCTCACCGACACCACCGTCGGCAGCGGCTGCACCATCGATGAGACCATCGCCATCGAGGCCGTCATCGAGAACGGCGTCGACTGCGGCCCGCGCGCCTACCTGCGCCCGGGCACCCACATGCTCGACGGATCCAAGGCCGGCACGCACGTGGAGATCAAGAAGTCCACGATTGGCGAGGGTTCCAAGGTGCCCCACCTGTCCTACATCGGCGACACCACCATGGGCTCCGGCGTCAACGTGGGCGCGGGCTCCATCACCTGCAACTACGACGGCGTCCACAAGCACAAGACCGTCATCGGCAAGGACGCCTTCATCGGCTCCGATACCATGATGGTCGCGCCTGCCCAGATCGGCGACGGCGCGCTCGTGGCCGCCGGCTCCGTCATCACCGAGCCGGTCCCGGCAGACGCACTCGGCCTGGGTCGTGCCCGTCAGGTAAATATTGAGGGCTGGGCCGCCGATTATCGCCGCCGTCTGCACGAGGACGACGAGGTATAACGTTTTATCAAGCATCTAAGGAGCTGTTCCCGTGGGGACGGCTCCTTTTTCTATGCTGACCTGCGTGACCGGATGAGTGGTCGGTTCGTGTCCGTTGACGGTAAAGACGTTATCAAGACTCGATAAACCCCGCCGCGCGGTTACAATGCAACAAGGCATCTATATGGCATTCGATATAAAGGAGAAGGGTAATGCCGATTAATGATCCCGAGAAGTCGGAGAATATGCGCAAGTCCATCCGCGTGTATTCCGGTTCCTCCAACCGTCCCCTCGCTCAGAAGATTGCTGAGTACCTTGGGGTCGAGCTTTCGGGCCTTACGCTAAAGCAGTTCGCCAATGGTGAGATTTACGCCCGCTACGACGAGACCGTCCGCGGCGCCGACGTCTTCCTGATTCAGTCCGTGGCCGGCGGCAACGTCAACGACATGCTCATGGAGCTGCTCATCGCCACCGACGCTGCCAAGCGTGCATCCGCCCGCTCCATCACCGCCGTTATCACCCACTACGGCTATGCCCGCCAGGACCGCAAGGCCGGCCCACGCGAGCCCATCACCGCCCGCCTCGTCGCCAACCTGCTCGAGCGCGCCGGCGTCAACCGCATCATCACCCTCGACCTGCACCAGGGTCAGATCCAGGGCTTCTTTGATATCCCGGTTAACCACCTGTCCGCACTGCCGCTGTTTGGCCAGTACTACAACGACATGCACTTCGACACCGACAACCTGGTTGTCGTCTCCCCCGACGTGGGTCGTGCCAAGGCCGCCAAGAAGCTGTCCGACATGCTCGGCTGCGACCTGGCCATCGCCCACAAGGGCCGTCCGCGCCACAACGCCGCCGAGGTCATGGGCATCATCGGTGACATCAAGGGCAAGACCTGCATCATCAACGACGACATGATCGACACCGCTGGCACCCTGTGCGCCAACGTCAAGGAGCTCAAGGCTATGGGCGCCGGCGACATCTACGTCTGCGCCACCCACGGCATCTTCTCCGGTCCGGCCATCGAGCGCCTGAACGATGCCCCCATCGTCGAGTGCGTCGTCACCGACGCCATCCCCGTCGAGGTTGGCGGCAAGATCAAGACCATCTCGGTCGCTGAGGAGTTCGCTCAGGCCATCTCCGCCGTTTACCACGAGGAGCCCGTCTCCACGCTCGTCGGCGGCGACTTCGCGCTGTAGTCGCATCGTCCTTGCAACCCGGCGCATCGCCGTCGGAACAGAAGAAACCCCCGCGCTCCCCCTTGCTTCGCAAAGGTCGCGCGGGGGTTTCTTCTGTTCCGACGGCTCGCTCTGCCGCGGCCACGCTTTTGTCTGGTGGGATTTCGCTGAAACGAAGTCTCGCCTTCGGCGGGCGTGGTAGCCTTTGTCGTTGAACGAACTACTTATGTAACGAAAGGAAGCCTATGGCAGCTGCACAGCCGCTTAAGATTCGCATGGTTGCCGGACTTGGCAACCCTGGCGAGGAATATGCCGAGACCCGCCACAACGCCGGTTTTAAGGCAATCGACGAGCTGGCGCGTCAGGCCGGCGTCACGTACTGGAAAAACCAGGCCGGCGCCGAGGTCGCGCTCATCAATATCAACGACCCCGAGGAAGAGGGCGGCAAGCGCCAGATCGTACTGGTCAAACCGCAGAGCTACATGAACACCTCTGGCGGCCCCATCTCCAAGCTCTGCCGCGAGTACAAGATCAAGGCCGAGGAGCTACTCGTGATTCACGACGAGCTCGATATTCCCGCCGGCGACGTACGCGTTAAGGTGGGCGGCGGCCACGCCGGCCACAACGGCCTGCGCTCCATCATCGACAAGATGGGCAGCCGTGACTTTAGTCGCATCCGCACCGGCATCGGCAACCCTCCCGGCAAGATGGCCGTCGCCGACTACGTGCTCAAGCAGCTGCGCGCCCGCGAGGCCGAGGACTTCCAGGACACCTGCGCCCGCGCCGCAGATGCCGCCGGTTTGGCCATCGTCCACGGCGTAATCTACGCCCGCGATCACGTAAACGGTGCCGCTTCCGCCAACGGCAAGCACTAAAGCCTATCATTTAGGGGCAGGTTTATTTTGGCATGTTTTACCTGCGGAAACGCCCCGGTTGCGGCATCACGATAAACCGCGCGCCGTTATACACGCATAGCACCCCAAAGGGGGCCGACCTCATCTCAACCCGTGGCCGGCCCCCTTTGCTGTTTTGCCTGATAAAACCGACCATGAGAAACCCGTCCCTTTTGGTAGGCCGGAGCGGATAAACCCGGTTGATTTCCAATCTCAGCCGAACACATTGAGCAAATAGGCCGTTCCCGCACCTAGCCGAACGC
>NZ_NKXR01000028.1 GCF_002232035.1 Collinsella sp. TF06-26
GAGATTGAAGAAGGGGGAGGCCTCGCGGCCTCCCCCTTTTTTGCGTTTACGGGGTGTAAATGACTCAATTACACCAGACGATCTTGTTGTTTTTGGTATTGAGCCTTTATTTAAAGAAAATAAATCGTATAACAAGGGCAACTGCTATGGCCGCAATGATCAAAAGCAGAATTGTCAGCTGATGCTGCTTGCGTCGTTTACTTGACGAAACGAAGATTGATTTTCCCTGTTTTGGCGTTTCGAGATAGCGAGCCGAATGCGTCAAGGTTTGCTTGGGTCGAGGCCCTCTTTGTTGATGAGCGGCGGATGCTTTCATCGGCTCATCGCTAGCTGCGCTGTTTTTAGATAATGGTGCGTCTTTCAGATATACAGGGTCTCCCGAGGCAACGCCCATATGTTTACGTCCCGTTTGGGCATCCTCGAGCGTTTGATATCGATTTCTCGTCACATAATCGGGCTCAGGATCATTAATGGGCTCTTGCGAGATGTGGGGGCGATGGAATCGAATCGGTTGCGGGCTGGATGCTTCGTCCTGCTCCGGCATAAACGTGTTGTCCTGTTTTTGATCGTCCATGATGCCCTTAGCTCGTCATCAATATCGTGTATGCGCCCATTGTAAGCCAGCCGTCTAGTTTTGATGGGATTGCATACATTATTTAAGCCTTCGTTCAAATTCCGTTTATTAGACAAAACCTTAGTCAACTAGACTTAGATATGCTTATATCAATAGACTCAAAAAACTTTATAGTCGATGTATATATAAGAAGCGGCTGGGCATATATAACAGCGTCAAAAGAAGTCCCAGTCACCTAGAAGATGACTCGGCAGTCCTTAAAAGGAGTGGTAAACATGGCAAGCATGGTTCCTTATCGTTCGGTTTTTGGGGTTCGTCCTTCTGCTAGCTCGCTGTTCGATTTGTTTGATGATATGACCGATCTTGCAAACAACTCGATTGCTTCCAAGGCGTTCCCCGTTGATGTCGAGGACAAGGGCGATGGTTATGAGGTCAAGGCCTATCTGACCGGCGTCGCTAAGGATGATATCGACGTTGAGCTTAACGAGGGTCGCCTGTCGATTAGCGTGAACGTTGTGGAGGACGAGGAGAACGAGGGCAAGAACTTCCTGCAGAAGGAGTTTAGCTCGTACAGCGCGACGCGCGGCGTGTATCTGAAGGACGCTTCGAGCGAGGGCCTTTCGGCTAAGTATGCTGACGGCATCCTGACCGTTACGGTTCCCAAGATTGTCGAGAAGAAGAACGTTACGAAGATCTCCATCGACTAACGATGGCTCTGCTTCAATCGAGAGTATGAGTTAAGGGGGGCTGGGAAGTGATTCCCAGCCCCCCTTTGTTGTCTTGAGGGGCTATTGAATGGTTGTCGGTTGATACTGGCTTGCAGGGCGTATCGAGAGCTTCCGCGGCCCTTGAAGACGGGTGGCAGAACTGCCGAGTTCATCATCGAGACTTGCATCAAGCGCGTTGGCATAGCTTTTGACGGTAAGGCTTGGACGATTATTGTCCTGGCTGATGTGCATGGCGATGAGTTGTTCGGTGCGATCGGTAACAAGTTCGCGCGCGGCTTCGGCGGCCTGGTTGTTGGAGAGGTGCCCCTTTGTGGACAGGATGCGCTCCTGAAGAAAGCGGGGGTACGCTCCTTCGCGCAACATAGTTACATCGTGGTTACTTTCGAGCGCGAGAACTCGACAGTCTTTGAGGATGCCTATGGCCTTGCTCGATAACTCTCCGGTGTCGGTGGCAAACCCAATGGAATCATCGAGAGCATTAAATCGATAGCCGACAGGATTGATGACATCGTGCGATGTTGAGTAGGTTTGCACGTGGATGCCGGCAATGGGGAGCGTGTCGCCGGGGTCAAATTCCTCTACGGGCAGGTGCGCGAGGTTTTCTTTGCATGAAAGGGTATCCCTGCTGGCAAAGAGGGGACCATGCCAGTGCTTGCACCATACATCGAGCCCCTTGATATGGTCACCATGCTCATGGGTGATTACAAGAGCGGCGACGTCGTCTGCCGAGAGGCCAAGCTCCGCCATGCGTTTAAGTGTCTCGCGGCGGGACAGGCCGTTGTCGATCATGATGAGCCCCTGAGGTCCCTCGACGAGTGCACAGTTGCCTTTTGAGCCGCTGCCGAGGATATGAAGGTGCAGGCGAGACATAAGATTCCAAAGGATACAATGAGTGCGGACGAATAGAGGAGGAAGCGAATGCCAACGGTATCTCAGCACTATGGACATCATGCCGCGCCGAGGACGGATAAGAGCGCCCTGGCAACGCGGCAGGCCGCTGCCCCCGTAGTGCTCATGGTATCAGGCGGTGCGGACTCGACGGCGCTGCTCCTTATGGCTTGCACATCAAAGCTGGATATTCAGGACGGGCGTGGCGTCGCTCCCATTGCGCGCGAGCGATTGCACGTGCTGCATGTAAACCATCATCTGCGCGGGGAGGCATCCGATGGCGACGAGGCCTTTGTACGTGACCTGTGCGCGCAATACGGTTTGCCGCTGTGTGTTGAGCATGCCTATTTTGATGACGAATCGGGCAATATCGAGGCTGCGGCTCGCGAGGTGCGCTATGCCGCGGCACGGAGATACGTTCGCGAACTTTGTGCCGAATCGGGCGCACCGCGGACGGCGGCTCGTATCTGTACCGCGCATACTTCGTCGGACCGCGCGGAAACATTTTTGATGAATGCCATTAAAGGGTCGGGTCCCGCGGGTCTATCGAGCATTCCGCGCCGTCGGAACATTGTGGTTCGCCCCTTGCTCGATCTCACGCACGATGAGCTCGTGAGCTATCTGCAGGTGCACGGTCAGCCATGGCGGGAAGATGAAAGCAACGAGGACGTTTCGTACCTGCGCAACTATGTACGCCATCGGGTGATGCCGGTGGTGGCACAGCGCAACGCGAGCGTCTGTAAGACGATTGGCGCCGCTTGCGAAATTCTGGGCGACGAAGACGCCTTTCTTTCCCAGCTTTCGGCACAGGCGTTTCGAAGCTGCCTGCGCAAGGAAGCGGCGGGCGCACTTGTGCTCGATGCGCGCCGTCTTGCCGCCGCTGAGGTTGTGATTGCACGGCGTATCGTGCGATTGGCGATTAAGCGCATCGATCCCGACGCGCGACCGGAGATGCGGCACGTGGAGCGCGTGCTCGCCTGCGTCGCTGCGGGCTCGGGCTCGGTTACGCTTCCTGCGGGAATTGATGCCCGTGTGGAGTTTGGCACGCTGGCGTTCAAGGCCCCGGCGGCGCGCGAGGGTTTAGTGGCCGATTGGATCTCCGTTCCCGGTCGTCTGCCGCTGGGGGCGGGGCATATGCTGACAGCGGAGCCGATGGCTGTGGAGCCGGGGTGTGATATTGTGCGCCGTGCCCGCGAACTCGCGGGTGCCGGAGGGGTGACCGCTATGGTGGATGCTGCGACGCTGGGCTTTGCCGATCGCGATAGCGAACGGATGCTCGCCGGCTCACGCGGGGAGATTCCCGCCGAGGCGCGTTTGGCGCGACTGTGGGTAGACGGTCCCGCGCCGGGGGATGTGATGTGTCCGTTGGGCATGAGTGGGCGAAGTAAGAAGGTATCCGACCTGCTCAACGAGGCTCGTATTCCCGTTTCTGAGCGCGCAGGCGTTCCCGTGGTGAGAACGGCTCCGGGAGGTGCCGTGGTATGGGTCGCGGGCGTTCGCGCGGATGAACGTTTTAAGTGCACAGCGGCGACGCGCGTGGCGTATCTGCTTCGTGTGGTCGATGCGGAATAGTGCCTTGCGCCTACTATTCTGTGCGACGTTGACGGTATTCCCGCGCTGATGGCGTACGGGCTGGTAAATATACCCCGTGCGCTGCTAGAATGTGTAGTTCGCGTCCATACGGCGGTGTGTGGGCGATAAGCACAAGAAAGGGTTGTCATGGCTTCTCAACATCCGGATATCGAGAAGGTTCTGTTTACGCAGGAGGATATCGACGGTATCGTCTCTCGCCTAGGCGAGCAGATTACTCGCGACTACGCGGGTAAGGATCTGGTGCTGATTGCGGTCCTGCGTGGCGCCGTGGTCTTTATGGGCGACCTGATGCGCAAGATCGAGCTGCCGACCAACATCGATTTCATGGCTGTTTCGAGCTATGGCGACGGTGTGAAGTCCTCAGGCATCGTGCGTATCATTAAGGACCTGGATATCGACATCCGCGGTCGCGACGTGCTGATCGTCGAGGACATTCTGGACTCGGGCCTGACGCTCAAGTACCTGATGAAGAACCTCGAGAGCCGCAAGCCCGCTTCTCTGGAGGTTGCCGCCTTCCTGTGGAAGGACGTTGAGGGCCGTACCTCGGCCGTCACGCCCAAGTATGTTGGAACCCATTGCCCCGATGCCTTTGTGGTGGGCTACGGCCTCGACTATGCCGAGCGCTATCGTAACCTTCCGTATCTGGGCATTTTGAAACCGGAGGTTTATTCGTAAGATGCCCGACGACCGTAACGATTTCAATTCCCAGACTCCCCGGGAGCCTAAGATCCCGGGGATGCCCGGAGGCAAGAAGCCCACGCGTACGGGCTGGCTGTATTTTATTTTGGCTTGCGCGCTTCTGGGCTACGCCTTCTTTAACATGGGCTCCGGCTTTGCCAATTCCAGCAATACCGTAAAGCTCGCGACGAGCGAGATGGTCAACGCCATTAAGCAGGATCGCGTCGAAGATTTGACCTATACGGTTCAAGACGGAAGCGTGTCGGGTCATTACTGGAAGACAAAAAAGGACAAGGGCGATACGAGCGAGCTCAAGAGCTTCTCCTCGACCTATGTCGGCTCCGATTCGCTTGCCGAGCTTATGGCGGAGCACCCCGATACCAAGTACATCGTCAACACCAATGACCCCGATTTTTGGGGCGACCTGGCGATGAGCGTGCTTCCGACGATCGCCCTGATCGCCATCATGTTCTACTTTATGCGCCAGATGATGGGCGCCAACAACAGGAACATGCAGTTTGGCAAGACCAACGCCAAGACCAACGAGGCCACGCGCCCCAAGGTCAAGTTCGAGGACGTTGCCGGCGTGGACGAGGCCGTCGAGGAGCTCGAGGAGATTCGCGACTTCTTGAGCGATCCGGATCGCTATCGCAAGCTGGGCGCCAAGATCCCGCGTGGCGTGTTGCTGGTGGGCCCTCCGGGCACCGGTAAAACGCTGCTGGCCAAGGCCGTTGCCGGCGAGGCGGGCGTGCCGTTCTTTAGCATCTCGGGTTCTGACTTTGTCGAGATGTTCGTGGGCGTCGGCGCCAGCCGCGTGCGCGACCTCTTTAAGGAGGCCAAGTCTCAGGCCCCGTCGATCATCTTCATTGACGAGATCGATGCCGTGGGACGTCAGCGCGGAGCCGGCTTGGGCGGCGGTCACGACGAGCGCGAGCAGACGCTCAACCAGCTGCTGGTCGAGATGGACGGTTTTGAGGAGAGCGAGTCGGTCATCCTGATCGCTGCGACCAACCGCCCCGATATTCTGGATCCGGCATTGCTACGCCCCGGTCGTTTTGACCGTCAGGTTACGGTCGACCGTCCGGATGTGAAGGGCCGCGAGCAGATCTTGCGCGTGCATGCCGAGAACAAGCCGATGGACGAGGACGTTAAGTTTGAGAAGCTCGCCCAGATGACCGTTGGCTTCACCGGCGCCGATCTGGCAAATCTGCTCAACGAGTCTGCACTGTTGGCTGCCCGCCGCCATCGTTCCGTGATCTCGATGGACGAGGTCGAGGAATCGATGGAGCGCGTGATTGCCGGACCGCAGCGCAAGGGTCGCGTGATGACCGAGGCCGAGCGCACCACGATTGCCTACCACGAGAGCGGTCACGCCCTGGTGGGCCACATCCTGGAGCACTCCGATCCGGTTCATAAGATTTCGATTGTCAGCCGCGGCCAGGCTCTGGGCTACACGCTGCAGCTTCCGCAGGAGGATCACTTCCTCAAGACCAAGAACGAGATGCTCGACGAGCTCGCCGTGTTCTTGGGCGGTCGCGTTGCCGAGGAACTCATGTGCGACGACATCACCTCGGGCGCGAGCAACGATCTGGAGCGCGCGACCAAGATGGCGCGCGAGATGGTCACGCGCCTGGGCATGAGCGAGGAGCTTGGAACGCAGGTGTTTGGTGAGGCGCAGCATCAAGTATTCCTGGGCCGCGATTACGCCGATCACCAGGATTACTCCGAGGAGACGGCGCGCCGCATTGATATCGAGGTTCAGCGCATCATGCGCGAAGCCCATCGCCGTGCGGTCGAGATTTTGGATGCCCGTCGCGATCAGCTCGATCTGATGGCCAAGGTGCTGCTTGAGCGCGAGACCGTCGAAGGCGACGCCGTGAACGCCCTGCTCGACAACGAGTGGGATGCCTACCTTGAGCGCGAGGGCGATATCCTGGCGGCCAAGGAGGAGCGCAATGCCAAGGCGGCCGGCATGCCGACCAAGAAGCGCGCGCCTCGCATGAGCGAGGAGGAGCTTGCGGCGGACGCCGCGGCATTTGCGCAGGCGGCTATGCAGGAGGATGCATCTGACGGCGGCGAGGATGCTGGCGAGAAAAACGCTGACGCCGACGCGGCCGACGACGAGTAGCCTTTGTCACGAGAGCCTCCGCGGGGAAACCTGCGGAGGCTTTTTCTTAAAGGCTTTAGCCTGTGCGGGGCGCGCAGCGCGCCGCATCAGAAACCACCC
>NZ_NKXR01000029.1 GCF_002232035.1 Collinsella sp. TF06-26
TTTAGAAGCACCTACGTTCCTCAAAGAATTGTTAGATTAAAAGTAACAGACCGGATGAAGATGCGTGCGATGGGGGCGAGGCGAATGGCTGAGCGGTATCGATACGCGGGTTCAACGGCATCATATTGACCACATAGATTATTAACTTGCATTTCTAACAGTTAAGGAGACGGGTGCTTTCCAGCACACTCCTTCGATGATGCCTTCCGCTAGTTGCTATGCCGGTTTCAGCCAACAAAGAATGTGCCCGGGCGCTCAGGTTCACCGTTAGCGTTGGCAACATATGAGATGGGCCAGACCCTTGCCGCGCGCCGATTGCGCGAGAGGTGTCGGGCTCCATGTTTATTCCACCTGCTTGTTATCAACCAGCTTCGTTCGACGTCAGACATTCAAGATGTCAGACGTCGAACCTGCGCCAAAGACGCAGCTGGGGCTACTAGCTGACTACAATCGCTCGCGAAGCTCGCCTGTTCGTGTGTGAATGTCTGACAGCTCCGTCAGACATTGTCGGACATTTGATTGTTCGACAAATGCGCACGTGGTCGCGTTCGCAAAGATTACTGAACGGTCGATGGGTGCGTTGAGACCTGAGCAAACGGCGGATGCCAGAAAAATGGCCTCACAGAATCGCACCCATGGTTGATAAAATTGACCGCCCGGGCGCAAATACCCGGGCGGTCAATTCATCCCCTCGTTCGCGATCCTGTTGGGTTTTGGGGCTTTGACATGTTGTTGCCGGATGGATCAGCCGTACAGCTTGATCTCCCGGGGTTCCATGTGGTCGTCCCCCAATAAGACGCCCCTGATGTAGTCCTGCGGCAGGAACTCGACGGGGAGAGTTGTCGCCAGGAAGTCGTCGAACCACGCCCGCGGTGTCGGGTCTGGCGCATACATGACCTTGGTCGCGCCGTCGGGCAGGGTGATGGTGAGTCGCACCGCGCCATTGCGTCGATACGCCCTCGACCATTCCTCATCGGTATCGCCATACCCTTTGCGATCCGCGGTCGTCCTCCACACGCCCCCAGTTCATCGAATGACCGCGGATGCTCTCTGAGATCGATCCAATGCAGCTGTGATCTCGTGCGCCTCGCCGCGTTGTACGCCGGCTTCCACTCGTCGGGCAAATATACTCTTTCGAAAATCTCGCGCGACATCTCGCGGAACTTAACTTCATCCGCCCGCGGCCTGTTCGGATACCGACAAACCCGGAAATGCTCCAACGGAGCGCCGAACGAGCGTAACAATATAAAGCCGTGCAACACGAGCTGGACGACCAGAACATCCCAAACAAAGGCCTGTCGGTCCCACCTTCAAGCCCAATAGCAAAATGTGCATCAGCTGATTTGCAGCGATACAAGTCTCAGCCGTCACCATCACACCGCAGCGCGCCTAGTCCCACTCATCCTACTGCAAATGTCCCAGAACGAGAAAACGACCAGCTTAACATGCCAACCTTTATATCCGCACGCGCGTAATTCAACTCATAAGGACCGGCTATCCCTTACCTGTGACACAATCTCAAACGCACAGAACAGAATCATCAGTCCAATCATCGCATAAGAGGCAGCCGAACCTTCAAGCACTATTCCACAAAGAACAATCTCCGCGCCGCCAATAAGAACTGTTATCAGGCGCTCTGCCTTTTTGCTCTCGTCGCTCGCATAAAAAGGCAGCAAAGCGCACAAGATCACATATAGCCCGGGAAGGGAATACAGGATCGATAGTCCAAGTCCCCCATCAACCGCAGTGCTTTGCGTAAGAATCAACTGAACCCAAACGGCAATTATCACTGAGCAGGTTGTCGATAAAAGAAGGCTAGAAATATAGCACGCAACAAAGTCCCGTCGCATTCGAGCAGAGAAATCCGCGAACTCTCTTCGCCGCGTGGAAACAATAAGGTACACAGAAATTGCAATAGAACCAATCAGAGAAAACAGCGGAACAACCAGCAATTCAAGCTTATTACCCCATCGATCAACCACACCCCCACTCCAATGAGCGGGAATTGTATCAGGGAGGGCTGACCAAGCCGCCCATAGAATCAGAAATGGAAGAATAGAGAGGATGAAAGATGATAACACTGCAGTAGTTTTTTTTGAGGCTCTCATCGATTCCGTATCTCCTTGCGCGCTCACATTCCACTCCGCCTTAAATCAAGTTTAAATAAAAACTTGAATGCAAATTTGGGTTGATTTCCGATCTCAGCCGAACACATTGAGCAAATAGGCCGTTCCCGCACCTAGCCGAACGC
>NZ_NKXR01000003.1 GCF_002232035.1 Collinsella sp. TF06-26
AGGGCGGAGGCGGGGCATTCCCCGCCTCTTACACCACATCTCTGCGCGCCACCAGAACATCCCGGCCTTTTTATGCAATCTGTAATGTGAAGTATGCAAAACACATGAGGTTGCACTGCTGATGTCCAAATTGAACGCACGGAGCAGCAGTACCTCAACCCCGCGCCCAAATCCAACAGAGCAGTGACGCTCGTGGCGGATCCCCACCGAAACGCAAACGCGGCTCGAGCGCCATCCCAAAATAGGCTGCATGAGCCGCGTTTAACGGTACGACATGAATATCAGCGCTCGTAAATCAAGTTGCCTGCCAGGTAGGTGGCCTGAACCTTGGTGGCTTGGAGTTCTTGGGGGTCGATGGTGAGTGGGTTTTGGTCCAGGACTACCAGGTCGGCGTATTTGCCGGGTTCTAGGCTGCCGAGGTTTTGCTCGTCGCCCGCTGCATAGGCGCTGCCCAGGGTGTAGTTGCGCAGGGCTGTTGCTGCATCGATGCGCTCGCTCGGCAGCCAGCCGCCCTCGGGCCAGTGGCTTTTGGGGTCTTGGCGCGTAATAGCCGTGTAGAGCACGTTCATGCTGGTAACGGGCGTGATAGGGCTGTCAGTACCGAAGGCTTGGCGAATGCCGCGCTGCTTATAGGTTGCAAACGGCCACATGATGCGGCTGCGCTCCATGCCCAAATCGCGCTCGGGGCCGCCCGGGTCGAGCGTAATGTGACAGGGCTGGCTCGAGGCAATCACGTTGAGCTTGCGCAGGCGATCGATGTCCTGGGGCAGGAGATTCTCCAGATGCTCAAGCGTATTATGGCCGTGCTGGGGCAGGCCGTACAGGTCGGCGGCCTCCTCGAAGATATCCAGCGCGGCATGAATCGCACCGTCGCCGATGACGTGGATACGCACAGTGTGGCCGCGCTCCGCAGCCGCCAGAACCAGCTTACGCATGCGCTCGGCAGGAACTGTCAGACGGCCCTGGTCGCCCGGGAAGCGCGGACTGGTATAGGGCTCGGTGAGATATGCCGTGTGTTCGCTCGACACGCCGTCGAAGAACTGCTTAAAGCCCGGTGCCGAGAGCAGCACATTGTTCGCGTAACGTGCCTGCAGCTCTTCCAAGCGCGACTGGTCATCCAGCAGCGTGGGGAACAGATGGGCTCGGATGCCCAACTTGCCGGCTGCCTGTAGCTTGTCGTAGACATCATCGCGGATAAAATCGCAGCCCGGCATGGGCATGAGCGACATATCGCAGATTGAGGTGATGCCTTGCTCGGCCATACGCTTCATCTGGTCGGCGTAAGCGCTTGCGATGCGGTCCTCGCCCAGCCACTCCAGGCAGCGCGGCAGCAGCTGCATAGCAGCTGCCTCGTGGGCGATACCCGTAAGCTCACCGTTTGAGTCTTTGTCGTAACTGCCACCCGCCGGAGGCTCGCTGTCGCGCGTAACGCCGAGCGCCTCGAGCGCGCGGCTGTTGAGCCACAGCGTATGCCCGTCGCCCGAGTGCATAACACAGGGGCGATCGGGGAAGGCAGCGTCGAGGGAGGCCTTGGTAGGGTGCTCGGGCGGATCCCAGCGGTAATCGCGCCAACCCTGGGTCACAACCCAAGCGTCATCGGGCAGGTCCTTGGAAAACTCGAGCGCGTGCTGCACCAGCGCAGCCTCGGACGTGCCCATATCCATGAGCATGTACGGCGAGGAGCCGACCGAGGTATGGAAGAAGTGCAGATGAGCGTCATGGAAACCTGGGCAGACAAACTGCTCGCCGTAGTCGATAACCGGCGTAGCGGCAGGAGCGGCGGCAATCACGTCATCGGGCGCACCGACTGCGACGATACGGTCGCCTGCGATGGCAATCGCCAGCTCGCGGGCGGTATCGATGCCGTCTTGCGCGGTAAAGACGTTCTTGGAGCGGATAATCCGATCGATATGTTGCATGGGCATCCCCATCTCTGGCAGGAAATTCAACACCCCCGAGTGTACTCCCCCGCCCTTGTAACAAAACCCCAAGCGGCAAACGGCAACTTTACCAGCCCTAGCGGCAGGTGGCATACTGGAGAGAGCCTGTACGATTTTGCGATCAACCCAGCAAGGAGCAAATCGACCATGACGAAGACCAAGGCACAGCAGATTATGGCGGCGACCGAGGCTCGCGCGGCTGACGACGTCACCGCAGCCATCAAAGATATCGCTACCGAGTTTGAACCCTATATCATCAAGCAGCGCCGGCACTTCCATAAGCACCCGGAGCTGAGCCTTGCCGAGGAGCGCACGACCTCCGACATCGCCAACCAGCTCGACGCCATGAATATCCCCTACGAGCGTCCCCTTAAGACGGGCCTTGTGGCGACCCTTCGCGGCACCGCGCCGGATGCCTATCGCGAGGACGGCACGCCACGCCGCCGCATCCTTCTGCGCGCCGACATCGACGCCCTGCCCGTCACCGAGCAGACCGGCGAAGAGTTCGCCAGCGTCAACGAGGGCTGCATGCACGCCTGCGGCCATGACTGCCACATCGCCATGATGCTCGGCACGCTGCAGATCCTGCGCCACATGACCGATGACATCCACGGCGAGATTCGTATCGTATTCCAGCCCAGCGAGGAAAACGGCCAGGGCGCCAAGCTCATGATCGGCACGGGCGTACTCGATGGCGTCGACGGTGCCTATGCCGCGCACATCTGGAGCGAGGTCGATGCCGGCACCGTGAGCTGCGAGCCCGGCCCGCGCATGGCCAATACCGACTGGTTCCGCATCGACGTTCGCGGCACCTCGTGCCACGGTGCCATGCCCCAGCGCGGCCACGACGCCGTTATGGTGGCGGCAGAGATTGTCAACGCCCTGCAGACCATCGTCTCGCGCGAGATTAGCCCCTACGAACCCGCCGTCATCACCGTCGGCGAACTGCACGGCGGCACCGCGCGCAACGTTATCGCCGGCACGGCGTACCTCGCCGGCACGGTGCGCACCTATGGCGACAAGACGCATGAGGAGATGCCCGAGCTTATGCGCCGCATCGTGGAGCACACCGCAGCAGCACTAGGCGCCGAGGCCGAACTCACCGACTACACCATCGCCAACTACAAGGTCGAAAACGACGCCGCCTCGAGCGAGCGCTGCCGCCAAGCTGTGCTCAAGTGCCTGGGCCCCGCAGGCGAGGGCCATTACCGCGGCACGCTTTCGGGCGAGGACTTCTCGGAGTACCTGCGCCGCGTGCCGGGCGTGCTCGCCTTTGTTGGCACGCGCAACCCCCAGATTGGCGCCACCTATGCCCAGCACTCCTGCTTCTACAAGATCGACGAGAGCGTGCTCGCCAAGGGATCCATGGTAGCCGCCCAGTATGCCATCGACTTTTTGGCCGAGCCCACGCAAGAAGAGCTCGACGGCCCCACGATCGCCGCGGTTGCCGAGACCAATCCCGACCTGGCCGCCAAGCTGCGCTCTGCCAAGGCAACGGCCGCCGAGGCCCGCGACGCCATGCACGATGCCCGCACCGCCCGACACGCCGCAATCAAGGGCATCCACGATGCACGTGCCGCCGCTCGCCGCGAGGAGAAGCACGACGAGTAGTCGATCCACGACCATCTCGCAGTCATAGCCGCATCGCGATATCAAAGCGGGGGCGGACGCTTCGGCACGTCCGTCCCCGCTTATTTGTCAAGCGCTATTTCTACCGTTTCTACCCCGTCCCCAAATGGCAGGTGGCAGGGTTACTCGTCCTGCGGGTCCTCGTCGGAGCTTGGCGCAGGCTCGGGCTCAGGTGCAGGCTCGGGCTCCGGTTCCGGCATGGGCGCGGGCTCGGGCTCAGGCTCAGGCTCCGGTTCCGGCATGGGCGCGGGCTCGGGCTCAGGCACGGGCTCAGGTTCAGGCTCAGGCACGGGCTCGGGCGCGGGCTCGGGCTCGGGCTCGGGCGCAGGCGCCGCAGCGGAATCGGATACGGGCGCTGCGTCGGTGCTAAAACCAGCCGGAGCAGACTTCTTCTCAAACGGCAGCACAAAGGTCAGGACGTCATCCTTATCCTCATCAGCCCATTCAGCTGCATAACGCGCTACCCAATAGCCAACGGCACGATGCTTGAGCATCTTGCCAAAGACCGTAAGGAATACCGTGACAAACGCCGTCAGCACCAAGAACAATACGAGCGTGATGCCACCGCCGGTAACAAGCGCCTCAATAGCCGAAGGACGGTAGTAGTAGTTATACATACCGACAGAGGCAATGGCGCCGAAGACGAGCGTCAGGATCCATGTGACAACGTTGGCGACCAGACCCGTCAAAAACTCGGGAAGGAACGAAGCGCAGAACAGCTTGGTCTTGTTGTGCTTAAACGCCGCCCAGACCTTGTCGAGCGAAAACGCGCTCTCGACACGACCGGTCACCGCAAAGTGCATCACGGCAATGTCGGCGAACATCTTAAAGAAGACCCCCAAGACCGCCGTGGCAATCATAGCCAGGACAAGCAGGCCAAGCGAGCCAAACAGCGCTGCCTCGAGTGCATAGGAGCCGTAATACGAATACGAGCCCGCGGCGCCAATTACCACGCTCTCCACCAGCGAAAGCACTACACCGATAACGGGAATGGCAGCGATAACCTCGAGCACGACCGAGATAACGCTCGAAAAGACTCCGAGGCCAAACGACGTGGAACGCATGAGTGGACGATCCATACCGCCATCAACCTTGAGCGACAGATCGCGACCCCACTCAATACCAAAGCCGGAACCACACACGCTCGCAATGCAAGCTGCCAAAAAGCCGATGGCAGCTGCAATGCCGCCAATAACGGGAATAAACAGCACGAGTACCGACACAACACAAATCAGCGCCGGTAAAAAGGCAATCTGGCACACGCGCTGCAGCACGCCCGGAGTCTTGGTCATATCCTCAAACGCCTGAGCCACACAGCCCTTGGGCACGTTGACCACCGGCGGCTGAGGCATGGCCTGCTGAGGCTGCGGCTGTCCCTGAGGGACCGCGCCGGCCGCCGCATTAGGAGCACCACACGCACCACAGAACTTGTCGTTATCGCCCATGGGGGCGCCACACTGCGAACAGAACATCGAAATCATCCCTTCGTATCTAGAGCGAATCACCTGGATCGCAAACGATGTCTTTAGCATCATTATCGCCCAATGTGGGGACAAATACCCCAAGATGGCCGATTTGCAACGTAGCCGGCCTTATTCAATGATTCGAAGGGTGCGTCCGCGCTAGTTCGTGCCGCGGAAGCCCTTGCCGACGATTTCGGAGCTATCGACGATGGTGATGAAGGCGCCAGGGTCAATCTCGCGGGTATAGCGACGCAGTTGCACTGCCTCGCGACGGCTCAGCACGCTCATGATCACCGTGACGCACTTGCCCGAGAAGGCGCCGTAGCCACGGCTGATCGTTGCCGTGCGGTTGAGATGCTTGACGATAAACTCCTCGACTTTGCGCGGTTCGGCGCAAATAATCGTGCAGACCTTGCGCAGGTGAATGCTCTCGATGGCCTTGTCGACCACAAGCGTCTTGGCAAACAGGCCAAGCACGCAGTACAGGCCGACGCGCGGGCCATACAGGAAAGCCGCGATGGTCACGATGCCGATATCGACCAGCAACAGTGCGCGGCCAATCTCGAGCGTGGTGCGGCGTTTGAGGATCATGGCAAGAATGTCCGTGCCACCCGTCGAGGCGCCAATGTCAAAGACAATAGCACTGCCGAGCGCCGGCAAGATAACGGCAAAACACAGGTCGAGCCACATATCGCCCGTCATCGAGACATCGGTCGGAATAAAGAGCTCAAACAGCGAAACATAGGCGGACAGCGCAAACGAGGCGAAGACGCTCCACAGGATTGCCTTGCGCTCCAAAAAGATAAAGCCCAAAACGACGAGAACCGCGTTGATAATCCACATAAAGACGCCGACGGGCAGAGTCGGGAACAGCGTAGAAAGAATGACCGACACACCCGAGGTACCGCCGAAGGCAAAGTGATTGGGCGTTTTGAAAGCCACGATGGCAAACGCCGTGAGGATCAGGCCCAGGTTGAGCTCGGCAAAAAAGCGCGGAAAGCCTGGTTCCTGGCTGCGCTTGCGGCCGGCACGCTCGCCTTGCTCAATAACATCGCGATCGACAACGCGCTCCATCGGCACCACCGGAGGACGATGCACCTCCTCGGCGGCACGCGACGCCGCCTCTGCCGCAGCGGCCTCAATCGCCCATGCCCTGCTTTCGGTCTCGTGTTCGTCGGCCATTACGGCAACCCCTCGTTAACAATTTGGAAACAATGCGCCCATTAGGGTAACGCGGAACGTGGGGATTGCAACCCTTAGTTAGACGAGCGGTATGACTACATCGGGAGCGTACAAAAACGGCCGGCCACGCTTTTGCTTGCGCGGTCGGCCGTTTAACGTTTTCGCAGATAAAACCTGCCAAAATAAACATCCCTTTTTGGTAGGTTACTCGTGCTGGCTGGTGCGGTGCTCGTACTCCTCGGGGGTGATGACATCCTCGATGCGCAGGTTGACGCCTGCCACCTCAAGGCCGGTCATCGCGGCAAGACGCTCGGTGACGCGCGCCTTAACGTCGTCAAAGATCGCAGGCGCATAGGCACCGTACTCGATGATGACCGAGATGTTGACGACCACGCGATTGTCGTCGGTGACCTCGACCGTCACGCCCTTGGTCAGGTTCTCGGCACCAAACTGCTCCTGCACAAAGTGCATGAGGTTGCCCTTCATGCCCAGGACGTGCGGCACCTCGCGGGTGGCCATGGCGACGATCTTCTCAATCACGCCGTTGGAATAGGTCAGCGAGTCCTCGGACTCGTCCGTCTCCTCGTCATCCTCGTCCGCCTCGTCTTCGGACTCTGCCTCGACGAGCGCCTCGTCCTCGAGCGTTACGTCCTCCGCCTCGGCGGCGACGGCCTCGTTCGTCTCGAGCTCGGTATCGGCCACATCGACCTTCGTGTTAAAAGCCATGGTTCCTCCTTATGCCTGCCACGGATGCGACAGTCGAATACAGATTAGCGGCCGCTAAACAGACGGCCGAAGAAGTTAACGATACCGTTCTCGCCGTCGCGAATCTGGCCGATCACGGCGCCGATCAGCACAAAGAATGCGATGACAAGCGTGTCCCACAGGCCCAACGTAAGTACCAGCACGGCGAGGATAAAACCTGCCACGGCGCCGAGCGTAGTGTTGGGGTGGCGCACGGCGTAGCTCCAGATAGCAGCGCCCGTACCTTTGATGAGACCCATGGCCTCGTCAAAGTCGTTGGCGGCGCTGTCGTGCTGCTCGCCGGCCTCGGGCTTGGTGTCGGCGGACTCGCCTGCCGGCATAGCGTTCTGATCGATCGTCAGGCGCGGCGTGCGGGCGGTCTTGTCTTGGTTGGTATCACTCACCGGAAACCTCCACGGTCTGGACGGTAGTCTTGGACGGCAAAAAACGGACGCGCGCGGTCGTGCCCGGCGTGCCGAGCATGGTATCGCAGGCCTCCTCGATACGCTGCTGCATCGAGGTGGCAAGAGCGGCAACGTCCCTAACATCGAGCGCGATGGCCTCGACCTTAAAACGAACGTGCGACTCGTCGGAGCCTTGAACGCGCGCCTCGATATGCTCAACCATCACGCGATCATCGCACTCCGCCGCGGCACGGGCGCACGAGGAAAGCGCTGCGAGCGTGACCTCGATATTGCGCTCCCCCGCCGGATGCACGCAGGACGGCTCGCGACGCGCGAACATCAAGCGGAAAAAACCGATGAGCACGCCAAGCGCCACGATGGCGGCGCACACCGTAACGACGACGCGAGGCATGGTGTCACGCAATAGCAGCATAAAGCGATACGTATACGGTCCCCAGAACTGGCAGACAAGCGTACCCAGTGCCACGATGGCGGCGGCAAGATACACGATCGCTAGGGCTCGTTTGAGTACGCGCACGCGCGCTCCCTTCAGGTTTCGGTCCACAGAATGCAAAACGATTCGCATCATTATAAAAGAGCCGGGTCCGGTGCCATACGCACGCGGATCCGGCTCATCTATTCCACGAGGCTTGCATGCTCGCTTCATTATGCCCAGATATGCACGGCTTAACCCGTGCAGGCGCTACTCCTCCTCGAGGGCAGCGATGACCTCGTCGGTCATGTCCATGGTGCTGTAGACGTCCTGGACGTCGTCGAGCTCCTCGAGACGGTCGATGAGGCGCTGAACCTTCTTGGCGTCGGTACCGGAGACCTCGGTCGGGGTGGTCGGAACCATGGTGGTCTCGGAACCCTTGACCTGGACGCCCTGCTCCTCGAGCGCCTTGGAGACAGCCATGACGTCGTTAGCAGCGGTCCAGACGATCCACTCCTCGCCGGCGTCCTCGTAGTCCTCGCCACCGGCCTCGGCGATGGCCATCATGAACTCATCCTCGTCACCGGCAGCACCGTTGGCGATCATGGTCTCCTTCTTGGCGTTCTCGTCCAGGATCTCCTTGGCGACGACGATCTGGCCCTTGCGCTCAAACTGGAAGGCGACGGAGCCGGAGGTGCCCAGGTTGCCACCAGCGTGGGAGAAGGCGGAACGGACATCAGCGGCGGTACGGTTGCGGTTGTCGGTCAGGCAGTCGACGTAGACGGCGACACCGGCGGGACCGTAGCCCTCGTACACGATGTTCTCGTAGACGGCGGCGTCAGCACCCGAACCAAAAGCCTTGTCGATAGCGGACTTGATCTTGTCCTTAGGCATGGACTGAGCCTTGGCCTTGGCAACGGCAGCGGCGAGGCTGGCGTTGTTCTCGGGCAGCGGGTCACCGCCGAGACGGGCAGCAACGGTGATGTTGCGGCTGAGCTTGGAGAAGAGGGCGGAACGCTTGGCGTCCTGCGCGCCCTTACGATGCTTGGTTGTGGCCCACTTAGAGTGTCCGGACATACGTGTCTCCTATCGGTTTCGACCTAAAGCCCAGCGCAGATGCTCGGGCAATATAAACAAACGTCGTTATGATATACCTACTGGCCTGCGAGATAAACCCCAAAATGAAGGCGTCGTGATGATGTCCCCTTTGGTGCAAAGAAACCTGACCCCAATGCACCAAGTTAGGACCAGAGGAAGTCGCTGCGGGTGACGGTGGCGCCGATGGCGAAGGGCATGCAGGCGATGACCGGATACAGGTAGCGCATGTAGGTCGAGCCGTTGCACGGACCAATCAGGCACACGGCGAGCACGCCCAACAGCGGCACCCAGATCGCCAGCGCACGCCATGAATGACGACGCAGCAGGTAGACCACCACGGCAATCATGATCCACACATAGGTGGCCGAGCTCATGGTGAGCGAGATAAACGGGATGCGCTGCACCGCCACGCGATACAGGTTGATCAGGTGGTCGCACCAGCGCACAACCTTGCTGTCGACCGGATGGAAGTCAAAGTACTTGAGGTTATCGGGCTTCGCCATAATCTCGGCACTGCGCGCCGTGCTGTAGACCCACGCATCGCGGGCACTCGGATAAAAGTAGCCGTAATAGTTATTGATGAGCGCCGAGATATAGCACTCGGGATCCTTTTTGAACATCTGCGCCCAGACCTCAAAATAGGCCTTGATGTCCTCCTGCGAGGCGTACTCGTTAAAGCAGTTCTTGACGGCATCGGACTTGTCGGGGTTGTAGCGGCGGCCCAGGTTCTCGTACTTGAGCACGCGATCGATCACGACGCGCTCCTCGTCGGTCACCAAACCGTCGCAGGGTGCCTCCACGATAGTGCCGTCCTCCTTAACCGTAGGGTTGACGCCCGAGTTGAGGCCGTCGTGCTTTTGGACGAAACGAGCCGTCTGTTGGAACGGAATCGAGAGGATTTCGCGCTTGGAACCAGGCGTGATATCGTGCTCCGGCATAAAGACCTTGGTGAAGTACATATTAGAGGCAAGGCAGAGCGCGAGTACCGCGAGGACGCCAACCCAGCGGAAGCGCGGTGTGGCGCATGAGACCGCGGTGCCCGTCTGCTTAGCCGCACGACGAGCGACATGTACATCCCATGCGCAAAACGCCGCCGCGATTACGCATGCCGCCAGGGGAAACACCAGGCCTCCATTGCGCAAAAACGTGGAACCCATGGCAGCCAGCGCAAGCAACAGCCAGTCGTGGCGCGCAAAGAGCACGGGGGCTTTCTCGCCCGCTCGCTCGACATTGGCATCACGACGGGGCAAGCCGCAGGCCACGAGCTTGACGGTCTGTACCAGCAGCACCAAAAATGCGTCGGCAAACAGCACGTCTTTGGTAAGCAGGGCCGCGTAGTTGGAGAACATGGGCATAAACACAAAGAACAGCAAGATCACGCCGCGGACCGGCAGACTCACGCCCAGTTTGCGCAGCGACGAGATGGAATAGGCCATGCAGGCAGCCGTGATGACAAACTGAGCGCAGGTATAGATGATGAGGCCCGCGTTAGCGCTGTTGAACAGCGAAAGCCCCAGCTGAACGCACGAGCCGATAATGGCCGTGTGCACTACGGGATGATGCCCGTTGAGCAGCACGTTGGGGTTGAGTAGGCGCAGGTAGTCGCTCGTGCCGTTGGGATAGTTGAACCACTGGCGAATCTGCGCACCCGTATCACCCATAAAAAGGCCGGGCAGCGAAGCGATGAGCGTGGGCGCCCAGGCGACCATAAGCACCAGGAAGGGCCCGGCAAAGGGATGGACCGAGAGCACGGCGTGAGCCACACGCCATACGCGGCCAAAGTGCGCCTCCGAAAACGGAATGCGCCGAGAGCTCAGCCAATCTAGACACTCAAAGGCAAGGTAGAAGGCAACGATCGCCAGGAGCATCCAGCCCGCACCGCCTATCCAGGCGCAGATGATGCGAGCCTTGTCGCCGAGTACGATCTCGGCAGAATCGGTGAGATCGTAGCTGCGACCGAACACCATGCAGATGGCGAAGAACAGCGACGGCAGAATGATCGATGGACGCCAGGTGTCGCCACGGCCAAAGAACACGTAGCGAAACGGCAAGGTGAGCAGGCAGGCAAGCGCAAGCAGCATGACCGCGTCGGTATGGCCGGCAAACGAGAGGAGCACCTCGTAGCACACGTACAGCATGCCCGAGGCTTTGGGGTCAATCGCCAAGACTGCATTGCTCGAGACCGGCGCGGGATCGATGGAAAACGCCGTGGTCGCCAACAGCGCGAGCAGAAATGCGATGAGCGTCTGCTTGGCGGGGTAGCGCTTAAACCAGACGATGCGGGCAGCGTCGCGCGCAGCCGTTGTGGAGAGGTCGGAATCCTTCACAGTCCAAAGAGCCTTTCTAGAAACCCGCCAAAAAGGGACAGGCTTATTTTGGCAGGTTTTATCTGGGAAAACGTTACGGTTCTGTCATCGTTGCCCAGCAAACCACCACAAAGGTGCCTGTCCCCTTTGTGGTGGTTTTGGTTAGGCGTCGAGGTAGACGCGCTGGGGCTGGTTGCGGCGACGGGCGAAGATGATGAGCGCCAGGCCGGCGATCACGAGCGGCAAACTCAGCAGCTGGCCCATGGTGATAACGCCTCCCAGCAGATAGCCCAGCTGCGCATCGGGCACGCGCACAAACTCAATCAAAAAGCGAACGATGCCGTAGCCCATCACAAAGACGCCCATAAACGTACCCTGGGGCAGCAGCGGTTTTTTGCGACTGAGCACCTGCAGGATGCAAAAGAGCACAATGCCCTCTAGAAACGCCTCGTAGAGCTGGGAGGGATGGCGCGGCATATCGCCCGCGGTGCCGCCAAAGACCACACCCCAGGGCAGATCGGTCGGCTTACCCCACAGCTCGCCGTTGACGAAATTGGCGCAGCGTCCCAGGCACAGCGCCAGCGGAGCGCCGATAACGGCAAGGTCGGCGACGGTCCAGGCGTCGAGCTTATACATGCGGCACACGATGATGCCGCCCAAGATGCCGCCGACCAGGCCACCGTGGAAGCTCATGCCGCCCTCGTTGGTGGCAAAGATCTCGAGCGGGTGGGTCCAATAGTAGCCATCGCCGTAAAAGACGACGTAAAACAGGCGCGCGCCGATGATGAGGCCAAAGACCGCGCCGACCACGACGCTCGTCAGGTCATCAATCGTAATGTTGAAGCCCCAACGACGCTGCGTGCGGTACATAACGACCGCCGTGAGCAGAGCACCGACCACGTAGGCCAGGCCGTACCAGTAGATGGTGATGGGGCCCGCCGAGATCGCGACGGGATCAAGCATATGGTAGAGGTCGTTGAGCATATCGATCCCCCTGCTCCCTACATACAAATGCGGCCGCGGGCCTTACGCTCGCAGCCGCATATTTGGGCGTAACGTCTATGCGAAGCGTACCGTCCGCAGCTTTCGCATCTTAGAACGGCGCGTACTCGTCGTACAGGTCCTCGGCCTCGCCGGAAGCATTGACCTGCTCAACGCGGGTAACGCCGGGCACATGCTCCTTCAGGATGCGCTCGATACCCATAGACAGGGTCAGCGAGCTCATGGGGCAGCCGGCGCAGGCGCCCTGCAGCTCCAGCTTGACAACACCCTCGTCGTCGACGCCCACATACTCCATATCGCCGCCATCGGCCTGCAGGTTGGGGCGAATCTCTTCAAGAACCTTCTTAAGCAGCTCTTCGTTAACAGCCACAGGGGCTCCTTTCTCACAATAACGCGGGCACGCCCGCGGACAGGGGCTATGTTACTACAGCCATGTACCCGCTTAGGCGCCAGCCATGCGTGCGGACACGACTTTCACGAGCAGTCAATTTGGGACGGGGCTCTTTTAGTTGTTTTTGTTGCCGGCCAGCGCCGACACGCGCTGTTGCTACTGCTGAGCCTGTCCCCCGGTACCAATCTGGACATCGACGATGACCTGGCGGTAGCTGATGCCGCAGGAGTCGAGAATGCGGCGGCTGATACGGCCGTCATCGGTGTCGGCATACTTATTGTCCAGGTAGACGACCTCGCCCACGCCCACCTGCGCCAGGATCTTGGCGCAGTCGTGGCACGGGAACAGCGTGACGTAAACCGTGGAACCCTCGAGGTCCTTGAGCGAGCCACGGTAGTTGAGCACGGCGTTGGCCTCGGCATGGACCACGTAGTTGTGCTTGTCCTGCAGCGGGTCATCGCTCGTTCCCCACGGGAAAAAGTCATCGTTGAGCGCCGAGGGCGTGCCGTTGTAACCCACCGAAAGGATGCGGTGGTTGGTGCTGGCGATGCACGCGCCCACCTGCGTGTTGGGATCCTTACTGCGGCGCTGCGCGGCGATGGCCACGCTCATAAAGAACTCGTCCCAGCTAATAACGTCGCGGCGCTTGCCCGACGCGGTTTGATGAAGATCGTCCGACATGGCAGACACCTCCGGAATCGCAATAGTTTGGCCCATTGTAGCAGGTGAAAGGTAGGGGCGCTTATCCCACCAGCCCCTCGCCCTACGCGCGGCGGGGCTTTTGGTTGATGCGGTAGAGCTCGGCGAGACCCCGCAACGTCAGCGCGTCGTCTACCGTCAGGCTATGGCCGACCAGCGCCGCAAGTGCCTCGGCATCGTCGCCGGTAATGACGATGGGCACATCGCCCTCCCCCGCGGCCTTGGTCGCGCGCATCTCGGCAAGCACCATGTCGAGCATGCCGTCGATGCGGGCTACCTCGCCCAAAACCACACCCGAGCGCATGGCCTCACGCGTGTTGCGTCCGATGACGTGCGTTGGCGCCGAGGGCTCAACCTGGGGTAGGCGCGCTGCCGCCGCCGAGAGCGAACGGGCGCCGAGTGCCAGCCCCGGCGCGATAACGCCGCCGACAAAGGTACCGTGCGCGTCGATGACCTCGATATTGGTCGTCGTGCCCAGGTCAATCACGATGCACGGCGAGCCGTAGACGGCGCGGGCCGCCACGGCATCGGCGATGCGGTCGGGGCCGATCTCGGCCGGATCGTCGTAGTGCACGGGTATGCCAGTCTTGAGGCCCGGCCCCACGGTGAGCACGCGTCCCGTGCAGGTGCGGGAAAGTGCCGCCTTCCACGGGCGCTCGAGCGCCGGGACTACACAGCTCAGCACGGCCGCGGCGGGTGCAAGCACCCCGGGCACACCTGCATCGGCGGCGAGCGCGCCCATGACCTGTACAAGTCGCATGCGTGCCTCGTCGGCCGTAATGCTCGACGGCGTGGTGATCTCGCATGTCGCAAGCGGACATTCCTGCGCCGCGGCCGAATCCTCTGCAAACAGGCCAAAGCGAATGAACGTGTTGCCCACGTCGACCGTCAATATATATGCGCACCCATTAAGCATCGTCGGCGCTCCTTTCGTCTGCCCAGCAGTATATCCCGATGATTATTCTGGGACGGGGATTTAAAAATCATTGCGTACCTGATGATTTTTAAATCCCCGTCCCAGAATAATCATCCTTCGGCTTCGCTTGGGATAGCTAAAAAAGCCCAGTCCCAAATTAACTGCCGTGCCGCTATACTGGTGCGCGGTCGTTTGCGAGCTCACGCGGCGGCCCTTGGTAACCCGACTTCCCGCGCCGTATCCGTATCGGCGCTCCCGGGGGAAGCGGATATACGCAAAGGAGTTTTATATGAGCAATCCCTCGAACCGCGCTTCGATGCGCGGGCAACTCACGCTGCGCGGCGTCGTCATCGGCGTCCTCGGCTGCGTGATCATCACGGCAAGCTCGGCCTACACCGCCCTCAAGATGGGCGCACTCCCCTGGCCGATCGTCTTCGCTGCCGTCATCTCGCTGTTCTTCCTTAAGCTCATGGGCAACGCCAGCCTCAACGAGGCCAACGTCACCCACACCATCATGTCCGCGGGCGCCATGGTCGCCGGCGGCCTGGCGTTTACCATCCCGGGTGCCTGGATGCTGGGCTATGCCGACCAGATCAGCTGGCTCGACATGTTTATCGTGGCGCTCGCCGGCACTATCTTGGGCCTGCTGGCCACCGCGCTCATCCACCGTCACTTTATCGTGGACGCCGCGCTTGAGTTCCCCACCGGCAACGCCGCAGCTCAGACTTTGCGCGCGACCGAGGCTGGCGGCAAAACCGGCAAGCAGCTCTTTGGTTCCATGGCCATCGCCGGCATCTATAGCGTGCTGCGCGACGCCCTGGGCATTGTGCCCAGCATGCTGTGCACGCTCAACATTCCCGGCGTGACCTTTGGTATCTACAACTCGCCCATGCTGCTCTCCGTCGGCTTCCTCGTGGGCTTCGCCCCGGTCGCCTTCTGGTTTGCCGGCGCGCTGCTGGGCAACTTTGGCATCATCGTGGGCGGCACCGCTGCCGGTCTGTTCGACGTTGTGACTGCGCAGGGCATCGTCAAGTCCCTCGGTATGGGCCTTATGATGGGCTTTGGCGTCGCCGTCGTCCTCAAGGACATCCTGCCGCAGGTCGCCAGCATCGTCCGCGGTCTTGCCGCCGACAGCTCCACCGACACCGACGAGCAGTCGCTCATCTCGGGCTCCCTTAAGCTCGACGCCGGCATCATCGGCCTAGGCGCTGCCGCCATCGCCGTGGTCATCGCCATCGTGCTTGACCTTGGCCCCGTTCCGGCCGTCATCGTCACGCTGTTCACCTTTGTCACCACCATCATGAGCGCACAGAGCTGCGGCCAGACGGGCATCGACCCCATGGAAATCTTTGGCCTCATCGTTATGCTCATCGTGGCTGCCTTCGCACAGATCGCTCAGGTCAAGCTGTTCTTTATCGCCGGCATCGTAGCCGTGGCGTGCGGCCTTGCGGGCGACGTCATGAACGACTTTAAGGCCGGTGCCGTGCTGGGCACCAACCCGCGCGCACAGTGGATCGGCCAGGCCATCGGCGGCATCGTGGGCGCCTTGGTCGCCGCAGCCGTCATGGTCGCGCTCGTCACCGCCTATGGCCCGGACGCCTTTGGCCCCGACAAGAGCTTTGTTGCCGCGCAGGCAAGCGTCGTCGCCACCATGGTCTCGGGCATCCCGAGCGTGCCGTGGTTCGCTGGCGGCTTTATCGCCGGCATCGTCATGTACTGGCTCGGCATTCCGGCCATGATGATCGGCCTGGGCGTGTATCTGCCGTTCTACATGTCACTCACGGCATTCCTGGGCTCCTGCGTCAAGCTCGCCTACGACAAGTGGTCCGCCCACCGCGACGCCACCGCTGGTCTTTCTGACGAGGAGAGGGCTGCCAAGGACGCCGCCTTCCAGGAACAGGGCCTGGTTGTCGCCAGCGGCCTGCTGGGCGGCGAGTCCATCGTCGGCGTTATCCTGGCGTTTGTCTCTGTTGGTCTGAGCCTGCTGGGGTAGGCCGAACAACAACGCACCAGCGCAGAGCGCGGGGTCGGAATCAAACCGGCCCCGCGCTTTTTTGTCTATTTGACTCTTATGATCCTCACGGCGTTTTAGCCATGTCGATTGGCCTGACTTCCAGGTCAACAAACCTTGTCTGACACCTCGCCTAACGCGGTGTAGAGTAAAGACGACAGACGCAAGAAGCGGCTCAGAAGCTAAACGAGGTAAGCATGCAACTCGACAAACAACAGATCAAGCGGCTGCGCGAGCGTCATCATCGTCGTCACGGTATACGCCCTGCACACAGCGAGGCCATGGAGAATGCCACCCGTTTCCTTAAGCAGGCGTTCAACATACGCGAGGGACGCGCGCCCTATCACGTGATTCGCAAGCGCTTTGTAAACGGGGCGCGCCTGACTGGCTCGCACTTATGCATCCTGATCATTGCCATGTTGATCGCGAGCATCGGCCTCGATATCGGCTCGGATATCGCCATTGTAGGTGCCATGCTCATCTGCCCGCTCATGGGCTCGGTCCTTGCCATGGCATACGGCATCGCCACGCTCGACCGCGAGATTGCCGTCGAGGCGATTGCCGGCCTCGCGCTGCAGATGGTCTTTTGTCTAATCACGTCCACGCTGTACTTTAAGCTCTCGCCCCTTGGCACCACCACGGCCGCCATTATCGACAACTCAACGCCCACCGTGTGGGACCTCGCTGTCGCGCTCGCCGGCGGCTTTGCGGGCGGGCTGGGCAACTCACGCGACCAGGAGCCCGCAACGCTCATCGCCGGCGTGGCCGTGGCGACCGCGCTCATGCCGCCCCTGTGCGCGGCGGGCTATGGCATCGCCATCGCAAGCGGGTCGCTGTTTCTCTCGGCCCTCTACGAGTTTGGCATCAACGTGGTCTTTATCGCACTGGCTGCCGAAGCCGTGCTGCTTCTTTTGCGCGTGCCGCTCAAGCGCGACCTCAACGGCGACGGCATTGTGACCGCCGAGGAAAATGCCGAGGTCGATGAGCTGTCACACAAGGTGCGCCGCCGCATCATCGTGGGCACGGTGATCTTTGCCATCCCCTGCATCGTTATGACCGCGGGATCCATTGGCTCGGCGCAGGCCGGCGTGCAGGACGGCTATGGCGTCACCGAAACCACGCGCGAGCTTGCCGCGGTGCTGCCGGGCTTTAAGGATTACACCGTTGCCGTCGAGACCTCGGCCACCGAAGGCGAGGAGGAGGGCCTTGTCGAGCGCGAGGTTGTCGCCCATGTGACGACAAGCGAGGCGCTTGGGGCACACGACCGCCGTGTAGCCCGCAAGCTCATCGACCTCAATGTGCCCGAGCTCGATCGCGTGGAGTTTGATGTGCAGTAATACGCGACGTGGGATGAATGCGCGCAGCCGCGAGTCACGACATGGCGCAGACGTGACGCGGGCCACGAGCAAATAGCGGGACGCGGTCCATGGCCGCGCTCCGCTCGCTGATTTATTGCCGTGAATCAGCTGTCCGCATCGACATCGCCAGACTCCACTGTAAACGCCGGACCGGTACTCACCAGATAAAAACGGGTCACCCTGGTATCTCTAAATAGGTAGAGCAAGCCCTGATCGCGTCGGCGCGAAATATACGCCACGTGGACCGTACCGAATTCTTCGCCGTTTTCCTTCTTTAATATCAGGATGTTGGGGTCATCCGTACGCTTAAACTGCCCGTCTGTGCAGATTCCGTCTTGGTCGACCAGCTGCCATCGACAGTTGTCCTCCTCAAGAAAAGCCAGGGTTTCCCGACTTGTTTCGTCATCCCGATAGTAACCGTCAATGGCAAAGCCTTCGGAAGCACATTCCTGCATATAGGATGTTTCTCGACTTATAGCGAACTGCCCTATAGCGCCCAGGAGCACAGCTAGGCAAACCACTGCAAGGGTTATCGAGATAGTACGGCGGCCCATATTAACCAGCCCGATACTTGTTTAACGGAGCACGAAACATACCTGGAACCTCCGGTATCAGGGGGAATGTCGCCTACGGCCTGCCGGCAATCATATGTTTACAACATCAAACCATATGACTATAACTCGTTGGAGATAGATTCCATAAACGGACATTTATATACGGCGAACGGCTACACTTATCAGTTAACCCAGAGTTATGGAGGCCGTTTTTCGTACTGCAAGATCGCGGTTTTCGGAAGTGCGGTGAAAAATCGAGTTCTGCCGACCAGACCGACTTTTTTAGCAACAAAACCGCAGGTCACACAAGTTCAAAGAGCAGTGTGCTCGGAGGTTCGGAGTTTTTCCCCGCACTTCCGAAATCCGAGTCCACGAAAGGCGTCGGCAAGGCCATTTACGCAACATGTATCCAGTAAAAAATGGTGGCAGCCGGTACGGCTACCACCCTTCTGTCTCATATCTAGCCCGAAGCAGGTCGGCTACTTCTTAATGCAGCGTCCCAGACGCTTTGCGACCGATGCCACGGCCTCCTCGCTAACCGAATCGCAGGCACGCGAAGGGGCTGCGTGCAGATGATGTTGGGCGCACCGTGAGGAGCCACCCCTCGCTCATGTTGTTGCACACCGAAAGCATCGTGCGGGCCTTGTCGGCCATGGTGCCAACACCTGAAGATTTTATCCGTAACTCAAAGAGCTAGAATATTGATAAACTCCAAACACATCATGGCTAAAAGAGACGGGCACACTGTCCCTGTTTTTCGCACAAGCAGCGCAAAAATAAGGCCCAGGCAAAGATAGCCCCCCATCATTGCAATGATGTAATTTGTGGGTGCCCCGATTAGACACTGTTGGGTCACGAGAAGCAATGCCCATAGCATCGACTGTATAACTGCTCTTATGTAAAACGGCCGAACTATTCCGGCGATTGTGTATTCAAATAAAAATACATACCTAAATAGCAGCTCATCCAAAACTGAAACCGAGCAGAGCAACACCCATCTGGTTATTGATTTTCCACCCATATTGAGTACAGCGGCCATAAGAATAAATACGATGCAAATGAGCTGCCATCCCAAAAGAATCCCACCTCGCTTGGGTTTATCCCAGGAAACAGCACCCCGAGTTGCAAAAAGATAGACTACCAACGCACAAAAGAGCGCCCCTATAGAGCACAGCCAAGCGGGGGATCCTTTTGTAATAACCCAAATAGCCCACGGCACGCTAGCAACCATCGTGCCCAGTAGATAGCGTGTCCCCAGGCGCATTTTTTCAGTCGCTTTCCCCAAGCTCCACCACCTCATCACTAGCAGCTATTAGGTCCATATCGTGTGTAATTGCAATGACAATCTTGTGCTTTCGCATTTCCTTCATAGCTTTTATCAGAGCTTCTTTATGAGCAATATCGAGTGATGCTGTTGGCTCATCGAATAAATAGACGTCTGCCTTCTTTTCTAAGACCCGCCTAATTTCCAGTTGCTCCAGTTCCCCGGGAGACATTCCTCCGCACCTCTTCCTTTCGATAGAAGAAAAGTTTCTATCGCAAAGAAAATCCTTTACTGATATCGGGGTTTGTTCAGCAAACGAAACTAGCTTCTGCCTAAGGAGCTCACAGTTGATTTCTTCTTGGGCCTTACCGTTGTAGGAAATAGTCCCAACGTAATCCGAATTGAAACAACCCATCAATAAGTACGCAAGGGTCGTTTTGCCCGAGCCATTAATCCCTACAAGAGCATAGAGCTTTCCTTTTTCAAACCTGATATTCAAGTTGCTGTAGAGACACTTTCCATTTAATGTAAAGCCGAAATTACGCAGTTCGATGTAATCGATCTCCATGAGCTCCTCTCCAGCGGCAGCCAAAGACATTTTAGAGGCATTTAGACGAGATATCGATGAGAAGCAGTCTTGTACGCTACTACCTATACCGTAGATTGACCTCACGGCAGATAGCATTAAAGCCATGTAGCTCGAAACGGCAACAAGTTGGCCTACACTCATGCTTCCATGCATTACATAGAAAGCCGAAATCAAAAGAATAGTGACTTGGGACGCAGCCGCAGCAAAGGAATCCGTTGCCTGAAATCTCGAAACAACACTTTGATAGGCAACTCCGGCGTGCAGCAAAGACGAAAAAAAGCTATCTATGGATTTCAATGCTCTTTCGAATAGCACATTAACATACAAAAATCTCTGATGCGCAAGTACGGACTCCACTTTTCCGAAATACAGGGACTGCTCCTCCTTAAAGGTCAGACCTGAAACAAAAAGCGGTTTTCTGAATAAAGCATATGCAATTGCATACAAGATGCAAAATGTCACGGAAACCCAAAAGAGCGCTACGGAGCATCCATAGAGAAAAATAAAACTGATACCTAGCTGGACAACCGCAAGAAGTACCGTCTGGAGCATCGACAATCCGAAGGAAGCCACAGTATTGGCATCTGAACAAATTTGTTGAGTTTTTTCAGCTGACTCCTGCTCAAAATATAACTCAAAAGGCATCCGAACGAGCTCATCGATTTTACTTCGAACAATCGAGTATGCAGCCACGGTCGTTATCCGCATTGAAAGAAGGGTGCTTAAATAACTGACAACAATATCGATTAGTGCCGCAAAACCAATTAGAGCGCTGCTAATCATGATAGTATCGTAAGAAGTTTTTTTAGATATATTGTCAACCAGAGCGCTCGTAAGCAGCGGGGATATAGAAGCCATCATTCCAGATATTATTAAGCACAACGCGAAGACTATAACCAGAAGCAATTGGGAAGAAAACCCAAGTCTGAAATATGGCAGATAATCGAAGAGCGCCGTTGAGTCCGCATCACTTCTTATGCTTGAAATCATAGGCCGCCCTCATTACTTTTATACAGTTCTTTCTTGCAGATACGCAGCTTGTCTTATTTTCATACAGCCTGGTGAAGGGACAGCCACCCATGCACATAGGAAGAAGTGCGCAGTTAAGACATTCTGAATCTGAACAAAAGTCGTAAGCATTCCATTTGGAAACTTCGAATGCGTTACTCGCTACGCTTTCAAAAATGCTGCCATAGCTTCTGTCGGAATATCCTATTTCATTCCAGCATTTATATAAGGAACCGTCTGGTCCAATAACTTCTGAATATTTATTGACGGCTCCGCATATGGTCGGATTAAAGCCTGGAAGAAACGGATCCATGTACCCCGTCATTTTGTAGCGAGACAAGCAGGATGCTTCAATCGAAGCAAATTCGTCCTCTGAATAGCACGGAGAGTTAGCGCATGCCCCATTTATATCATCTACTGCCGCTAAATACAGTTTTACTCTATTACGAAGACCTTTTTGATCAAGCGAATCAATCAAGCGATCAATCTGGTCACCGTTCGTCGGATCAACATTAACTCTTAAGATGACATCGAAGTACGCACTAGCTCTTTTTACGTTATCGATAATACGGTTGAACGTATCGCCGCCAGAAGGAAGACATCTTCGTCGATTGTGTATTTCAGGCGGACCATCGACAGTCACCTGAACGTGCGTGACCCCATTTTTTGCAAGCAACTCCGCCGTTTTCTCATCTAAGAAATAACCATTGGTCACCATGCTGGCGTTAAATAAGATTTCATCACTTCGGATTCCGCGCGTAATCTTCTCCACCGTCTCAATCGCCAATAAAGGCTCGCCGCCATACCAGGCAATCTGCAAACTATCTGCCTGATTGTCTAAAGCCATGCCATTGATATGCTTTATTACCTGATCGACGCACTGGTCGCTCATTGAACCATAACGCTTGCCGTCCTCATAACAATACGGACACCTGAAATTACAATTCAATGTCGGAGCTATCGTAAATGAAAGTGATTTTGATTGCATGCGACAGGCCGATGATATCTCTTTTAAATGTTCGATTTCGTCAAGTCCGTCGGAAACCAACAACCCCGCGTCCATCAAATTGTCGACAATTTCCGAAGGGCCATTAGCCCCATTCGCAAATAGTGCCTTCTCGTATTCCGCATCCAACGCAACAATTGCGCCGGAGTAAGAGTTATATACCAGCGTAGACTGATTGCCTTTATCGATTACATTAAAGCGAGACTGTTTCATTTCTACTCCGTTGCATATTTCAATATTTCAACCTGCCATTAGGAGTAATTCCAGCCACAAAATTTGGTAATGCAGATCCTCAGGCCACACGGTCCTCCCCCTGAATAACTCCAACAAATATGCGCTGCACAGGACACACACGTAGAAATATCTCGAGACGAAGCAGGCATCTGAGTATTCACTGGCTTTTGAATATATTCCATCGAAGCTCCTAGCTAACGTGTATACCGCAATGTTGAAATGCGCGGCAATTCCCGCCCGTGTACACGGCACACATCCCCCAGGGATTACAGCGCCCCTGACATTTTGCGCCCTGACAAGGACACCAACTTGATAGCAAAGCAATATCGTTAGGTGTTTGAGTTGGCTGTATCCAATCCACAATGGCTCCTTTCTCGTTTTAGGCCTAGTTATACTTTGGTCAAAAAGTCAAAAGCTGATTGATAACTTTTTGTACTAGATGAAACAATTTGTTTGCCTTGTTTAACATTTTTTAATTTACACTTAGCCTGATTAAAAATTCAACCTAAGGAAATTCTGGTGAATGTTGTTCAGCTGCAGTATTTCATAAAGGTATTTGATTGTCAGAATTACTCGGATGCAGCAACTATATTAAGCGTTTCGCCGCAAGCTGTTTCAAAAGGCATTCGAGCATTGGAATCTGAACTTGGTCTGAAGCTGTTCGAAAAAAGAGGCAGTATTCTACATCTAACAAACTATGGAGAGGAAATCCTTCCTATAGCATTAGATGCACTAGCTTCAATTGAGGGAATTCAAGCGTATGCGCAAATCACGCGTGAAAAGATAAAAATAACCCAGACACATTTGACACACGTTGCAGTCGGACTACCACCAATACTCACAAGCTGGTTCAACCAGCCCACACTAAACCGGCTCTCGAAAAAGTACAACGGTGGTAAATTTGCTGTTTCCAGATACGACGACGGCGGAACGTGCTTATCCCTTCTACTTGACGGACAAATCGACATTGCGATTGTCGCTGGGCAAGTAGACACCAATCTTTTTGAATCGCATTTTTTATTGAACGCCGAAGTCAACCTCCTCGTTGAAAGCAATCACCCATTAGCTAGTCACGCAGCAGCGAATCTAAACGCGGTGGCTCAATATCCAATTGCAAACACCTGTGACATTCGATATTGTCGAAAAAGAATAGACTCAGCATTTAACCATCTGGGCCTTTTCCCCCGCTACGAGAGTATTAACTTAGCAGACCAGCACAATTTGTCCGATTTTCTCATTCGTAAGCATGGGGTTATTTTGACCATAGCCTCGCAAACGTCTCAAATCAGGATAGGCTATCCAGCAAAAATCGTTTGCCTAGGCAAACAAGATAGATTATCAATCCCTTTTTACTGCGCTTCAAATTCAAACGATGTCCAAGCGCAAACTCATCACGCGATAAGCTGCATTCAACTTGAGGCACGCCAGCTATCCCGCTGTTTAAAAAGCGCTGAAGAAGGAGACCTTTCCGGCTGAACATGGCGGGCGTACTAATTCTATGCAAAACAGCATCGCATTCCGCCAGAACGGAAGCGTGGGCCAGCCCCGAGTTTTTTGTAGTATTCCGAGAGAAAACAACAAGGGCCGGCAGACTCTTGGCAAGTCAGTGGCCCACTCACCACCCACAAAACTGTGCCCCACTTCCGAAATCCGAGTCCACGAAAGGCGTCGGCAAGGCCATTTACGCAACATATGTCCAGCAAAAACGGGTGGTAGCCGGCACGGCTGCCACCCGTTTGTCTCATATCTAGCCCAAAGCAGGCCAGCTACTTCTTAATGCCGCGTCCCAGGCGCTCGGCGACCGATGCCACGGCCTCCTCGCTGGCCGGCCCGCAGCTCACGCAGCCGTCATGAGCACGCATCTGGCCGGTGACCTCGTCCATCGCGAGCGGCGCCACCTTCTCGAGCTTAAAGCCCTTACCGGCGCGCATGTTCTCCTTGGCCACACTGATCATGAGCTTAATACGGTTGAGCTGGTTGACCTCGGATGCACCGGGGTCGTAGTCCACCGCGACGATGTTGCTCTCGGGATGCTGGCGGCGCAGCTCCTTGATCACGGCCTTGCCCACCACGTGGTTGGGCAGGCAGGCGAAGGGCTGCGTGCAGATGATGTTGGGCGCGCCATGATCGATCAGGTCGAGCATCTCGGCCGTGAGCAGCCAGCCCTCGCCCATGTTGTTGCACACCGAAAGCACCGTGCGGGCCTTGTCGGCCATGGTGCCGATGCGCTCGGGTGCCTCGAAGCGGCGGGACTTTTCGAGCATTTCCTCCACCGGCGTACGCATCCAGTCCACGAGCTTGATGAGCGCCTGCATACCAGCGCGCGTGGTAGCAGAGCTTCCCAACTCGTCCTTCTGCAGCTCGGCGTTGCTCATGGAGTACAGGAAGAAGTCGAGCAGACCCGGCACCACGGCCTCGCAGCCCTCGCGCTCGATCACGTCGACCACGTGGTTGTTGGCCGTAGGGTGGAACTTGACCAAGATCTCGCCAACTACGCCCACGCGCGGCTTGGTGCCCTCGCCCACGAGCGGCATGGTGTCGAACGCGCGGATGGCCTCGCGGCACAGCTTGGTGTAGTTGTGGCGGTTGAACTTAGGCGCCAGCTTGCGAGCACGCGCCATGTACTCCTCGTAGAGTGCGTTCGCCGCACCGGGCGTGGCCTCGTACGGACGGCAGCGGTAGAGCATCTGCATCATCACGTCGCCAAAGAGCACCGCGTAGACTGCCTGCTTAAGCAGCGCCGGCGTAATCTTAAAGCCGGGGTTGTCCTCGCCGAGCGCCACAGCCGAAAGCGAGATCACCGGAATCTCAGGGTGACCGCTCTCGCGCAGGGCTTTGCGAATGAGCGCGATGTAGTTGGTAGCACGGCAGCCGCCGCCGGTCTGACTGATGACCACGGCCGTCTTGGACAGGTCGTACCGACCGCTCTCGATGGCCTCCATGATCTGGCCCGTCACCAGGATCGACGGATAGCAGATGTCATTGTTCACATAGCGCAGGCCGGCCTCGACGGCGTCGTGATCGGTCGAGGGCAGCAGCTCCAAGTTGTAGCCGGCACCGCGGAACACCTCTTTGACCAGGTCAAAGTGGATCGGCGCCATCTGCGGGCACAGAATGGTGTAGCCCTCGTCGCGCATCTGCTCGGTAAAGGGCACCTTCGGCCATGCGGTCGAAGCACTCTCGCGCTGAGCCTCAAACGTGTACTTGCGGCTCGCGAACGCGGGGGCATCCGTGGAGGGCGCCACCGGCGCGGCATCGCCCTGCTCGTAAGCCTCGCCCGCGGCCGTGGCCTCGGCCAAGCGCTCGGCCTCCTGGTCCTTGAGCGCCGCCATGAGCGAGCGGATTCGGATGCGCGCGGCGCCTAGGTTGGACACCTCGTCGATCTTGAGCACGGTGTAGATCTTACCGCTGGCTTCCAGAATCTCCTGCACCTGGTCGGTGGTCAGGGCGTCCAAGCCGCAGCCGAAGGAGTTGAGCTGGATCAGGTCCAGGTCGTTGCGCATCGTCACAAAACGAGCGACGGCGTACAGGCGGCTGTGGTACATCCACTGGTCGACGACGCGAATCGGACGCTCGGGCTTTACCAGATGCGCGAGCGAATCCTCGGTAAAGACCGCAAAGCCAAAGCTCGAGATAAGCTCGGGCAGGGCGTGGTTGATCTCGGGGTCGTTATGGTAGGGACGACCGGCGAGCACGATGCCGTGACCGCCGTGGTCCTCGACCCACTTAAGAGCCTCCTCGCCCATGGTCTGGATGTCCTCGTGGAAACGCGCATCGGCCTCAAAGGCGGCGTTGACGGCGGCATCGACCTCGGAGCGCGTGATCTTGGGCCCACGCACGCGACCGCGACCAGCCTCGGCATCGGCCACACGGTCGACGGCGAGCACCTGATACAGGCGGCGCTTGAGCTCGGTCTTGTCGTGATAGGGCACAAACGGGTATAGGAACTCGATGTTCTGCTCGCGGATCTCGTCAATATTGAGCGCCAACGCCGTGGGGTAGCTCATGACGATGGGGCAGTTGTAACAGTTGCCGGCGGTCGGATCCTCCTTGCGCTCCCAGCGCACGCACGGCATCCAGATAAAGTCGACATCGCGGTCGATAAGGTTCATCACATGGCCGTGGCTCATCTTGGCCGGATAGCACACGCTCTCGGACGGCATGGACTCGATGCCCGCCTGGTAGGTCTTCTTGCTCGACTGGTCGGACAGCTGCACGCTAAAGCCCAGACGCGTAAAGAACGCGTGCCAGAAGGGGTAGTTCTCGTACATGTTGAGCGCGCGCGGAATGCCGACGGTGCCGCGCGGGGCCTCGTCGGGGCTCAGCACCTCGCGGTTAAACAGCAACTCGTTTTTCTTTTTGAAGAGGTTGGGGGCCTCGGTCTTCTGCTTTTTGTGGCCGGCGCCCTTCTCGCAGCGGTTGCCGGTGATAAAGCGCCTGCCGCCGCCAAAGTCGTTGACGGTAAGCTGGCAGTTGTTAGAGCAACGGCCGCAGCGGACATGCTTTTGCGTCACGGTGAGGTGCGCGATATCCTCGGCCGAAAGGATGGTCGAGGTGCCGTCGGCGCCGGCGCGATCGCGGGCGAGCAGGGCCGCACCGTAGGCGCCCATGCAGCCGGCGATGTCGGGGCGCACGGCATGAACGCCCGTGAGCTGCTCAAACGCGCGCAGCGTGGCATCGGACATAAAGGTACCGCCCTGGACGATCACCTGGCTGCCGATCTCCTTGGGATCGCGCAGCTTAATGACCTTGAACAGGGCATTCTTGATGACGGAATAGGACAGGCCGGCCGCGATGTCGCCCACCGTGGCGCCTTCCTTTTGCGCTTGCTTGACGCGCGAGTTCATAAAGACCGTGCAGCGACTGCCCAGGTCGACCGGGGCCTTGGCATGAATGGCGGCGTCGGCGAACGCGCGCACATCCATGTTCATAGAGACGGCAAAGCTCTCGATAAAGCTGCCGCAGCCCGACGAGCAGGCCTCGTTGAGCATGATGTGCTCGATGACGCCGTCCTTGACGCGCAGGCACTTCATGTCCTGGCCGCCAATGTCCAGAATGAACTCGACGCCGGGCAGGAACGCCTTGGCGCCGCGCAGGTGCGCGACAGTCTCGATCTCGCCGGAATCGGCCTTGAGAGCCTCGATGAGCAGCGCCTCGCCGTAACCCGTGGTGGTCACGTGACCGATGGTGCAGCCGGCGGGGATGTGGTTGTAGAAATCGGCCATGATGACCTTGGCCGTGCCCAGGATGTCGCCGTTGTTGTTGCCGTACCAGGTGTGCAACAGCTGGCCGTCCTCGCCCACGAGCGCGGCCTTCATGGTGGTAGAACCGGCGTCGATGCCAATGAACACGCGGCCGGTGTAGCCGTCGAGCTTGCCCTTGGGGACGACTTCTTGGTCGTGGCGACCCTTGAACTCGGCAAAGTCCTCGTCGGTGGCAAAGAGCGGATCCAGGCGCTCGACCTCGGCACCCTGTGTGTCGCCCAGGCTGTCGATAGCCTCGATGAGCTGCGGGAACGTGCTGAGCTTGTTGGACTCGTGCGCCATGGCGGCGCCGCTCGCCACAAACAGGTGGGCGTTTTGGGGCACGATACGGTGCTCCTCGTCCAGGTTGAGCGTGAGGTAGAAGCGATGGCGCAGCTCGGAGAGGTACTGCAGCGGGCCGCCCAGGAAGGCAACGTTGCCACGGATGGGGCGACCGCACGCCAGACCCGAGATGGTCTGGGTCACAACGGCCTGGAAGATGGAGGCAGCCACGTCCTCGGGGCGGGCACCTTCGTTGAGCAGCGGCTGCACGTCGGTCTTGGCAAAAACGCCGCAGCGGCTGGCGATGGGATAGATGGTGGTGGCGTTGGCCGCGAGCTTGTTGAGGCCGCTCGCGTCGGTGTGCAGCAGGGTTGCCATCTGGTCGATGAACGCGCCCGTACCGCCGGCGCAGGTACCGTTCATGCGCTGCTCGATGCCGTTATCGAAGTAGATGATCTTGGCGTCCTCGCCGCCCAGCTCGATGGCGACATCGGTGGCCGGGATGAGGGTCTCGACGGCGCGTTTGCTGGCGATGACCTCCTGGACAAACTCCAAGTCGAGCCACTGGGACAGCAGCAGGCCGCCCGAGCCGGTAATGGCGCAGGTCATCTGGGCCGTCGGCAGCACGGTCGCAGCGCCCTCGAACAGGTCGCGGGCGCAGGCGCGGACGTCGGTGTGGTGGCGCTGGTACTTGGCGTAAACGATCTGGTTGTCGTCGTTGAGCACGGCGAGCTTGACGGTGGTGGAGCCCACGTCGATGCCCAGGTGCAGGTTGCCACGAGCGTTCTCGGGGTTGAAGATCGCGCCTTCGGGGGCGTGGGCGGCGGCTACGGGCTCAGTAGCGGTAGCGGGCTCGCTAGTGACGGACGCCTCCCCTGCCACGTTCTTGGCATCAGCAACAGCCTCGGCAACTTTCTCGGCAGCAGCGGTCGCAGCCTTCTGCGCAGCGTCCATCACGGCGGGCGCGGCCTCGCGTGCGGCAGCGACCACACGGTCCTTAATGCCCTCGACGAGTTTACTCATCTGTTTCTCCTCTTAGTAGTTGGACTCGACGGCTGCGGCGGTGTCGGCCGCGTCCTCGAGCTGCAAGTTCAATAGCTTCATGCCGTATTCCGGCACGTTGATATCGATGGGTTGGCCATACAGGTCACCAGGACGAACAAAAGCGAGCACCGTCATAATGCGCGCCATGGCCTCGGGCGATTCGGTGAGCCCACGCTCAAACCAGCGCTGAATCATGCCGACCTCGGCGCTCACGACGTAGGTGACGTAGTAGTCAAAGAACGTGCCCAGCGCCAGGCCCAAAATGCCCGTCTGCGCACGCGGCACTACAGCCTCACGCGCGGTGTCGATGATCCTTTTAATGAAGGCCTGGTCGCCGCCCGGACCCAGCAGCGCACCGATTAAGTCGCGGTTGGCCGCAAGATAACGCAGCAGCTCAACCGAACCGGGCGCCGGCTCGAGCTCATCGATGTTGTGATAGAGATCGGGCAGCTGAGCTGCGGTGATGAGCTCAATGCGCTCACGGATCTCGGCCAGCAAGCCGTCCTCGATTTGATTGATAAAGTCGGGAATATCGCGATAGTGCGAATAGAACGTGCGGCGCGTAAGGCCAGCACGCTCGGTGAGCGACGCGACATTAATGCGCGAAAGGTCGCCGCTTTCGGCAAGCTCGCTGGCAAGTGCCTGGCGAAGGGCACGCTGCGAGCGAAGGGACCGGCGATCGCATTTCTCGAGCTGGGACAAGCGTCCTCCTTGTTACTCAGCCTGTGCGCTATTGCACAGTGCGAGTATTATTGCACACCGTGTGCATCAACACGTAAAGGCAATATTTGGGTTGTGACAAAGGGACAGTCCCTTTGTCACATTAGGTTGCGCTCAGCTTTTAGAAGCGGCATTGTCGATTGTCCAAAATGTCATTCGTGGGTAGAATAGTGTCGACGGCAGCCCAAGTTCTGGAAAGCTGGGCAGCGCCGTTGCTTGTTTTAGGGGGTCAACGTCTTAACGGCGGCGACCCCTCTTACGTTGCTTCGAACGTTGCTTGAGTGCCTCGGAAAGTCCGATAAGCGTCGTGAGGAGCGAGACCAAAGCGGTCAGGAGCTTCACGAAATCAATCAAATCGGTCATGGGCATCACCTCCCATCAGATGGAGGGCGCTGCCCGGCACATGGAACTGCCGTCAACGATACCGATTCTATCAAAGCGCAGTTAGATATGCGAATGTTTGTTCGTATTTCAGAAGATCGGAGCTCGGGTATGGCGAAGGAACAGTTCCTTTGCCATACCCGAGCTTGTCGCCGAACTGCCACCTACATTTTCGAGTTATTCGGCCACGCTACTGGTTCTGTATAAATGCACCGCCGGGATTATCTGAGGGTTTTTGTCCTTATTTGAGCGTATACATGCCCATTTGCGCACTTACGTCACCGAATCAAACACCATTAGAGGCATGAATGTTCCCGAGAGGGCATCTTTAGCCATTTAACGTCCTCCGACAGGCCGAATAACTCGAAATTTGTTGGTGGCGAAAGCGTAATAGTCCTATACGCCAAAAGCCGGTATCTCCCATGTGACAAAGGGACAGTCCCTTTGTCACATTATTCGATGATGGTGCGGGAGTTCTGCGTGCGCATGGTGGCGAGCATGTGTTTGGGGACGGCGTGGACCATGCAGCTGCCGATAGTTGCGCTCGCGGCGACCTTGGCTGCATCGCTGCCGTTTTTGGTCGCGTAGCTGTGGCGGAAACGCTTGAGCATGGCGATGTCGTTGCCGCCGTCTCCATAGACCGCGACCTCGTCCTCGGCAATACCGTAGTAGCCCGCCAGCCAGGCCACGCTCTCGCCCTTGTTGCATGCCACGTCCGTGATCTCGAACATCACCGGATCGAACGGCGCGTTGACCACATGGTCCGAGCGCTCGGCAAGATATGCCTTAAGGTCACGCTCCAACTCGGGCGAGGTCACACGGCAGTTGATCTTGCACACATCGTGGCGCAGGATGTCACCAATCGACTGGTCGAAATACTGTTCCTCGTGATACCCGCCACGCGCACGCATGCCACGCATCACGATGCGCTTGATAGGACTGTCTTTTTTAAAGCCCGCCTGATGCATCTCGAACGAACCGCTCGAGTACATGCCATCGGGCGTGGAGCAATCAAAGCAAATGTCCGGAAACGCCTTGAGCAGTTCCTCAGTGACTTGCGGATCGATGGTCCAGGTCTTGAGCACCTCACCATGGCTGTCGCGCACGATGGACCCATTGGAGCAGCAGGCGTCAAGCGCCAGGCCCGTAAAGCCATGCTCGCCGATCGGCAACGTCGAGCGTCCAGTCGCGGGAACCACATGCAAGCCAGCCTCGGTCAGCTCGCGAATGGCGCGGCGGATAGTCCCATCTGCCTCGTGCAGGGCGTTAAGCAGCGTTCCGTCTAAGTCGCTCGCGAACATCTTGATCATGGGCATGCCCCTCCTTCGTCTGCCCGATATTGTAGACGAAGGAGAGGCATGTCCAAACAATGCCGTCCCGGCGCGGCGGGCCACTGCCTCCGCAGATTCACGGTGCCACTACGCGTTAAGACAATCGCCGCAAGCGACTTTTCAGCCGATAAAACAGCGCCATCGTCAGCGTCAGCACCGCCAGCATGGCTGCGAATACAAACGCCGGTGCCCATCGACCATATGCAACGCCGTACACCAATTGCCCAATCGGCGTTGCGCAGGAAAGGACCATGTAAACGACCGAAAGCACTTTTCCGCAGAGCTCAGTCGGCGCTGCCCGCTGAACAAACGCGGTGATTTCAACCGACGCAATGCTTGCCCACACCATGATCCATGCCGAACCAACCGCAAACACGGTGAACACGCATACATCTGCGCCGAACAGTAGCGTAACAATAATCGGTACGACTCCAAAACAGATCATCGCAACATATCGACATATGCCATTGAAAGAAAAGCGATGCGGCCAAATGCCGACCAAGCCACTGCCAGTAAGACCACCCAAGCCCAGAGCAACCTCAACTATCCCAACGCAGGACGATTGCATGCCGAGATGCTTTGTAACAATAATGGGAGCGCCAATCGTTAGCCCAACCAACGCAAGGTTCAAAACTGCCGCAAGCAAAATCACAGCGACCAATGATGCATTTTGCAACAGATACCGAATCGACTCCCGAAAATCGTTTCGGCATGTCGTACGAGTCGCGCTGTCTCCCAGCGTTTCAGATGAGGCATTTTGCTTGAGTACGCCACCAAACAACAGAGCTGAAATCGCAAACGTTACCGACGCGATTGTGCAAAGAGCATCGATGCCAAAGCACCCATAGACTGCCGTCCCGACCACAGGACCCAAGATATTGCTCACCATGGTCACCTGCGAAACCAATGCAGTGGCCCGCTCAACCTTCTTTTCACCCGCCATGCGCACCGTCTCAATTTGGAGCATTGGCTTTAGCAGCGATTGAACACCATATTGAACACAAAGTATCGCTACTACGACGACCGCAAGAGGCAACGAGCGCTTCATGGGGATAGACAGCAGTGATGCAGTCATCAGAGCAATGCCGAGGGCCACGAGGACCTCGCGATGTCTTCCCCTATCCGCCAAGATTCCGCCAGCCGGAGTTGCAAGTACGCCGGGTATGAACGCTATCGCCGCGACGACGCCATATAACGTTGACGATCCACTGCGATCGAACAAGTAAAGTGGATACGCAAAGCACAGCGCCGACAGCATCGAATACGTGCACAGCTGCGCAACCAGAAGTTCCGCGAGCCTGATTGACCGCACTGTTTTTGATTTCAACGAGACACCGACGTCTCTCAGCCCAGCCATAAGCCCACCCCCTATACATACCACTAGTATGTATTTAATGACTTGAAAAGGGCAGCCGTGGCTACCCTCACAAATCAATTACATACCGTTGGTATCTATATTACCACCCGGCGCGGTCCCATACGTCCCAAATCTGCGCCGTTGTCTGAAGCACTTCATTACCCAAATCGAGCCCCACCGCGGCAGCCATCTGCGCCAAACATTGTGCGCGAGCGAGCATTCGCTCCTTGGGCTCGAGCGGACGGAACAATGGCAGCAGCCAAAGATTCGCCAACAACGATACGGCCTCCGCCGCTTCGCGCGGGCATTCGCACGCAATGGAGCCGTCGGCGATGCCCTCCTCGATCACTGGCAAGAGACAGCCATCGGCCGACTCGTCAAATGAGCCCTGGTACTGCATCGCCAGTAGGCGCGAGCTTTTTACCGGATCTGCTGCAGGACGCATACGTGCCCATAGCTCAATTTGTGGAACAACGGACTCGGGAGCGTACAGTCGCTTGAGCTTTTGGGCTCCGGTCATATTACCGACGCCAAGCATCGAGCAGCGGCGCTCAACAATCGGAGTCATCGCCCGATCAAACGCGGCGTTGAAAATCTCTTCTTTGCTCTTGAAGTGATGATAGACAGCGCCCTTGGTCATGCCGTCGAGACGGTCAACGATATCTTGAATACTCGTCCCCTCATAACCCTGTGCGCAGAATAGCTCCAGTGCCGCGTCGAGAATCTTCGCGACCGTCTCCTCGGGATATTTATTGCGACCCATAATCCGCCCATCCGCAACGCAAGTCTTGTGCCTCATTGCAGCATTTTAACGTTGCGGATGGCAGACGGTCGATTCTACACCGCGGCCGGGCCGTGTTCGCCGGTGCGGATGCGGATGACTTCCTCGACCGGCTCGACCCAAATCTTGCCGTCGCCGACGGCACCGGTGCGAGCTGCGTTGCAGATGATCTCAACGATACCGTCGACATGCTCGTCGGCGCAGATGAGGGTGAACTGCACCTTGGGGATGGTATTGACGAGCAGTTCGTTGCCGCGCACGTATTCCTTCCAGCCATGCTGTGCACCGCAGCCCTGCACCTGGTTGATAGTCATACCGCGAACATCAGCAGCAAACAGCGCGTCTTTAAGAACCTCAAGCTTCTCCTGGCGCACGATAGCCGTGATCTTTTTCATAATGAATTCCTCTCAAAAATCAACGTATCCCTTTACATGAGACGCGGGTTTCCCAGGTGCCGCAAACCAACCTCAGAAATCAAAAAGTTCAACTGACTGGTCTTAGCAGGTTCCCCAAGTGCCGCAGATTGCCGTGAAAGAGGAGCGAAGCGTACTTAAGTACGTGAGCGACGATTGAACGGCAAGGTGCGGTGCTTGGGGAAGCTGCTAATCGAGTCCGGAGAAAGAAGGATAGGCGCTCTCGCCGTGCTGACTCGCATCCAGGCCCAGCGCCTCGTCGGCCTCGTCCACACGCAGGCTGCCGTGGAACAGTGCCTTGACCACCGCGGCGATCACCAAATCGAGCACCAGCACAATAACGACCGTCACCACAATGCCCAGAACCTGCGAGACAAGCAGCGACACGTCGCCCGTGTAGAACAGGCCGCCCTTACCGGTCCACGAGAGCTCCGGCACGCAGAACAGGCCCGTGAGCACACCGCCCAAGATGCCGCCGATACCGTGGCAACCGAACGCGTCGAGCGCATCGTCGTAGCCAAACTTGGTCTTAAGATGGCTGATGGCCAGGTAACAGACGGGCGAGACGATCAGGCCCATGACCAGCGCTGCCCACGGCTCGACAAAGCCCGCACCCGGCGTGACCACCACAAGGCCCGCAACCAGACCGGTGCTGGCACCCACCAGCGTGGGGCGACCGGTGTGCACGCGCTCGACGGCAAGCCACGAGACCATGCCCGCCGCGCTGGCCGTCACGGTGTTGAGGATGGCGAGCGCCGCCACGGCGTCGGCCTTAAACTCGCTGCCGCCGTTAAAGCCAAACCAGCCAAACCAAAGCAGGCCGGCGCCCAGCGCCACAAACGGCACGTTATGCGGACGGTAGCTCATCATGCCAAAGCCGCGACGACGGCCGAGCATTAAGCAGAGAATCAGGCCCGTGAGACCGGACGAAATGTGTACCACGTCGCCGCCGGCAAAGTCGAGCGCGCCGATGATGTCGCCGATAAAGGAACCATCGCCGCCCCAAACCATGTGGGCGAGCGGCGCATAGACCACGAGCAGCCAAATGCCCAGGAAGGCCGTCATGGCACCAAACTTAACGCGGCCTGCCAGACTGCCCGTAACGATAGCGGCGGTGATCATGGCAAACGCCATCTGGAAGGCGATGTTGATGATCTGAGGGTAGACGGCACCATCCGCAGCATTGCCCTCGGCCGCCTGCAGCACCTGGTTGAGCACCGGCAGGCACAGCAGCTGGTCAAAGCCGCCAATAAACGGGTTAGAACCGTCGCCACCGTAGGCCAGCGACCAGCCGGCAACAATCCACAGCACACCAACCAGGCCAATGGCGCCAAAGCACATAAGCATGGTGTTGATGACATTTTTGCGCCTGGACAGGCCGCCATAGAAAAACGCCAGACCCGGTGTCATTAAAAACACGAGCATGGTGCAGATGAGCATAAACGTTGTCGATCCCGTATCGTACATTCGCTCCCCCTTGGTCGCATGAACGTTGTCGGCGCTCATGATGCGGCCGAGGGCCAACTGGTGTAGACCAGATACGGCGTTGTTAAACGCTGCGTTGTCGAATGGAAACGGTGCCGCAATCTTGGAAACGGCACGGCAACGGGCGCGAAACGAACGGGAAACGTGCGAACGAGAAGGGCGCGCTTGGCTCCGCTCTGGCTAGCGCCGGAACAGCTCGCGGGCTCGGTCGCGGAGGTCGGTAGCTCGGATGACGCCTTCGTAGCGATTGATGCGCAGACGCGGGAAGGCGTTAAAGAAGCGCAGGTCACGACGGCTGAGCGACACACTCGGCACCGGACGGCTCATGCGCTTGCCGGCAAGGCGACGACTGAGCGACGGACGCGGCATGCTCGGCGCGACATCGGCAACGCGGCGGGCAGCGAGCGCCAGGCCGCGAGCACCATCCGAGATAAACGTCGGCATCGAAGCCTTCTCGCGCAGGGCATCGAGCGCCGCGTCGCCCAGCTCGGCCAGCCAAGCGTTAACGGCGCGACCGCGGATATGCGTCTGCGCCACCGAGTCGATCGCCGAATCGGGAATACGTTCGAGCATAGAGTCGGAGGCGTCGGCAAGCGACTCATTGATGCGGTCGGCAAGGTCGGCACGCACACGCTCAAGCTGATCGGACAGGCGGCGCCAGCTGGCCAACGAGCACACCGCATCGACCATCATCGCGACCGCGACGATAAAGGCGGCCAAGCGCACGATTAGCACCGGCAGATGGCCAAGCAGCCCCAGCAATGCCGGCTCCACTAAACGGCAAATACACAACGCACCCAAGCCAAACGCGCAGGCCCAGTACAGGCAGATGCGTCCGTGCAGGTTAAACGGCAGATGCGAGTAATCCCAAAACCGGGCACCCGTCGTTTTTTCCAACAGCACGCCCACACTATATTCGATCACGCTGCATACGAGCGCGGCAGCGACAAACTGGCTCGAGGCGTCTGGGATTCCACGCAGCAGCAACCAGCACGCGATGCCGCCCGCACCGTAGATGGGACAACACGGCCCTAGCAAAAAGCCGCTGTTGGCAAAGCGTCCGTGGTTGAGCATGGCGCAGACTGTCGACTCCCATACCCAGCCGCAAAAACCGTAGAAGGCAAACGAGAGTACCAGCGCCGAGAGCGGACAAGCGGCAAGCGTCGCGCCGTCAAATGCCATGCCGATCGCGGTTTCCACCGTCTACCCACTCCTCTTTTCGTTCGATTCTTTGCTCGAGCCGTCGCTCGAACCCTCGTTCAAATCGTTCGCGCCGCCTTTGCGCGGCAGACGGCCGGCAATCGTCTCGCGCAGCGCGCACCATTTATCCGCCAGGCACACAATCCATGCCTCACGACACGTCGGCGGCACCGGCACCAGCGGAAACATATGACGCACGATGATATTCCGCTCGCGCGACGTCAGCTCAAAATCTTCCTCCGCACGCGCCAGGGCAAAAAACGGATGCCGAAATCCGTGCAGTCGATGGCTCGGGTCGGGGTCATGCCAATCGTAGAGAAAGTAATCGTGTAACAGGGCCCCGCGCAGCAGCGAGGCACGGTCGACCGAAATGCCAACACGGCCCAGGTGCTCGGCAAAAGACAGGCTCGCCCGCGCCACCGAGGTCACATGCGCATAGACCGTCACGTCGCCATGCTGGATAAACTCACACGTCAGGTCCAAGCGGCCCGCCTGGGCCAGCTGACGGGCGGCATTGTCGACCTCGCGCGCGATACTCTCGGCACGAACGGTATCGGACATGCGGCCTCCTTCCAGCGGCTCTCGGCGGCAAGTCGCAGCCTGCACGCAATGAATAAAATCATCATCGAATTTACCAGTATGGCATCGGACAAAACGTTTTGCCCCACCAGTTGGCGAATTACCGCGCCGCCGTCACATATCAAACGCCAAAATGTGCGAGACTGTCTTGTGCAATTGTGCCGGCCGAGGGAGTGCCGGCGCACGATTCGCATGGAGTAACCCACAACGATGCTGCTTACGCAAACGACAACGCCCGAGGACGTCAAGGCTCTCGATCGCGCCGAGCTTCCGCTGCTCTGCGGCGAGATCCGCCACGCCATCCTCGAAAGCTCCGCCGCCGTCGGCGGGCACGTTGCCCCCAACCTGGGCGTCGTTGAGCTTACGGTTGCGCTCCATCGCGTGTTTAACTCCCCCACCGACAAAATTGTCTTTGACGTGTCGCACCAGACCTATGCCCACAAGGCGCTGACTGGGCGCGCGTACACTTATATCGACCCGGCACGCTACGGCGAGGCCTCTGGCTTTGCCAATCCCGACGAGTCCGAACACGACCTGTTCGCCATGGGCCACACCTCTACATCGGTGAGCCTGGGCTGCGGCTTGGCGCACGCTCGTGACCTGGCGGGCGATGCGTACAACGTCATCACCATCATTGGCGACGGTTCGCTTTCGGGCGGTCTGGCGTTTGAGGGCTTTAACAATGCCGCCGAGCTCGACAGCAACTTGATCATCGTCGTCAACGATAACGACCAGTCCATTGCCGAGAACCATGGCGGCCTGTATCGCAATCTGGCCGAGCTGCGCGCCAGTAACGGCACCTGTGAGCGCAACGTTTTCCGCGCGATGGGGCTCGACTACCGCTATCTGGACGCCGGCAACGATGTGTTGGCCCTCGTCGACGCGCTGCAGGAGCTGCGCGATATCGATCACCCCATCGTGCTGCACGTCTCCACCGCGAAGGGCAAGGGCTTTGAGCCGGCCCAGAGCGACCCCGAGCGCTGGCATCATGTAGGTCCGTTTGACATGGCGACTGGGCGCAAGCTCTGCCCGGGCCATCCGAGCGAGCCTGCGCCGCGCACCTATGCCGACATTACGGGCGAGGCCCTGAGCGCTGCCATAGAGCGCGATCCGCAGGTTGTGGGCATCACGGCCGCAACGCCCTACATCATGGGCTTTACGCCCGAGCTTCGCGCCGCGGCAGGCAAGCAGTTTGTTGACGTGGGCATTGCCGAGGAGCACGCCGTGACCTTTGCCACCGCGCTTGCGCGCTCGGGCGCCAAGCCAGTCTTTGGTGTGTACGGCACGTTTTTGCAGCGCGCCTACGACGAGCTGTGGCACGACCTGTGCCTCAACGACGCCCCCGCAACCATCCTGGTATTTGGCGCGTCGATCTTTGGCACCACATCCGAGACGCATCTCTCGTTCTTTGATATTTCCATGCTGGGCGGTCTTCCCAACATGCACTACTTGGCGCCGGCCTGCATGGAGGAATATCTGTCCATGCTGAGCTGGTCGCTCGACCATCGCGAGCATCCTGTGGCGATTCGCGTGCCCGGCATTGGCCTGGTAAGCCGCCCCGACTTGGCGCCTGCCGAGGACGCCGATTACGGTATCGCGCGCCACAACGTGGTGCGCCAGGGCCGCGACGTGGCCGTGCTCGCGCTCGGCGATTTCTTTGAGCTGGGCGAGCGTGTGGCAAACCGCTTGGCAGCCGAATACGGTATCGAGGCCACGCTCGTCAACCCTCGCTTTGCAACCGAGCTTGACCGCGAGTTCCTCGACAGCCTTGCCGCCGAGCATCGCGTTGTCATCACCCTCGAGGACGGCATCTTGGACGGCGGTTGGGGCGAACGCGTCGCGTGCTACTTGGCCTGCACGCCCGTGCGCACGCGCACCTTCGGCATCGCCAAGGGCTTCCCCGACCGCTACGACCCCAACGAGCTGCTCGCTCAGAACGGCATGACGGTCGAGAACATGGCCGCCGAAGCGGTACGCCTACTGAACGAGTAGAAAAACCTCCGCAAGGGAAGCACCCATGCGGAGGTTTTTATTTTCGCGACGCGATTATCTCAATCTGTAACATCTATGGCCCGAATTCCCGTCTAACTGTTACAGATCTAGACAAGACGTCTTAGTCCCTGACCTTTGTCTCAATCTGTAACAGATAGAGACCTTTTGTCCGTCCAGATGTTACAGATTGAGACATTCAAATCCCGCTGAAGAGAAAATCCAACTCTGTAACAGGTAGAGGCTATTTTCTCGTCCAACTGTTACAAATCGAGACAAAACAGTAAGGCATGCCACCACATCTGCAAGAACCACTACAAAGGTGCCTGTCCCTTTTTGGTAGGTAGAATAACCTATAAGACAAGTATGTTTCTGAGTTATTTCGTGTTGACCCATTTGAGCGGGATGGGGTATAACTCTACTCAACCGCTAGGGATTTTATTGAGAAAGGTGTTCTCCTATGAGCAAGAACCTCTCCCAGCAGGTCGTTCTCGACCGCCGCGGCTTCGTTGCCGCCACCTTCGCAACCGTCGCCGGCCTTGGTCTTGCCGGCTGCTCCGACACCAGCGCCGAGGCCGACAAGGGTTCCGCCGCCGGTTCCTCCAAGAGCTCCGAGGGTACCGAGGCTTCCACCACGCTCGACGCCAAGGCATTCGACAAGCTCGTTAACAACGGTCCCAAGGCCGATGACGATGCCATCGCCGTCAGCACCTGGGCCACGGCCGTCAAGGACGCCGGCGTCTTTAAGATCGGTGGCGTTCAGACCTCCACGCTCTTCTCCCTCCTCAACGAGAAAGACGGTCAGACCCGTGGCTTCGATGCCGGCATCGCGCAGCTCCTGTCCAACTACATTCTGGGCGAGAACAAGATCGAGATCACCCAGGTGACCTCGGACACGCGCGAGTCCGTCCTACAGAACGGCCAGGTCGACGCCGTCTTTGCCACCTACACCATCACCGACGAGCGCAAGAAGCTCGTCTCCTTTGCCGGTCCCTATTACTACACGCAGCAGGCCATCCTGGTGCTTGCCGATAACGACGACATCAAGAGCGTCGACGACCTGGCCGACAAGAACGTCGCCGTCCAGTCCGGCTCCAACGGCCCCGCCATCCTGGAGGAGTTCGCCCCCAAGGCCAGCCAGCAGGAGTTCAAGACCGACGAGGAGGCACGTCAGGCACTCCAGCAGGGCCGCGTCGATGCCTACGTCATCGACAACAACATGCAGCAGAGCGCCCTGGTCCGCGAGCCCGGCAAGTACAAGATTGCCGGCAAGCCCTTCGGCAGCAAGGAGCCCTACGGCATCGGCCTGCCGCTCGATTCCGACGGTGTCGCCTTTGTCAACGACTTCCTTAAGAAGATCGAGGATGACGGCACCTGGACCGAGCTGTGGCAGATCTGCATCGGCGACCGCACGGGCGACACCAATGTTCCCGAGCTGCCCGAGATCGGCGCCTAGGCAACGCGCCTAGTAACGGCCGCAACGAAACCATACGGAAACGCACGGTGCGCTTTATTGCGCTAAACTGTTTCCTTACTGAGTTGTCGGGGCTTCCGTACACACGGGAGCCCCTTTCCTTATCGGCGGGAGGTCCGCATGAGTCTCTCCGAGCTCTGGTCGCTCTATGGCCAGAACTACATTGACGCGCTGCTAGCAACCTGGGGCATGACGCTTGAGTCGTTTGCCATCGCCATGGTGTTGGCCGTCGCCGTCACCGTGATGCGCGTGTCGCCGCTCAAGCCGCTGCGCGTCTTTGGCGACCTGTATGTCCAGGTCTTCCGTAACATCCCCGGCATCGCGCTGCTCATCATCGTCGTCTACGCATTGCCGCCACTCAAGGTCGTTCTGCCCTACCGTACCTGCGTTATCGTCGCCACGGTGTTGCTGGGCTCCGCCTTTGGCTCCGAGAACTTCATGAGCGGCATCAACACCGTCGGCGTCGGCCAGGTGGAAGCCGCCCGCTCGCTGGGCATGAGCTTCAACCGCATCCTCGCCAAGATCGTGATTCCGCAGGCACTGCGCTCGAGCGTGCTGCCCATGACCAACCTCTTTATCGCCGTCATGCTCACCACCGCGCTCGGCAGTCAGGTGCCGCTTAAGCCCCAGGAGCTCACCGGCGTGGTGAGCTATATCAACACGCGCTCGCTCGGCGGCGTCGCCGCGTTCTTTATCTCGGCGCTCGGCTACCTGGGCACGGCGTTTGTGGTGAGCCACATTGGCAACTACATCGATAAGAAGGTGAGGATCCTCCGATGAGCAAGCACTCCTCTCCCGCGCTCACCATGCGCGATGCGCTCTACGAGGCTCCCGGCCCCAAGATGCGCGCCAAAATTCGCATCGGCACCGTTATCTCGCTGGTTGCCGTCGCCGCGCTCGCTGCCCTCGTGCTGCAGCGCTTTTATGTGACCGGTCAGCTTTCGGTCCACTATTGGTATTTCTTTACGCACCTCACCACCTGGAAGTTCCTGCTTGCCGGCTTTGAGGGCACCGTTAAAGTCGCACTCACCGCCGGCGCCATCGCGCTGGTGCTCGGCCTTGCCCTTATGCTCGGTCGCACCAGCGACATCAAGCCGCTGCAGCTGGTCTGCCGCGTACTCACCGATTTCTTCCGTGGCGTGCCGAGCCTGTTGTTCATCTACTTCTTCTTTTTGGTGCTGCCCCAGTACAAGATCGCACTGCCGTCGTTTTGGATGCTCACGCTTCCCGTCGCGCTCGCTGCGGCCGGCGTACTGGCCGAGATCTTCCGTGCCGGCGTCAACGCCGTGCCGCGCGGTCAGGTCGAGGCTGCCCAGGCACTCGGTCTCTCCAAGGCCAAAATCACCTTTAAAATCGTATTGCCCCAGGCGATTCGGTTTATCATTCCGTCGTTGATTTCGCAGCTCGTGGTCGTAGTCAAAGACACCACCGTCGCCTACGTGGTGAGCTACCCCGACCTCATGCAAAATGCCCGCGTGCTCATTACCAACTACGACGCCCTCGTGTCGGTCTACCTAGTTATCGCGGTCATCTACATCCTCATCAACGTCGCGATCAACAAGGCCGCTGTCTACGTTTCGCACAAGACCGGCGCGACCATCATTCGCTAACGATTTACCATTTCGAGTCATAAGGAGCCGAGCACCATGGCACAGAGCACTTCTTCTACCGGTAATCAGCCGCTGATCGAGCTCAAGCACGTCGATAAGCACTATGGCGATCTGCACGTCCTCAACGACATCAATCTCTCGGTCGACCGCGGCGAAGTCGTCGTCGTGATCGGCCCCTCGGGCTCGGGCAAGTCGACCATGTGCCGAACCATCAACCGCCTGGAAACCATCGACTCGGGCGAGATCCTCATCGAGGGCGAGCCTCTGCCGCAGGAAGGCAAGGATCTTGCCCGCATGCGCGCCGAGCTGGGCATGGTGTTTCAGCAGTTCAACCTGTTCGCGCATATGACGGTGCTGCAGAACGTCATGCTGGGGCCGGTCGACGTGCTGGGCGTGTCCAAGGAGGAAGCTCGTGAGCGCGCCATGGACCTGCTGAGCCGCGTGGGCGTTGCCGAACAGGCCGACAAGGTGCCCGCTCAGCTCTCGGGCGGCCAGCAGCAGCGCGTGGCCATTGCCCGCTCGCTCGCCATGCAGCCCAAGGCCATGCTCTTCGACGAGCCCACGAGTGCCCTTGACCCCGAGATGATCAACGAGGTGCTCGAGGTCATGGTCCGTCTGGCCCAGCAGGGCATGACGATGATCGTGATTACGCACGAGATGAACTTCGCCCGCCGCGTTGCCGACCGCGTCGTGTTTATGGCCGACGGCCAGATCGTGGAAACCGGCACGCCCGACGAGTTCTTCGACCATCCCCAGACCAAGCGCGCCCAAGACTTCCTCAACTCCATCAAGGGCCACTAGCCCAATTGCCATATCCGCTCGCCATGACCATCCAAACTCGAAAGCAACACCTATGATCGGAACTCGCACTTCATCGTCATACACCCCGCACGTCAACGTCGACCCCGCCGACCGTCCGCTCATCCTGGTGGCGCCGCGCTGGGAAGAGGCGAAGCCGTTTTTAAGCGAAACGCTCTCCCCCAACGAGGAAATCGCAAGTGTCTTTGTCGATGCCATCCTTGCCGCCGGCGGCCTGCCGCTGCAGATGTCCATCACCGAGGACATTGAGGTCATCCGTCATTACGTCGATATCGCCGACGGCATCGCCATTCCCGGCGGCCCCGATGTCAACCCCAAACGTTGGGGCGATGATCGACCCTACGACCCCACCCTCTGCTGCGAGATCCGCGATAGCTTTGAGTTTAAGCTGGTCGGCGAGGTACTCCGCGCCAAAAAGCCGCTCTTTACCACCTGCCGCGGCACGCAGTTGCTCAATGTCGCCACTGGCGGCACCCTGTGCATGGACGTGCCGAGCCTGGGCGCTCGCGAGGGCCGCACGCAGTGGCGCCATACCCACGTGCTCAACGACCCCGTGCATCCCGTCGAGGTCGTGCCGGGCTCGCTGTTGGAGCGCGCGCTTGGCGGGCACAGGCTGATCCAGACCAACTCCGCACACCACTGCTGCGTCGATCGTCTGGGTAAGAGCACGCGTTTGGTCGCCAAGGCAACCGACGGCGTTCCCGAGTGCATCGAGGTCGAAGGCCAGCCATTCTGCTTGGGCGTGCAATGGCACCCTGAGTACACGTGGAAGACGCTCGAGACCGACTTTAACCTGTGGAAGTCGTTTGTCGAAGCAGCGGCCAAGGTAAAGCAGGCCCGCTAGCTCGCAAGCTACACAAGTTAAAGCCTCCTAAGCCAGGGGGGGCGGACACCAGCCACGGTGCCCGCCCCCCTGTATTTGATACGCTCGGTATGTTTATCCCTCACAAACAATCAAAGAAATCTCGACCGCAATCGGTCGACAGTAAAGCAAATGGTAAAAACGCTTGCTACGTTTATGAGGCAGTCAATTAAAATCGAGATGCATTGACCATTCCCCAACGGGGTCACGCCGCAAATCCACATGAGCATCGAGGCTGGAAGCGGAAGCATGGAATTGGCCCCGATCTGTATGTAGACCGCTACGACGTTGACAAGCAACAGCATGCCAATCGGACCGAAGCCGGATCCAAAATAGGAAACAACGATTACGCAAGAAACCACGTATGCAAGGCAGGCAGCGGCAGCAAGAACAAGTCGATAGCAAAATACATGCAGGTTGAAATACCGCTGAGCATCCGAAACGATTGCGCAGTTAAGACAGTACAAAACGACACTCGACAGGACAAACGCGCCCAAAAGGGCAAAAGAAGATAGCACCACTCGCGCAACGATAGCGCACACACGCTTCCCTCCCCGAGCCTCCGACAACCCCCACGGTTCCTCGACAAAGCCCGAACTGACAAAGCGCGGCACAATGCAAGCCGCGATGAACGGAAAGAACAATGCATGGGCCAACGGGGCTACGTTGAACAGCAGACCGCGAAAAACCTCTGCATTGCCAAATAGAAGGACATCCTCCGCCGATAGCCGAAGCGTCGGGTCTGGGAAAAAACCCAAGAAACTGTTCTCACGGAGGCTACAGAACCACATCGGGAAAGAATTAAGCTGCAATATCACCATGTACGCATAAATTACCAGGATTAAGGCGTACGCCCATTTGCTCACATGCTTCAATTCTGACTGGAGAAGTCTTTTAATCTGACGAGCCATTGAGCACACCCCCAGCGCGAAAGCTCAAGAGAGCGTAAATCAATACCGATAGACAGCTGGCTGCCACGCCATATCCCAGAAGCGTCAGCTGCCCCATATCGCTATACCCAAGGGCACATCCGACTCCAAGGTACGGCCCCGGAAGGAAGAAGATCCATCGCAAGGATGGTATAGGTGCCTGAAGGAAGGCTCCGTAGAGCGTCAAGCTCATGACAAATCCAACTATCACCACGGCCCCGCTCAATACAGCGCTGCCCGTTATCCGATAGATGGTCACCGTCTCCAGCGCAACCGATATCACCAATACGGCGTTGACTATCATTGCAGGCAAAAATACAGTTAGTATGTTGTGCGAGTAGTTATGCCCTCCACGTATTATGGCTATTGCAAAAAGAAGAAGGCAAAGCGCGCTATACGCTGCGCCAATTATTAAAGCAGACGAAAGTACATGTGCCAGAGCCCCGTTAAAGCGGGCAAGACCTCTTGCTGAAGAAATTCGGCATCCCTCTTCATAGCCGCGCTCCTGTAAAATCGCCAGGCAAACGATGAGTGGAACGAACAGGGAGGTACCGGCAAAAGCACTGCGCGCAAGGGACTCATCAGGCGCAGAAGGATCGATTACATTCCAGCAGAAGCCAATATCCTCCCCAAAAACGCTATTGCCAAAGGCGAGCAACGTTGTTCCGTTTTTCAGAAAGATGCCGAAGAGAAGGCCGAACGCCAGCATAAGCGCAAGACCAAACTTCGCCGGAAATATCCTGTGCAAACGCATCATATCTGCCTTTATGGGATGGATCGCCCGCCTCATAGCGAGACCGCCTTCATCAAGCACCTGTAATACTCTTTTAGGGACGACGCCTCATCCCTTATGACGTCCATCGATTCCTTTTTCAGCAGTTCGCCGTCATGAATAAACAGGCAGCTTGTTGCAACCGATGCCAGCTCATCCAAATCATGACTAGAGATGAGCATGGTCTTACCCTGCTCTCGATTCAATCGGCCGATAAGGGTCCATATGCTCTCAATGCCCAACGGATCCAATCCATTTGCCGGCTCATCGAAAATCAGCAAGTCGGTGTCGCCCAACAAAGCCGTAGCTATATCCAATCGCCGTTTCATTCCCAGAGAAAAACTGCTCACGCTCTTTTTCTCATCGACGTCCAGCCCGACTAGGCTCAAAACGCGAGGAATCTCACGCTTCTCATCGAGCCCCCATTCCACACATCGGATTTGAAGATTCTCAGCCGCACTGAGGGATTGGTATGCTCCGCAGGAATCTGGCACATAGCCGACACGCGTCCGCATCAGGCTCAGCTCTTTTTTCGACTTGCCTCCAAAGAGCTCCACGCTCCCCGACGATGGCTCACAGAGGCCCAATACGATTTTAATAAGCGTGCTTTTGCCCGCCCCGTTTGCACCAACAAGGGCGCAGAGCTCAGACTGATGTACCTCGAAGGAAACGTCATGCAAAACGCGGCGCCTCCCATAGTGCTTTGACACCCTTGATAGCCTTATCGTTGATACGTTCATTGGCCTCCCGTTCCGCTTGATAGCAAAACCGCTCATATCGTTCCTTCTTTACTTTATCGTTTTCCATAGTTGTTATTGTTTTTCGATAACTCATATTTGTCAAGATAATCTAAAAGAAAGAACCCGTGTTAGACACGGGTCCCTTCACGCTGATATTTCGTTTTAGTTGTTCGCCTTAAGCTACTCGTCGCTCAAATCGACAGCAAAGACTGATGTCGGAAGCGACGCCTCATTGCCTCCGCCGTCCCGCATCTGCCTCACAACGTTTTTTGCACGCTCAACAATAAGCTCCTCAAGCTCTTTCTCACTCACGCGCTGAATAATATCTCCCGGTTGACAATCAAGCTCATCACAGATATCGAGGAGCGTCTTTAGGCGAATAGCTTTTATCTTTCCGTTTCTAAGCTTTGAAATATTAGCCGGAGTATGCCCCGTCGCTCGAATCAGATCAGCACTGGTCTTTCCGGTCTTAAGCAGCTGCGTCTCAAGCTCGATGATGAGATAGCTCATGTTTCCTCCTACACAAGCTCGTCAGACTGCTCTTGGAGCAGCGAGGCATAACTCCAGATCGCCGAGATAAACAGACAGACAACTGCGCCGATAAACGACCCCGCATCAAAGGTAGCGCCTTGGCAAATCTCAATAACGAAGGAATGAGGCACGATGTAAAGCTCCAGTCCGCCAATGGTGAGATTGACCGATCCATAGGCACCAACAAGCGAAACCGCGGCGTTAACAGCAAAGGCAAGCGCGAGAACACGGATAAGCCACACATGCGTCTTGGTAAAGGGCGAGACGCCTCGCGAGATGTTACGGCTGATCCCGCACAAAACGACAAGCGAAATACCCACGACGAGTGCCAGGCACAGTCCGCTTGGGATAACGATGCACCCGCCATTGAGAAGCGTCACGACACCGAAAGAATCGACAGAAGCAACGTTTGCAACCGCATACCAGATCACGTAAACAACCAACGCGGCAAAAGCAACGAGCATCCCTGCAAAAACGGCTGCCATGCAAAAACCAAGCTTCCTGATATTTTCGCCCGCCTTGGCCATACGCTGAACGCTGTTGGACATACACTCACCCTCATCGGTTCTATCGTTATTCGAACAGTTTATCGAACAACGATATGGATTGCATGCGGAAAGCCCCGCCAGTGCGCATAGGCCATTCACTAATCAGAAGGGGTGAGAGTGGATTTTTGGACACGTATCGAACGAGCGTGGATAATCTCCCACTTTGAGGCCGCCACCGGGCCTAAAACGGGAGATTATCCACGCTCATAGTCATCAAGGCTCACAGCCTCTTACTCGGCCGCCTCGCGCAGGGCCGACATCGTAGCCGCATATTGCTGCTGCAACGCATGCATTCCCTCGCGAGCGCCGTCAACGGCATCGGCGCCGCGCAGCGCTTCGGTCACCACGACCGCCGGCTCGTACAGATTATCGAATCCCAGGTTCTGGCTCACGCCCTTGAGCGTGTGCGCTGCCATAAACGCACCTTCGGCGTCTCCTGCCGCCATGGCGGCCTCCAGCTTGTCCATGCTCTCGTCATCCAAAAACTTGAGGGCAAAGCGGGCAAGCATTTCCCCGCCCATCAGCCGAGCGCACGCGTCATCATAATTAGCGCCGATCTTCTCATACGCCTCACGCATGGAAATCATGGATTAAAAACTCCTTTGTTCAAACTAAATCGTGGGGAACGCAACGACGTCGGCGGGGCGTGCCAAGGTTTCGGCAATGCGGTCTTGCACCTCGAGCAGGCAGTCGAGCAGCAGCGGGTTAAAGGTGCCGCACTGACCGTCCAGGATCATCTTGATCGCTTCCTCGTGCGGGATGGCATCCTTGTACACGCGCACGCTCGTCAGCGCATCGTACACGTCGGCCACCGAAACCACCTGTGCGGCGATGGGGATATCGTCGCCCTTAAGACCGTCGGGATAACCCCTGCCGTCCCAGCGCTCGTGGTGCCAACGCGCAATCTGGTACGCATATTCCAAAAGCGCATTGCCGGCGTGATGGCTGCCCAGCTCGAGCAGCATGTTGGCGCCAATCGTGGTATGCGTCTTCATAATCTCGAATTCCTCGGGCGTGAGGCGCCCGGGCTTGTTGAGGATCGCATCGTCAATCGACATCTTGCCGATATCGTGCAGCGCCGAAGCCAGGGCGATCGTGGAGCGTTCCTCATTGTCGAGGGAGATCGTGCCGCTACGCTGGACCAGACAGCCAAGCAGCAGCTCGGTCAGCTTTTCGATGTTCGTAACGTGCCTACCGCTCTCGCCGTTGCGAAGCTCCATGACGCCGGCCATGATGTCGATGAGCATGCGACTGTTCTTGACGCGCTCGTTGTACTGTTGGGACAGCAGGTTCGTCAGGCGGCGCTGTTTGGCGTACAGGCGGATGGTGTTGCTTACGCGGCGGCGCACGACACGGGAGTCAAACGGGCGGTTGATATAGTCCGAGGCGCCCAGCTCGTACGCGCGCAGAACCGCATCATCGGAATCTTCGCTCGAAATCATGATGACAGGCAGATTATCGATACCCGATCGGCGCGACAGATCGGCCAGCACCTCAAAGCCGCTTATGCCCGGCATCACAATGTCCAGCAGCACGAGCGACAACTCATCGCCATAGCGGTCGACCATGTCGAGCGCCGCACGACCGTTATCGGCCTCGAGGATGCAATGCTCGTCCTTGAGCATCTCGCTGAGAATGGCTCGGTTCATCTCGGAGTCATCGGCGATAAGCACCAAAGGCTTTTCGCTTTGGAAGGCCTCGATGGAATCGGCATCGGTCACGACCGTACCGGCTTTTGCCTTAGCGCGGCTCAGTAACTGAGCAGCGCGGCCAACGCCCTCATCGACCGTCTCGCCATGAATGCGAACGCCACCAACACATGCCGTCAAGCTCACGTACTCATGGCCCGGAATAATCGTGGAATGAACGGCATCGGACACCTGATGCAGGCGACGGGTGAAGTCATCGGAGGGAATATTGGGCATGACGACCACAAACTTGTCGCAGCCATAGCGCACAAGCTCGTCAGTCGAACGAATTCCGCTGCGTATGGCTGTCGCCACAGCACCGAGCGCAAGGTCGCCGGCATGACGGCCACACGTATCGTTGAAGGCCCTAAAATCATCAACGTCGATCATCGCAACGCCGGCATTCATGCGGGCGCTGCGAAGCTTTTCCTCGTAATATCGGCGATTGCGCACGCTCGTCAGCACGTCGGTGTAGACAAGGTCCTCTTCCGCGGCCTCTTGCTCATCAATCGGACGCACCATCAGCAAGACGTGAGGCTCGCCCTCGACCTTCAGAGGGCGTAGACGGGCGCGGTACTCAGTGCCATCATTGAGCAGCTGCTCCGACACCTCATCGGAGTCTGCCAAAGCCTCAAGACTCGACTGACGCAGACAAGGGCAGCGATCGCCGGCGAGCAAGCAGTTAGGCTCGCTCTTAATCTGATCGGCCGACAGCAAACGCACCACGGGGTAGGTCTTCGCGACGCGGGCGACCTCGACGGCAGCCTCCTCGTCGGTTAGATTGACCTCGTGATTATTGAGCATATGGGGCCCTTTCGATAGTTTCGCATGGAGCGGTGGGTTCCAAATGTTACAAGGGTAACACCTTGTCGATGCAGGTAAGTACGTGAATGCTGCCACATTCTTATGAGTTGGCAGACGGCGCGATTGAAGCCGCAGACGCGAGGTTTTGAGCACGTTTGTTAATACGGCCGAAACGTTTGCGGATGAAGCCTGCTTTGGCTATTGCGGATGCTAGAGCCCCAGGATGCCACGGACAGCCCGGGCAGCCGCTGCCGGGCGATCGCGCAGACCGTTATGCGCGCCCGGGATCGTCACGAGAGGGCAATCGAGATATTCGGCAGCCGCTCGCGTGCCAGCCTCGCGGGGCGTGCCAATCGAGAGCTCGCCTAGGAGCACGGCGGCCACCGTTTTCGACGCGCGAACGCTATCCCAATCGGGAACGCAGGTCATAGTAATCCCGTATTCGTTTGCCATGAAACTGCGGCCGTTGCGCAGGGCATGCTTGGCTTCTGCCTCGGTCGTTCCAGGAGCCTCGGGGTCCAAGTCGCCGAGGGCTCCCAAGAAAAGCCGGAGCGCCCTTGAAACCTTTCCAGCCGCAATCATATCGAGCAAAACCGGAGCTGCGCCCATGCCGACGCCTTCGGCCGACACAGCCGGCTCATGCAGAATCGCACGGGCGACGAGATGGGGTTCAGTGCGAAGAAGCTCCAGCGCTACCAACGTACCGGCGCTGTGCGCAAGCACACTTGTCGGAGCGCCAACGTGTTCGATCACGGCCTGCAGGTCGGCGGCCTGAGCGGCAAGATCATAGCTGCCGTCTGCCGCTTCGCTGCTGCCACCACAGCCGCGGCGGTCGTAGGCAATTACGCGGTAGTTGCGGCTGAGCTCACAAGCGATGCCGTCGAAAAATGTGCCGTCAACACAAGCGCCGTGCACGCACACCAAGGCAGGAGTATCAGGCGACACATCCGGGCCGGCATATTCGCGACAGGCAATCGTGGTGCCTGCATTCTCGACCGTAAAATCCATGTTGTGCCCCCATCATCAATGCCCATCCAATTGCACGTCAGCACGGCTGAATGGTCCCGCATTGCCTTACGACTTGTTAACAGATTAACTGTACCCGACCCGAGGCTTTTCATGGCACGGCATCATGAGCGACGTGAAAAAACGAAACTTGTAAAGCAAGAGCCCGCACCTCGCTTTGGAGCCGATGCTATGCTTAGGCGCAATAGTCTTGAGGAGCATATGCCTATGTCTACATTTTTGAATGCCAGCCCCATCTTTGGACCCGTTCGCAGCCGTCGCCTTGGTCTCTCGCTCGGCGTCAACATGATGCCGGCCAGCGGCAAAATCTGCACGTTCGACTGCATTTACTGCGAAAACGGCCTCAACGCCGAGCGCCCCTGCCACGAGCCGTATAACACGGCTGCCGTGGTGCTCGATGCACTCGAGGCAAAGCTGCGCGAGATGGCAGCCGAGGGCGAGCTCCCCGATGTGATCACCTTCGCAGGCAACGGCGAGCCCACCGCCGCACCGGAGTTTCCGCAGGCCATTGCCGGTGCCGTCGCGCTGCGCGACGAGCTTGCCCCAAACTCCAAGATCGCCGTGCTCTCCAACGGTACGCGCGCCGACCAGCCAGCCGTGCACGATGCGCTCATGATGGTTGACGACAACATCCTCAAGCTCGACACGGTCGACCCGGCATTTATCCAGCTGCTCGACCAGCCCGTCGGTCCCTATGACGTTGAGCACCAGATCGAGACGTTCGCGAGCTTTAACGGCCACGTCATTATCCAGACGATCTTTTTGACCGGCGAGTACCAGGGCAAGCTCATCGACAACACCGGCGAGGAGTACGTTGCCCCCTGGCTCGCGGCGCTTGAGCGCATTCGCCCGCAAGAAGCGACCATCTACACGGTGGCGCGCGAGACACCGGTCGCCGGCCTTGCTAAAGCGGCGCCCGAGGTGCTCGACGCCATTGCCGCGCGCGTCCAAGCCCTCGGTATTCCCTGCCAGGTGAGCTACTAGCAAAACCACGCAGCAGCTAGCGCTGCCATCCCGCCCCATCAGCTGCGGTGATATAGTTCCTATTTGTGCTGTTAAACCGCTTAAATCGGAACTATATCACCGCAACTTTTATGGACGCGTGGGTGGGCTATACTAGCTGCGAATGAAAGGAAGTTAGCCATGTATGACAAAGGACCCGTGCCCGGCCGCAACGATGCTTGCTGGTGCGGCAGCGGCAAAAAATATAAGAAATGCCACAGCACCTTCGACGAGCGCCTCGAGCGCCTGTGGGAGGAGGGCTGGGAGGTTCTGCCCCGCACGCTCTACAAGACGCCCGCCGATATCGAGGGCATCAAGCGTTCGGCAGCCATCAACGTAGGCGTGCTCGACTACGTGGGCGAGCACATCGCCGCGGGCATGACAACCAACCAGATCGACCAGATGATCTACGACTACACCATCGAGCACGGTGGCACGCCGGCCGACCTCAACTACGAAGGCTACCCCAAGAGCGTGTGCACCTCGATCAACGACGTGGTCTGCCACGGCATCCCCTGCGATACGGACGTGCTGCACGAGGGTGACATCATCAACGTGGACTGCTCCACGATCTTGGACGGCTACTTTAGCGACTCGAGCCGCATGTTCTGCATCGGTGAGGTCTCGGCCGAGCGCCAGCGCCTGGTCGACGTCACCCGCGCCAGCGTGGAGGCGGGTCTGGCGGCCGTCAAGCCATGGCTGCCGCTATCCGTTATGGCCGAGGCCGTGCAAAAGACGGTCGAGGACGCCGGCTTTAGCGTGGTGCGCGAGTACGGCGGACACGGCATCGGTAAGGAGTTCCACGAGGACCCGTTTGTGGGCTTTACCACCGAGGCGCCCGATGTGGACACCATCATGGCTCCGGGCATGGTCTTTACCATCGAGCCCATGGTCAATGCCGGAGCGCCCGACATCAAGATTAGCAAGGGCGATGGCTGGTGCGTGCGCACCAAGGACGGCAGCGATTCGGCCCAGTGCGAGGTACAGCTCGTGGTGACCGAGGATGGTTACGAGCTGCTGAGCTGGTAGCCGTGGATGCGCCGGATGCTGACGGGCACGCTCGTCTTGCATCCGGCGTTTTGTTTGAACGTTTTGCCTGATAAAACCTGCCAAAATAAACTTGTCCCTTTTTTGGTAGGTTGAGCGGAGAGGACTGCTTGTGAACATCCTGGTTTTGTTGCCCGTCAACGACCGTCATCACGCAATTCTTGAGTCGAGCGCTCCGGGCGAGGACTTTATCTACACGAGCTCCGACGCCATCACGCGCGAGCAGGTCGCCGATGCCGACGTGATCCTGGGCAACATAGACCCTGCCCTGCTTACCGTATGCGAGCACCTCCAGCTGCTGCAACTGCAGACCGCCGGCTATGACGATTACTTGGCCGCCGGCACCGTGCCAGCCGACGCTAAGCTTTCCTGCTCGGTGGGCGCCTACGGCCAGGCCGTGAGCGAGCACATGTTTGCTATGGTGCTATCAATGATGAAGCGCCTGCCCGGCTACCAGGACCTGCAGCGCGAGCATCGCTGGGAAGACCTGGGTCCAGTCACCTCGCTCAAAAACGCCAACGTGCTGGTATTGGGCGCGGGCGATATCGGCGGCCACTTTGCCACGCTCTGCCGCAGCATGGGCGCGCACGTCCGCGGCATCAAGCGCCATCCGCTCGTCTACCCCATTGTGTTTGAGGACATGGACGGCATGGACGCCCTGCCCGAGCGCCTGGCCGAGGCCGACGTCGTCGCATCCTTTATGCCCAGCACACCCGAGACCCGCGGCCTGGCGAACGCCGAGTTCTTCGCCGCGATGAAGCCGGGCACCTTCTTTGCCAACGGCGGCCGCGGCGATCTTGTGGTCGCCGACGACTTGGTTGCCGCCCTGGAGTCGGGACATCTTGCCGGCGCTGCGGTCGACGTCACCGACCCCGAGCCCCTGCCTGCGACAAGCCCCCTGTGGGATGCGCCCAACATGCTCATCACGCCGCACGTCTCCGGCTGGTTCCACCTGGGAGCCACGCTCAACAACGTGGTCGACATCGCCGCGGAGAATCTGCGTCACCCGCAGGCCGGCGAGACCCTGCGCTGCTGGATCGAGCACTAAGAATTACGCCGTTTTACAAACGGCGTAATGAGCCGACGCTGCGAGCCCGTCTGGGCGGCAATCTGCCTTTCAACTTCGGCGGCATGACCAGAAGGTCAATGCCGCCTTGTTTCAAGGCACCTTGCTCGCCCAGACGGGCTCTCGCTGACTCTTGTTCAACCTGTAGGGACTGGCTGGCGCGGCCCTGCCTGGGGGCATTCGCTGACTTTTATTCGACCTGCGGGATCTTCAAATTGCTAGAGCGTTGCTAAGTAATTCTTTGCGTCTTCTACGCTCATTGCTGCAACGGGTGCGTGTGAACAGAGTTTGGCATCGTTGGTGACCAGGAGATCTGCCTTTGCGCGCATTGCCGCAGCGATGATTAAATCGTCTTCGTAATCGCTATGGAGATTACGCTGCTTGCTCGCCATCCATATGTCGCTCAGGTCACAGGGCACTGGCGTGGCAAGCTGCGACAGCACGCTAAGACAATCCCATGCAAGCGAAGTCGCTACCGTAGCGGCATACTGGGAAAGCGAACCGTGCTCGCGCCGATACCATGCCTTATGTTCGCTTGAAATCAAATAGAACAGGTCTTTGGACGATGTCACCGCATACAGCAAATCCACCTGCGCCGTGCATGCATCGCGTAAAAACTCAATCGCCACCGAACGACCACGTCGTGAGGGAATGAAGTAATCGAGCCACACGTTGGTGTCAACCAAGATGCGCTTTGGAGCCTCACTCATTAAGCCAGCTCATCTCCTCGCCATAGCGATCCGCATAGGCATTCCGTTTGAGCTCTTCGTCGTCCGATGGCTGAGCCTTGACCATATCGATTCCCGACTCACGGCAAGCAGCAGCGAACAGCTTCGATCCTTGATCGATGAGTTCGAGTTTGCGTTTGGCGGCCTTTTCGCGCTCGCGCTGTTCCGCCCGGGCACGACTGGGCAGCAGGATATCCTCGAGCGCACCGGGGCGATCGGCCAGCGACGCCGCAAGCTGCCAGAGCGCTCGCACCGCTTGGCTCGGCGTCATACCGGCCCTGGAGAGGGCAGCGTCGCCGCTCCTTTTAAGATCGGCATCGAGACGTACGTTGATCTGAGCGGCTGTTGTGGTCATGACCCCTCCTTAATACTTTATAATTATCATAGAACTCTATGGTAGATACGTAAAGCATGTATAGCATTTATAAGCATTAGCCGTACTCTGCACACAAAAAGCCGCCGAGGCACACTGCGCCTCGGCGGCCACGTATCACCGATCTAGTTCGGTTTCACCCTTTGCATTCGCCCAGATAAAACCTACCAAAATTAACATCCCCTTTTGGTAGGTTTTAGAGCTCCACGCTTTCGGCGCCGTTGATGGTTAGGTTGCGCTCGTAGAAAGCCGTGAGGGCGCGGATGGCGTACATCACGTCGCGCACGCCGCCGGTCTCGTAGCTCGAGTGCATGGCAAGCTGCGGCAGGCCCACGTCCACGGCATGCATGCTCGCCTGCATATTGGACAGATTGCCGAGCGTGGAGCCGCCCGCCATATCGCTCTTGTTGGCGAAGGCCTGCGTGGGCATGTCGGCGTCGTCGCAAATAGCCTGGAACACCGCGCGGCTAAAGGCATCGGTGCAGTAGTGCTGGTTGGCGGCTTCCTTGATGACGATGCCGCCGTTGAGCACCACCTGGTTGCGGGCATCGCACTTCTCGGCGTGGTTGGGGTGCACGGCATGCGCGTTGTCGCAGCTCACGAGCATCGATGCGGCAAGGGCGCGATGATACGACTCGTCATCAAAGCCCAGCGATCCGTTGATGCGGCGCAGCGCGTCGGCCAAGAACGTCGACATGGCGCCCTGCTTGGTCTCGGAGCCAACCTCCTCGTTATCAAAGCAGCAAAAGACCGAAACGTCATGCACGTTCTCGGCACCCAAAAATGCCTGCAGCGAGGTATAGGCGCATGCCAGGTCATCGAGCTTGGGCGTCGAGATAAACTCGTCGGCCCAGCCCCAAATGCGCGCATCCTGGCGGTTGACCAGGAACAAATCGCGGCCCAGAATCTGCTCGGGCTCAACATCCAGCTCGTCGGCGATCAGGGCGTCAAAGTCGCCCTGCTTAAGGTCACCAGCGCTGATGAGAGGGCACAGGTCAACGGCTCGGTTGGGCGCAAAGCCCTCGTTAACGCCGCGGTTCATATGGATGGCAAGGCTCGGGATGATGGCGACTTCGCGCTCGGTAGCGAGCAAACGACTCTCGATACGGTCGCCCTCGCGTACCAGCACGCGGCCCGCGAGTGCCAGCGGACGGTCGAACCAGGTGTAGTCGATCATGCCGCCGTAGGCCTCGGTGTTCAGGCGCAGCGTCTCGCCCGCGCCGTCGAGCTCGGGCACAGCCTTGACCTTAAACGTCGGCGAATCGCTGTGTGACGCCGTGAGCTGAAAATGATAGTCACCGACAACGCCGTCCTCGCCCCACGTCGCGGCCAGGTCCTCGCCCACCTTAAAGGCAACAACGCTCGAAGTGTTGCGCTGCGTGTAATAACGCCCGCCCGGCTCGATGTCCCACGCCGCATTCTCGGGCAGGTAGGTAAAGCCCGCCTCGTCGAGCTCGGCCATAATAGTCGCCGCCGCATGGAACATGCTGGGGCATGCCTCGATAAAGTCGATAAGGTCGTTGGCGGCCTCGATATCGTCGGCCGTCACATGCGCGCGCTCGGGCGTTTCCTGATCCGTCATGCTCTCCCCTTTCACTGGGTTGATGGTCTCCTCCAGCATACCCCGCCACGCCAATGTCGTACCTTTCATTCCATGTTTAATCCCGCGCCGCTCGCCAAGTTGTGCCATCATGTCCGCACTCCTTTTGCGACAATTACGCTAACAGGACGAAAGGAGCCGTCATGAAGCCACGCAACATTGCCATCGCCTGCGGTGTCGCGGGAGTCGCCGTCGGCCTTGCTGCTGCCACCGGTATCGTTTATCACAAACAAATCAAGTCCGCCGCGTCACTCAAACGCTTGACCGGCAACGCGGATGGCTATGACCTGTACGCAATCGACATCGCCTACGACTACGATCTTGATCGCATCATCGCCGCTGGCGTGCGCGATGACCAGGCATACATCGATGCCGTGGTGGCACAGGTGCTGCCCGGTGTGCCGGCACATGTCCAGGCACCCCAGTTTGCCTGCAGCGCTTTTGTCGCCGTAGATGCCGAAGGCCGCGTGCGCACCGGTCGCAATTACGACTTTAAGGACGACACCTCGGCGCTGCTGGTGCGCAATCACCCACGCGGCAGCTATGCCTCCATCGGGTTTGCCGCCCTTAACAACCTGGGCGATAACACTCCGCTTGACTCCGTCGGCGGACGCGCTGCGGCGTTGATGGGCCCGTTTGCCCAGCTCGACGGCGTCAACGAATGTGGCGTGTCCATTGCCGTGCTCACCCTGGATTCCAAACCCTGTGACCAGGACACGCAGCGCCCCGTCATCAACACTTCGCTCGCCATCCGCCTGGTGCTCGACCGCGCGGCCACCACGCAGGAGGCTGTCGACCTGCTTTCTGCCTACGACATGCACGCCATGGCCGGACGCGACTACCACTTCTTTATCAACGACGCCGCCGGTGACGCGCGCGTAGTAGAGTGGGATCCGCGCGATCCGGACCGCGCTTTCAAAGCGACTCCTGTACGCCAGGTTACGAACTTCTACGCCTGCTATGGCGACGAAGTGCTGCCCAACCAAAAGAATGGCGAGCTGGGCCATGGTAAAGAGCGCGCCGTCGCAATCGCCGATGTCCTCGACGCCCATGCCGGCGCCCAAGACGAGGCAGTCGCTTGGAAGGCCCTACGCGCTGCAGCGCAAGAGCCCAATCCGGAAGACATCACCAGCAACACGCAGTGGTCGGTTGTCTTCGACAACACTGAGCCCGCTGCCGCCATCACGCTGCGCCGCCACTGGGGCGACGTCGACGCCTTTGCGCTGTAAGGAGCCAGGCCCGTTGACCTTACGCTCGCCTGACGCTGCTTACATTTCTATACATTTGAGCTAACACGTTTTACCCCTGTATCAACAGTGTGCGGGGGGTAAACTTATGCGCATGTTATAACTTGCCCGGAAGGATTCATCATGCTCAGGATCGGTCTTCTTACCAGTGGCGGCGACTGCCAGGCGCTCAACGCCACCATGCGCGGCATCGTCAAAACACTCATGACCAATAGCGAAGAGCCTATCGAGATCTACGGTTTTGAGGACGGCTACCAGGGCCTTATCTACAGCAGGTTCCGCGTCATGACGCCCGCCGATTTTAGCGGTATCCTCACCCGCGGCGGCACCATCCTGGGCACGAGCCGTACGCCGTTCAAGCGCCTGGATACTCCCGAGGCCGACGGCGTCGAGAAGGTGCCCGCGATGGTCCACACCTATCACAAGTTGCAGCTCGACTGCCTGTTTATGCTGGGCGGCAACGGCTCCACCAAGACCGCCAACCGCCTGCGCGAAGAGGGCCTCAACGTTATCGCCCTGCCCAAGACCATCGATAACGACACCTGGGGCACCGAGTTGACGTTTGGCTTTACGAGCGCCATCGACGTCGCCACCAAGTGCATCGACGACATCCACACCACCGCTTCGAGCCACGGTCGCGTGTTTGTCATCGAAATCATGGGCCACAAGGTTGGCTGGATTCCGCTGTATGCCGGCGTCGCGGGCGGCGCGGACGTCATCCTGATTCCCGAGATCCCCTACGACATGGATAACGTCATCAAGACCATCGAGCATCGCATGGAGACCGGCAGCCGCTTTACCATCGTAGCCGTCGCCGAGGGTGCTATCTCCAAGGAGGACGCGGCGCTGTCCAAGAAGGAGTACAAGAAGAAGCTCGCCGAGCGTACGAGCCCGTCAATCGTGTACGACATCGCCAAGGAGATCGAGGCCAAGACCGGTCGCGAGACCCGCGTCGCCATCCCCGGCCACACGCAGCGCGGCGGCCAGCCCGACGCCCAGGACCGCATCTTTGCGACCCAGTGCGGCGTCGAGGCAGCGCTTGGCTGCCTACGCGGCGAGTTTGGCTACATGATTGCCCTGCGTGACGGCAAGATGTGCCACATGCCGCTCGAGGAGGTCGCCGGCAAGCTCAAATATGTCGACCCCCAGAGCGATCTGGTGCGCGAGGCCAAGGCGTTGGGCATCAGCTTCGGCGACGAATAACCTCGGCCGAAATTAAGTTGCGGCGAAATAGTTCCTGCTTAGCCCGCAAATGGCTGAATTTAGGAACTATTCCACCGCAACTTTTGAGCCGGGCTCTTAGCTGTTGCGCGCACTGACATTTGTCACATAATTGCTGGTCATGATGGTTGCTACCGGTAGTTGCGGTAGGGTTGGGGCAGATTCTAACTAGAAATGGTGGTCGCTACCGGTTGTTCTCGGCATACTCGCCTCATTCGATTATGGTCACCACACGAAAGGAACCACCATGGATCTTGCGATGGCGCAGCGACTCGTCGATCGCCGCAAGGCTGCCGGGCTTTCTCAGGAGGCGCTTGCTGTCCAGCTGGGCGTAAGCCGCCAGGCTGTGAGCAAATGGGAGCGCAGCGAGTCCTCACCCGATACCGATAACCTCATTGCGCTCGCCGCGCTGTATGACGTGTCGTTGGACGAGCTGCTATATGGGGAGGCGGCCAACGATGCCGTCGACCTGAAGGACGGTAGCGCCGACACCGAGACGGCGGATGTGGCTGACGAGGCTGAGGATTCTGCCGAGCACGCCGATTGCGGCGACAAACCACTTATCGATATTTCCCTCGCGCGCGGTATCCACGTCATTGATCCCAATAAAGGCGAGGAAGTCCATGTTGGTTGGAGCGGCATCCATGTGACCAACAAGCGCAAGGGCGAAGAGGTGCATGTGGGGCCGGGCGGCGTGCATATCGATACGCTTGAGGACGATGGACATAGCGTGCGTACCAATGACGACGGCACCGTCACCATCGACGGCGAGACGTTCTCCAGCTGGAAGGAAGCACACGACAAGCTCGACCATCATGGCAAGTATTTCCACACCAAGGTCGGACGTGCATGGAACAAGTTTCCCTTCCCCGCACTTGTCACTCTCGCCTATCTGGCGCTCGGCATTGTCTACGGCACATGGGGCATGGGGCTTTTCCTCGTCTTTTTGGTTCCCGTCTACTACGCAATTGGTGACTTTATCGATCGACGCCATTTGTCAAAGCTCATTGAATGCGTCTATCCAGCAGCCGCCATTGCATGGTTTCTCTATATGTGGCTTTGCCTGGGGCAGCCCCATCCCGCATGGGCCATCCTCATCACGATTCCCATCGTAAAGGCGCTCATGCGCTGGTGTCGCAAACAATGGAAGTGCCGCAAACAGGCCTAAACCACCCCAACCAGCCAGCGCCACTCATCCGACACCGCCCGCCCCTTTCAAGTTGCGGTGATATAGGGACTGTTTTGAGGCTCCAAAGCGCCAAAACAGTCCGTATATCACCGCAACTTACAAACAACTGGGTCAGTTCCGGCACGGAGATTAGCATTGAGCTGACCGCGCGCCAAGAAAAGGGCCTATTTACTACGTTTAACTCGAGAGGGCCGACCATACCCGCTTTTTTGAAAATTGACAAGCCCTCTACCTGCGGTTTTAATTTCATAATCTTTGTCATGGTCGAGGGTGTGGTAGCAAACGTAGTAGATAGGCCCATTTTGTGGCATACCACCCATTCAAGCCCAATCTCGAAGGCTAAAGGGAGCCTCTCATCCACGCCTGCGAGCGAAAACCAAATAGAATGAAAGGCAACTGGAAAGCCCGTTTGACGAGCGGAGGACATATGCGCGACGTAGCCGAAAGCGACTGGAAGCTGTTTAAGAAAATGCTTCCTCAATGGCAAGAACGTTATATGGAAAAGCTCATCGGCCAGTACGTTGAGATGCTGAACGGCGACAGCGAAGCGTCCAGTAGATTTTGGGCACTAGAAGAGCGCCTCAATAGAGACAAGCTGTCCTCAGGCGTAATTGCAAACGACATTCGCCGCAGCACAATGCACCGCGAGATAGCCAATTTGCTTATCGACAGTGTGATCACCCCTGATGACCTTGACGGTTTTACCGAGGACATTAAGAGCTATGCGCAACACTGGATTGGCCAGTAAGAGCACTGAACGACAGACATCCCCAGCAAAACGGGGCAAACGCCGGGCCACCTAACTTGTGCCCGTCTTTTCTGCTTGGTACTCTGCATAACTCTTTCCCTTGCTGCCCTTGCCGGGAACGACGACGGACAAGCCATTCTCCCGGCACAACTTGTCGCTCATGTTCCGTATGCCGTAATAGCTCCTTTTGTTGGAATTGTATTTGTGGTGGTCTACGAAGTTTACGGCGCAGAAAAAAATGTGATTGTGGACGTGTCCTTTGTCAATGTGCGTCGTGAGTACATACTCATGCTGCCCCTTTGTTACCGCGTCGGCAAGCTGCTTCCCGATTTCGTGGGCTTTCTGATAATCGACTTCCCCCGGCTCAAAGGACTGTATCAGATGAAAGGCTAAATTGTTCCCCTTTTGGAGTGCTTGCGACAGGGTATATTCAAACTCAATATCTGCCGTTTCATAGGAGCAGCCGAAAGATGACACAAGCATTTTCCCGTCCGTCTTGTCCGGGTTTTCGATATAGTCAAGGGCTTTGCTTAGAGTGCTTTTAATAGGCTTAATCTTTGTAACCGCCATATCTCCGCAAGCACCCCCTTTATTTCCTCTATGTCCTCTTGGTATGCGTTCCCCGTCGCGTTTACGCGGCGTGCTATCTGGTTGACGTTGACACCGATTTTCTGTATCTCTGCGGTCATTGCCTTTATGTCGGCGTGGTCTATCTGAATGATATACCCGTCAATGGCAATCTTCCGCAGATATGCCGCCATGTTCCGGGTGGGTACGAGCTTCATTTTTTCCAGTATTAAATCCCGTTCCGCTTCCGTCACTCTGAATTTGATTTGCACCGTCCTTTTGCGTCCGTCCATGTGTTCGCTCCTTTCCTTTCCGTTCCGAGGGTTTGGGACACTTCCCAACAAGCAATTTTCAACCGACGCGCCGCAGCGCGGGAGGGCGAAAATACGGAAGTGGGTACCCGCTTCCTATGCTTGCTACGAATGTTTTTATCTTTTAGGCTCTTATCCCTTACTACGGAGAAAAAGCGATTTTGCCAAACTTCCGCAAAAGAAAAACGCTGCAATCTCAAAAAAAGATTACAACGCTTTCTAAATCCTGTTCAGTTTTAAGCCGGACATTCCTATTCGCCCTCTTTTTCGACTTCGGAAATCTCTTTTGCCGTTGCGGTCACAATCCGTATGCCCGTATCGCTCATATCGTCAAGGAGCGCGTCAAGCTGCCGCCGCTGCGTGTCCTTTGCGGCGGGCGTGTCTAACAGGAATTGGTCTACGGATATATGGTAACGCTGTATCAGCTCAAAGAATATCTGTAAACTTGGGTGCTGCCCCTTGTTCTCAATGTTCGCAAGGTAACGCGGCGAGATAAACATTTCGTCGCCTACTTTCTTGCGGCTCTCTTTGCGTCCTTCACGCGCTGCCTTTATCGCTGCCCCAAAAGCCTTGAAGTCGTATCGTGGTACTGGTCTTTTTGCCATAGTTATTCACCCTCTTACATTTTACTGTTCCCCTTTCTTCTTGGATATGTCTACACAATTCAATCAGTTAGCCAAAATAATTCATATGTATATGTTGACAATTAGCCGCTTTTTTTGTATAGTATTATTAAAAGGGGGAAATGTTTATGTTACATAGCATGCGTATTCGATAAGCATTGAAATCAAAAAAGATTTTTCCCATTTTCAATATGGGCTTTTTTGTCATGCTTATTTTGCGTATGCTATACAACAAAACTAACGATGTATAGACATAGTATAAAAACTATGCCTTAATTTTGTTGTAGTGTTATATGTATAAATGCAGGTCAATGCTCATGTTGAGAATTGACCTGTATTTTTTTGCACAAAAGGAGAAATAATATGCTTGAAAAATATTGGATAAAATGTCCAATTTGTAACGGAAAGACGAGGGTTCAAGTATTTTATAATACGGTATTAAGAAATTTTCCTCTTTTCTGCCCTAAATGTAAATTAACACATATCATTGATGTTGAAAAATTAGAAATCATAATCAAAAACTCTGAAAAACAAAAGGAAGGATATTAAATGAAACACTTACCTAAAAGTACACCTACGGAAATATTGAATGACCCATACGGATTTACTTACAAAGAAATGTCGGAAGTAATTGGAGAGGATAAAGCAAGAGCCTTATATGCGGAATTGTATAAACAGCCATTTCACAAAAAAAATCTATCAATATCAACAAAAAAAGTCTATAAAAGTAGCGATACTGAAAAGTATGTTTATGAATTGAAAGACAACAGGTATATCGAAACGGTTTTTATTAAACGGCGAGATGGTGGGACTGTTTGCGTAAGTACGCAAGTTGGTTGTTCTGTTGGTTGTATTTTTTGTGAGTCCGGACGCAATGGTTTCGTTCGTAATCTAACACCATCTGAAATTGTGCAGCAGGTCATATTGATACGTCAAAAAGTAAATCGTATCGTTTTTATGGGAATGGGAGAACCTTTATTCAATTACGACAACTTGATTGCAGCAATCCATATTCTTCGAGATAGAAATGGACTTAACTTTCCAACCGACGGCATTACCGTATCAACAGTTGGTCCAGTTAATCAATTAAAAAAATTGCGCGAAGAACATCTAAAAATTCAGTTGACAATATCTTTACATGCAGCAACACAGGCTGCGAGAAACTGCATCATTCCTCATATGCACATGTACGCTATTGAAGATGTTGTTAAGCAAGCATTGTCCTATTCACAAAGGCATAATCGAAAAGTGGTATTTGCGTATTTGCTTTTACCAGGTATAAATGACCGTTCCTCAGATATAAGGCAACTTGCAAAATGGTTTAAGGGCAAAAATGTTATGATTAACGTGCTGCAATACAACCCGACGAGTAATTCAAAAATTAGAGCACCACAAAAACAAGAAATGGTTGCGTTCAAACATCAATTAGAGCAAACAGGACTTGAAGTTACCATGAGAGTTTCTCATGGTAGAAAGATTAAAGCAGCTTGTGGACAGTTAGCTAATACATATAATAAAGCCAAAAAACAACAAAAATAATTTAATTAAAAGAGCCAGACGCACAGACGCAGAGCCGATAATATGCAGTTTGAAATACTGCTGTTATCGGCTCTTTTTTGATTTAATTTGTGCCCCCAATAACCATATTGGAGCAAAATCAGAACTGTTGCTTGTCGTTCTTTGATTTCCGCAGCAGCTTTGAAAAACCAAAGCCGCCGTTTCTTTTTATCTTCTAATGAAATGACGCGGTATCACTGTTAAAAGCGGCGGCTAAAAGGAGGTAGCCGCCATGAAGCACATACCCTATCGACAAAATCCGACGGTCATTGACATATCAAAAAAAGCCCGACCACCGCCGGGAACCTCTCTACCCTTGACTATGAACTGTCTAATCATCTAAATACTGCTTATAATACCCATACGCCTGTCCGGGCTTTTCGGACAGGCGTATTTTGCTGCTCAAAAAATCTTTTTGAAAAAATTTCAAAAAATCTTCGGCGTTTTTCAAAAACGCCGTATTGCCCCGCGAAAAGGGGGAAGCACCACCAACTTTCCAACGAGAAAGGAGGTGAGAATGTGGAACCTAATAGCAGGGAGTTTTACAAACAATGTGCTTTTCAGAAGTTTTGTAATACGGTGCTGCACAATGAAGCGTGTGACGCTCACAGGGAGCTGCACAGGCATAAGGCAAGGGAAGTCACCTTTTCCGATTTGCCCTTAGACGAAGCGCGGCAGCTTCATACCTTTGATGAATATTTCAAACGGGAAACCGCCGAAACCGTCTTTGAGAAAACCGGGAAGAAAATCACGCCGAAGCTGCTTCTTGAAGCAATCCGTACTTTGCCGGAAGAAAAGCGCAAAGCCGTACTCCTGTACTATTTCGAGGGAATGAACGACACCGAGATTGCGGAGCTGTTCAACACGTCGAGAAGCACGATACAGTACAGGCGGACAAGCTCTTTTGAGAAATTAAGAAAATATCTGGAGGAAAATGCTGATGAATGGGACGAATGGTAACGAACCCGGCTACCCGGAAAATGCCCTTGTTCCCTATCCTGTCATTGTGGCAGCGACAATGGTTGTCCGGCGTTTGCCCAGATAAAACCTGCCAAAATAAACCTGTCCCTTTTTGGCAGGTTACTCGGCGCTCTTGAGGGCGCCGACCATGTCGATCTTGTTGAGCGTTCGGTTGGTGGCGAGGTTGACGATGATCGTAAAGCCAAAGGAAAGCACCACGGCAAGCGCGTAGCTCAGCGGCTCGACTTCGACGTCAAAGTACAGCGACGGCATCTGCAGGATGTACGTAAAGCTCTCGGCAAGCAGGCCACCCAGCGGCACGCCCAGCGCGGCGCCAATCGCCGTGAGGATCAGCGTCTCCTTGTTAACGTAGTGGTGTACCTCACCACGACGGAAGCCCAGCACCTTGATGGTCGCCAGCTCGCGTTCGCGCTCCGAAATATTCGTATTAGACAGCGTAAACACCACCACAAACGACAGGCACGCCGCCATAAAGGTCACGAGCACCACGACCGAATTGATAATCGTAAAGTTCGCCTCATAGTTTTCCCAATGCTCGGCCGTACTCGAAATCGTAAGCCAACCGTCACTCTTAAGATTCTTGCTAAACGCAATCTGGTCGGCCGACGAACCCTTAAGCAGCACAAAGACGCCGTTAAGGCGTGCACTTCGACCGAACGCGCGCTCATAGGTGCCCTGCGTCATGTAAAGCGTGTTGCCCAGATAGTTGAGCGAGATGTCGCTGACTTTGACCTTGGCAACATTGAGCGACGAATCCTGGACGTGAGCCGTGTCACCCGGCTTGATCCCCAGCACCAGCTGAGAGCTCTTGCTCAAATACACATCCCCGTCACGCAGGGCGAGTGGTTCTTTGGACTCGTCCTCGAGACACACGTAGTCGTCCAGGTCGTTCGTGCGGTCATCGGGCACCACGATCAGTTGCACGGTCTCGCTCTTGCCGCCAAATGTAAAGGAAACGTTGTCGGTCATAATCGGCAACGTCGCGGTCACGGTCACGTCGGAATCCTTGGCTGCGCTGCGCTCATCCAATGCCGCGCACGTCTTCGAAAAATCGTCGGGATTGGCGACCGCCAGGAGGTCATAGCGCGTGATATGCCCGTACTGCTTGGGCGAAAGCGCCACCGACGTGTCACGGATGCCCATACCGCAGATCACGAGCGCTGTGCAGCCGGCAATTCCGAAGATGGTCATAAAGGCGCGCTTTTTATAGCGGAATAGGTTGCGTGCAGCGACCTTGTTCAAAAAGCCCATACGGTGCCAGATAAAGCCGATGCGCTCGAGCAAGATGCGCGAGCCGGCGCGCGGAGCCTTGGGGCGCATGAGCGAGGCTGGGGTCTCGGCCATCTCGTGGCGGCAGGCGATAATCGTGGCGCCCACCACGCCCACGGCAAACAGCGCCACCGAGACGATTGAGGACACAATGTCGTACGAAAGCAGCATCTGGGGCAGCGAGTACATGTCGTCGAACACCGTAAACAGGAACAGCGGCAGGCCCACAAATCCGATGACGTTGCCCAGCACGCCACCGATCAGGCACGCCCACAGCGCATAGTCCACGTATTTGGACAGGATGCGCCCGCGTGAATAGCCGAGTGCCTTGTACAGACCGATGAGTGTGCGCTCCTCCTCGACCATGCGCGTGGCAGTGGTAAGGCTAATGAGCACAGCGACGATAAAGAAGATAAACGGGAAGACCGTGGCGATGGCCTCGATCGAGGAGCTGTCGCTCTCGACGCTCGAGTAGCTCGCGATGTTGCCACGGTCCTGGATGTACCAGGTGCATTCGCCAAGGTCGGAAATCTCGGCGCGGGCATCGGCGAATTGCTGGTCGGCGGCGGCGCGGCGCTGGTCCAAATCGGCCTGAGCCTGGGCGCGCTCCTCGCTGCCCTCGGCCATACGGTTGATGTTGTCCTGTTCAATCCCAAAGACCATGTTCGCTTGACGCTCGGCCGCGTCCAAGCTCGCCGGCGTATCGGCCGTCAGTTCCTGGGCACGCGCTTTTTCGCGCTCGTCACGAATCTTCTCGATATTGCCCTTGACCTCGTTAATCCTTGCCGTATAGGCATCGGAATAGGAGTTGAGGTCCTTGGCTCCCTCGACGATCACGTGGATCGCGGAATAGGACGACGACGTCGCGGCATCCTCACTCACGTAGAACTTGTAGTCCGCGGCCGAGGCGGCACGGAAGGCGTTGACTGTCGAGTCGGAGCTCACATCAGTGGGATCGAGGACCTCAGCCGTAATGGTGTAGTCCCCATCGGCAAACTGGTCCTTGGCGCTTTGGTTCGACGAGCTCGCGTCATTGGCGGCAAAACTCACCGTATCGCCGATTTTCTTGCCCGAAGCCTTCAAAAAACGTGAGGTCACTGCCACTTCGCCCGAAGTCTCGGGCAGCTCGCCGCGTACTAGCACCGGTTGGTCAATATTCTCTTTGGAGAGGCTCTGTACGACGACACGCTCGCGCGTCGTACCCACGGCGGTATAGGCGGTCTCGGTATAGATGCCCTCGGCCGTCTCGACGCCGTCGACCTCCTGAATGGCCGCAAGATCGTCATCGGTCAGACCATAGGTCGACTGCACGTTGATGTCATAAACATTCTGATGGTCAAAATAGGCATCGACCGAATCGCACAGATCCTCGCAACCCGCCTTGAGGCCGCACATCACGCTCACGCCGAGCGCCGTGATTACGACGATGGATAAGAAGCGCTTAAGACTGCCTCGGATTGTGCGGTAGATGCCACGGCGAAAAACCATCGGCACCATATCGTTTGAGCTTTGGGCAGTGCGGTAGGTCGTAAAATCCTGCTCGCGCTCCGTGTTCTGCGCATCGCGGCGTTGGCTGTTGTGGCGGTCCTGGTCCATGGGCGCTACCACTCGATCGTCTCGATCGGCACGGGATTTTGCTGGACCGTCTCGCTCTCCACGCAGCCATTCTTAAAGCGAATCAGGCGATCGGCCATGGGCGCGAGCGCGGAGTTGTGGGTGATGATAATGACCGTAATGCCCTGCTTGCGGCAGGTATCCTGCAGCAGCTGCAAGATCTGCTTGCCAGTTTTGTAGTCAAGCGCGCCCGTGGGCTCGTCGCACAGAAGCAGCTTGGGGTTCTTTGCCAGTGCGCGGGCGATGGACACGCGCTGCTGCTCGCCGCCCGAAAGCTGCGCCGGAAAGTTAGCGAGGCGGTCGCCCAGGCCAACCTGGCGAAGCGTTTGCTCGGCATCGAGCGAATCGGGGCAGATCTGCGCCGCGAGTTCGACGTTCTCAAGCGCCGTCAGGTTGGGGACCAGATTGTAGAACTGGAAGACAAAGCCGACGTCGGCGCGGCGGTATTCCACGAGCTGTGCCTCGTTGGCGGAGCTCACGTCACGCCCGTCCACCGTCACGGTGCCGGAAGTTGCCGTGTCCATGCCGCCCAAGATATTGAGCGCCGTGGTTTTACCGGCGCCCGAAGCGCCCAGGATAATGGCAAGCTCGCCACGCTCAACGGTAAAGCTCGCGCCGTCGAGCGCATGAATGCGGGCATCGCCCTCGCCGTATGCTTTGATGACGTCTTTGAATTCGATATAGGCCATCGATTAATTCCCATCTGGTCGGATAACTCTTTAGTATTACCCATTTCCCACCTACCAAAAAGGGACAGGTTTATTTTGGCAGGTTTTATATGGGGAAACGGCAGCTATAGATAGGGCGCCGGGGAGGCCGAGAAATCATCAACGGGGTCAGGCCGACCGCCAAACACAACGCACGCATCTCAATCTGTCAGCCAAATCATTCGAACAGTTGTTCGTTTCTATGATATGATTCAACTATCTAAGCAGGCCAATACGCAGAAAGGCGGCCAACATGGCGTTCGACTTTAAGAAGGAATGCAAGGAGCTCTACAAACCTGCAAGCAAGCCGAGTATCGTAACTGTCCCGCCTATGAGCTACGTTGCCGTTCGCGGAAAGGGTGACCCAAATACCGAAGGTGGCGAGTATCAAAACGCCCTGCCGCTACTTTACGGCATCGCCTATACCGTCAAGATGTCGAAGAAAGGCTCAAGGAGTATCGAGGGCTATTTCGACTTTGTGGTACCGCCGCTCGAGGGTTTCTGGTGGCAAGAGTCCCCGAGCGGCGACATCGATTATGTACGCAAGGACAATTTCAACTTTATCTCGTGCATCCGCCTGCCCGATTTCGTCACCCGAGATGACTTTGGCTGGGCAGTCGCGGAAGCCACGACCAAAAAGAAACTGGACTTTTCCGCCGTCGAACTGCTTAAAGTTGACGAGGGTCTCTGCGTTCAATGTATGCACACCGGGCCCTACGACAACGAACCGGCGACCGTAGACGCTATGCATGAATACACGACCGAGCTGGGCTATGTTCCCGACTTCTCAGACACCCGTTTACATCACGAAATCTATCTCTCCGATCCACGCAAATGCGCACCGGAGAAACTTAAGACCGTGGTTCGTCATCCTATCAAGCGCGCTGAATAGCGTGGGGCGTCATTTCACGCGCTAGGTTTTAAGCCAGCCAACCAGCCGCCTCCTAGGCCGTCCGGTAATTATCTTGACGCGGCCCGTCGCATCTTATAAGTTTGTTTTGCTAAAGCTGGAAAGCCTCTCAACGATGCGCAACTCCAGCTCTTTTTCTATCAAGAGAGCAAGTGTCGGAAAGCAAAATGTCAGAAAGCAGCGCATCGAGCAGGATTAAACGCCTGGTCAACACCTATAGCGGTCTCGTGCTCATGGGCGCCGTCGGAATCCCTATCGGCGTTATCGTTGGCGCCATCTGTGCCCTTTTTGGTCGTGTGCTCCTGGCAATTGGCGCCTTCCGGGACTCGCACGTCGCGTTGCTGCTCCCCTTTCTCGCTCTTGCGGGCCTTGCCATCGTGTTTGCCTACCGCACCTGGGGCAAGGGCACCGACCGCGGCATGAGTCTGGTGTTCGACGTAGGCCACGGACACGAGGACGCCATCTCCCCACGTTTGGTGCCGCTCATTATGCTGAGCACGTGGGCCACGCATCTCTTTGGCGGCAGCGCGGGACGAGAAGGCGTAGCCGTGCAGATCGGCGCAACCGTCTCGCATTGGATCGGCCGACGTCTACCTTTCCGAGACCCCGGCAACACGTTTTTGCTTATCGGCATGGCCGCCGGCTTTGCCGGACTCTTCCGAACGCCCCTCGCCGCCACGGTCTTTGCGATCGAAGTACTGGTCGCAGGACGCATGGAATACCGCGCGCTGTTTCCCGCGCTTACGGCTTCGCTTGCCGCAAGCATGACCTCCGGCGCTCTGGGACTCGAGAAGTTCGAGGTCGCCATTACCGCCTCGTATGCGCTCGACCTCCCCGGTCTTGGACGACTGGCGCTGTTGGGTATCGCGTTTGGTATGGTAGGTGGAGCTTTTGCCTGGTGCCTTGCCCATGCCAAGACCCTTGCAGCGCGGCTGCTCCCCAGCCCTTACATACGCGTTGCCGTTATGGGCCTTGCGCTGTCGGCGATTCTGTTCGCGCTGTGGCAGGGGCGATACTGCGGCCTTGGCACCAACCTGATATCCGCGGCACTGGGTGACAACGGCGAGGCGTCGATCATGCCTTGGGACTGGGCGCTCAAATTCGTACTCACCATCGCCACGCTTTCCGCAGGATATCAGGGTGGCGAGGTGACGCCGCTGTTCTCCATCGGAGCCAGCCTGGGTGTCGTACTCGCCGGGATTCTCGGCATGCCCGTCGAGCTCTGCGCCGCGCTGGGATACGCCGCCGTCTTTGGCAGCGCCACCAACACGCTACTCGCGCCGATCCTCATTGGCTGCGAGGTCTTCGGTTTCGGTAATCTGCCGATGTTCTTCATCGTCTGCGTTGTGGCTTATCTGTTCAACATGGACAAATCGATCTACGCCCTGCAGGAGCACAGCCGCACCCGATAAACAGGGCGTTTGCCACCAAAAAACGCGCACGACAGGCCGGGCCCGCCGCGCGCGTCATCCTATACACGATTAGTTATTGTTGTTGGTCATCGAAGCCACTGCTGCCGCAAGATTGGAAATGGGCATTGTCTGCAGCCAGATGCGCCCCGGACCGGTGAGCACAGTGTTGAACACGCCTTCACCGCCAAACATGATGTTTTTGACGCCCTTGACCATCTGCGCGTCGATGCTCACCGTCTCCTCAAAGCCGGCCACGTTGCCGGTATCTACAATCATTTGCTGGCCAGCAGCAAGCTCGTACTCAACTAGGTCGCCGTCGATCTCGGCAAAGGCAATACCCGAGCCCGTGAGCTTTTGCATGATAAAACCCTCGCCGCCAAAGACGCCGGTCTTTGCCTTCTTGTTAAAGTGGATGCTCAGCTCAACACCACTTTCCGCGGCAAGGAACGAACGCTTCTGCAAAATCCAGCTCTTACCAGGGCCAATCTCGATCGGTATAATGCGGCCGGGGAAGCAAGAGCCAAACGCAATCATGCCATCGCCGTGCGCGGTCCAAATGTTTTGGAACAACGCCTCACCCGAAAAAGCCTTAGAGAACATCTTGCCTATACCACCGCCCGAGGTGGACATCTCCATGTTGGGGGTCATCCAGACCATGGCACCGCTTTCGGTGATCATGGATTCGCCGTCGCTAAGGTTGCACGTAACAACCGGGAAAGCCCCTCCGCCGATCTCGTACTGCATGACCGTCTCCTTTCCTTCGGGAGCCGAACAACGATGTCCATATTTTAGCAGTTAGAGGTGCGTTTATTTGGGTCGGTGGCGTTCATGGCGCCGATCACCGCCAGCCTCCGCTGCCGTCTGCACAGATAAAACCTGCCAAAATAAACCTGTCCCTTTTTGGCAGGTCTTAGAGGCGGACGGTGAAGGTGATCTGATGATCGTGGCCGGATACGGTGGCTGATCCGCCATGGGCTTCGGCGATGGCGCGCACGACGGACAGCCCCACGCCCGAGCCACCTGTCTTGGAGCTGCGCGACACGTCCGCACGATAGAAGCGGTCGAACAGCCGGTCCAGGTCGCCCTCGGGCAGCTCATCAACAGCATTCGATACGACAAGCTCGGCCGAGCCTTTGCCCGCACCGCGCGAAACGGCACGCAGGCTCAGCTCGATCACGCTGTCCTCGCTTGCGTAGCGTGTGGCGTTGTCCAGCAGCAGCTCAACAACCTGCGCCACTGCCGCGGCATCGGCATGGGCCCGCACACCGCTCGCGATCGACGTCGACAGCCGCTTTCCGCGCGAAACCGCCACCGATTCAAATGGCGTCGCAGCCGTGTCCACGGCCTCCGAAAGATCAATCGTCGCCATAGTAAAGCCGGCCGAACCCTCGTCCATACGCGCCAGGAACACCAGACGCTCCGTGAGCGCCGTCAGCCGCGCGACCTGCTCGTGAATGCTCTGCGTCCACTCGCTCTCGCCGCTCTCGATCTCTTGGACCTCGTTGGCGGCGTCAATCACGGCCAGCGGCGTTTTGATCTCGTGGCTTGCATCGGTAATGAAGCGCTTCTGTTTGCTATAACTCTCGACCATCGGCCGAATCACCGCACCCGAGGCACCCGCCACAATTGCCAGCACCGCCAGCCAGCCAATGCAACTGATCGCCACGCTCGCGCTCAAAAACGAATGAAAGCTTGCAAGCTCGCGCGAGCAGTCCACGAACACATAGGTGATCTCGTCGTCCTGGACGTCGGTCGTATAACGATAATTGCCAGAGAAGCCCGAGGTCCAGCCCTTGGCATGCAGCCTTGCGGCAATACTGGCGGCGCGCTTGGCACCAACCGCGGCAATGCGGGCCGTATTGACATCGGCAACCTGTCCGGCGTCAATCGTCACCGTAAAGTAGCGCGTGTCGAAGGGAGACTCCGCCGTCATGCCTTCGAAGTGTCTGATGCGAACGCCCGCTTGGCTATCGCCGGCATCCTTGCCATTAGCGGGCTCGGCTTTAGGCTCGTCCCCCCAATCGATACCGTCCTTGCCCGCCAGAATATAGTCCAGGCGAGCGTCGGCCATCTTGCAAACATGCGAATAATTGACAATGTTGATGCCAGCGATGATGAGCGTGAGCACCACGGTCACAGCGCCCATGGCAACGAGGATGAACTTACGACGCAGGCGACGGCCCATTGCACTGGCAGCATCGGCGCGCTCCGGATTACCCGAGCCCACACCCATGCCGAGCTTCGCCGCCATGCGCTTGCACCACGTGCGCACGCTCACGCCCGTTCTCCTTCCTCGACAACCTCGAGCGAATATCCCTGGTTGCGCGACGCGCGGATGGCCACGTCGGCACCCAGCGCCGTCAGCTTTTTGCGCAGGTACGAGATATAGACCCACACTACATTGGCACCTTCGGGCGCGTCCTCGCCCCAAACCTCAAGCATTAGGCGCTCGGTGGGCATGCGCGTGCCGGCGTTGCGCATAAAGAGTTCCATAAGCTGAAACTCGCGATTGGCCAGGTGCTCCTCGCCCAAAGGTCCCACAAGCGTGCAAGCCGCCGTGTCGAGGCGCACGTTACCCACGCTGAGCGTCGTGGCGTCAATTGCCGTCGCGGCACGCGTCATGGCACGAATACGCGCAAGCAGTTCCTTGGCGGCAAACGGCTTGGTCAGGTAATCGTTGGCACCGGCATCCAGGCCCTCGACCTTATCGGACACCTCGCTTTTTGCCGTGAGCATGATGATGGGCAGTCGCTTTCCGGCGGCGCGTGTACGCTTGAGCACCTCGATGCCGTCCATGCCGGGCATCATGATGTCCAGGATTGCGGCGTCGTAATCGTTGGTGAGTAGATTCTCGAGCGCCGTCAAGCCGTCGAGGGCGGTGTCGACCTCGTAGTCGCTATGTTGAAGAATCGCGGTGAGGGCGCGGGAGAGACCAGGTTCGTCCTCGGCAAGCATCAGCTTCATAGTTGCTCCTTTGGCGCATGGCTCTACAGGTTTCGATACTGCCGATGATAGCGTACCGTCAACCGCCTTAGCGCAGCCTTAGCGGCTCAACCTGCGCGTTTTCAAATACGCAGGATGTGACTTAGCCAAACTTAAGCCGCCGATGCCGAGCGCCCGGACGCATACCGGCCGCGGAAGGACGGAGGCTCGTCCTTTTGCGGCGTCCTAGTTATGCAAAGCGTTCGAGCGTTATTCCTCGTACGCGCCCTCAAGCCGAAGCAGCCACTCCTTGCGATCAAGCCCGCCGGCATATCCGTTGAGCGATCCGTCGGCCGCGACCACGCGATGGCACGGCACGATTATCGAAATGGGATTACGCGCAACCGCAGCCCCCACCGCACGAGGAGACACAGCGGGCGCTTCATTTCCCGGCACACGATGTCGAGCCGCTACACGCTGGGCGATCTCGCCATACGTAGCGACCTCGCCACGCGGAATAGAAAGCAGCTCAAACCAAACCTCGCGCTGAAACGCCGTACCAATCAAATGCAACGGCGGCGTAAACCGAGGCTCCTGCCCTGCAAAATAAGCATTCAACCAAGCCCAAGAACGCTCGAGCACCGAGGAGGCCACACCATTTGCCGGACTCACCGACGACATGCCACCGGTACCGGAAACCGCGTCGGCGCCTTCAACATGTTCGGAGTCTTCCCGGAGAAGCGTGGAACCAAAGTGCTCCTGCCCCTCAAACCAAAGCCCCGTCAGACCGCGGCCATCAGCGGCAAGCAAGATTTCGCCCAAAGGCGAGGCAAATGTCGTCGTGACCACCAGCGGCTCCTTTCAAAACTCCGCAACATAATACCGCGAATTGTGCAGACAACCCCAATCGACCCCAAAGTCACCCAAGGCAGCAGGCGCGACAGCGCCGCAGCTGCCGCACGACCCCAAAGTCCCCGCAGGTAGCAGGCGCAACGCGCCGCAGCTGCCGGCCGCGCTCCGCAGTCCCCCAAGACGGCAGGCGCGAAGCGCCGGGGCCGCCGCCGGGACCAGGGCCTGCAACGGCCACGTGCCCCCACATCAGCCCAGCGGCCCCAACCAGCAGCGGCCCCATCGCAGGCCGCTCGCAGCCGAGTCACCGCAGGCAGGGGCCGGGCTTAGTTTTCAGAACACTCCGCAGACCAGTGTGGCGCCTTGTCCGCGGCTCCGAAGGAGCAGGACAAGGCGCCACACATGGTCGAGGACGTTCTGAAAACTAAGCCCGGCCCCCGCCGGACAGGTCGCACTACTCGCAGAGCAGCTTAGCAATCTGGACGGCGTTGGTTGCCGCGCCCTTACGGATTTGGTCGCCGCAGCACCAGAAGGTGATGCCACGCGCGGCCTCGGGGTTCGAGATGTCGCGACGCACACGACCGACCCAGATCAGGTCCTGGTCGGACGTATCCATCGGCATGGGGAAGCGATCGTGCGCATCCTCGGCGCTCATGTCGTCAACCAGCTTGACGCCGGGAGCGGCAGCCAGCGCAGCACGAGCCTCCTCAACCGTAATATCGCGCTCAAACTCGAGCGTAATGCTCTCGGAGTGCGAGCGCAGCACGGGCACGCGCACGCAGGTGCAGTTCACGCGCAGCTCGGGCAGATGCATAATCTTGCGACCCTCGTTTTGCAGCTTCATCTCCTCGGAGGTAAAGCCCTCCTCCTTGACGCCGCCAATCTGCGGAATCAGGTTGCTCGCCAGCTGGGCGGCAAAGGCGCGCGGCTCGGGAATCTCCTCGCCGCGGCCCAGGGCGGCCAGCTGAGCCTCGAGCTCAGCCATACCGGGAGCGCCAGCGCCCGAAGCCGCCTGGTACGTCGAGACGATCATGCGCTTCACGCCGGCGAGCTGATGCAGCGGCCACGTAGGAACCAGGCCGATGATGGTCGCGCAGTTGGGGTTGGCGATAAGGCCGTGATGCCACTTGATGTCGTCGGCATTGATTTCAGGCACAACCAGCGGCACCTCGGGATCCATGCGGAAGGCGTGGCTGTTGTCGACCACGACGGCGCCGCGCTTGACGGCCTCGGGCAGCAGCTCCTTCGCAATATCGTCGCCGGCGGCGCCGAGCACGATGTCGCAGCCCTCAAAGGCCTCGGGGCAAGCCTCCTCAATCACAACCTGCTCGCCGCGGAACTCGACGGTCTTGCCCGCAGAGCGCGCGCTCGCTAGCAGCTTGAGCTTGCCGACCGGAAACTCCTGCTCGTTGAGGCACTCGAGCATCTGGGTACCCACGGCTCCCGTCGCGCCCAAAATAGCAACCGTGTACTGTTTCATGCTTCCCCCTTTAGAGGCTGTGGCTTTTGCCCGCACGCCGAGCAGGCCGATTATTGTTGCCAGTGTATACAAGAACAGGGCGGGCACGAAACCCGCCCCGTCGAAACGAAACCGAAACGAAACGCCCCGCCGTAGATTTTTGAGGCAAGTCCCAAAAATCTACTGGGATAGCAGCTACTTGTGGAGCGCGGCCGGGGCGGGATCGACCGGCGCGGGAGCCTCCAGGTCGGAGACCTTCACAATGCCGTTCTCGTCGGAGAAGGCGCGGTAAATGGTCCGAATCGCCAGGTCGAAGTCCTTCTCCTCGACACCGATGATGATGTTGATCTCGTCACAGCTCTGCGAAATCATACGCACGCTCACGCCAGCCTGGCCGAGCATGCCAAACAGGTGGCCCGAGATACCTGCGCGGCCGCGCAGGTTACGGCCGACGGTCGCGATGAGCGCCAAGCCCTCAACGACCTCGATCTCGAGCGGCTCGACCTCCTGCTGAATGTCGCCCACGAGCGAGTACAGCGAGTCGTGCACGTCCTGCTCCTGCACCACGGCGCCAAAGCGGTCGACACCGGTGGGCATGTGCTCGACGGAAACGTCATAGCGCTCGAAGACCGAAAGCGCGCGGCGCATAAAGCCGACACGCGGCTTGGTGCGGTCGCGGGCAACGTTGATGGCGACAAAGCCGCGCTTGCCGGTCACGCCGGTAATGATGGGCTCCGCCTCACCCTCGTCAGCCGTCTCGCTAATGATGGTGCCGGGGTCCTGCGGCGCATTGGTGTTCTTGATGACCAGCGGAATGCCCGCCTCGCGCACGGGGAACACGGCCTCCTCGTGCAAGACGCTCGCGCCCATGTACGAAAGCTCTCGCAGCTCCTCGTAGGTAACGCGGGCGATGGGCTGAGCCTCGGGCACAATGCGAGGATCGGCAGAATAGAAGCCCGAAACGTCGGTCCAGTTCTCGTACAGATCGGCGCCCAGGCACTTGGCCAGAATCGAGCCGGAAATATCGCCGCCGCCACGATCGAGCAGCTTGATCTGGCCCTCACGCGTCGCACCGTAGAAACCGGGCATAACAAAGCCGCCCTGCTGACCGTACTCCTGCACCAGCTCGGAGGTGCGGTTCATACTGAGCGTACCGTCGTGATGGAACGCCACAACTGTCGCGGCGTCCAGGAACGGCAGGCCCAGGTACTCGGCCATCAGGCGAGCGGTAAAGTACTCGCCGCGGCTTACGAGCTCCTCAGTAGAGTAGCCACCGGAGCGAGCACGCTCGGCAAAGGCCGCAAACTCTTCGCGGATGGGATAGGTGAGCCCCAGCTCGTCAGCGATATCAAAATAGCGCTGACCGATGTCCTCGAGCAGCTCCTCACACGACACGTGGTACTTAACGTGCGCGTTAACCAGGTAGAGCAGGTCAGTCACCTTGGTGTCGCCCTTAAAACGGCGACCGCAGGCAGAAACCACCACAAAACGGCGGGCCGGATCGGCATCGACGATGGCCTTGATCTTCTTAAAGTGTTCGGCGTCGGCGACCGACGAGCCGCCAAACTTGGCAATCTTAATCATGGGCTGGAGGTTACCTTTCTAAAAAGCCTCTGCGAACCTATTTTGCGCGCTCTGATACCATGGTTTCACCGATTGGGACCAAGGCATCCGAGGAGCAGTGTTATATGGGAACTTATCATAGTACACGAGGACGCACTTTATCGTGCTCAAGTAAGGTGGCAATCCGCACCGGCATCGCTCCCGACGGGGGTTTGTTTGTCTCGGACGAGCTCGGCACCCAGCAGGTCGATATCAGCTCGCTTGCAGATAAATCGTACTTTGAAATCGCTCAAGATGTGTTGGGAATGTTACTGAATGATTACACGACCGAAGAAATTTCGGCCTGTGTGAATGAGGCATACCGCGGCACGTTCGCGAGCGAAGAGGTCACGCCGCTCGTCAAACTCGACGCCGCACCGGGCGCTGACGTCCCTCAGACCTATGTGATGGAGCTCTTTGGCGGCCCCACAAGCGCCTTCAAGGACGTCGCCCTGCAGATGCTCCCCCGTCTGATGGCCCGCACTTCCGCCAAGGACGGCGGCGCCGAGCGCATCATGATCGTCACCGCCACGTCGGGCGACACGGGCAAGGCAGCACTCGCCGGCTTTGCCGACGCCCCGGGCACGGGCATCACCGTCTTTTATCCCGAAGGCAAAGTCAGCCGCGTGCAGAATCTGCAGATGTCCACGCAGGAGGGCGATAACGTCGCCGTCTGCGGCATCCGCGGCAACTTCGACGATGCCCAGAGTGCCGTCAAGCGCATCTTTGCCGATAAGGAGCTTGCCGAGCGCCTGGAGGCCGCTGGCACTGTGCTTTCGAGTGCCAACTCCATCAACGTCGGCCGCCTGGTGCCGCAGGTTGTCTACTACTTTGCCGCCTATGCGCAGCTGCTGCGCGCCGGCGCCATTGTGGCCGGCGACACCGTGGAGTTCTACGTACCGACCGGCAACTTTGGCGACATCCTGGCCGGCTACTATGCCAAGCGCATGGGTCTGCCCGTCGCCAAACTCGTCGTGGCCAGCGACAAGAACAACGTGCTCGCCGACTTCCTGACCACCGGCGTCTACGACCGCAACCGTCCGTTCTTCACGACCATCTCGCCGTCGATGGACATCCTCATCAGCTCTAACCTGGAGCGCATGCTGTACTTCCTGTCCGATGGCGACTGCGAGCTCGTTGCTGGCCTTATGGAGCAGCTGGCACAGACTGGTCGCTACGAGGTTCCCGCCGACCTGCTGGCAAAGATTCAGAGCGTCTTTGGCTGCGGTTGGGCCAGCGAGGACGAGGTCCGCGCTGCCATCAAGAACTGCTGGGATGCAAACGGCTATGTGATCGACCCGCACACCGCCTGCGGCTATCACGTCTTTGAAAAAGTCACCCCCGCCGAGGGCGCCAAGGCCCGCGTGCTGCTTTCGACCGCCAGCCCCTACAAGTTCCCGCGCGCCTGCTGCGACGCTCTGGGCCTCGACGTTCCCGAGGATGATTTTGAGGCTATGCGTGTGCTCGAGCAGGCCACCGATACGGTCGCCCCGGCACAACTTGCCGAGCTCGAGTCCAAGCCCGTCCGCTTTGAAGACGTCTGCGACGTCGATGAGATGGCAAGCTACGTCGAGTCTGCAGCAAAACGAATGAGCACCAACTAAACCCCTTATTAAGCGCCGGCGAAAGCCGGCGCACCTTCTTTTATCAGAAACCCACCGGGATGATGACGAACTGACATGCGGGTCTGCCTGTTTAGTTCGTCGCGAGTTCCGCACGAGCCGGAAAGCACTTAATGTGCTTTCCGAGCGAGCCAGGACTGCCCGAGCAGCGAACTAAACAGGCAGACCGCCCAGGAGATTCCCATGATCAAGATCACCGTCCCCGCCACCAGCGCAAACCTAGGCATCGGCTACGACACCCTCGGCATGGCCGTCAGCCTCTACTCGCACTTCACCTTTGAGCGCGCCGACAAGCTCACCATCACGGGTTGCCCCGAGGAGTTCCAAAACGAGAACAACCTAGTCTACGTGAGCTTTGTGGATGCACTGGCCGCGTGGGGCGAGCCGGCTTTTCCCGTTGCCATCGACATTCAAACCGATGTGCCCGTCGCTCGCGGCCTGGGCTCCAGCTCCACCTGCGTCGTCGCCGGCATTATGGCCGCCGCCGCGCTGACGGGCCACACCGTCGACCGTGCCGAGCTCGTCCGCATTGCCACCGAGGTCGAGGGCCATCCCGATAACGTCGCCCCTGCCATCCTGGGTGGTGCCGTTTGCTCCTTTACGCCGACTGATTCGCTCCCCCAGTGTCTGCGCTACGAGGTGAGCGATCGCTTGCGTTTTATTACCGTGATTCCGCCCTACGAGGTGCATACGAGTGAGGCGCGCAAGGTCGTGCCGCAGGAGATTCCACTCTCCACCGCCGTATGGCAAATGGGCCGCATCGCCGGCATGACGCGCGGCCTGGAGACCGGCAACCTTGACCTGATTGCCGCCGCCAACGACGACCGCATCCAGGAGCCCTATCGCCGCCGCCTGATTCCCGATTACAACGCCGTGCGCGACACCTGCCTTAACGGCGGCGCCAAGACCATCTGGATCAGCGGTTCGGGCTCGACCCTCATGGCTGTGACCGACGACACCATCGTGGCAAAGTTCCTACAGGTCAAGCTGCGCGAGCAGTTCCCCAAGTGCGATACGCATATTCTGACGTGCGACACGGAAGGCGCTCAAATCGAGTACCTGTAGACATCCTCCTCATATACCTGTCCGGGACGGTCGGGATGTTCCCTCAAAATCGTCCTCGCACATGAAGGCCCCTTGTCCTGCTCCTACGGAGCGACGGACAAGGGGCCTTCGCGCTGCGGAATGATTTTGAGGGAACATCCCGACCGTCCCTGCGCCTACCTTGCTGAGGATGTCTACAGGGACCCACGCTTTGAAGGGGCGCCGGGCTGATAGTTTGGCTTTTTATTGGTAGGGGCTCTTGCTAGACTGAAGCACTTATTAGAGGCACGCCTCGGCAATGCGGCGCTTGAGCTCGTCGATGCCCACACCGGTCTGGGAGCTCGTGATGATCACGTTTTCGGCCGGGACGTTGAGCTGCTTTTTGATGGCTGCTGCCTGGCGGGCCTGCTGGGTGCGGCTGAGCTTGTCGGCTTTGGTGAGGCAGACGATAAAGTTGAACTCGTTGCCCTGCAGGTAGTCGATCATGTCATGATCGAGCTTGCTGGGGTCGTGACGAATGTCAACCAGCGATACGACCAGGTTAAAGCTGCGCTCGGAGTCAAAGAAGTCGCCAATAAGCTCGGCCCAGCGGTCGCGCTCGGCCTTGGAGCGACGGGCGAAACCGTAACCCGGCAGGTCCACGAAATGCACGTCGTCGGCCTCAAAGAAGTTGATGTTGCTCGTCTTGCCCGGCGTACTGGAAACCTTGACCAGGTTCTTGCGGCCAAAGAGCTTGTTCATAATCGACGACTTGCCCACGTTGGAGCGGCCGACAAAGCTCACCTCGGGGCAGGTGGACTCGGGAATCTGCGAAACCTTGCCGTAGCTGGCGACGAACTTGGCAAGCTGGTAGTTAATGGAATCGGCCATGGACACTCCTTGGTCGTAGGTTCTTACAAAAGAGCGCGCTATTGCGCGGCGGCAATGCGGCGGACGATATCGAGCGTGATATCACTTGCGACACGCGCGTACTCGAACAGATCGAACTCTCGGTCGCAAATTGCATCGTACGCCTCGTCACAATTATCGCTGATAGCGCGCAACACCAGGCAATCGACACCATTTTTGGTTGCGACATGGGCAATTGCCGCGCCCTCCATGCCGACACAATCGGCATGCGTCGCCTCGATAGCGTCGTTGCGCATGGCGGTGCCCGTCACAAAGCGGTTACCCGTGGCAATCGTGCCGACCAGGAATTGTTTGGCTCCCTCGTTCGAAGCGGCTGCATTTGTCGAAGCATCAACAAACCCACGCTCAGCAAGCACGTCGACGGCAATATCGACCAGCGCGGGTGTCGAGCCAAACTCCTCGAGCCCCGGTGCGGACTCGGCGATAAGCGCGGTATCGGTATCCAGATAGCGCAGGCGTTTGCCAATGACCACGTCGTCGATACGGAGCTTGGGGTTCAAACCGCCCGCAATGCCCGAAAACACAACAGCCTGCGGAGCATACTTGCTAATGAGGTGCTGTGTCGCAGCGGCGGCGTTCACCGTGCCCATGCCCGCCGTTGTGGCGACAACTGTCAGGCCGTCGAGCCCACCGCTCACAACGGTCAAGCCTGCCTCCCGTGCCTCGCAAACGTCGCTCAGCTCTTCCTTAATCTGCATGATCTCTTTTTCGAGCGCACCGATAATCGCGATGGTAGCCATACCATTCCCCAAACCTATACGAAATTCTCAACCACGGTATGGTACCAGCATTTTGTTTGACCTCGCCAAACGAACACGCTAAGCCAGTGCAGCGCGGGTATCATAGAGCGCCTTGGCGATGGCGGCCACGACCTCGCTCGAGCGGTCGCTCCACGGCATCGATGTCATGATGCTCATGACATAGGTACGGCCATCGATGTCGATAAGGCCCGCATCGCATGTCGAATAGCAACCATCCTCGCTGACCCAACCCACCTTGTTGCACATCTTAAAGGGTAGTCAATTTGGGACGGGCTTGTTAGCCAATGGCCGACCTGAGCTCCGCACGGCGCTTTTTCATGCCGGCCATGACGGCGTTGCGCAGCTCGGGCATGCGCGCGGTATCCATCTGGGGCACGCCCTCGAGCTTATAGGGAATACCCAGTTGCTCGTACTTGACGACACCCATCGTGTGATACGGCAGCATTTCCAGGCCCACCACGTTGTGCCATGGAGCGATCAGGCGACCGAGCTTCTCGCATTCCTCCGCCGTGTCGGTGATACCCGGCACCACCACATGGCGAATAACAACCTTAATCTTGCGACGGGCAAGCTCATCGCCAAACGCCAGGATGCGCGCAGGATCGCAACCGGTCAGCTTTTTATGCTCAACCGGATCGGCATGCTTGATGTCGAGCAGCACCATATCGGTCTCGTTGAGAACAGCATCGAACTTCTCCGGATGCTTGGGATCAAATGCATAGCCACAGCTGTCTAGGCAGGTGTGTACGCGGCCATCGGGGTTGTTGTGCATCACGCGGAACAGGTCGGCCAAAAACTCGGGCTGCAGGAGCGGTTCGCCGCCCGAAACGGTAATGCCGCCGCTACGGTAGAACTCATGGTTGCTCTGGAACTCGTCCATGAGATGCTCGACGGTCACCATCGTGCCGCCGTTAACAGACCAGGTATCGGGATTGTGGCAATACGCGCAGCGCATGGGACAGCCCTGAACAAACACCACAAAGCGGATGCCGGGTCCGTCGACCGTTCCCATCGTCTCGATCGAATGCACGCGACCCAGGGCATACGCAGAGTCCTCGGGATGAGCATCCACACCCTCAAGCGTCATCTCAGCCATTCCCGCAACCTTGCCTCTCTTTGGTTTTTGTCAATTAAAATGCCAGAGCCATTCTAGCCCATACGCCTGATGGCGAAACGGTTTAGCGGTCAATTTGATCGTCCTATTTGACTCCACGCAAAAGCGGCGGGAAGGTTGTCACAACCCGCTCGCCGCCGAAGCAATAGAAATCGATAGACGCCAGGCCCTACGCCTTAAGCGTAAGCACCGCGCCAAAGGCGGTCGGGCCGCAGTGGCTCGAGATGACGCCGCCGACCTGAGTCCAGGTAACGTCCTTAAAGCCCAGGTCGTGCGCATAGACTTCCATATCGTCGCGCAGCTCCTCGGAAAGGCCCACCGAATACGCCAGGCCAATATGCGAGTAGTCGATCTCGCCCTTCGCTACCATGTGGTCAAGAAAGGCACGGGCGCACTTGAGCATAGAACCGCGGAACTTCTTGGTCGCCACGAACTTGCCGCCCGTCACCTCGATGCAGGGCTTAATCTTGAGCAGATGGGCGCCTAGGAACGCGACGTTGGACAAGCGACCGCCGGCCTTAAGGAAGGCGAGATCGGTTGGGACAAAGCCCAACAGCACGCGGTCCATCACCGAATTGGTGAAGGCGAAAATTTCGTCAACGGTGGCATCGGGATGAGCCTCGATGTATTTGGCAGTCTCAACGACAACGAGTGACTGGCCCACCGAGACAAAGCGCGTGTCCATGGAGAACACGTAGTCGCGCCCCTGGGCCGCAATCTTCGAGGACTGATGCGAGCAGGTCGTGGCCTCGGAATACGCAAGATGCAAAATGGTCGCATCGGGCTGCTCGGCATGAATGCGGTCGTACACGTGAGCAAAATCCGCAGGCGAGCAGCCACTGGTCTTGGGCATAACGCCAAACTCGTTACAGCGCGAGTAAATCTCGAGCGGATCGATCGAGCCGTCCTCGACGGTCTCGTCACCAATCGTGACATGCATAGGCACGCGCACGATGCCGTAGCGCTCGCAGAGCTCCGGCGTCACATCCGACCCAGACTCAACCACGATTACGTACTTGCCCATTCTTATCACGACCCATCTCGACGTTGGCTTTTCACTACATGACACACGCCCGGCGCACTGTTGCACAACGGCGTCCAAGCGCCAAAGAGACGCCGCCCTTTGCACATAACAAAGGACAGCGTCTCCCTGGAAAACTCCGTGCTTAACTGAGATTCTACACGGTTTATTGCTAAGTGTTACTTACTCCGCAAACGGTAGCTATACGCGATAAACGGTAGCGCAACTAAGAAAGTATCCCCAACGATCAATCTATTAGGAGAGTTCCGCCTAAAGAGTAACTACACAGGACCCCGCCGGGGCTGTTTGGGCTACCTCCCAAAACTTTCCACAGGACGCAAGAAGCCCTCGCCGCACGAAGTGCGCAGCGAGGGCTTCTTGCATGTCCGAGGACGTTTTGGGAGGTAGCCCAAACAGCCCCAGCGATCCTGCGGGAGTTAAACCCCTTTAGAACTTGTTGTGGAAGGTACGCGAAATGACCTCGTCCTGCTGCTCCTTGGTGAGCGTGTGGAAGTTCACGGCGTAGCCGGAAACGCGAATGGTCAGCTGCGGGTACTTCTCGGGGTGAGCCTGAGCGTCGAGCAGCGTCTCACGGTTGAAGACGTTGATGTTCAGGTGGTGGCCACCCTTCTCGGCGTAAGCGTCGAGCATGTGGACCAGGTTATCGGCCTGAGTCTCGGAAACTTCAGAAACCTTCATAATGTGTCTCCTTCGATCGATAGGCGCCGGCCGAAACCGGCGCACTAATCAGTAATCGTTATTGTTAGTATAGCACTAACAATAGTTACTCGCCCAGCTGATCAAGGTCGATATCACCAAAGAACACCTGGTCCTCCTTGCCGAGCGCGCCCGGGATGATGGAGAAGGTGTTGGAGATGCCGTCCTGAGCATCGCGGAACGGGAGCTTGGAAACCGAAGACAGCGAAGCGATGGCGCCGTGGCTATCGCGCTTGTGCATGGGGTTAGCACCCGGGGCGAAGGGCTGGCCAGCCTTGCGGCCATCAGGCGTAGAACCGGTCTTCTTGCCGTACACGACGTTGGAGGTGATGGTCAGAACCGAGGTCGTGGGCACGGAGTTGCGGTAGGTGTCGTTCATGCGGATGTACTCCATGAACTGGTGCACAACGTCGTGAGCGATCTGGTCGACGCGGTCGTCGTCGTTACCGTACTTGGGGAACTCGCCCTCGGTCTCGAAGTCGACGATGATGCCGTTCTCGTCACGGACGGGGTGGACCTTGGCGTACTTGATGGCGGACAGGGAGTCAGCCACGACGGAAAGGCCAGCGATGCCCGTAGCGAACCAGCGATGCACGTGCTTGTCGTGCAGAGCCATCTGGATGCGCTCGTAGCAATACTTGTCGTGCATGTAGTGAATGATGTTCAGCGAGTTGACGTACACGCCAGCGAGCCACTTCATCATGTCGTTGTACTTTGCCACAACGTCGTCGTAATCGAGCGTATCGCCCTCGACGGCGCGGTACTTGGGGCCGACCTGCTTCTTGGAGACCTCGTCAACACCGCCGTTGAGTGCGTACAGCAGGCACTTGGCCAGGTTGGCGCGAGCGCCGAAGAACTGCATCTCCTTGCCGATGCGCATGGAGGACACGCAGCAGGCGATGCCGTAGTCGTCGCCGTGGTAAACGCGCATGAGGTCGTCGTTCTCGTACTGGATCGAGGAGCTGGCGACAGAAGTCTTGGCGCAGAACTTCTTGAAGTTCTCGGGCAGACGGGTCGACCACAGAACGGTCATGTTGGGCTCGGGGCTGGTGCCCATGTTCTCGAGCGTGTGCAGGTAGCGGTAGCTCATCTTGGTAACGAGCGTACGGCCGTCGACACCCATGCCGCCGATGGACTCGGTGACCCACTGCGGATCGCCGGTAAACAGGGCCTGGTACTCGGGGGTGCGGGCAAACTTGACCATGCGGAGCTTCATGATGAAGTGATCCACGAACTCCTGGATCTGCTCCTCGGTGAAGGTACCGTTGGCAAGGTCACGCTCAGCGTAGATGTCGATGAACGTGGAGGTACGGCCGATGGACATAGCGGCGCCGTTCTGCTCCTTGACGGAAGCGAGGTAGGCGAAGTACATCCACTGGATGGCCTCCTGCGTGTTGGTAGCAGGGTTGGAAATGTCGAAACCATAGGTCTCGGCCATCATCTTGAGCTCGCCGAGGGCGCGGATCTGCTCCTGCAGCTCCTCACGATCGCGGATGTTGTCGGCGGTCATGACCGTCGGGGTGGAAGCCTTCTGGGCCTCCTTGTCCTTGATCAGGTAGTCGACGCCGTACAGAGCGACACGACGGTAGTCGCCGATGATGCGGCCGCGGCCATAGCCATCGGGCAGACCGGTGATGATGTGGGCCGAACGGCAGGCACGCATCTCGGGGGTGTAGACATCGAAGACGCCGGCGTTGTGAGTCTTGCGCTCGAAGGTGTAGCGCTCGACAACGTTCTCGTCGATCTTGTAGCCGTGCTGGCTGGCAGCCTGGCAAGCGATGCGGATACCGCCGTTGACGTGCAGCGCGCGCTTGAGCGGCTTGTCGGTCTGGAGGCCGACGATGGTCTCCATCTCGCGGTGGGCGTTATCGATGTAGCCAGCGGGGTGGCTCACGATACCTGTGACGGTCTTGGTGTCCATATCGAGGACGCCGCCCTGCTCGCGCTCCTTGAGCAGCAGGTCGAGAACCTCGCCCCACAGCTCCTTGGTACGCTCGGTCGGGCCGGCGAGGAACGACTCGTCGCCCTCGTAGGGGGTGTAGTTCTTCTGGATGAAGTCTCGGACGTCAACCTCTCCCGTCCAGATGCCTTCCTTGAAGCCTTCCCATGCCTCCTGCATTGTGTAACCACGCTCCTAGTTACGTGTAATGCGGCGCTCTCTCACACCGCTGCTTATTGAATTCTTGAATTATCGGCTTGCACTACCGGCTTCTTCCGTTCTTCACCACACGTTGGTACAGGGAAAAACGTTTGTCCACCTTGGAACTGCAACCCAAAACCCAAGATTTCACCCGTTTGAGAAGGATAACATAGCCACCCCCTTCATCAGGGCTGTTATATGTTTCTTTTTTTATACCATAAGGTTGTTTTTAACAAATCCGCAGGAAACGCTCCCACCATCAGCTACCGTTCACCGATTCGCTTGATATTTCCCCTTGCCTTTATACGTCCTTCACTCTAGCTGTTATGCCAGCTTTAGCAGAGTAAAGTGCCCCAGAGACCCCACAGAAACTACAGGGCGGCCACGGGATTTCCCCCGGGGCCGCCCTGTGGCATGGCTAGTTATTTAGCTTTGATTGCCGCTTGGCATTAGGCGGCTGCGGCGGCCTTGTCGGTCGTTGCCTTGCTGTGGCCCTGGCCCTCAAAATGCTTGTAGCACCAGCTGGTGACCAGCGGGGTCAAAATGGCCGTCACGATAGCACATGCTGCGACCTGCGCCGTAGCCGTCGCGAGCACCGCGCGGCCGTACATGGCCTCGTTGACGCTTGCCATGGCAGCAGGCGTGGCCACATTGGCTCCGGCGCAGCTCGAAATGGCCGCACCTGCGACACCCGTACCGCCCGTGAGCTTATCGACCGCGATGACGGGAATTGCAAAGACCACCGAGCAGATCACGCCGAGCAGGATGCCGGGAAGACCACCGTTGATAAGCTGGCCAAAGGTCATGGTCGATCCCATGGCAAAGAAGACGAGCACGATGATGGCGGAAAGTGCCGGTGCCATCATCTTCTTAAAGCTGGGGAAGAGGTTACCCAGGATAATGCCGACGACGATCGGCAGGATGGCGCCCACGAGCGACCAGCCGATCGGAGCCTGACCGGCAGCGCCGAGCACGATCATCGTGACCGGAGGGCCGACAACCAGCGTGGTGATTGCGACGGCACCACGTTCGGCCTCATTGCCCATGGTGCCCATCAGTCCAGCGTACATAGCGTTGTTCGCACCCGTGCAAGCGGCCAGCATCACCATGGCCGAGATACCAAACAGGTTGTCGTTGAACACATAAAGGATGAGCAGCGACACGGCAACGACCACGATCTGCTTGACGGCGATGATGATGGCGCCGCGGGCAGCGGCGGCAGGAGCGCTCTTAAACGAAATCGTCGTACCGACGATGAGCAAAAAAGCGCCAACAAGCGGGCCTGCGCCCTGCTGGGTCATGCCGAGCGTAAAGCTGCCGAGCGTTTTGAACAGGTCGGGGAACAGCGTGTTGAGCAGGCAGCCCAACAAAAGCGGCACCAAAATATTGGCACCCGGGATGGAGGACATCTTAAAGAACGGCTCCTTTGCCGCCGGCGCCTCCACCGCAGTCGATTCACTCATTTATATCTCCTTTTGATGCGTGCGACACGCGGTCACACGCTCCTGTGCCAGAAAGAAGGCGACGGTCCCGAGTCGCAGGAGCCGTCGCCGAATTAACGTCGCGGGGTATTACCCGTCCAGAACGATGCCACCGTCGCAGTCACCGATCTCGCCGTTCACGAAGCTGGCAAGGTCGGAGGCAAAGAAGAGCACCATCTGCGCGGGCTCGCTTGCCTGGGCGGCACGGCCCAGAGGAATACCGTTGATGATGCGCTGAGAGTTCTCGTCAGAGAGAATCGAGGTCATATCGGTAAGGGTGAGCGACGGGCACACGGCGTTGCAGCGGACGCCAAACTTGCCGCCTTCCTTGGCGACTGCCTTGGTTAGACCGTTAACACCGGCCTTGGAGCTCGCGTAAGCCGCGGTGCCGAGCAGGCCGCCACCGATCTTGCCCGCAACGGAACTCACGTTGACGATAGTGCCGGCATGGGCCGCCTTAAAGTGCGGGTACACAGCATTCATCATAGTGAAGGTACCGTTGAGGTTGATGTCGATGGTACGACGCCACTCGGTGTCATCGATCTCGTCGAACTTCTTGGTGCTGATGACGCCAGCACAGTTGATCAGGATGTTGGTTTGCGGCAGGTCCGTAAAAATCTGCTCGACGGTCTCACGCGCCTTGGGCGCATCGGCAACATCGAGCTGATAGAACTTGTTGCCCTCGCCAAGCTCGACCACAGCGGCCTCGCCCTTGGCAGCGTTCCTTGCGATGAGCGCGACGTGTCCGCCGCCCGCGACGATGCCCTTGGCGATCTCGAGGCCAATGCCCTGAGTGCCGCCGGTAACGATCGCGGTTTTGCCCGTGAAGTCAAATGCCATGACTCCAACCCCCTTGATTCAGGTGTCTCCTTGCGGGAAGTTGGAGCATCGCACGTGGCGATAAATGAGTCCCAGTCGTCATGGTGGTGACAACCCCTCGCCTAACCGCGGGCATAGTAGTTCTTTGAAACGCTTCAGCAATTGAATTTTTTAACTCTTTATGCGCTCTTTATATTGCCCACTGCATGAGGCCCGAATATGCGGGTATCATCTTTCACCGAAAATAGTTTCTAGTGTTAGGGGTTTTCGGTGGAAGATACCGATTTCCATGAGCTTGGACGTCAGCTCTTAACTGAGTTTGGCAGCATGCATCATCGCATTTCACGCTCTGCGGACAAAGCTCTCGGCGGCGAGATGGCTGTCATGCGCGCCCTCATGCTCGCTGGCGGTTCGCTCACGCCGAGCGAACTCGCAAATCGCGCCTGGGTCTCGAGTGCCCGCATCGCCAATATCTTACGCACTCTCGAAGCCAAGGGCTGGGTCGAGCGCGAGCACTCAAAGACCGACCGTCGTCGTGTACACGTCACGATGACCGACAAGGGATTCCAGAATCTCGAAATCAAACGTCGGGAATTCGAGGAGCGCACCGCGGCCTTCCTCGAGCAGCTCGGCGAAACAGATACCCAAGAGATGGTGCGCCTTCTAAGGCGTCTCAACGAAATTATCGACTGCAATCAAGAAAGGAGAAATGCCAAGTGAGGATTCTCAAGCTTTTTAAAAAGCATGTCCCATCACTGTTCGCAGCTATCGTACTTATCGTAATCAGCTGTAACGCCGATCTGGCACTGCCTACCTATATGAGCGACATCGTCGACGTGGGCGTGCAGCAAGGCGGCATCGCCTCGCCCGTGCCCGACACCATTCGTGCCGAATCGCTCGACGACCTCGAACTCTTTATGAGCGCCAAGGACGCCAAGACAGTAGAAGCTGCGTTTGGCAAGGCAGACAAAAACGGCATTCGCACGTACAGGGGAACCGAGGATGAGCGCGCCGACGGCGGCAAGATTGCCGATATCATGAGCCTGCCCGAGACCGTCGTCCTTTCGCTCAACCAAGGCATCGACGCCAGCTCCATGGGCGACATGATGGGCGCGTCCAGCGAGAAAGGCAACAGCGACGCCCAAGCCATGCCCACGCCCGAGCAAATGGCAGCGATGACGCCCGACCAGCTCGCCGAGATGCAGCAAAAGGCCGCAGCGGCGCAGAATATGCAAAAGCAGATTGATGCCGACGGCGGCAAGATCACCATGAAGAGCCTGCGTCTAGGCGTTGAAGGCGGCCTAATCGACCAGGGCAAGCTCGTCGAGGGCGCCAACGGTATGGCGGACAAAATGGGCTCCATGTCGGGCTCCATCGTGACCCAACGCGCCGTGAGCTACGTGCAGGACGAGTACAAGGCACAGGGTATCGACCCCGCCGACGTGCAGAACGCCTACCTGGGCCGCATGGCGACCACGATGTTTGGCCTGTGCCTGGTGTCGCTTGTCGCCACCATCCTGACCGGCGCCGTGGCTTCGCGCACCGCCTGCTCCATCGCCCGCGACCTGCGCCGCGAGACCTTCAACAAGGTTATGCACTTCTCGCCGGCCGAGGTGGGCAAGTTTAGCCAGGCTTCGCTCATCACCCGCTGCACCAACGACATTCAGCAGATCCAGATGGCCGCAACCCTGTTTATCCGCATGTGCCTGATGGCCCCCGTCATGGGCGTCGTCGCTGTCATGCGTGTCCTGGCCAACCACACCGGTCTGGAGTGGACCATCGCCGTGGCCATCATCGCGGTCTCGGCCGTCGTCGGCGTGCTTATGGGCCTCACCATGCCCAAGTTCAAAAAGATGCAGAGCTTTGTGGACCGCGTGAACCTTACCGCCCGCGAGCTGCTCGACGGCCTTATGCCCATCCGCTCGTTCAACCGCGAGGAGCATGAGCTCGAGCGCTTTGACAAGGCTTCGCTCGACCTTATGACCACGCAGCTCTACACCAACCGAGCCATGAGCTTTATGATGCCGCTCATGATGCTCGTTATGAACTGCATCACCGTGCTTATCGTCTGGTTTGGCGCGCAGGGCGTGTCTGACGGCGTGATGCAGGTCGGCAACATGATGGCGTTTATCTCCTACACTATGCAGATCGTCATGGCGTTTATGATCCTCACCATGGTGTCGGTCATCCTGCCCCGCGCCGAAGTCGCAGCCGAGCGCGTGGAAGAGGTCATCACCTGTCCCACGAGCATCAACGACCCCGTCTCGCCCAAACTGCCCGCGGCCAACGCGCCGCGCGGTGAGCTCGCCTTCCACGACGTGAGCTTCCAGTATCCCGATGCCCGCGCCGATGTCATCAGCGGTGTGAACTTCACCACGCACGCCGGCCAGATGCTCGGCATCATCGGCTCCACGGGTTCGGGCAAGTCCACGCTTGTGCAGCTCATCCCGCGCCTGTACGACGTCACCGGCGGCAGCATTTCGCTCGACGGCATCGACGTGCGCGATATGACCCTTTCCGAGCTTCGCCGCCGCATTGGTTACATCCCGCAGCAGGGTCGCCTGTTCTCGGGCACCGTCGAGAGCAACCTCAAGTTTGCCGGCGACATGGTGGGCGATGACGACATGCACCAGGCCGCACGCATCGCCCAGGCCGAGGACTTTATCGCCGAGCGCGAGGGCGGCTACGACTCCCCCATCAGCCAGGGCGGCTCCAACGTCTCGGGCGGCCAGCGTCAGCGTTTGGCCATCGCCCGCGCCCTGGCCAAAAAGCCTGAGATCGTGGTGTTCGACGACTCGTTTAGCGCCCTCGACTACAAAACCGACGCGCGCCTGCGCGAGGAGCTGGCCAAAAACGTCACTGACGCTGCGCTCGTGGTCGTGGCCCAGCGCATCGCGACCATCATGCACGCCGACCAGATCATCGTGCTCGACGACGGCCACGTGGTGGGCACCGGTACGCACGAGGAGCTGCTGCGCAGCTGCCCGGCGTACCTGGAGATCGCACAGTCGCAGCTTTCCGCCGAGGAGCTGGGGCTTACCCAAGAAGAAATTGCAGCCGTCATGGAAGGAGGCGAGCACTAATGGCCGACGAGACCAAGACTCAGATTCCCAAGCCCACCCGCCGGCGCGGTCCCATGGGCCGCATGGGTGGCATGGGCCGCGGCGAAAAGGCCAAGGACTTTAAGGGCACCATGAGGCAGCTACTCGGCTATATCGGTCAGCACAAGATTGCCGTGTTTGCCGCCGTCGCCTTTGCCGTGTGCTCGGTCATCTTTAACATTGTGGGACCCAAGGTGCTCGGCCAGGTTACGACCAAACTGTTCGAAGGCCTGGTCTCCAAGGTCAACGGTACCGGCGATGTCAACTTTGCCTGGATCGCCAAGACGCTCGGCTTTTTGCTCTGCCTGTATCTGGCAAGCTCTGTCTGCAGCCTCATCCAGGGTTGGCTCATGACCGGCGTCACGCAAAAGATTTGCTACCGCATGCGCAAGGAGATCGCCGCCAAGATTGCCGTCGTGCCGATGAGCTACTTCAACGGCCACAGCAAGGGCGACGTGCTCAGCCGCATCACTAACGATGTCGATACGCTCGGCCAGTCGCTCAACCAGAGCGTGACGCAGCTCATCACGTCGGTGACGCAGATTATCGGCGTGCTCGTCATGATGCTGTCGATCAGCCTGCCGCTCACCGGCGTTACCGTGCTCACGCTGCCGGCAGCCGCGATTATCCTGACCGTGATGATTCACTTCTCGCAGCCGTACTTCCGCGAGCAACAGCAAGTCCTGGGCGCCGTCAACGGCATTATCGAGGAGGACTTTGCCGGCCAGAACGTTATTCAGGTGTTCGACCGCGCCGAGGCCTCAATCGAGGAGTTCGACCGTCAAAACGACCGTCTCTTTATTAGTGGCTGGCGCTCGCAGTTCCTATCGGGCCTGATGATGCCGCTTATGAGCTTGGTGGGCAACATGGGCTACGTGGGCGTTGTCGTGGTGGGCGCACAGCTCGCGCTGACCGGCAATGCCACGCCCGGCGACATCCAGAGCTTTATCCAGTACGTGCGCAACTTTACGCAACCCGTGCAGCAGCTGGGCAACGTGAGCAACACGATGCAGTCGATGGCCGCTGCCACCGAGCGCGTCTTTGAGTTCCTCGCCGCGCCCGAGGAGGAGCAGAAGGCCGACGCCCAGATTCCCGAGAAGCGCCCCGGCCACGTTGAGTTCGACCACGTCAAGTTTGGCTACACGCCCGACAAGACCATCATCCACGACTTTAGCTGCGAGGCGCAGCCCGGTCAGACCATCGCCATCGTCGGCCCCACCGGCGCTGGCAAGACCACGCTCATTAAGCTGCTGCAGCGCTTCTACGACGTGGACGGCGGCTCGCTGCGTGTCGAGGGCGTCGACGTGCGCGACTGGGATCGCGCGGCGCTGCGCGGCGAGTTTGCCATGGTGCTGCAGGATACCTGGCTGTTTAACGGCACCATCCGCGAGAACATCCGCTACGGACGTCCCGATGCGACTGACGCCGAGGTCGAGGCCGCTGCACGCGCCGCACGCTGCGACCACTTTATCCATACGCTCGCCGGCGGCTACGACTTTATGATCAATGAGGAGGGCACCAACCTCTCACAGGGCCAGCGCCAACTCGTGACCATCGCCCGCGCCATTTTGGCCGACCGTCCGGCGCTGATTTTGGACGAGGCGACTTCCAACGTCGATACCCGTACCGAGGAGCTTATTCAGCGCGCCATGGATGCGCTGATGCAGGGCCGCACGAGCTTTGTCATCGCGCATCGCCTGTCCACGATCCGCAACGCCGACGTGATCTTGGTGATTCGCGACGGCGACATCGTCGAGAAGGGCACGCACGACGAGCTGCTCGCCCAAGGCGGCTTCTACGCCGACCTGTACAATTCGCAGTTCGACGAAGCGGCGTAACAACCGGCGGCAAACAACCGCAATACCCAAAGAATGGGGGCGCAGGACAACCAGCGCCCCCATTTTTCGTTCTGCGGCCCTTGGACCGCATCCCCTGGAGCCGAATTGACGGTCCTTTCCAGCCCCTGTGGGCAAAAAATGGCAAATATGAGTACTGTTACCTTTTTAGTAACAGCCAAAACAGCCCCATATGCTGCCCGCACGGCTTGCAAGCGCCCCTAAATTACTCAAATAGTTCTATAGCGGGCTTATATGTGTTAAGGTTAATGAACATATTTTCTGTTATGTCTATTATCTTATGCCGGCAATATGACACTACGATAGCAACAGTACTCATATTTGCCATTTTTTGTCCACAGGGCCTGGAAAAGGCCAACAGGGTAGTCATTGGGGACGTTCTTAAACGACCAGTCAAACAAGAACGTCCCCAACGACTACTTAAAAACGGGAGATTATCCACTCTCATTCTGCGAGCACTCATTTAAGTCTGTCCCCAATGAGTGCCCGGCAGCAACGGGACCGCCGATGTCTTGGCAGAGTCAGTGAAAACCCGCGTAACTAAACCCGCTCCGCGATCTCGTGAATGAGATAGTCGGTCTTTTCCCAGCCCAGGCACGGATCGGTGATCGACTTGCCAAAGACACCGCCGTCGACCGGCTGGTTGCCGTCCTCAAGGTAGGACTCGATCATAAAGCCCTTGACCAGCCTTGAAATGGCTTCGTTGCGGCGGCAGCTGTCGAGCACCTCCTTGCAAATGCGGTACTGCTCCAGCGGGCGCTTGCCCGAGTTGTCGTGGTTGCAGTCGATGACCGCCGCCGGGTTGGCGTAACCGGCATGCTCGGTGTAGCGCTCGGCCAGGCGCTCCAGGTGCTCGTAGTGGTAATTGGGGTAGGTACGACCGTCGAGACCGATGTAGCCACGCATAACGGCGTGCGCGAGCGGGTTGCCGTCGCACTCGACCTCCCAGTTGCGGAAGATAAAGCTCTGATGTGCCTGGGCGGCGTAGATGGAGTTGAGCATGACGGTGGTGGAACCGGCAGTGGGGTTCTTCATACCCACCGGCACCGAAATGCCACTCGACACCAGGCGATGCTCCTGGTTTTCGACCGAGCGCGCACCCACGGCGACGTAGCTCAACAGGTCGACGAGGTACTGGTAGTTGGACGGGTAGAGCATCTCGTCGGCAGTGAAGAAGCCAGTCTCCTCGATGACGCGCAGGTGCATGTGGCGGATGGCCTTAACGCCCTCGAGCAGGTCATCGGGCGCCTCGGGGTCGGGGTTGTGCAGCAGGCCCTTGTAGCCAGTGCCCTTAGTACGCGGCTTGTTGGTGTAGACGCGCGGAATGATGATGAGCTTGTCCTTGACCTCCTCGGCGGTTTTGGCCAGGCGGTTCATGTACTCGAGGACCGAGTCCTCGCGGTCGGCAGAGCACGGTCCGATGATGAGCACCTTGCGCGCGTCCTCGCCGGTAAAGACCTTGGCGACCTCGGCGTCGAATGCCTGCTTCTTAGCGGTAAGCTCGGCGGAAAGCGGCATTTCCTCGCGGATCTCCATGGGGATCGGCAGCCTGCGTTTAAATTCCATGGCCATGCGGGGCCTCCTCAATCAATTGATGGCAACGAGAACATTGTCGAATGCTCGGCATTATCCGCTGTCGCACGCTAAAGTGCAAGCACAACCAGCCAAAAAGGGAATGGATAACGAGCGAGGATTTTCGGGCGCTTCCAACGAGAGTGGATAATCTCCCGTTTTTGACCTATGTTCGCGCTAAAAGTGGGAGATTATCCACTCTCGTCGAGCAAGCGTCCGAAAATCCTCGCTCGTGGCCCCTTTTCCTCCGTCCCCGAGAGATCGAAGCTCGTCTACCGAATGGTTGATGCGGCAGCGGTGCGCCCATGTCACACTCAGAGGTGGCCTGACCCACCTTGGAAGGAGCCTCCATGAGCCTTGACAACGTAACCCTGCGCGCCGCCACGCTCGACGACCTGGCTGGCATCGCCGCCATCTACAACCAGCTGTGGTGCAACACGCTGCGCAACCGCGGCGACGTCGAAGCTGCCGATTTCTGCGCGCGCTTCAACATTGCCATGCAGCTGCAGCGCTCCCCCATCGCGCTCGTCGCCGAGGCAGAGGGCCGCATTATCGCCGCCTGCTGCATCGGTATCTTCGAGGACGGCAAGCCGCGTACCAACCCCACGTGGGTACCCTGCTACGACGAGATGTTCGCCCAGGCAACCGAGATGGCAAAGACCGCCGATGCCAAACTCGAGGGCTCGCTCTTTGGCGACAGTCGCGAAAAGGCCACGGCCGATCGCTTTGCCGCCACGGGCGACGAGTATGCCCAGGGCCAGCTCAACCTGATCATCATTGTGCCCGAGTGGCAGGGCAAGGGACTCGGCCGCGAGCTCATCGACCTTGCGCGCGCCGAACTCGCCAAAGCCGGGTGCACCAAGTTCTTCCTGATGAGCGACTGCAACTCTGACTGGCAGTTCTACGAGCACCTCAACATGAAACGCATCCTGGAGGATCACAGCCAAGACACCGGCGACGGCTTTATCGTCTACATGTACGGAGGCGACACGCAGGATTAGCCTGAGTGCCGCCTCATGGGCTTTCTCCAAAACAGCCCAAACCAATCAGCCGCGCCAAAAGGGACATGCCAAAAAGGGACAGGTTTATTTTGGCAGGTTTTATCTGGGCAAACGCCAACCGCCGTGAGGAGAGCTGCTTGCCCTTGCGGCGGCCTTCTCGCCGAAAAACCAAGTGAGTAGACCTTTTGCAGGAGGCCGAGCACACTCCAAAACGCCACAGCTCTGACCTGCGGTTTTATTTAGCGTTTGTCGCGGTGTGCTCGACAGATCCAAAAAAGCCTACTCACTTGCATCTGAGGCGCACCGGATCGGCAAAAAACCGCCGCGAAAGGGGTCCGATCCTCTTCGCGGCAGTTGTTAATACGCCGAACTTGTTATCGCAAAAGCCAATCACGCGCCGAGACCACGCTACAGTCTTTCGACTCATACGTTGAATCCACGCGGGCCACAACATAGCGCGCATCTTTTGCAATGTCGATCTCATCGCATACAGCCTGTAAATGGCGGGCGTACTTATCGTGATACGTTCTGGATGATTTTATTTCGATAGCCTTGGGACTCCCTGAGTTTGTGCAGTCGAGCAAATCGATTTCTCGCTTGCCGTCGTCCCTATAGAAATACAACTCGGGATTCTCGCCCACGTTGAGATGGCTCTTCGCCGTTTCGGAAACGATGAGGTTTTCGAAAACTGCCCCCAGATAAGAGCTCTCCAAAAGTTGCTCCAGTGATCCAATTTTGAGCAAGTAGCAGAGCAGCCCCGTGTCGTAAAAATAAAGCTTGGGCGTTTTAGTCAAACGTTTCCTGGCATTTGCATAATAGGGCTGCAGTGAAAACGTCAGGTAGCTCTGCTCCAGGATAGACAACCAGCTTTTAATGGTCGATACGTTCACACCCGTATCTCGAGAAAGCGAAGATATATTAATGAGAGCACCGGCGCTCTGGGCAATTATGGACAGAAACTTATGAAACTCCGCTTTATTGCGCACGTCAAGCAAGCCCACAACATCGCGCTCAACATAGGTATCAATATAGCTGGGGAAATAAACCGAGGACGGCATTCCGGCGGAACGCAGGCGAGGGTATCCCCCTTCGAGCGCAAACAAATCCACTTCCAACTGCCCCTGCTGGCCCCTCTCCGCTTCTCGAAACGAAAATGGCAGCAATTTTAAGATCCCGACTCGCCCGGCAAGAGACTGGCCGATGCTTTTCATCATCAAAAAGTTTTGCGATCCCGTAAGGATGTATTGACCGGCGTCTCCCCGCTCATCCGAAACAACCTGAATCATCGAGAACAAATCCGGGGCGTATTGCGCCTCGTCGATGATGAGTCCGCCCTTTCGGTTGCGGATAAAACTCACCGGATCCTCCAAGGCCGCGCGCCTCGTTTGGGGGTCCTCAAGCGTAACATAGGAATAGTCGGGAAAGGCATGCCGAACCAGCGTAGACTTACCGCTCTGCCTAGGCCCCGTCAACGACACAACAGGAAACCAACCCGCCATGCGAATGAGCAACTCATGCAAATCCCTGTTAATGTACTCGGCCATATCAACGCCCCTTATAACGCTGTTACCATAATCGTATAGTATCATTTGCCATAATCTTGCAGTAGCGTTTTCCATAATCTTGTAGTAGTGTTTTCCACAATCTTTTAGTAGCCCAGTTCAAAAACGTTATTTATAGAGCCGAAATCTCAGACCCTAAATAACAATAGCCACCACAATGGGAACTGTCCCCATTGTGGTGGCTTGCAGGCGAGTTGACTTATTCGACTATCGCGGGCCGGCCGTGTCCGAGTCTAGAGCGTGGCAAGTCGCTTGGATTCGCGGACGGCGAGGGCGATGGAGATAAGACCAGTGATGGCGTCAGCCGCCACCAAGGCAAACCAGACACCCTGAACGCCCATCATGTTGCCAAGCAGGTACATAAGCGGCACGGAGCAGATCACGTAGCGGAGCAGACCGGTGAACGTGGCGATACCCACCTTCTCAACCGCCTGGAAGTACATCGACATGGTCATGGCAAGATAGCCCAGGGCCACGGCCAGGATAACGATGCGCGTGGCGTTGGCGGCAACCTCGACGAGCGCCGGGTCGCTACCAGCAAAAAAGGCGCAGACCGGCGTTGCGGCCACCCATAGCACAGCAGACACCGCAGCAAGCGTCACGACCTGGTACTTAAGCGTGCAGGAGAGCGTTTCCTTGAGGCGCGCCCACGCCTTGGCGCCGGCGTTGAAGGCGGCAATGGGCTGCAGGCCGTACGAGAAGCACTGGGCGACCATCATGGTAATGTAGAGGATGTAGCCGTTGATCACACCAAAGGCCGCGATGTAGAGCGAACCCATGTCGCCGCCGAGCTGGCCAAGCAACGAGTTGGCAACGGTGTTGAAGATGAACGTGGCAGCTTGCACCAAAAAGAACGGGAAACCAATCTTGATGATCTGGCCGCAGATGGCCATGTCGAGTTTGAGGTCGGCGGCGCTGATCTGGAGCTGCGACTTCTTACCGCCGATGAACCAGAAGATACCGATGGCCCAGATACCGATGGAAAGACCGTAGTACACGCCAGCTCCCATAACGCCAAGCTTGAGCACAAACGTGGAAAGCGCAAGCCAGCAGATAGCGACGATGGCAGACACGGTCATGAGGTTGGCCTGGATCTGAACCTTCTCGTCCACACGCATGACGGCGGTGACCATCTGACCAATGACCGTGAGCGGCAGCAGCACGGAGAAGGTGCGCACGCCGGCAACGGTATCGGCCATGATGTCGGGCGTGGCGCCGAAGAATGCGCAGATGGGCTCGGTAAACACAGCCATCACCACAGCAAGCAGCACACTCACAATCGTGGTAAGCCAAAAACCCTGGCTAAACGCCTTGCTGGCGCCCTTAATGTCGCCGGCACCCAAAAGGTTGCCCACCACGGCGGGCACGCCGGTGCCAAACAGGTTGCCAAAGGCCAGGTTAATGTACTCGACCGACATGATGATCGAAACACAGGCCAGGCCGTGTGCACCCAGGCCCCAACCCATCACGAGGCCCTCAAGGACCACCATGATAATCTGGGCGAGCATACCCTGGCCGGTGATGATGGTGTACTTGCGCACCAGGCCGGGAATCGGCTGCGAGGCAAGCTCACGCTCCTCCTCAACAGCGGCGGTCGTTTCTTCTGCCATTGTTCTCCCCTTTCCATGAGAGATTGATGAATGGATGCATGAATGGATGGGCGGCACGCACAGGCTGCGGCACCGCCTAGCGATGCAGCAGCCCCGCTAGGCCTCGTAGACCACCTTGCCGGCAATCATCGTGAGAGACGCCGTGGCCTCGAGGACCTCAGCCGGTTCGCAGTCAAAGAGGTTACGGTCGAGCACACAGATATCAGCCTGTTTGCCGCATGCGAGCGTACCGATGCGATCCTCGGCATGCATGGCGTAGGCGCTGCCGTAGGTGTAGGCGCGCAGGGCCTCGGCCATGGTGATGCGCTCCTGCGGGAACCACCCTTCTGGGTTGGAGCCGTCCTCGAGCATGCGGAAGACCGCGCCGTACACCTCCTCCATGGGCTCCAAGCCCACAACGGGGAAGTCACTGCCCAGGTGCACCACGGCACCGCTGGCAAGCAGGCTATGCAGGGGCCACGAAAGCGCAGCACGCTCGGGGCCCACGGCATCGTCCTTGGCAAGGTCAGCCATATCGAGCAGCATGTGCCACGGCTGCATACCAGGGCATATACCCAGCTCGGCATAGCGCGGCAGATCCTCGGGCTGAACCGTCTCGTTGTGCTCCATGGAGTGGCGGCAACCCCGCTTACCATGCAAGCGCTCGCCCTCCTCAAAGCAATCAAGCACAAAACGCACCGAGCGATCGCCGATCGTATGGACGCGCGTGTCAACGCCCCATTCCTGCGCCCTGACAATGGCGGCACGGATGCGCTCTGGATCCTCCGCGGGCTCACCGCAGGTATCGGGCGCGTTGGAATAGGGTTCAAGCATCCAAGCGGTGTGGTCGGAGCACACGCCATCAAGAAACTGCTTAAAGCCGTGCCACTCGACCTGCGTACCCGAGAAGGCGTATTTCTCCTTGATCTGCTCGAGCGTTAAGGACTCGTTTTCGAACAGATCGGTGTACAGGAACACGCGCAGTGGCAAGTCGCCCTTGGCATTAAGACCTGCCAACACCGCATACGGGTTTTCCATGCTCACAAACGTAGGATTGACCATGCCGACCGTAGTGATTCCCAGGGCATTGGCGCGCCGGGCGGTTTTTGCAAACGACGCGTCAACAACCTCGGGCGCTGGGTCGTAGACCTCGTCCATAAAGAAGACGCCGGCGTTGTTGGAAAACACGCCCGTCAGATTGCCCTCGGCATCCTTAAGGATCTTGCCGCCTGCGGGATCGGGCGTCTGCGAAGTTACTCCCACCTTGTTGATGGCGCAGGTATTGGCACTAAAGGTATGCAGGTCAACCTGCTGCAGAAAGACCGGGCGGTCCGAGATGTACTCATCGATCATCGCGGCTGTGGGCATCTCGGGGACATCCCACTGGAACTGGATAATCTGGCAGCCCAGAATCCACTCGTTATCGGGATGGTCGGCCGCAAACGCCACGACACGTTCCATCGCCATCTCAAAACTGGTGCAGTCGATGAGGTTGACGGCAAAATCGGGGTCGGTCATAAACGCGCCCTGGGCAAAATGCGTGTGCGAGTCGATCAGGCCGGGCATGACGAGCTGGTCGCCAAAGTCGCGCACCTCGGTATCGGGACCGATAAACGGTGCCAGGTGAGCATCGTCACCGCAGGCAACAATCTTATCACCGCGCACGGCAACGCCGCCCTTAAACGGCTCGAGCCCATCGCCGGTAAAGACGGCGTTGCTCTTGATAACTACATCAGCCTTGTCCATGTGAGCCTCCTCAGGCATCTTTGGTTGCAACGCGGACGCACCGCCCGCGTGGGCACTCGGTTGGGAGCGTAGCGCTCCCGCATCGGCGCGTGCCTACAAGCCGTGCTCGGACGTCTGTCCCACGTCCGCGGCTTCGCGCTACACCCATTGATACACAGGGGCAAATCCGTGCCAAGGCCAGGGATCGCAAACGGTCAGTTTAAGCAGGTTTACACGCTTTACCTGCAGGTTTATTGTCTGAGATTATTACCGCGTCATTACGCCCAACGGCGTGCCCGCCCACACGGCAAGACCCGCATGCAAGGAAGAATAGGACTAGGAACGCCAAAAGGCATCTATGAGGTCATCTCGGTTGGAGACACCGCTTTTAACGTAGATGCGATGCAAGTGCGCCTTGACAGTGCCAGGGCTGATGACCAACTCGCTGGCGATGTTTTGGGCGTCGTTGCCCTTCAGCACCAGCGTGAGCACCTCCTGCTCGCGCCGCGACAGCTTATGGGCATCGGCATAGATCACAACGCGTGATGCTAGATCGTCCCCAGAGCGTGCGCTCTCGGCCGCCACGTCCTCATCGGCACGCGGATGACGGGCATACACGCGCAGGATATGGCTAAACTGGCAAAAGAGTTGGACCGCGCATGCCACGAGCAGCACGTTTTCGGAGATATTGCGCTCGGACAGATACCACAAAAAGAGGCTGATGACGGGGTTTTGAGAGTCGGGGCGGCAGAGCAAAATCATGTAGGTGTCCTCGGCGATTACGCAAAACGCAAGAACGAGTGCCACCTTCCAAAAGAGCTTTGAGCGGTCGAGGTCGAGTTTCTCAACACGCGTGGCCCTGTGCCGGTAATGCCAGGCGGCATAGGCAAGACATCCTACATTGCCCAGGTCACGCGTGAGCCAAAAGAGATACTGCTGCATCTCTCCGGCAGCACCGCTGCGAGGCACCAGCACCAATTGCAAGATTGAAAACGGCACGATAGCAAGTCCGAGCATGCGCGACGTCGGCCTTTTGCGCAAGCGCGCAAACATCCACAGTACCACGCAGGCATAGATGGCAATACCGAGCACGCAGCGCAGCAAGGGGTGCTGCAACGGCTCGCTAAAGGTAACAGCGTAGTCGTATTTGAGCCGATTGTACTCGTCAAAAAAAATGACCGACATATCGAGCATGTAGAGCAAAAAGCCCGCCGCGGCCACCAGGCTGTCGCGACGGCGCGTCATGAGCCAAACCACCAATGCCACGGCACTGGTCACCAGAGCCACACCCATGATAATCGTGGTGTAGATATAGAACGCGAAACTCATGCCCGCCTCCCCTGTCTAGATGCCGTGAGGATGTTGACAGATTCTTTGCCGCAAGATTAGACTCACCGATTAAACGTACTGTATCGTTTAGATAAACAAGCTGTGTCTCACCGATGAAAGGAGATGCCATGGCGCCTATCGCACCGCTCAAAATACTCGTCGCCCCTGTCGCCAAGGCCATCGTCCACCTGAGCGACTCACTTACCTACAATGACGTCCCCTGTGTCGTCGAGGCGCGTTCGGACAGCTGCCCCTACCTGGGCCACGTTCCCTACTTTGCGCCTAAGCTCGCTTCTGATCCCGAGCACTGCGAGCAGTAATCCAAGACACAGCAAGCGCTGCGCAACTCGCGGCGCTACTGTTTTGGTGCAAAGAAACCTGATTCCCTTGCACCAACGCCGGGATTGTCGACGCTGCGGCCGCGGCGCGATATGAGGCGCGAAACCTCGCCCAGCAACACGACGATCACCACACCCATGAGAATGGGCAACTTTGCCATTTCGGCGGGCGAGCCGTTGAGCGGCACAATCGTAGCGACAATCGAAAGCACAAGCTCCACCACGGGAATCGCAAGTGCCACCGCAAGCACCTTGCCCTCGAAGGGTGCACGGAACACGCGCGGGCGATCGTCATATTTACGCAGGCGCCAAAACGCTGGGAACATCGGGATATAGCTCATGAGCAGAAAGACGACGTTCATCGAAAAGAATACCCAAAAAACGTCGGAACCCTCGCCCAGCGGAATCTGAAGTAGCAGCACCAAGCTGGCAAAACAACCGTTAATGATTGCCGAGCCATTGGGCATGCCGGTCTTCTTGGACACCAGCGCAAAGGGGCGCGGCATGTTGCCATGGCGCGCGGCATAGCTCGCCACGTTGTTGACGCCAAAGCTCCAGCAGATCATGTTGGCGAACAGCGTCACCAAAAAGGCCACGCCAACGACCATCGTCAGCGGGTGAGCGCGCCCCACCATAGCGGCGACTGCGTCCACAATGCCCGAATCGAGTGAAAGCTGCTCGGTGGGAACCGCGGCTCCAATGCCAATGCCGCAAATGATGTAAATTGCCGCAATGGCCACGCCACCGGCAATAACCGCCTTGGGGATATCGCACGACGGGTTCTTCATCGTGCTGGCAAAAGTCGCGACCACCTCAAAGCCCATAAAGTTGAATAGGATGATCGATAGGTACGTCAACGAATTGGTGTCGCCCAGATCTGGAATGAAGGTCTTAAACGACATGTCGTTGGCAAAGCCGTTATTGCAGGCAAACCAGATGCCGACGATTCCCACCACAGCGGTAATGAGCACCTTGATGACGGCGCCGCCGTCCATGACCCAATCGGCCTCGGCAACCGGCTGCATTGCCATGACCGTGACGCCCCACACAAAGGCAATCTCGATGGCAATTCGGATCCCGAGTGAAAACTCGATACCCCACACCGCATTAATGACACTGGGGAACATGCAGGCGATACTTGCCACCCACAGCGGAAAGTTAACCCAGTAGCACCAAGAGCAACGGGCGCCCCAACGGTCGCCCAGGCCCAAGCGAACCCAATCGTACAGGCCGCCCTCGGAATCAAACGCCGTACCCAGCTCGGCCACCACCAGACCATAGGGAAGCAAAAACGTAATGATAAGGAAGATCCACCAGAAGAACTGCACGTTGCCCATGGCAGATGCCGGAGCCGCCGCCTCGATGGTAAACACGACGCAGATAACCGAAAGGATGACCTCGATCAGGGAGAACTTTTTACCTGCCATGGCACGCTCCCCCTACAGCAAAAAGGATGGCATCTGTACCGAAGGCGCAGCCCAAGGTAGGGTTGCAGGCCGCGTCACCGGTGCAGGTGCCATCCCAAAGAGAAGAGAGGATGCAATCGTTGGACCAACGCTCGCGGAACAGGCGCGTGTAGATAACGATACGCTGGTACATAGATACTCCGATCAAAACGGCCGCGATTGCGACCGGAATCTTTTGGCAATTGCAGACGCGTCTGACCTGGGAAATTCAAGCGAACAATTGGCCTAACCCGCAATAAATCCCAGATCAGACGCGTACTCAATCAAAGAGGCGGACACTCCGAAGTGGAGGCAACGGAGTGCCCGTTCCACGCCGCTGCGCCAGGTAACCCAAAAACCAACGCAGCAGACAAAGAGGGGGAAAGCAAATCTGCTTCAACAGAAAACCCAGCCGACCAAGACATCGAGCAACCAGACCATCAATGCCCCAAGATGGTTCGATTCGCCGATTGTCCGATTGATCGGCTGGGTTCCCGAAGCATCACGGCTCAGGAAGCCAAACGATTAAGCGTCTGCGTGATCGGCTGGGTTTCCGAGGTGCGGCAGATTGCCCTGAAAGAGGAGGGCATAGACCTTAAGGGTCATGCCCGACGATTGAAGGGCAAGGTGCCGTGCCTCGGGAAGCCAGACAATTACGCGGACGGCTCCTGCTGCGTAATGCAGTGGATATTGCCGCCGCCGAAGACGACCTGCTCGGACTGGACGCCGACGCACTTGTAGACGCCCTCGCCCCAGACCTCGTCGTAAATCTTCTGGAGCGTGTCAACGGCCAGCTGGTCGTTCTCGTCGCCGTACTGCGGGACGATAACGCCGTGGTTGGTGACCAGGTAGTTCATGTAAGAGGCGATCAGCGGCTCGTCGGGGACGCGCGGCTCGGCGTTCTCGTCGGCGTCGATGGTGTCGCAGGAAGCCTGGTCCATGAACAGCGGGTTCACGGGCATGCAGAGCTTGTAGACCTTCATCTTGCGGCCCTTAGCGTCAACGGCGTTGGAGAGGGTCTCGTAGGCAGCGTGGCACTGCTCGTAGAACGGATACTCGGGATCGTCGGTCCAGATGCAGGCCATGACGCCCGGAGCGATGAACGTGGCGACGTCATCGATGTGGCCGTTGGTCTCCTCGGGGTCGATGCCCTCCTTGACCCAGATGACCTTCTCGACACCCAGGTAATCCTTGAGGTGCTCGTCCATATAGGCGCGAAGCTCCTCGCTCCAGGGCTCAAACTTCTTGTGGAACTTGGGCCAGATGGACTCGGGATCCTCTTCCTCCTCCAGAACCGCAGAGCAGGTGCGGCCCGGGGAAAGCAGGCACTGGTCGGTCACGACAAGGGTGCCCTCGCCGTCGACGGTGATGGAGCCGCCCTCGAGGATCATGTCATCGGGACGATAGCGACGGCAGCCGGAGAGCTCAGCCATCTTAAGGGCGATCTGCTCGTCCTTGTCCCACGGGAAATAGAGGCCATCCACAAGGCCACCGTAAGCGTTGAAGTGCCAGTGGTTGGCGCGCTTCTCGCCCTTGCCGTTGATGACGTAGGTGGCGGCGGTGTCGCGGAACCAGGCATCGTCGGTGGTCATCTCGATGACGGTGACGTTCTCGTCCTCCTCGAAGACGGCCTTGCAGTTGGCATAGTCGACCTGGTTGGCGCACATGGTAACCGGGGTGAACTCGGCGATGGCGCGGGCGATGGCGGCATACTGCTTCTGAGCCGGCTTGGCGCCGTGGGCCCAGGTGTCGGTGCGGTGGGGCCAACCCATCCACACGCGATCCTGCGGGGCGAACTCAGCGGGCATAAAGAAGCCGTCGGCCTTGGGGGTGGACTCGGACTCGGTGATCGTACGCATAAGATTTCCTCCAAATCGAACGATCGCTTGCCGCGGGCGGGTTGCCCGCAGCCTAAAACCAAGAGATGGTAGGCGCCCGTTCCTCGGCAAAGGTCGGGGCGCCCGACGCCGGTTTTCACGGAATCGCACCGGCAAGCGACGACGTAACCAAGTGCGCGGAGACAAAACGCACGAAGGATACGGAAGAGAGATTGGGGTGGGCGGTGGTTACCGGAGCTATCGCTCACACCCACCCCGGGGAATGGTTAGCAAACCTGTCGCTTGGGCACGTCTCCGAAGAGGCTAGAGTGCCCGGAGTCGGGAGCGACAAGCCCGACGAAGCGCACGTTGGTACGCGAGGAGGGTTGGAGCCCCAGAACCGGGTGCTCTAGTTCTCCTCGGCCTCGGCGGCCTCCTCAGCGAGACGCTGAGCTGCCAGCTCGGGAGTGAGGCCCTTGTACTCGGTCTCGCGGCTCTTGGCGCTGACGACGCGGACAACCTCGCCGATGAGCAGAAGCACGATGAAGATAACGATCATCGGGAGCTTGTCGCCAATTTCAGCGGCAGAGAGCGGCACCAGCGTTGCAACGATGGCCAGGATCAGCTCGATGCAAGGGATGGCCAGCATGACCTTCATCATGGCGCCCTTAAACGGGAACGTGAAGATACGCTCGCGGTTGGGGTCGTTCTTGCGAAGGTTGAGGAACGCCGGGAACATCGGGATGTAGGTCAGCAGCAGGAAGACGACGGAGGTGCCGAAGAGCATCCAGAAGACACCGTTGGAGATGGCGTCGATGGGTACGAGCTGCAGGCACAGCACCAGGGAGGCAACGATGGCGTTGACCAGGTTGGCGCCGTTGGGCATGTCGTCATCCGAGATCATCGAGGCGAAGACCTTGGGCATGTTGCCGTGCTCGGCAGCGTAGCGGGCGACGGAGTTGACGCCGAAGGACCAGGCGGCCATGTTGGCGAACAGGGTGATCAGGAAGGCGATGCAGATGACCTTGAAGATCATGGAGTCGCCCACCATGGTCTGGACTGCGACAATCATGCCATAGTCGGGGTCGATGGAATCGGCCGGCACAGCAGCACCGATGCCAAAGCCAGCGAACAGGTAGATCACGGCGATGGACAGGCCACCGACGATGATAGCCTTGGGGATATCGCGAGCGGGATCGGCCATGTCGTCGGTCATGGTGCAGATGACCTCGAAGCCCATGAAGTTAAAGATGATGATCGACAGGTAGCCGAGAGCGTTGGTGTTGGTGAGCTCGGGCAGGAAGGTGGCAGCGGACATGTCGTTCGCAAAACCGTTCTCCATGGCATACCAAATGCCCAAAGCGCCAACGATAACGGCGACGGCGACCTTGATGATGGCGCCACCGTTAAGGACCCACTCGGAGTCGGCCGCCTTGGAGCGGCCCATGAGATAGACGATCCACACAAAGGCAAGATCGATACCCATCTTGGCGATCAAGTTGAACTCGACGCCAAAGACCATGCCCAAAATGTCGGGGAACATGGTAGCCAGCGAGGCGATCCACAGCGGGTAGTTGACCCAGTAGTAGTACGAGATGCGGGCGCCCCATTTGTCGCCCAGGCCATCGCGTACCCAGTCGTAAATGCCGCCCTCGCCGTCATAGGTGGTACCGAGCTCGGCAACAACCATGCCGTAGGGAAGCAGGAAGGTCAGGATCAGGAAGATCCACCAGAAGAACTGCTGGTTGCCAATGGCAGCAGCAGGAGCGGCGGCCTCGCAAACGAAGACGACGCAGATGATGGTCGAAATGACCGTCAAAAAGGAAAGCTTTTTCTTTCCGTCGCTCATGATGAGCTCCTTCGCTCAGTCTTGGACAGATCCGAGGCCCAAGGTACTAAGGCAATTGCCTGAGCCTCGGTGAGCGGGCGACAGGAGACGAGCATCCGCCGCCCGCAAACGTGCGTTTAGAAGCCTTGAGGCTTAGAGCTGCTCGAGAGCCTCGAGAGCGGCGTGGAGCTCAGCCTTGGCGGAGTACTCGACACCCTCGTCGTTGAGCGGGGTGCGCTTGCCCAGGGCGGCAAGGAGAGCACGGATGGAGTGCTTGCGGTTCTCGGCCTCGACCCAGCACAGGGAGCGCTCGGGATCGTCCATGACCTCGTCGACGACCTCCTCGTTGCGGGTGGCCGGCAGGCAGTGCATGAACTTGGAGTTGGGGCCGGCGAAGTTCATCATGTCCATGGTGACCTGATACTTGGGATAGAACACGTCCATGTAGTTCTCGCCCGAGACCTCCTCGTCGTACAGGCCATACCACACGTCGGTGTAGATGAAGTCGGCGCCCTTGATGCACTCGATGTCGTCGGAGATGACGACAGAGCCGCCGGAGACCTTGCAGTTCTCCTCGGCGATGGCCATCATCTGCTTGCCGAACTCGGCGCGCTCCTCGACGGTGCCAACGTGCAGGCCGCCGTCGGGGATCTGGTGGCCCTTAGGTCCAAACTGGACAAACTTCATGCCGACCTTGGAAGCGATGAACATGAGGGAGACGCAGACCTGGGTGGCGTCGCCGATGAAGGCCAGGGTGCAGTCCTCGATCTTCTTGCCCTCGGGGAGGTTCTCGAGCATGGTCATGAGGTCGCCCATCTCCTGCGTGGGATGGTTGAACTCGGACATGCCGTTGATGACGGGCACAGCGGAGCCCTCGGCGAGGCCGACGACGTCCTTGTGACGGTCAACGCGAGCCATCATGATGTCGAGCAGGTCGCCCATGACGCGAGCGGTGTCGCCCAGGGACTCGTGGCCACCGAGCTGAATGGTGCCAGGGCCATAGAACTGAGCATGGCCGCCGAGGTCGCACATGGCGGTCTCGAAGGAAAGACGGGTGCGGGTGGAAACCTGCTGGAAGATCATGCCAAGGCTCTGGTTGCGGAGCAGGTGCGGATAATAACCGTCAACCTTGATGGCCTTCTTCATTGCCAGGCCAAGATCCTCGATAGCCAGGATCTGCTCTTTGGTGAAGTCGTTGGTGTCGATGAAATCCTTAGGCAGCGCCATGTCGATTCCTTTCCGCCGGTCGTGCCGACTATTGCTATGAGGCGCTCGAACATCACGCCTCGTGTTGACAAGACCATCATTCACCCGTATGCAATTTTTACCTAGTTTATTCGGGATTAAAGACCGTTCACGGAGTTACACCCCCTCTAAACCAATATAAACCCGCAGGTAGCCAGCTTGCAGGGGGTTTACTACCTAGAACCGCGAACGGTATACGGCTATGCTGTATCTCGGCGCCTAATCCGCAATGGAACGAAGGGTTGAGACGTCTATATCCCACAAGGTATACAGGGCTCGGCCATAGATGAAATGAGATGGGACGGTGGCAGATGAACACCCTGATGTTCTTCTATACCCTAGCAATACTCGTGATCTGTATTGTGACGGCAGTGCTTTCGCTTGCCGCCTATGCCTCGTCTCGTCGACGCTTCTTTGTCTATGGCAGCGGCGTATTTATCTGCTATGCCATCGAGATGACCGAGATTTTCTTTTTTGAATACACGCTGCAAAACCAGAGTTTTCCGGCCAACGACTATTACTCCATTACCATGCCTGTGTTGCGGACCCTTGTGGCGACCGCTTCACAAGCTTTTATCTGGCTCATTGCCATGGACTTGCTCGACAAACATTCAAAAAAGCAGTTTGTTATTCCCGTCGCAACGTTCTTCCTGAGCGAGCTGCTGATCATTGTCGCTGTCCCCTACGGCCCCATGCATCAATGGCTCTACTACACGATGCGTCAGGTATTCCTTGTATTTGTGGGACTATATATCTTTTGGACGGCGCATAAAAGCACGCAGGTCGAGCTTAAGGCGCGCGTCAACAATCAACGAAAGCACCTCATTATCGGCGCCATTCTGGTCGGGTGCATCGTTGCCGAGGATTTCTACAACATCCTTGTTGTTCCCATGAGCCTGGCACCCTCTTGGCTGCAGCTGTACCTGTCCGAGCGCAACTTTAGCGAGAATATCTTTGCGTGCTACTTTGCGATTCTGCTGATCATCTATGCCTATCACGTGCTTTCGATTCGCATGCAGGAGGCGCCCGAGGAAAAGAACGTCAGCGATCTTGATCGACACATCGAAGAGCAGATGCCCTTCTATCGCAACGCCTACAAACTCTCCAACCGCGAGACCGAAGTCATGCGCCTGGTTGTGCTGGGCAAATCGAACCAAGAGATCGCCGACGAGCTATTCCTTGCCGTGGGCACCGTCAAGACCCACATCCACAACATCCTGGTCAAAACCGAACAGCAAAACCGCACGACGCTCATCCTCCACTTTTGGAAACGATAACCTACCAAAAAGGGACAGGTTTATTTTGGCAGGTTTTATCTGGGCAAATGCCAAAACCGCCGCGAGGGAGCTACTTTCCCTCGCGGCGGTTTTCTAGCAGTAAAACCAAGTGAGTAGGCTTTTGGCGGGATGCCGAGCACGCCCCAAAACACCACCGCCCTGACCTGCGGTTTTGTTGAGCGTTTGTCGCAATGTGCTCGGCAGATCCAAAAAAGTCTACTCACTTAGTTTTGAGATGCATCAGGCGGGCAAAAAACCGCCGCGAAGGGGGCCCGGCTCCCTTCGCGGCGTTTGTTCGCTGTGGTTATGCGACGGTTTTGCCCGCTTGCTACTCGCTGTAGCGGGTGGCGATGGCAGCTCGCACCATGCCGGTGCTCATGAGGTACGTTACCAGGAAGTAGCCGCCGTAGGCTGCCAGGAAAATCGCACAGGTGAGGCCCACCGTGCCGCCGATGCTCATGTTGCCAAACGTGCTCACCAGCTCGATGATCACCTTGAGCGCCACAAAGGAGTGCGCCAGACCCACTGCCAGCGGGAACAGGAAGAACACCGCTTGCTGTGCCATCACCGAATGGCGAATCTGGCGGTCGTCACAGCCGATCTGCGCCAGCACGCGATAGCTGCGGCTGCCATCTGCCACGTTGGAGAGCTGCTGGATCGACAGAATTGCCGCGCATGCAACGACCAGTACAAAGCCGATGTAGATAGCCAGATAGCTAATCATGCCGTTCATCTGCGCTGCCTGCGTATATAGCTCGGAGCGTGTCATGAAGACTCCCCACGAACCCGGCTCCTTGCCGTCAACGAGCAGGTTGTCGAGCATAGTGTATTTAATGAGCTCATCGGCCTCGGCAACATCCATCCCTCGCTTGTAGTTAACGAGCAGGTTGCTGGCATACGGCTGCAGATTAAGCTGGGACAGCAGCTCATCGGCAACGACCACGGTACCGGGATTGCTACCGAGCCCCGAGTTGGCGATGGCCGCCGTGTCCTTGTCCGACTTATCGGTTGCGGGCTTGAGCTCATGCCCACCCAAGGTGAGGGTATGGCCGCCGGCCATATATTTGGTGTACAGGTCGCCCAGCTCACCGCCCATATCACACGTAAGCACGTACTGGTCGCGGCCAATGCTCACCGGCTCCTCGCCCATCATCTGGCGCAGCTTGTTGTACTGGCTCGCCGGCGTCACAAACAGGCCCATATCATCGGCATTGCTACCCTCGAGCACCTTGGGGAGCTTTTCGCCCATGGCCTTGCACATCTCGCCTGCAGCTACCGAGGGACCCGAGCCGCCAAGCGGGTAACTCAGATACGAATCGATCTGCACATGCTCACCGGCAACATCGGCGATATTGACCTTTTTGCCGGTCTCGTCGTTGTTGTCCGCCGACTTGCGCTCGCCATGCCATGCAGCGTACAAATCGACCGTTGCATCGGCCAGCACCATGCGATCGGCCTCAGACGGATTGACATACTCCTTGTAGTAGTCGAGCGTTTCGGGCGTGTAATAGACATACGTCTGAGACACGTCAACAGGGTTATAGCGCTCCAGGTTTTCGTTCATCACGTTGGCGATCGACATACCGCACGTCACCGAGGTGATGGCCAAAAACAGGATCATCGCGATGACGCCCATCGAAAAGCACACCGTATTGACCTTGGCCGCAAGCTGGCGTACGGTAAACATATTGAGGCCGCGCCAATAGACGCTGCGCAGGCCCTGCAGCAGCTTGATAAGCATGCCCGAAAGGCCCCAGAACAGGGCAAAGGTACCCACCGTAACCATGGCCGTGGTGATACCAAACTGGTTCATGGCCTCCTGCAGCTTGGTATCGGTCGCGGTGAGCGGGAACCCGTCGCGCAGCAGACGGTAATAGGCCACGCCCACAAGCACCGCGCCCACAGCAAAGATGGCAATCGCGATCCAGGGGTTGCGTGTCTTGATACTCTCGTTGCGACGCTCGGCACCCATAAGCTCGATGAGTTTGGTACGACGCACGGCGCGAAGGTTCAGCAGCAGCGTGAGCACAAACATTGCGAGCATGCAGGCAAGGGTCAGGTTGAACGCATGCACCGAGAAGAAGAAGTGGAAATTGGCGATCTGCGTCTTGAAGAGTGAAGCCGTAAAGAACGTCATGAGCTGGGAAAGCCCCACGCCCAGCACAATGCCGGCGACAAAGGCGCCGACCGAAACGATCACCGTCTCGAGCGCCATGATCGTGGCGACGCGCCCGCGCCCCATGCCGAGCACCTGGTACAGGCCAAACTCCTTCTTGCGGCGTTTCATGATGAAGTTATTGGCATACACCATCAAAAAGGCCATGACACCGGCCAAAAAGTACGTCAGGTAACCGAGCATGCTGCCCATGAGCTCGGACAGTCCCTCCTCCTTGATGCCGGCAATGTCGACCTGCATCGAGACGGTATTGAAGGCATAGAAGACCGTGACACCCAGGGTGAGCGTCAGCAAGTAGACAAGGTAGTCGCGGCCGGCGCGGCGGACGTTGCCCCAAGCGAGTTTACAGAGCATCGGAGCCCTCACCGCCCATCATGGCAACGACCTCCATAATGCGGTCGAAGAACTCTCGGCGGTCGGTGTCGCCGCGGCGCAGCTCGGTGAAGATCTTGCCGTCGCGAATAAACAGCACACGGCTCGTGTAGCTGGCGGCAAAACTGTCGTGCGTAACCATGAGCACGGTGGCGCGCAGGCGGCGGTTAAGGGCCTCCAGGCTCTCGAGCAGCAGGCGGGCGCTCTTGGAATCGAGGGCGCCGGTGGGCTCGTCGGCCATGATCATAGTGGGGTCGGTGACGAGCGCGCGAGCCGCGGCAACGCGCTGCTGCTGGCCGCCGGACATCTGGTAGGGATACTTGTCGAGCACCTGGCTAATGGACAGGCGCGCGGCCACGTCCTGCACGCGGGTCGAGATCTCTGCCGAGTTTGTGCGGGCGATGGTGAGCGGCAGGGCGATGTTCTCGCGCGCCGTGAGCGTATCGAGCAAGTTGGAGTCCTGGAAGATAAAGCCCAGCTCCTCGCGGCGGAACTGCGAAAGCTTGGCCTGCTTCATGCGCGTCACGTCCTGGCCGTTGATGCGGATGGTGCCACTCGTGGCGCTATCGATGGTCGACACGCAGTTGAGCAACGTCGACTTGCCCGAGCCCGAGGCGCCCATGATGCCGACGAATTCGCCGCGGTTGACGGTAAAGCTGACATCGTTGAGCGCGCGGGTCACGTTGCCCAGTGCTCCATATACCTTTTCGAGATGCGCGACCTCCAGTACCGGGGTCGCCGTTTGCGTGGTTTGCATACCGAGTCCTTTCTTGCGATTAGTCTACGGCATCTATAGTCGCAAGGAGCCGAGTCGGCTACCATCGATATGGCTTACGCTTGCCTTACCGTTGCGTAAGGTAAGCGTAGTCTGCCATGTGTTGATGTTGAGAGAGGGCTCCTGTTGAAGACTGTTCATGTTGCCGCTGGGATCATTCGCAAGGAAGGATCTGACGAGCTGCTTGCCGTGCAGCGCGGCTACGGCAACATGCAGGGACTATGGGAGTTCCCGGGCGGCAAACTTCTGCGCGGCGAGACACCCGAAGACGCCGTGCGCCGCGAGCTTATGGAAGAGCTACAGGTAAAAGTCACCAACCTGCGTGATTTCTACACCGTTGAGTATGACTACCCCGATTTTCATCTCTCCATGGAGTGTTACTACTGCTCGCTCGCCGATGAATCCGATGAGCCCCAGAAACACGACCGCCAGCTTGATATCCGCTGGATTCCACGCACCTCGCTTGCCACGGTGGAATGGATGCCCGCCGACAAGGGGCTCATTGATGCTCTGATTGAGTTAAAGGAAGATCGGCTTGAGGCAAGCTCCGCCGATGACACCGCGCCCAACACAACCGACAAACCCGCCACCAAACCCAAGCGCGCACCTAAACGCCGCAGCAAAAAGCGTCCCAAGCCCGGTCTGCTCGACGGCATCGATACCTCGGACCTCTCCGCTGACGAGCGCGAACTGGTCCGCCGTCGCGCCGCCATCAAAAAGTCCATGAAGGGCAACAAGCGCGCCAACACCAAGCCCGAGCTGCTCGTACGTCAGCGCCTACGGGCCGCGGGCCTTACGGGCTATCGTTTGGAATGGAAGGTACCCGGCAAGCCCGACATCGCCTTCCCCGGCCGCAAGATCGCCATCTTCGTCAACGGTTGCTTTTGGCACCGCTGCCCCAAGTGCAACCCAAGCCAGCCCAAGCGCAACGTTGAGTTTTGGGAGGCAAAGTTCCGTCGCAACGTCGAGCGCGACCGTGCTGCTGTGGCAGCGCTCACTCAAATGGGCTGGACGCCCATAACCATCTGGGAATGCGAACTCAAAAAAGACCGCATCGACGCCACGATGGAAAAGGTCATCGAGCAGGTGCGCGCCACAGAGCCGCAGCGCTAACAGCGAGCATTCACACGCTACGCACGTCCGCGCCACATCCACGTCACAAACCTTAGAAAGCCCTTAAGCTCAAAACCTTTCAAGAGTGTTACTCGATACCTCTGACCTGCAGTTTCATCGTAACACCAAACCAGGTTAAGCCTTTCTTTAGCGCTTCTTTGCGGCAGCCGCGGCATAATGTAGCCAGCGCACGGGACCTAGCAGCAAACCCCGAGCGCATCCTTTTGGTGGATATCGAGGAGGCCGCATAAGCATGCATTCTTCCAATGACGCAGCACAGCAGCCATCCCTAAAACATGCAAACCTTTTCTCCTTCCCCCCGACACAGAGAAACGGCCTCCTCGACTCCCCCACCACAAAAACCAAGCGCTCAGCCGATCAGAGCCTCAACTTACGAGCATCCTTCGAAAAGCTCCAAGCATCCCTAGACAAGGCGTTCCCCGAACAGGCAAGAGCAATCTAAGCCCATCGCGCTTTATACTGATGCCATGCGAAACATGGATCACATAGAATTGCACCGCGGAGGACGCGAGGAAGCGTTTCCCGAGACCGCCGAAGACTGGCCCTATATTGCCGAACGCGCAGAATTCGCTCGCTATCCGGGCAATTCCGTCCCCTGGCACTGGCATTCCGAAGTTGAGCTTTTCTACATGGAGCAGGGAGCGATTGACTATCGAACGCACGCGGCTCATGAGCACGTACGCTTTGAGGAAGGGTCCGCCGGCTTTATCAACGGCGGCGTTTTGCACAGCACGCTGCAATCACCCAATTCGGCGCCAGCCATTCAAATGCTGCATATCTTTCAGCCGTCGATGCTCGGCGATCCCGCGGGCCGTCTCCAAAAGCGCTACATCAACCCATTGCTTCAATGTCGAGGCGTCGATGTGCTCAAATGGTCGCCCACCAATCCCGACGATATGCCCTTTATCGATTTGCTGAAGAGCTCCTTTAGCCACGACCTTCAACGGCCGCAGAACGAGATGGCGCTTCGAAATAGTTTGTCAGAGCTCTGGATTCAGATTAACGCCAAGGCCGAACCGCTCTTTTCTTCCGACGGCGCCTCTTGGATGACCAGCCGCGACGTACAGTTCAAGGCAATCCTGGACTTTATCCGCGCAAACTATGCAGCCGCTATAGATGTGCCCCAGATGGCATCTGCAGCCGGCGTAAGCGAAAGAGAGTGCTACCGCATTATCAAAACTTGTGCAGGAACGACCCCGGCGGCATATCTACGCGCATACCGCATAAACCGTGTTTGCGAACTTTTGGCACACACCACGCGAACGGTACAGACAGTCGCGCGCCAATGCGGATTTATAACAGCAAGCCATCTTGGCCAGGTATTTAAAGAACAAATGGGGTGCACTCCTTCGAGCTATCGAGCAGCGAGGCAGAATCTCGATAGCACCAGGCAGAAATCCCGCTAACCCTTCTTCTGTCACTGCATCAAACTTGCAGGCAAACAACAGAGAGGAGTAATCATATGAAGCACTTTGACCATATTGTATTTGACGTTGATGGGACATTGGCAGATACAGAAGAAAGCGTTCTGTCATCGCTTGTCCAGATTGTCCAAGAAGAGACCAGCAAAACGCTTCCCCGACACGAGCTTGACTTTGCCCTCGGCATACCCGGCAAGGATGCCCTTGAGAAACTTGGGATCTACTCGCAGGCAACGTTGGATCGCTGGTGCCAAGTTGCCGCCAGCTTTAAAAGCACCATCAGCGTGTTTCCAGGTTTGCTTGAAGTCATCGCAACACTCGCCGATAGCGGCTGCAAACTTGGCATCGTCTCCTCACGTGCGCGCGACGAATACGCAAAAGAAATTGCACCCCTTGGTTTCGATAAGTATTTTGAGCACATCATCCTTGTCGAAGACACAACCGAACATAAACCCGCACCCGCACCCATGCTCGAATATCTCCGACGTGCGGGCGCGAATCCTGGCAACGTCGTCTACGTTGGCGACACCGTCTACGACGAACAATGCGCAACTTCAGCAGGGGTCAGTTTTGCCCGAGCAGCATGGGGATCACACCAAGATATCCCAAACGCCACCTACAACCTCAAAACCCCCAACGACCTACTAACCCTAACAACCAAATAACCCACGCGCCCCACCCTTTCAGCCCTAACGCCACAAGGGCGATTGAACAGGACAGCTTGGGCGGGCCCCCGCACTTAGTTTCCAAAATCATTCCGCAGCGCGAAGGCTTCTTATTATTTTCCGCCCTAACGCCACAAGGGCGACGACCTCGAGTAAGTCAACCTGGGAGGGACGAGGGCTTAGTTCCCCAATCTTTCCGCAGGGGGCAAAAAGCCTCGCCGCACGAAGTGCGCAGCGAGGCTTTTTGCATGCCCGAGGACGATTGGGGAACTAAGTTCTCGTCCCTCCCCGGGATATGTAGCGAGTCGGAGTACCCTTGCTGTTACTCTGCTTTGCCCACAGAGTTGAGGTTGGTCATGCGGATCTTAACCAGCTCGGTGATCTCGCGCATGCCCTCCTTGGCCGGCTTCTTAGGATCGAAGCAGGCGGGGTTCTCGGCCATGTAGGCCATGAAGCCCTTGGTGTAAGCCTGACGCAGCTCGGTGGCGTAGTTAACCTTGCAGATGCCGTTCTTCACAGCCTCGGCAACCTGCTCATCGGGCACACCGGAGGTGCCGTGCAGGACCAGCGGCACGTCGACGGCGTCGCGAATGGCCTTGACCACGGACTGCTCGATGTGAGGATCGCTCGTGTACACGCCGTGGCTGGTGCCAACGCCAATGGCCAGCGAGGTGCAGCCGGTGCGCTCAACAAACTCCTTGGCCTCGGCAGGATCGGTGTAGGGGCTCTCGCCCTCAACCGCGGGACCGTCGTCCTCCTTGCCGCCAACCTTACCGAGCTCGGCCTCGACGGGCACGCCCATGGCGCGGCCAGCATCGGCGACGGACTTGGTCAGAGCGATGTTGTCCTCGAAAGACTCGTGCGAACCGTCGATCATGACGGAGGTGTAGCCCGTGCGGAAAGCCTGCATGCAGCGGTCATAGCCATCGCCGTGATCGAGGTGCAGGGCAACGGGCACGGAAGCGCGCTCGGCGGCAGCCTTGACCATGCCGTAGAAGTAGTCCAGACCAGCGGTCTTGATGGTGCCCGGGGTGGTCTGCATGATGACGGGGGACTTGGTCTCCTCGGCAGCGGCCAGAACGGCCATAACGAACTCGAGGTTCTCGACGTTGAACGCGCCGACGGCGTAGTGGCCGGCCTGAGCGTCCTTGAGCATCTTTTCGGTGGTAACAAGTGCCATGAGCGTTTGCTCCTCTCCCTCGCCCGCATCTGGACATCGGGCGTAGTTGTTCACAAGGTGTTTTACCTTGCGTTTTGCTGCGCTCATTGTATGAAATTCAGCGGGTATGCATGTGCGAGATATTGTCATCGCGCGAGGTCCAACCTTCATTTTTGAAAAGCAAACGGAAGGGGTCGAACCCGAGCGTGCGTGTTCGATATTGAATTTTGGGCGTTAAGCGTCTTTCTTTTATAGAAAAGATAAGTAATCGAAAGGCGTTTTCTTACTCAAAAAGAAAATGAACGAAAATGGACTCAACACAATTCCTGCAAATTTCAGACGATGATGGAGCAGATATGGCCCACGCAACAACCCGAGCTTTCGCCGACGAGCGTCGTTCCGCCATCATGGAGATGCTCGATCATAATGCCTCGGTGCAGGTAGCAGAAATCGCCCAGACCTTTGGCGTGTCCTCCGTCACCGCCCGAGCCGACCTGGACGCGCTCGCGGAGTCCGGCAAGCTGCGCCGCACGCATGGCGGTGCCGTATCGCTCCACAAACGCCTGACCGTTTCCACGCAGGATCGCCGCATCAATGTCAACGTCGCCGCCAAGCAGGCCATCGCGCAAAGCGCCATTGAACTCGTCGGCAATGGTGACACTCTGCTCGTCGACTCGGGCACCACAGCGCTCGAGTTCGTCCGGCTCCTCGACCAGCGCGATGGCATCACCGTCATCACGGCCGACATTACCATTGCCGATTACATCGACGAGAGCATGCCCTTAGTCGATGTCGTCATGCCGGGCGGGGCGCTGCGCAAAGGCCATCGTTATCTGTACGGACCGCTCACTATGCAGGCGCTCCAAATGGTCCACGCCGATCTTGCCGTCATGTGCCCTGGAGCTTTTGTTCCCGGCTGCGGCTTTACGACCGACTTTCCGCAGATGGCCGAGACCAAAGCGGCTATGGTCGGTGCCGCCCGTCAAAGCGTCGCCCTTATGGACGCCAGCAAGGTTAACGGACGCGGCATGTACCGCTTTGCCGAGCTGACCGATGTCGACACCATCGTGATGGACCGTGATCCCGATGGCGCCGTCGCCACCTCAATCGCCGAGACCGCCGACGACGCCCGCCCAAATCTCGTCATCGCCGGCGCTTAAACAAAAACCACCACAAAGGTGCCTTTGTGGTGGTTTTCACATCAAAAGCTAACAAATCGCTACTTGGAAAGCTCGTCGGCGAGGGCCTCTATCTGAGCGCGCGAGGTGTCGTTGAGCGAACCCAGGACGGTCACTTTGTTCTGCGTCAGGGTGATGTCCTTCATGCCCTCGAGCTCCTTGGTCATAACCTTAGCGGCGGCAGGTGCCCAGGAGCCGGCCTCGACGAGTGCCACCGTACGGTTCTGATAGGCGTGCTCGGCAAGCGTGTGGATAAAGGTGCTCATGAACGGGAAGATCTCGCCCTGATAGGTGATGGAAGCGAGCACCAGACGGTCGTAGCGGAACGCATCCTCAACGGCCTCGGCCATGTCGTCGCGAGCCAGGTCAAAGACGGAGACCTTCTGACCGCGAGCCTCAAGCGCGGATGCGAACTCCTCAACGGCAGCCTTCAGATGGCCGTACACGCTCGCATAGGCAATCGTGATGCCCTCGTCCTCGGGCCGATAGCTCGACCAGGTGTTGTAGGTGTCGAGGTAGTAGCCCAGGTTCTCGGTCAGCACGGGGCCATGAAGCGGGCAGATGATCTGGATGTCCAGATCGGCGGCCTTCTTAAGCACGGCCTGCACGAACTTGCCGAACTTACCAACGATGCCAAAGTAGTAGCGGCGAGCTTCGCAAGCCCACCCTTCCGGATCCTCGATGTCGTTGGCGCCAAACTTGCCAAAGCCGTCGGCACTAAAGAGCACTTTGTCGGTGGCCTCGTAGGAGAAGAGCACCTCGGGCCAGTGAACGTTGGGAGCGCCAACAAAGGTCAGGCTGTGGCCGCCCAGGTCGAGCACATCGCCCTCTTTGACGACCATCTTGCGCTCGGGGAAATCGGTGCCAAAGAAGTTGACCATCATGCGGAAGGCGCCCATGCTGGCCACGATCTGTGCCTGGGGATAGCGCTCCATAAAGGCGGCGATACCGGCGGAGTGATCGGGCTCCATGTGATGGACGACCAGGTAGTCGGGCGTACGGCCGTCGAGCGCGGCCTCGAGGTTGCCGAGCCATTCGTCGACAAAGCCAGCGTCAACCGAATCGGCGACAGCGATTTTATCGCCCAAGATAACATAGCTGTTGTATGCCATGCCATTCTCGGACACGTCGTACTGGCCCTCGAACAGGTCAATGTCGTGATCGTCGACACCGATGTAGCGGATATCCTTGGTGATCTCCATCAGGCAAAGCCTCCTAGATAGACAAAAGAACCCGTCTATCATAACACTCGGTAGTATCCCAACTGTTATCTGCCGGCATCCATACCGATTGTTATTGAAATACGATAAATCGCCGTTTACCTGCGCAAACTATGAGCGTGGTATCGCCGTGCTATGTCGAATAATGAGCTGGCCGGGAATACGAATGGCAACGGTTTTGCCCGCCGTACCCGCCTCGGGAACCGCATGCTCGAATACCTCGCGTCCGCGCTGATGTAGATCGAACCGCACGGTCGTGAGCTCGTTATGCGCGACAAAATCATCGAGCGAGTCATCGACGCCCACCACGCTCACGTCCTCAGGCACGCACAGACCGCTATCACGCAGCGCGGCAATCGCGCCATTTGCCATCTGATCGTTTGCCGCATAGATCGCCGTCATGGTGCGATCGTGCTCGGCCAGGTACCTGCCGGCCTCGTAGCCGCTGTTAGCAGACCAGTCGCCCTCGAGCGGTTCTGCCGGCGCGATGTGTTTACGCTCGAGCGCATCCTGCCAACCGGCGCGACGAAATTGCTCGTCGACCGAGAACGACGGGCCGCCAATATAGCGAATCTGCTCGTGCCCCAGCTCAAACAGATGATCCATAAGCAATAGCGAGCAGCCGTAATGGTCGGAATCGACCGTGGTCACGCGCGGATGCGCGTACATGGTAACGATGACCGTTCCAATGCCCGGCAACGGATCGAACGTCTCAAAATCGGGCGCCATGCGACTCATGCCGATGATGATACCGTCCACGGGCAGCGCGGCCATACGACGCGTGGCCTCGGCAAGCGAAAACTCCTCGGTCTTGGACATCTCGACCAGCGTGATGGCGCAGCCGCGCTCGCGGGCCGCGCTGGCAATGCCGTCAATCATCGTAAGGTTGCCAAACTTGGTGACATCGTTGACGCACAGGCCGACCGAATGGTAACGGCCGTCGCGCAGCGAGCGACCGGCATAACTCGGACGAAAGCCAAGCTCTTGCATAGCGGCCTGCACGCGCTGGCGCGTCTGTTCGTTAACGTTGGGCAAGCCGTTGGCGACGCGCGAAACCGTCTGCTGCGAAACGCCAGCAGCGCGGGCGACGTCGGCCATGGAGACCGGACGCGAACTGGTATCGTTGGACGGGCGCCTTGCCACAGGATCACCTTCACCCTTGAGAGATCTGAATAGCGTGAATGCCGGCCCGGGCAGAAATACATCCCGCGCCGAGGCCCGCTATCGTCGGACGCATGTTAACGTACTCTACTTTTTCTATCTGCATCTCTTCTGCTTTATAAGTCCATACGGCAGTACCGTTCACGGCTGAATTTCTACCGATTACCAGATTCTCAAAAAGTGATAAGTGTTGTGTTATGAGTACGTTAACATAGCCCGTAACGTGCGGCATCGTAGATGCTGAGTTTATGCCGCTTCAGATTGTTAACGTACTCACTACGACGGAAAACTCGTCAGTATGCGCCAAGGAAAGGACCCTCATGACCACCCCCGACGAAAAGACACTCGCCACACTCACCAAGCTGTTTGAGGAGGAGTTTGGCCCCATCGGCGACCGCCAGGTGCTCTACGTGCACGCGCCCGGCCGTTCCGAGATCAGCGGCAACCACACCGACCACGAGGGTGGCCACGTTATCGCCGGCTCGCTCGATGTCGCCGTTGACGGCATCGCCGTGGCAACCGATTCCAACAAGGTCCGCGTTGCCGACGAGGGCTATCCCACGTTTGAGATCACGCTCGACACGCTGGATGTTCAGGAGTCCGAGAAGGGCACGTCCGCAAGCCTCGTGCGCGGTATGGCCCACGAAATCGCTGCTCTGGGCGTTGAGCCCCAAGGCTTCGACTTTGCCTTTACCTGCTCCGTCCCCTCGGGTGGCGGCCTTTCTAGCTCCGCCGCTGTCGAGGCGGCTTACGGCCGCGCCATGGAGACGCTCTGGGGCGCGCCCGCCATTGAGCCCGTCACGCTCGCCCAGATGAGCCAGCGCACCGAGAACAACTATTACGGCAAGCCCTGCGGTCTTATGGATCAGGCGGCTGTGTGCCTGGGCGGCCTCGCCTACATGGACTTTGAGGATCAGGCTCGACCTAAGACCCAGAAGCTCGAGCTCAACTTTGAGGATCACGGCTATGCGCTCGTGCTCGTTAAGGTCGGCGCCGACCACGTGGCGGCTACCGACGACTACGCCGCCGTTCCGCGCGAGATGCAGGACGTCGCCGCCGAGTTTGGCAAGGCACGCCTGTGCGAGGTCGACGTTGCCGACTTTGACGCCAAGCTCCCCGAGCTGCGCGCCAAGCTGGGCGACCGCGCCTGCCTGCGCGCCGTTCATTACTGGTACGAGAACGGCCTGGTCGATAAGCGCTGGGCGGCCCTCAACGCCGGCGACATTGATCGGTTCCTGGTCCTGACACGTGAGTCCGGTGCCAGTTCTGCCATGTACCTGCAGAATGTCGTCGCCAAGCTGGGTTCCGAGCAGCCTTCCATGTATGCCCTGGCACTGGCCGAGCACGTGCTCGACGGCCGCGGCGCCGTGCGTATCCACGGCGGCGGCTTTGGCGGCACCATCCAGGCCTTCGCGCCGCTCGACCTCGTCGACACCTTCATTGCCAAGATGAACGACTGGCTGGGCGAGGACTCTGCCCGCCACTACGCGATTTCTGACAAGGGGGCTTACGCGGCATGGCTGTAATGATTGATGTGCGCGAAGCCGCGCAGAACCTGATCGAGTACGCCATTCATCGATCGATGATCGGCCAGGACGATCGCATCTGGGCATACAACACCATTCTGGAGTGCATCGGCGCCACGGGCCCCGCACTCGACATGGCTTGGGCACTCAAGACCGAGAAGATTTCGCTCTTGCACCCCGATACACTCCCCAACTTTGACCTGGAGGGCACGCTTGCCGCGCTTGCCGAGGCCGCCGTTGCCAACGGTGCTGCCGAGGACACGGCATCGGGGCGCGACCGCATCGCCATGCGCATCATGGGCGCGCTCATGCCGAGGCCTTCGGTTGTAAACGAAGAGTTCAATGGGCGTATGGGCGTCAACGAGCCCCGCGCCGCGACCGACTGGTTCTACGGCCTGTGCTGCGATGCCGGCTATGTGCGCCGCGCCGCCATCGCACGCAACATCAAATGGAGCACCCCCACCAACTGGGGCGATCTTGAGATCACCATCAACCTGTCAAAGCCTGAGAAGGACCCGCGCGACATTGCCGCGGCCGGCGCCGCAAAGAACACGGGCGAGAAGTATCCCGCCTGCCAGCTCTGCATCGAAAACGAGGGCTATCCCGGACGCTCCGCCGCAGCCGACGGTGGCGCTCACCCCGCCCGTCAGAACCTACGCGTTATTCCCATTCAGCTTAATGGCGAGCGCTGGGGCTTCCAGTACAGCCCGTACGCATACTTTAACGAGCACTGCATTGCCATGAGCTCCGAGCATCGCCCGATGCACGTTGACCGCAAGGGCCTGACCTGCCTGCTCGACTTTGTGGACCTGTTCCCACACTACTTTATCGGCTCCAACGCCGACCTGCCCATCGTAGGCGGCTCAATCTTGTCGCACGACCACTTCCAGGGTGGCGCGCACGAGTTCCCCATGATGCACGCCGCCGAGGTCTCGCAGTTTAGCGTGCCCGGTTTTGACCAGGTCAGCGGCACCGTGCTGCAGTGGCCGCTCTCGGTGCTGCGCCTGCGCACGCATGACCGCGCTCAGCTGCTCGACGCTGCCGAGAAGATTATCCTCGCCTGGCGCGAGTGGACCGACGAGTCGGTGGGCGTCATCGCGCACACAGCCGATGGCATGGCGCACAACACCGTGACGCCCGTCATCCGCCGCGTGGACTCCCGCGGCAACGCCGGCGGCGAGATTTACGAGGCCTACCTGGCGCTTCGCTGCAACATCACGACCGACGAGCATCCGCTGGGCGTGTTCCACCCGCATGCCGAGTATCACCACATTAAGAAGGAGAACATAGGCCTGATCGAGGTCATGGGCCTGGCCATTCTGCCGCCGCGCCTGGTTCCCGAGCTCGGCGCTGTTCGCGAGCACCTGCTGGCGGCCAAAGCCGATGCCAGCTACGATCTTGCCGGCGCTCTCGAGAGCGACGACCTTTGCCGCAGCCACGCCGCATGGGCTGAGGACGTCTACGCCCGCCGTGCCGACGAGCTTACGGCGGACAACGCCATCGATATCCTGCACGAGGAGGTCGGCGTGGTGTTTGGCCACGTGCTCGACAACGCCGGCGTCTTTAAGTGGGACGAAGCCGGCCGCGCCGCCCAGCAGCGCTTTATCGACTCGCTGTAGCATACGAGTTCGAGCCTCATCAGCGGCCACGACACAACCGCCCACACGACAACGACGCCCGCCGGCAACATCGCCGACGGGCGCCGTTTTATTGGCTAGTCATTGGGGACGTTCTTAAACGACTAGTCAAACAAGAACGTCCCCAACGACTAATGACTCGAGCGTGGAAAATCTCCCACTTTGAGCTCGTATGGGCACCAAAAGCGGGAGATTATCCACGCTCATTCTATTAGAAGTCGCAACCGCTACAACTCTACGACCTCAACGTTGTTGTAGATCTCGTCCCAGCGGTCCATGACCAGGTGGCCGGTCTTGGGATCCATGGCGTTGAGCTTGCCGCAGGTATTGGCGGTCTTGAGCACCGTGACATCGTCGGCACCAGCAGCAATGGCATGCGCAAAGCCGGCGATGGTCGAGTCACCGGAGCCCGTCGCGTTCACAGCTGCAATCGCGGGTGTCTTGGCGCGGAACGCGCGACCCTCATGGAAGCCCACCGACCCGGCAGCGCCCATCGATACGACAACCCAGGGGATACCGGCAAAGCGGCCATCGGCGGCAAGCGCCTCGCGCAGGGCATCGACATCATCGGTCGTAAAGGACGTACCCAGTAGGCCGTTAATCTCGGTCAGGTTGGGCTTTACGAGCTCAGGCTTAGCGTCGGACTCCAGCGCGGCCTCCAGCGATGCACCCGAAGTGTCGAGCAGCACCTTGGCGCCCGCCTCCTCGGCAATCTTGACGAGCTCGGCATAGTAGCCAGCATCGACGCCACGCGGCAGCGAACCCGAAAGCGTCACGACGTCCGCCTTCGCTGCAAGCTCGGCGAACTTTGCCGTAAAGGCCTCGAGCTCGGCAGGCGCAATCTGCGGACCGCTCTCCAACAGCTCGGTCTGATTACCCTCGTGCAGAATATTCAGGCAAATGCGCGTCTCACCGGCGATGGGCACAAAGTCGTTCTTGACGCCGTCGGCATCCATAAGCTCGGCCATATAGGCACCCATGTGGCCGCCGAGCAGGCCGGTCGCGAGCACATCGTCGCCCAACTGCAGCAGCACGCGGCTCACGTTGAGGCCCTTGCCGCCAGCGGTCTTTTCGGGCGTCACGCGGTTCACGTCGTCGATGATCAGCTTGTCGAGTTGATAGCGCGTATCGATCGACGGGTTCATGGTAACGGTCAGAATCATGTTGAACTCCTGTTTCCGGGGGGCATGACCCACCCCAAACATACGATAGCTCGTTAAAGGATCTCGATCTCAAAGCCGCGGGTGACGGTCTCCCCCGGCTTGGCAACCAGGCAGCCACGCTTGTGCTCCAGAATATCGTCCTCGTCGGAGCAGGTAGACAGGCCACCCCACGGTTCCACGGCCACAAAGTCGCCCTCGGGCTTGCTCCACACAATCAGGTATGGCATATCGGGGAACGTCAGGCGCACGCCCTTGTCCTCGGTTTTCTTGGTCAGCGTAACCACGCGGCTCTCGAGCACGTCAAAGATGGTCTCCGCGAAGTCGAAGAGTTCGTGGGTCAGCGGCAGGTTCTGGTCGATCATAGGGTTCTTGCTGCGATCCTCAACATCAATCAAGCCCGTCGAGGGAACGGCAGTACAGAGCTCGGCGGCCTCACGCTGCTCAAAACGGAGCTCGTAATCGTCATAGGACTCGCCCTCGTCGAGCGGGCACTTAAAGCCGGGGTGACCACCCACAAAGAATGGCATATCCTCGGTACCCTCATTGGTCACCTCGTACGACACAGCCACCTTTTCCGAATCGATCGTGTAACGAGCAACGATCTTAAACGGATACGGGTACTGCTCGAGCAACTCGGCATGGTCGGCAGAGCTTAGGCTCAGCGCAACCATGTTATCGCCCTGCTCCTCGAGCTTCCACTCCTGCTTGCGGGCAAAGCCGTGGCGGGCGAGCTTGACCCCGCGGCCGCCCATGGTCATCGCGCGGCCGTCACGAAGGCCGCCGCAAATCGGAAAGCAAATGGGTGCCTGGCCCGACCAGACCGAAGGATCGCCCTGCCACAGGTACTCGCGACCGTTGGCTTTAATCGAAGTGAACGATCCGCCAGCCGTGCTCAGTGCCACGCGAACAGAACCGTTATCAAGAACAAACTCCATAGGAGCCTTCCCTTTCTTACGCCAGCCCGCCGAGTGAATAGGGCTGATAGAAAACCGGCCCGCGCCCCCTCACAGAAACGCGAGCCGTCAATTGAAAAGCTGCAGAATGCCGGGTACCGCCAAAACGAAGCGCACAAGCTCAGCAAGCAAACGTGTTATCGGAGCAACTTGCCATACCAGAACGCTTCGCAACAACAGCGGTAACCCCACAGGTCACTCAGACATCAGCGAGAAGCCAGCTGGCGAGGCAAGGTGCCGTGAAGCGAGACGGCATTGACCTTCTGGTCATGCCGTCGAAGCTGAGCGGCAGATTGCCCGCCAGATGGCTTCGCAGCGTCGACCGGTCCGGCGTTTGTTAAAACGCCGGAACCCCCTTAGTCATGGTATTCGCCGCGGTCCCACTTCTCGAGGAACTCGTCAAAGAAGTGCGGGTCAGCCTGAGCCTCGGCGTCGGCCTTATTGCAGGCATCGATCTTGGCGATCAGGGCATCGTGCTCGGAGGTCTTCTCGTAGGGCTCCTCCAGGAAGGCAAGCATGATATCGGCCATCAGGAACTCGCCGGTAATCTTGCCGCCAAAGCCCACGATGTTGGCGTTGAGCTCGCGACGGGCATACAGGGCAGAGGTCATGTCGCGAACCAGGGCGCAGCGGGCGCCGGGAACCTTGTTGACGGCGTTGGTGATGCCGATGCCGGTGCCGCACAGGGCCACGCCAAAGTCGGCCTTGCCGCTGGCAACGGCCTCGCCCACGGCCTTGCCGTAGATGGGATAGTGCGTACGGGTGTGGCTGTAGGTGCCGCAGTCGAGCACCTTGTAGCCAGCCTGCTCCAGGCGGTCGGCCAGATAGATCTTCTCGTCCGTAACGATATGGTCGCAACCGATTGCGATGGTCTTCTTCATCAGAACGTCCTTTCGTCTGAATTCACAAGTTGAGGTAGAAGTTCGAGTTCTCGGTGGCTCTCGTTAGGCCATCTTGTTGAGCATGTCGACACGGATCTGGTGACGGCCGCCGGCGTACTGGGCGCGCAGGAACTCGCGGGCGATCTTCTTGGCGACCTCGGTGCCCACAACGCCCGGGCCCATGGTGACCATGCGCGAGCCGTTGTGCTCGCGGGTCATGTAGGCGGAACGCTCGTCGGAAATGTTGGCGACGACCATGCCCTTGATCTTGACGGCGGACATATAGGAGCCGACGCCGTACTTATCGAATGCGAAGCCCTGGGAATCCTTGTGCTCCAGCAGGTCCTTGGCAACGGCAGTCGCGGAATCGACAAAGTCCGCAGCAGGGGTCTCGGAATAGTCGACGACCTCGTGACCGTCGGCGATGAGCATCTCCTTGATGGACTCCTTCATCGACATACCGTCGGCATCGGAAGCGATTACAACCCTCATGACATCCTCCTTGAGAGATACGCAGGTGCGTAGTTTCTGTTTGGAAGTGTTGAATCGCGCTCAGGTCCGGGCATCTGAATGTGCGGTTCTTCACTGTTCATGTTTATTTGAACACATTCGAACATAGGTTGCAACCATTATTTGTTTAACTTTGTTCTTTTTTGAACAAATACCGTTCACGGATGATTGCCGACCGTTTGAGCCCGGCGCAGACGTAGCGACCATGTGTTCAACAAACAAAAGGGCGGCCGAGAACGTGTCTCGGCCGCCCTTCGGCGGTATGCCCCAACAAATGCGGCTGTTTTAGTTACTCGGACTGCCCACCTTTTTGGTGTGCTTGGACGAAGTACTCAGAAAACGGCCCGTCAAATAGCTCGCTGGACCGGAAATATCGATTCCCAGCAACGTGTGTCCCAGCCACAAAAACGCTGCGAGCACCAGCAATGGGATAACGCACGAGGTCACGATCATCACGATGACGCCTTCGATCAAATCGGTCACCTGCTGCACGATCTCATCGGTCATCTGCTTGGCGCCGCTGGTCACCGACGCGACGAGACCCGAGGCGCCGTCGGCAAGCTGCTCAAGCACGTTCTTGGACTCTGTGGTCTCGGTCTTTTTCTTGCTTGCTTTGGAGCTATCGCTCTCTGCCGTATCCGCAGCGTCGGCTGCCTTTTGCTCGGCAGCCTCGATGCTCACTCGATACGTTTCGTCGACCTTTTGCGACACCCATACGCTTGCAGGCACCAACGCCATGCCGATCATGGCGACCACCAACACGCGAGTCGCCACGCGGCGCAGGACGGTACTCGTGCTCCAGCGCCCATGAATGCCAAGCGACACCGCAAAGAGCACCAACGCAAACGGGATTAAGATGCCTAGGCCAACCGACCACAAAATAGTCAGCAGATATTTCTCGAGATAGAGCACGGCAAGCACGATGCCCAAGTTGCCTGAAAGCTGCGCGAGCTGCTCGGCAACCGGCGTTCCCGTATCACCCGGCAGCGCGGTAATGCCCGCAGACAGCGCCACGCACGAGGTCGTGAGCGCCAAAACATTGCCCTTCTTTTGATCGATGACCTCGACGGTGGAGTCCCAAGTCTTGGTATCGGCAAAATGCGGACGAGCTACAAAGCCCGACAGCAGCGCCAGCACCACGAGCGCAACGATAAAGCCAATCTGCAGCTTTTTGTTTGCGCACACGACATCGGACAGGCTGGGCTGCAGCTCGGTTACCGTCGTATGCTCGGTTATCTGGACAGGACGCCCATGAGCCATCTCATACGCGTCTCTTTTTTGAATTGATCCGTTGTCCGGCATTTGGATACCTCCTCATTCCGGCCTGTATTGCGGATGGAAGTATACCCACCCATCGAAAAACCGAACGGCAGGAGGCGCAACAAGCTGCTGCATGATCCGCCCGCCATGAAATGGGCCCATCTACTACGTTTAACCGCCCATCCCCGACCATGCCACAAAGCGAAAAAACAAAACCGCAGGTAGAAGTCCTGCGATTTTTCATGAAACGCGGGTGTGTTCGAGGGTATCGGGTTAAACGTAGTAGATGAGCCAGTTTCGTGGCGAGCGCTGCCAACCGATCCTCCGGGGACGGGAAAAGCGGGTCATTTGGGGCTGTCGACCTCTATTTCGCCGCAACCTAGATAGGTGGGATACAGAAAAACCCTGCCGCGGATAGCGGCAGGGTTTTTGGAAGGGGACGAGGTTGTGCGAGCTCGTTAGGCGAGCTTAGCCTCGAGTGCGGCGATGCGCTTGTAGGCATCGATGGTAAAGCGGGTCTGCTTCTCCAAGATCATGGTGGTCATGAGGGTGTCCTGAGCGTGGGCCATGATGAAGGTCATCTCCATCTCGCCGCCGCCGGCCTCCTGCGAAAGCAGCTTGGTCTGCGTGTCGTGGGCGCCAATGAGTGCATCGCTCGCATCCTTGTGCAGCTGTTCGGCCTTCTCAAAATCACCCTCGCGAGCAGCATCGAGCGCTGCAAGCAGATCAGTCTGGGCGTCACCCGCGTATGCGACGATCTCGAATCCAACCATCGAGATTTCTTCTTTGGTTGCCATATTGCGTTCCTTTCACATATGAACCAATGGAGAGCATCGCGTCCGGGCATGCGCGCTGCGTTGTGTATGACAGAAACATTAACATTCAAACAAAACAGAACAATGCAAAACGCAATTTCGAGCTATGAACGGTCGATTTTCGCCCGTGAACGGTTTTTAAACCAATCTGAACAATATCGAACACAATTAGTGGCAACCCAAACAGGTCCACACCCTAGCGCAGGCAGCGTACCGTATCGCCCTCTACGAGCATACCGGGGATCAGCATGTGCTCCACGCCAGACGCACCCCCCCTCGGCGCCGGCAATCTTGTCGACCGCCCACATGCCGACACGCCTGTTGTTAAAGCGCACCGTGGTCAGGCGACGGTCGGGCACGATGTCGCCCAGGCTGTCGTCAACACCCACTACGCTCACGTCCTGGGGCACGCGTTTCCCGCGCGACTCGAGCCCGCGAATGCAGCCGTAGGCCATGGCATCGTTGGAAGCATAGATGGCGGTACAGGTCGGATCGTACGCTAGAGCCTGACCGGCAGCATATCCGCTCTGTGCCGTCCAATCGCCACGGACGAGTCGCGGCGGCTCAATACCATGTGCGCGCAGTGTCTCACGCCAGCCTTCCTCGCGCTGCATGCCCGAAAGCGAGCGCTCGGGGCATGAGATAAAGTGCACGGTCTTGTGCCCCTGCTCCAACAAGTACTCGACCACCTGGCGCGAGCAATCGAACTGGTCGTTATCGACCGTTGAACAGAGCGGGTGCTCCAGCATGGTAACGAGCACCGTCTGCATGCCGGGCAGCGGCTCGAAGGTGCCAAAGTCCGCCGGCATGCGATTCATGATCACAACCATGCCATCCACCGGCAGCGCGCTCATGCGCGACGATGCACTCTCGAGGGTATACGGATGCCCGTCTACTTTAGTTAGGGTGATGGCATAGCCATGTTTGTCGGCCGCGGCGGCAAAGCCCTCCATGCGGTCGAGGTTGCCGGTGCCGGTAATGTTGAACATGGCGACGCCGACGGTCTTAAACTTGCCGCGGCGCAGCGATCGACCGGCAAAATTGGGTCGATACCCCAGCTCGCGCATGGCGGCACGCACGCGCTCCTTGGTCTCGGGGCGCACGCTGGGCGAATCGTGCACGGTGCGCGAGACCGTCTGCTCCGAGACGCCCGCGAGACGCGCCACGTCCTTAACGGAAACCGATTTTTTAACAGCGGCCATAGGTCGATCTTTCTATGTCAACGATGCCATTGGCGGCACCCTACGCAGTCAAATGAACGCCTTCAAGTATATCCAACACCTCCCCCACAATACGTTTACCACCCAAAACCTACCGTTCACCGACAATCTTGCTTCCCCGAACGGCTTTTGTCGCCCAAATGTTAACGTTGCCATTGCGCAACCACAGAGCCACCGGGCGGCTCAAACGTTTACGCGTAAGGAATCGATGGTTCGCAGGCACAGGAACCACTGGTTCGCGTCTTTTTTTGTGTCGCAAAATGGCAACGTCAACATTTTGGCAACCGAACGCCAAAAGCTACCATCGTTGCTAACCCACCGACTCTTAGGAGCTTTGCATGGAGCAACTCATCGCCATCATCGAAAAGGGCCAGCCCTTTTTCAACGCGATCGCCCGCAACAAGTACCTCAAGGCGATCCGCGACGGCTTTATCTCCGTCATCCCCATCATCATCTTCTCGTCCATCTTCTGCCTGGTAGCCTCGGTCCCCAACATCTGGGGTTTCTATTGGCCCGATGACATCAACAACGCCCTGTGGAAGTGCTACAACTACTCCATGGGCATCCTGGCCATCGCCTGTGCCGCCACCACGGCCAAGCACTTCGCCGACGCCCAGAACCGCGACCTGCCCAAGAACAACCAGATCAACTTTATCTCGTGCATGTGCGCGGCCATCATCGGCTTCTTGCTCCTTTCGAGCGACACGATCGCCACGGACGCCGCCAGCGGCTTCAACACCACCTATCTTGGTTCCAAGGGCCTGCTAACCGCCTTCATCGCTGCGTTTGTGACCGGCATCATCTACAAGTTCTTCATCAAGCGCAACATCACCGTCAAGATGCCCGAGCAGGTTCCGCCCAACATCTCGCAGACCTTTAAGGACATCATCCCCTTCTCCGTCTGCATCACCGTCTTTTGGGTCTTTGATATCGTCTTCCGTGCTGCCTTTGGCTTCTGCTTTGCCCAGGGCGTCATCCAGGTGTTCCAGCCCCTGTTCACCGCCGCCGACGGCTACATCGGCCTCGCTGTGATCTACGGCGCTATGAGCCTCTTCTGGTTCGTGGGCGTCCACGGCCCCTCGATCGTCGAGCCCGCCATCGCCGCCGCCCTCGTCGCCAACATGACCGACAACCTGGCTGCGTTCCAGGCCGGCCAGCACGCTTCCGCTGTCCTGACCCAGGGTGCCCAGTACTTCGTCGTCTGCATGGGCGGCACCGGTGCCACGCTCGTCCTGGTCTTTATGTTCTGCTTCCTGGCCAAGTCTCAGGAGATGCGCGCCGTCGGTAAGGCAGCCATCGTCCCCGTGTGCTTTGCCGTCAACGAGCCGCTGCTGTTCGCCGCGCCTATCGTGCTCAACCCCGTCTTCTTTGTCCCGTTTGTTTTTGCCCCGATCGCCAACATCTGGATCCTCAAGATCTTTATCGACTTCTTGGGCATGAACGGCTTTATGTACACCCTGCCCTGGACCGTCCCCGGCCCCATCGGCACCATCATGGGCTTGGGCTTCCAGCCGCTCGCCTTTGTGATGCTCGCCCTCATCTTGGTCGTCGACTTTGTCCTGTACTACCCGTTCTTCCGTGCCTATGACGCCCAGAAGTGCGCCGAGGAGGCCGAGATCTCCCAGGAGGAGCTCGCCGCCAAGAACGCCGAGAAGGCCGCCAAGCTCAACGACGCCTTCCAGGGCAAGGCCGATGCCAAGAGCGTTGCCGCCGGCGCTGCTGCCGAGGCCGTGAAGGCCGACGCCCCTGCCGCTTCTGCAGCACCCGCTGCCGAGGCAGCGACCGCCAGCGACCTCAACGGTAAGCGCGTGCTCGTGCTCTGCCAGGGTGGCGGTACCTCGGGTCTGCTCGCCAACGCGCTGGCCAAGGCTGCCAAGGAGCGCGGTATTAACCTCGAAACCGCTGCCGAGGCCTATGGCAACCACGTGGACATGCTCCCCGACTTTGACCTAGTCGTCCTGGCCCCGCAGGCCGCAAGCTACCTGGCCGACCTGCAGAAAGACTGCGAACGCGTGGGCAACAAATGCGTCGCCTGCCGCGGTAAGCAGTACATTGAGCTCTCCCAGAACGGCGACAAGTCTCTCGCCTTCGTCTCCGAGCAGCTTTCGAAGTAAGTAACGCCCAGGGCCAGCCGACCATCAACAGCCGGTTGGCCCTTCGATTTAGACGATTGGATCATCATGTCCGTTAATCCTGCTAGCGTCACCAATCCGCCTGCGCAGTTTCCCGAGGACTTTGTCTTTGGCGGCGCCACTGCTGCCTACCAGGTAGAGGGCGAGACCCGCACTCACGGTAAGGGCAAGGTTGCCTGGGACGACTTTCTGGAAGCCCAAGGCCGTTTCTCCCCCGATCCCGCTTCGGACTTCTACAACCAGTACCCCGTCGACCTGGAGCTGTGCGAGGAGTTTGGCATCAACGGCATCCGCCTCTCCATCGCCTGGAGCCGCATCTTCCCCAACGGCACCGGCGAAATCAACCCCGAGGGTGTCCAGTTCTACCACGATCTCTTCGCCGAGTGCCACAAGCACCACGTTGAGCCGTTTGTCACGCTGCATCACTTTGACACGCCGCTGCCCCTCTTTGAGAAGGGTGACTTCCTCAACCGTGAGACCATCGACGCCTTTGTGGACTTTGCCACCTTCTGCTTTAAGGAGTACGCCGACCAGGTGACCTACTGGTTCACTTTTAACGAGATCTGGGCTGACGCCTCCAACACCTACATCGAGGGTACCTTCCCCGGCGGCGTCAAAGCTCATCTGGCCGAGGCCTTCCAGTGCGAGCACAACATGATGCTTGCCCACGCCAAGGCTGTGCTGGCCTTCCACAACGGCGGCTTTAAGGGCAAGATCGGCGTCATTCAGTCGTTGGAGTTCAAGTACCCGCTCAACGAGAACGACCCCGCCGACATCAAGGCCGCCAACAACGAGCACGTGCTGCAAAACCAGTTCCTGCTCGACGCCACCTTCCGCGGCGACTATGCCCCCGACACCCTCGAGTGCGCCAACCGCCTGGCTGCCGTCTCGGGCGGCACCATCGAGATCCTGGACAAGGACCTCGAGATTATGCGCGAGGCCGCGCTCTACAACGACTACCTGGGTGTCAACAACTACCAGTGCCGTTTCCTCAAGGCTTACGACGGCGAGAACGACCTGCACCACAACGGTACGGGCGAGAAGGGCACCGGCCGCTGGCGCGTTAAGGGTATTGGTGAGCATGTGAACAAGCCCGGCATCCCCACCACCGACTGGGACTGGATCATCTATCCCGAGGGTCTGTTCGATCTGCTCGTCTACATTAAGCAGCGCTACCCCAACTACAAGCAGATCTTCATCACCGAGAACGGCATGGGCTACAAGGACCCCTACAAGGACGGTTTTGTGGACGACCAGCCGCGCATCGACTACATCGAGCAGCACCTGCGCTGGTTGCTCAAGGCCATGGAGGTGGGCGTCAACGTGGGCGGCTACTTCCTGTGGAGCCTGCAGGATCAGTTCTCCTGGACCAATGGCTACAACAAGCGTTACGGCTTCTTCTACGTTGACTTTGAAACCCAGAAGCGCACGCCCAAGGCAAGCGCCTACTGGTACAAGCACGTGGCGCAGACCCGTCGTCTGGACTAGCGACTTGCGACGAGCGGCCAGCGGAATTGCCCCGCTCACATAACTTGTCCCCATTTCTCAACCGGGGGCGGCACGTCACACGGCGCGCCGCCCCCGGCCTTTTTGTGCAGGTCGGAAGCCGTTCGTCTCGATCTGTAATATTTAGCCGAGTTTTTCGGTCTTACCTGTTACAGATTGAGACAAACGTGAAGGCCGGGCCGAAATATCTCAATCTGTAACACTTAACCCGGTTTTGGACGTCTAGTTGTTACAGATTTAGATAAACGTGCGAGCCAATCCCTTCAATCTAAATCTGTAACAACTAGCTTGTGTTTTCGCCCCTAGCTGTTACAGATCGAGACAAATAAAATAGACCGGGCTGACAATCTCAGCCGCATGCCCCCTTTTTGGCCGCATTCCACCGATCAGATAAAGATCGTCATATACAGAGGTAGATATATCCTATGCCCTTCAGCCCTGAGCTGTTTTGGATGAAGAACTATCTCTTCTCCGACTCGTCGTTCGAATCGTCTGCCAAAATCGTCAAGCGAGATTGTTGAATACGATTTGGAGGATTTAACTTCAACAGGAGTGACCCGCGGTTTTCCAGCCGCGTCTTCAAAGCCGCGTGAAGCAAGAAAATCAATTTCACGCGTTCTGGGCCGACTCCCCTCCGTTTTGGAAGGCTCCTGCCAGCTGTAATAAAAAAGCGAATGCCCCAAACTCTTAAGCTGCTGCGCCACGATGTTCTCGATTAGCATTCCTTTATTAATTGAAATTCTTCCAAATTGAATGTCTCTATGGACGTCCATAAGGTCCGGACCATCATCAAACGCCAAGCTCACGAGCAATCCCGTGTCCGCCATATAGCATTTAAGCGAAGACGCGTCTTCGTGCAAGCGGTAACCCACGCTCGGATCACTGCACAAAAAGCAACGGTTAATTAGTCGCGCATCCTCAAGCCAAATTAACGCCGACTCATATGTCTCAAAACGGGACCCCTTCTCCAGGCTGTCAAATTTAAACCGTTTGTTTGCCGCAGATAATTGACCCGGAATGTCATCATAAACCGCCCGCGCACGTCTAGCGTCCGAACCTCCAAACTTGGCAATGTCCTCCCTGTACAGTGCGATAATCTGCCGTTTAACCCTGTCGCATCCTCTAAAATCATTCTCTGCCACAAAGGAGTCGACCGACTGAGGCATACCACCGACAAGCATATACTCATCAAATAATCTCATGCACGTCGCATGAACGCCGTCCGGAAGCGCGGTCCGAGATTCGCGCGCTTTACGGATCTCTTCTGCATAAAGATCTTTTCCGGTCGCCCAAAGATACTCCTCAAAATCGAGGGGCTCGAGAGGGATTCTTTCTTCCTCTGACGGTATGACAATGCTATCGACATTCTTTTTGATGGAGACAAGAGAGCCTGTCTCGATGTAATCAAATCTGCCGTCTTCTACAAGATGCTTTATGTATTCGCGCGCGATGGGAAACCGCTGCACTTCATCAAAAATGACCAGCGACTCTCTCGGTTCGAGGGCCTTACCATACTGCAGCTGAAGCATGCGTAAAAAAAGATCGACATCTTCACGATGGTTCAGAAATATATCGAGCGTGGCTTTGCTAGCAGCCGAAAAGTCAATGTACAGATAATCCTTGTATTCATTTTGCGCGAAGCACTTGACGAGCGTCGTTTTGCCAACGCGTCTTGCACCCTCAATAAGCACCGCAGTGCGCCCTTGCGAGCGTTCTTTCCACTCCTGCAGACGATCATATGCCTTCCGTTTAAACATAATCTCACCTCAGCATAATTTACGTGCTAGTTTACAAAAATACCGACCTTCAGATATATCTAATAATACAAAAATACCGAGCTTTAAATGAGCTTATAGTTACAAAAATACCGACCATTGCAATGGTTGAGACATACAGTAATACCGAGCTTTACGCATAACGGATGCTATGCCGCACCGTAAAACAGCTGCAACTCATCGCACAGGGAAACCTGCAATCTGCACGCGCACCTATTATGCGTCGTGATGATGTAAATGCTCCGCAATGGCAGGGGCAAAAGTATCTCCCACAACGCTGGCTAGCAGATGACCTGCGTGTGTTCCTCGATGGCAGCGCGGTCCTCGTCGGCAATATCCGGCTCGCACACCACGGCGTCCAAGCTGTCCAGGCGACAGAAGGTATAGAAATCGCGCTTGCCGATCTTGCTGGAGTCGGCGATCAGATAGCGCGAGTCCGCCTTGCTAAAGGCGAGCTGCTGGATACGGCCCTCGTCCATGTTGGACGTGGATACGTCACCGTCCAAGATACCGTTGGCGCCGATAAACGCCGCATCGATGCCCAGCGCACGTAGGGTATCCTCGGCCGTCGGCCCCACAAAAGCGGCAGTGCGGCGGCGGTACATACCGCCCACGAGGCACAGTTCGCAGTCTTCGCGCGCCTCGAGCAGGTTAAACACCGAAAGCGAATTGGTCACAATGCGCAGGCGAAACGTCGGCAGCATCGAGGCCATCTGCTCAACCGTGGTGCCCGTGCCCAAAAAGATGGTCGAGCCTTCCTCGATAAGCTCCACAGCGCGGCGCGCGATCTGCAGCTTTTCCTCGGCATGCTTAGTACGCTTTTCACTGTGCGAATACTCATGGCGCAGCATAGCGTGCGGACGGCCCTGTGCACTGCGGGCTCCGCCGTGCACGCGCTCGATCTCGCCTAGGCTCGCAAGTTCTTCGAGGTCGCGGCGGATCGTCATGTCCGATACGCCCAGCGCATCCGAGATCTCCTTGACCGAGACCGTGCCCTGCTCCTCGAGCAGCTGACGAACCTTATCCTGTCGCTCTGCCTTAATCACGATGAATCCTCGCTGTTCTTTGCGCGCATATCATTCAAACAGTAACGAACAAATTGTATCAGACTCGTACGCGTCAGAAATGAACGTCCACACAGCTCCAATCATCACTTTTTTGAGAAAAATACCCCCTGCTTTAGTGGGGTGTAGTGATAATTTCGCCTGTTCGCGCTACAGTTTGTGCGAAATACCTCGATGTTAGGAACCAAATGATCACTTCCGAGCTTTTCGGCACCGCGCCGTGCGGTACCCCCGTTCATCGCTACACCCTCAACGGTCCCGAGATCTCCGTTCGCATTATGGACTTTGGCGCCACCGTGCTGGGCATCGACGTGCCCGACATCCCCGGCAACGTGCGCGATGTGGTGCTGGGCTTTGATAAGCTCGAGGATTACTTTGACAACCCCGCCTGCTTTGGCGCGACCATCGGCCCCGTGGCAAACCGCACCGCAGGCGCCACGATCACCATCGACGGCACGGACTGGCATATGCCCGCCAACGAGGGCGCCAACAACCTGCACAGCGATCTTGAGCACGGTTTGCACAAGCGCGTATGGGATGTGGAGCTCGACGAGCTCCACAATGCCGTGCGCATGACTATCTCGCTCGAGGACGGCGAGCTGGGACTTCCCGGCAACCGCACGTTTACGGCCGTGTTTACCGTTACGCGCACCGGTGTCTTCCGCATCGAATATGGTTGCGAGAGCGACCGCGCCACCTATGTGTCCATGACCAACCACACGTACTTTAACCTTGCCGGTCATAACGCCGGTATGGACTGCGAGCACTTCTTTGTTGCTAACGCCGCCCACTACCTGCCCATCAACGAGCAGAATATCCCCACCGGCGAGATCGCTCCGGTCGAGGGCACGCCGTTTGACTTCCGCGAGCTGCGTCCCGTCGCGCCCGGCATGGAAGCCGACGACCCGCAGATCAAGCAGGCCCGCGGCTACGACCACTGCCTGTGCATCGATGACTATCAGTACGGTCGCAACCTGCGCCGCGCGATGCACGTCGAGGAGATGTGGACCGGTCGTGAGCTGGACTACTACACCACCGCCCCGGGCGTGCAGCTCTACACCGGCAACTGGCTGGGCGACGAGCACGCCAAGGACGATGCCAACTACGGCTGGGGCGCTGGCTTTGCCCTCGAGGCCGAGATGTACCCCGACACACCACACCAGCCGCTGTTCCCACAGGGCATTGTGGGCCCGGGTCACCCCTACAGCAACGTCATCGAGTACCACTTTATGAGGCACTAAGCCCACAACGCGACATATCGCACAGCAACGCCCGCCGGCACCACCGCCGACGGACGTTTTTCTACCTAGTCGCCTGCGACGTTCTTAAACGACTAATCGTTGTGGGCACTCTTTGTCGAATGTGGCCGCCGCATCATCGATGATGCCGTGTCCTCGCGCGCAATGGTGGCGTCCGTCCCGCTTCGACCGTCGCGTTACGGCGCGAGAACATCCAGCGGAACAACTTGGACGCCACGCTCGGTAACATAGGCTTGCGAACCAAACCCGATGATCACGACTTTCGAAACCGGCGGGTTGTTTCCGGCGGCAGCCATGCGTTTCTCGACAGCAACAAGGCTGTCAGACGCCTCTTCGATTTGAGCAGAGCTGAGTTTAACTTCGACCGGGATCCAGGTCCCACCAGGAGCCGCAATGACCGCATCGACCTCTAGATCACGAGAATCGTGATAGTGATAGAGGCCCATTCCGTTTGCTCGCGCATAAACCCACAAATCATGGAGTGCCAGCGATTCAAAAAGCAGTCCGAGCGTCTTGAAATCTAGCAGCAAGGTCTCCGGAGTCGCCCCGAGCGCAGCGGCCGCCAGCGACGGGTCAGCAAGATGATGCTTCTTTGATTCTCTTAAGTGCACCGGAGATCTCATTGCTGGATTCCACGCGGGAATATCGCGAACGAAGCTAACCCGTGCGAGAAGAGATATATACGATGCCGCCGTCTGTCTCGACACCTCTCCGCCAAGATCGGCCACGAGCGTCTTGAGTGTCGCCAAAGTGGATTCATTTCGCGCAAGCGATTCGATAACGGCTTTGACCTTCTCAGGGTCGCGGCGAGAGCCGTCGACACGGGACAAATCTTCTTCGGCAACTATGCCGATGTAACGTTTGGCCATCACGGACGCAGCCCGCGCATCGTGTCCGACCGCCGCGGGCCATCCGCCGCGAACAACGCACTCGGCAATCGAGGCAGAGTCCAACGACCCGAAGGCGCCACTGAACTTTTCGCCAGAAATAATGCCCGACAGCTTAACTGCACCGCTGGATTTCCCGAGTTCGAAAAGCGTCATGGTATCCATGCGCAGTTTGGCGAATCTTCCAGCGCCACTGTGCATCGGACGTTCGTCGTCTCGCGGTGTTGCCGATCCCGTAAATATGAACTGACCAGGCTCACCGCCGCGGTTGTCGCACTCAAACCGTGCCGCGTCCCAAAGTTTCGGAACCTCCTGCCACTCGTCAATCAGCCGCGGCACCTCGCCGGAAACGGCAAGAGCCGGATCCGTCTCGGCGCGTAAGCGATTCTCGAAGTTGCGGGACGGGTCCATGAGAAGGAGCCTGGACGCCGCACGGGTCTCGGCCGTGGTCGTCTTTCCACACCATTTCGGTCCTTCGATAAGAACGGCACCGAATATGCCCAGCAGCTGGTCGAGCTCATTTTCGACAATTCTGGTGTAGTACTTTTTTGGCATATTTATCACCATTGCTACCAGCGCGTTTAACCTAATTTACAGTTTACATTTAACCAAATTTCGGTTCTCTGATTAACCATGTTTACGCAATTCAATTAACGAAACAGATTTAGGAGCCATTTTTGCGAACGGCTTAAGCTGTGGTGCAGTCATTGACGTTCTAAAAGACTAGTCGAAAGGGACACTCTTTTCATAGCTCCGACACATGTGCCAACATGCCTGAAATCGGCGCGCTACAGATTGCGCCCATCTACTACTTTTACTCCCGCACCCCTGACCATACGCCCCTATTTTCAAAAATCGCACGTTCGCTACCTGCAGTTTTAATATTGCGATTTTCATCGTGCTTCGAGGTAAGCGACCAAAAGTAGTAGATGGCCCCAATTCCTGGCCGAGGGCATCTCGCCGCTCCTCCACGGGAAAATACGATCCGTTTTCCTCCGCCCCCAGGTAATCACGCGAGCAGGTTCTCGATGGGATCGGGGTCGGAGCTGGGGAGATAGCGGATTTCTAGTTCTATGCCGAGCTTTTGTAGCTCTCTGAGAGCAGCGACGTCTGCATCGCCTATGGCGACTGCGGGCGTTACAGAGCGCTTGCCCTCCCCTGCTTGCATATGGCCAATGCTAATCTTGGTGATCGGCACACCGCCCTTGACCAGCGTGAGTGCATCGGCGGGCGACGCCACCATGATGAGAATCCATTGGCGCGGCGTTGCAGTATGAATGATGTCGATAGTCCTTTGCACCGAGAAAAACCGTGTCCAAACGCCTTCTGGCGCCGCCACCCTCATGGGCGCCCACTGGCGCGAATCCGCCGCGATCTCGTCGTTGACGATTAGGACAAGGTTGGAACCCACGGCTTCGTTCCACAGCTCAACGTCTTGCCCGTAAATGAAACGGTCATCGATACGCGTGAGAAGGATCTTGGGTTGAGCCATGGCTGCCCCATTCTGTTTGAGACCCATACGAGCGGGACGTCGGCCACCAACTCAACAGCAGGTCAAGTAACAAATGGGCACTGCAGACATCACGCCTCTAATATTAGTGCATTTAAAGTGAGAAAAGCCGTCAGAACACTTGCGCGGATGTGCGATGTCCCGTATCATAGACAGCCGTTGACGCCTCAGTTGCGTCATCATATGGCCGCCAGCGTAGCTCAGTTGGTAGAGCACCGCTCTCGTAAAGCGGGGGTCACCGGTTCGAGCCCGGTCGCTGGCTCCATTGCACAAGATAGCCGCCTTCGGGCGGCTTTTTTGTTGCCGATTTTGAGTGCGTACGCCCATCCAGGCATCGCGACGTCAACAGCGGCCCACTCGGTGGACTTCAGGTTTAATGCTTAGGGGCGGGGATTTACCAAAGTGAAATCTTAATGAAAAGAAACCCAGCTGCAACAATTGCTATGGCGAGGGCTCGAATTGGCCATATAGATCTAAAATGGTCACAATATACAAATGTCGAGAGACATTGGCGATATAGATGAAAAGAACTAAGGGTTTTCTTTTGTTGGTATTGATGCTGCTCGGACTGTTCTGCCTGAGTGGCCCTTCTTGGGCCAAGGCTGCCTGTCCTGAAGGTGAGCCTTAGCAGTCTTATACGGGCAGCCTGCTGATAACTGCTAAGGAGGGCGATGCCGACTCTCAGTCTGGGGTAAATCCCCTTGCCACTTTTGAGGGGGACGGCGGAACGGTCAAGCTTGACCATATTGGTAGCGGGATTTTGAGGTGGCAAGTTCTTCCGGACAAAATTGCGAACGATCCCTTCTCTTTTGCTGGAACGATTTATCTATACAAGGTTGTGAGCGGAAAACAAAAATACGTCGATTGCTATCCGACAAACGGGTCTGGAATTGCATTCACCGGCATTTCGGGGCAGATTGATACACATGTACGAAAGGGAACCTATGTGGCGCGTTGGGTTGGAGCTGCTGCAGGTCCGATATGGATTGCGGTCTTGCGCCCCGATGTCCAAATAGGTTTCTCTCTCTAGACGGGAAGTTGCTCATGGACGCCATATATGACGGAGATGACTGGGTCGATCATTATACTTGGCGCCTGGTCGGCTCGAACGACAATGGGGATGTGGTGTTTGATGGACTATGTCCAAAGCATCTCCATCCTTTTGTCTCGTCGTTAATTGAGAGTTCCGCTCGTGTTGCCCCCTACAGCTCGGCATCGCTTCATGATACGGGCGTTTTGAAGACCATAAGGGAATCAATTGACGATGGCACGATGAGCGGCCCGCTGTTTTCTCGGCTTGTGGGGCTAGATGAGATTGGCTCGAAACGACTGCTTGCGGGCGAAAAAGTGGAACTCACTTATCGGTCGATGATTTCAATCCTGCGGCTAGCCGATGTTCTTCGCAAATAAATGAGGCTTCCCTATTCAAAAACAGAAAACCCCGCCAAACGTGATTTCCCTAGGGAAAACCCGTTTGGCGGGGTCCTAGCGTGATTTCCCTAGGGGAATCACGCCATCAGACGAACAGCTCAGCCGAGCAGCTCGCTACTCCTCCCAGTAGGCGTCGGCAAGCAACTTAAAGCAGATCTTCTTGACCGGCTGTGCGCCATCGCCCGGGAACTCGAGCGTGGGCATGTGGGGCTCGCCGGCAACGAACAGCGCGAATTTGTCGTCGGCAAGATCGCCGGCGATCGAAGCGTCGGAATCGACCAGATCGTAGTCGTCCTTCTCGTCAAACTCCTGGACCAGCGTCAGGCTGCCCGTAGCGACCTTGAAGGCCTCGCGACCCTCGACGTCGATCTGCAGGTCGTGATAGCGCTGATGCGTCTCATAGTGAGCCTCAGCCTCGGGACGCGTCGTGGGAGACATGACGTTCGCAAAGACCTTCTCACCCAAAATCGGATGGCTGCCGACCTCGAGCTGTGCCGGGTCGTTCTCCTCGAGCCAGTCGATCAGCACGTCGAGGCCCTTGAGCATTCCGCGGTATTCCTCGATATCGCCCAATGCACCGTAAATCATCTAAATCCCCTCTCGGATCGTTTATTTGGCAGCTACTCGGTAAATGCATTACCGACGCTGTTGCCACCCACATACGTCTCGACCAGGGTAAGGTCGGGATTGAACACGACAGCATCGGCGTCGCGCCCCGGCATAATGCTACCGCACTTGTCGTCGACTCTAACCACAAGCAAGCAACCGATGCCGGGGGCGGCGCACAGGCTCCTACAGCTCGGTCACGACAACGTCGTTGTAAACCTCGTCCCAACGATCCATAACCAAGTGGCCAGTCATGGGATCCATGGCATTGAGCTTGCCGCAGGTGTTGGCGGTACGCAGCACCGTCTCGTCATCCGCGCCAGCAGCAATCGCATGTGCGAAGCCGGCAATGGTCGAATCGCCAGAGCCCGTAGCGTTAACGGCGGGGATATCGGGGGTCTTGGCGCGGAATGCACGGCCATTATGGAATCCCACGGAGCCGGCAGCGCCCATGGACACGACGACCCAGGGGATATCGGAGAAGCGGGCATCAGAGGCGAGCGCGGCGCGGAGCTCGTCCACATCGTCGGTGGTAAAGCTCGTGCCCAGAAGGCCGTTAATCTCGGTCAGGTTAGGCTTGACCAGCTCGGGCTTAATTTCGGACTTAAGGGCGGCCTCGAGCGAAGCACCCGAGGTATCGAGCAGCACCTTGGCGCCGGCGTTCTCGGCAATACCCGTGATCTTGGCGTAGTAGCCCGCCTCGACACCACGGGGCAGCGAACCCGAGATGGTAACGACAGCGGCCTTGCTCGCAAGCTCGGCGAACTTGGCGGTAAAGGCATCGAGCTCCTCGGGGGCAATCGTCGGGCCGCTCTCGAGTAGCTCGGTCTGGTTGCCGGCGTGGAGGATGTTAAGGCAAATGCGAGTCTCGCCCTTGATGGGTACAAAATCATTCTTAATGCCGTTGGCATCCATGAGCTCGGCCATGTAGGCGCCCATGTGGCCGCCGAGTAGACCGGTTGCCACAACGTCGTCGCCCAGCTGACCCAGTACACGGGCCACGTTGAGACCCTTGCCGCCGGCGGTCTTTTCGGGCGTCACACGGTTAACGTCGTCGATAATGAGCTCATCGAGCTGATAGCGCGTATCGACGGACGGGTTCATCGTAACGGTGAGGATCATTTTTAGCTCCTTATCTCGCAGGCTCCTTATGCCTCGCGATACGAGTCGACAAAACGGAATTACAGAATCTCAATCGTGAACGAGCGAACGACGGTCTCCTTGGGCTTGGCGACAAGGCAGCCGCGCTTGTGCTCAAGCACGTCGTCCTCATCGGAGCAGGTCGAAAGGCCGCCCCAAGGCTCAACTGCCACAAAATCGCCCTCGGGCTTGCTCCACACAATGAGATATGGGAAGCCCTCAAAGCTCAGGCGAACGCCCTTGTCCTCGCCCTTTTTGGAAAGCGTGACCTGGCGGCTCTCGAGCACGTCAAAGATGGTCTCCGCAAAATCGAAGAGCTCGTGCGACAGGGGCAGCGTCTTTCCCACCATGGGGTTCTTGGAGCGCTTGTCCACGTCAATCAAGCCAGTCGAAGGGACAGCGGTGCAAAGCTCTGCAGCCTCTTCTTTCTCAAAGCGCAACTCGTAGTCCGTATAGGCCTCGCCCTCATCGAGCGGGCACCTAAAGCCGGGATGCCCACCGATAAAGAACGGCATGTCCTCGGTGCCCTCGTTGGTAACCTCATAGGAGACACGCACGGCGGCGTCCTCGAGCGTATAGCGGGCGACGAGCCTAAACGGATACGGATAATCGCTCAGCAGCGCGGCGTTATCCTCCGAAGCCAGGCACATAGCCAACTCGTTCTCGCCTTGGCTCAGCAGCTTCCACTCCTGCTTGCGCGCAAAGCCGTGGCGAGCGAGCTTTACATGATGCCCGGCAAACGTCATGGCGCTGTTGTCGCGCAAGCCTCCGCAAATCGGGAAGCAAATCGGCGCCTGGCCGGACCACACGGTGGGATCACCCTGCCACAAGTACTCGCGACCTCCGGCCTCAATCGAGGTAAACGAGCCACCAGCCGTGGAAACCTTAATAGAAATCGAATCGTTGGAGAGAGCGTATTCCATTGCCCATCCTTTCGAACAACTGCTTTTTGCTCGCAAGTACCCGTCTCGGCTCTGACCAATGGACAAACCCGCACGCTCATCGATGCGTCCGGTATCCCGGCCATGTAACGGGGTACCATACAGACATTGATGCAATTACAGCTGAAAGGCCTTCTTATGCGAACCATCATTCTTTATGCCTCACGCCACCACGGCAATACGAAAAAGCTCGTGGACGCCATCGTCGAGGCGCACCCCGAAATCGATACCCTCGACGTGAAAACACTCGGCAAAAACGAGTATCCCAACCTGCACGAATACCATCTGATTGGTGTCGCCACGGGCATCTATTACTCCGAGATCGACAAGGACATGGCACGCGTGCTCACTAACGTGTTGCAGCCGCAGGACAAGGTGTTTGGCCTTATGACCTACGGTGGCAAAAACAAGTGGTACGGCAAGGATATCGATGGCATCTGCCGCATGAGGCAGGCCATCTTTATGGGTGTCTACGGCTGCCCCGGCTTTGATACGTGGGGGCCGTTCAAACTCACCGGCGGTGTCCAAAAGGGGCACCCGACCGCTGAGGAAATTAAGGGTGCCGTCGACTTCTTCGACAAGATCGAAGACGAGTATGGAGACATCATCGTCGAAGAGTACGCCAAGCGCGAGAAGCGCCTAGCATACGAGAAGGAGCATCCTGCAGGAGGCCTGGTGGCCGGCGTTAAGCGTACGGCAAAGAAAATCGCTAGCAAGCTGTAACTGTAAAGGTGCTTTTGAGCGTTTAACCCGTACGGCGGGTCCGAGCAGATTCGGGCCCGCCGTCTTTTTCTTTCGTTACTCGGTAAAGGCGTTGCCGACGCTCTGGCCGCCAACATACGTCTCGACGAGGGTGAGCTCATGGTCGAACACGACAAAGTCGGCGTCGCGACCCGGCATGATGCTGCCGCACTTATCCTCGATGTGCGCGGAGCGTGCCGGCACCTCGGTTGCCATGCGAATGGCGATATCGGCGCTGGCGATGCCCCAGTCGACGATGTTCTTGACGCCCTGGGCAAGCGTGAGCACCGAACCGGCAATGCTCTTGCCATCGGCGAGCCAGCACAGGTTGTCCTTCATGATGACGTCCATGCCGCCGCTGGTGTAGCTGCCCTCGGGCATGCCGCCGCAGCCCAGGCAGTCGGTGATGAGTACCGTGTGCTGCCAGCCCTTGGCCTGCAGCAGCGCCTTGATGGCGGCAGGGTTTACGTGCTTGCCGTCACAGATGATCTCGGCGTAGGTCTCGGGCGTGGACATGGCAGCACCCACGACACCGGGCTCACGGTGATGCAGCCCGCGCTGGCCGTTATAGGTATGCGTAAAGCAGCTGGCACCGGCGTTGATGGCGGCGATGCACTCATCGTAGGTGGCGTCGGAGTGACCGATGCTGGTCACCACACCCTTGGCGTTCAGAGCAGCCGCATAAGCAGCGGCACCGTCGCGCTCGGCCGCCATGGCGCTCTTAACGATGCGACCACCCGCAGCCTCCTGCCACTGATCGAAGACCTCCTCGGAGGGATCGATAAGATAAGCGGGGTTCTGCGCGCCCACGTGCTTCATGGTAAAGAAGGGGCCCTCCAGGTAGATGCCCTGAATGCGAGCACCGCAGAAGTCGGGGCCGCGACCCTCGTCCGCCTGAGCGATGGCGGCGCAGGCGTCCTTGATCTGCTCAACGCCATCGGTGAACGTCGTGGGCAGCCAGCTGGTGGTACCGCGACGGGCGAGCTCAGTCGAGCTGATATCGATGCCCTCGGGATCGTTATCAGTAGTTGAGTGGTTGTAGAAGCCATGGATGTGAGTATCGACCATACCCGGTGCGATCCACGATCCCGTGTAGTCCTTAATCTCGCAAGAGGGCTCGTCGGCCTGCCAGGCGCCAAAGACGCCGTCCTCGACCATAAGATAGCCGCCCAGTTGCGGGCCTGCCGGCAAGAAGAACTTGTCAGCCTTAATTGCGTACGTGCTCATATGCACTCCTTGCTTCTAAAGCAGTTGACTGTGGTGATGCTTATACCCAGCTCACGTAAAACAAAAAGCGCCCGCCCGCCGTTATGAGCGGACGGGCGCCCTTACAGGGGGGACGCGATTAAGCGGTGAAGGGGTGAATCGTCACGCCCTTAACCACGCGGTTGACCGTGCCGGTGGGGCTCGGCGTATCGGGCGTGTTGCCCACGCGCACGGAGTTGAGCAGGCTGATAGCCTGGGCAAACATCACGAACGGCAGGGCAAGGTAGCCCTCGGGAAGTGCCTCGTAGCCCTTAAAGGTGAAGGACTCGCCCTCATAGACGGTGGCACCTTCCTGCTGAACGGCGATGGTGTGCTGAGCGATCTCGTCGCCACCGATCTCGTTGAGGATGTCGATATCGTACTGACGGGCGTAGGCATCGTTGTTGACGAACACGAACACGAGGGTCTTGTCGTCGACGAAGGACTTGGGTCCGTGACGATAACCCATAGAGGTGTCGTAGGAAGTAGCGACCAGACCGTGAGCGAGCTCGAGGATCTTGAGCTGGCTCTCCTGGGCAAGGCCACCGAAGGAGCCTGAACCCAAGTAGGTCACGCGGTTGAAGTCGCCAGCCAGGTAATCGGCAACCTCGGACTCGCGAGCGATGACCTCCTCGCCCATCTTGGCGATGGTCTCGACCCACTCGGCCTTCTGCTCGTCAGAGGCAGTGTCGAAAATAAGGGTGGAGAGCAGGGTCATGCAGGAATAAGAACCGGTCATGGCGAAGCCCTTGTCGTTGGCGCGCGGGATGAGCAGCGTCAGCGCATTGGGGTCATCAGCGGACTCGACAGCGAGCTTGCCCTCGGGAGCGCAGGTGATGTTGAGGAACTTGACGTTGTGGACGAGCTCCTTGGCAACGGCGACGGCGGCAAGGCTCTCGGGGCTGTTGCCAGAGCGGGCAAAGGAAACCACGAGCGTGGGATCCTCGGCGCGCAGGAAGTCGCGCGGGGCGCTCACGATATCGGTCGTGGCGATGGGCTTAAAGTCGTAGAGATCAGTGTTGCCAGCGTGACGCAGGTACGGGGCGCAGGTATCGCCAACATAGTCGGACGTACCGGCACCGGTGAAGACAACGGACAGACGGCCCTCGCCCATAGCGCGAGCCTCAGCCAGAAAGGCCTCGATGGCCTCCTTGTTCTCGCGATAGATGTTGAGCGTATCACGCCAAAGCTCGGGCTGCTGAGCAATCTCGGCCGTGGTGATCTGGGCGCCGAGCTCGGTGAGCTCCTCGACACTCTTCTCGAACATTTCTAATACCTCTCTCTAGAAGTAATCCTCTGACGTGCAATTATACACTTCGGTTGGTTATCTGGTAGTAACCAGTTAAATGCAAAGAATCACCATATGGAAACGATGCGGACACTAGTTGCTACGCTGGTGGTAAACCTTGTATTTAAACTGATCGGCACGAGCAACCGAGAGTGTATACTCCACAACCTCGTTTGACTCGTTATACGTAGTCCTGACCAAATCGAGCACAGGCGAGCCCTCGACAATTCCCAAAAGGTGGGCGTCGGTGGGACGGGCTATGCTCGCATAGAACTCCTCTTCGGCCACGCGTATCTTTTGCTGAAAGTCTTGCTCAATCACATCGTAAAGCGGCTTACGCTCCAGCAGCGGTCGCTTTAGGGACAGAAATTGACGAACCGGTAGATAGCTACGTTCGACCATCATGGGCATGTTGTCGGCAGAACGAAGGCGCTTGAGCTTAAAAATGCGATCACCGATACGTAATCCCATATGCTCGGCCAGATTCTTATCGGCCTCCATCTCGCAAAAATCGAGAATCGTGGTCTCGGGGTCGCGACCCATCGCGCGCATCTGCTCGGTAAAGCTGTAGGACTGCATAAGATTGGTTGCCTTTGCCGAACGGTCGGTCACAAAGGTACCGCGACCGTGCTGCCGAACCACCAGTCCTAAACGCTCCAGTTCCTGCAGAGCCAGGCGTACCGTAGTGCGCGAGAGACCATAGCGCTCCGAAAGCTCGCGTTCGGAAGGAATCATGTCACCGGCGCGATATTCATGGTCAATCTTTTCGGTCAGAATATCGACCAGCTGATCGTACAGCGGTTGCTTACGCGCTCCGATCGCCATCCTATCCTCCCTTTTGCTCGAATTCGGCTAACCACCTAGGGTGTTATACATTATCTGTCTGCCACACCCGAATCAACAAGAAAACAAAAGCCGCGCGCTCTTTCGAGCACGCGGCTTTTAACATACACATGGCTTAAGGGGTCGGGGTGTGAGCCGCGTAGGGACACACCCCTCAAGCTAGAGCCTTACCAGATGCTCGGCCAGAGACCAAGCGGGCCAGCGCCCAGGATGCCCAGGACGAAGAGCAGCAGAATGCCCTTGGTCGGGGTCCAGCTGTGCTTAGCGAACATGTAGTAAAGCAGCAGCGTAAGCATAAGCGGGACGAGCTTCGGGACGATGGTGTTGAGGGTGTCGGCAACAGAGAAGTTGACCGGATCCTCGGTGACGGTAGCGTAGGTCACGGACTCCATGCCGTTGCCCAGATCGGCGACGCCGCACTTGACCTCGTTGCCGTCGGCATCGACGGCGGTGAGGGCGTTGCCGTCCTCATCGGTCATGGCGATGGTACCGGCCTCAGCGGTCTCGGTATCGATGCCCTCCATACCGGTGAAGTTCTCGGCCTCCTTCTCGGAGACGATCACGGTAGTAGGGGCAAGGCCACGGGTGGTGCCGTTGGGGATCTGGAGGTTGATCTGGGTGCCACCCATGGTGACGACCAGGCAACCGACGACGAAGACGCCCATGATGGAAGCGGCACGCGTGAAGGCCTGCATGTTGGCGGTCAGAGCGTCAATAGCGCTGGTGCCAAGCTTGTAGGACCAGTTCATGAGCCAGAAGCGCAGTGCGAACTGGACGACGTTGAAGATCACCAGGAAGATGATCGGCGCAGCGGCGTTGCCGTTGATGGCCATGTTGGAGGTGATGCCGGCCGTGATAGGCACGAGCGTCAGCCAGAACAGGGCGTCACCGATACCACCGAGCGGGCCCATTGCGGCGACGCGGACGGCGCGGATCGTGGGGATGTCAACCTTGTTCTGCTCGAGCGAAAGCACGATGCCCATAACAAAGGTGACAAGGAACGGGTGGGTGTTGAAGAACTCCAGGTTGTGGCTCATGGAAGCCGCGAGGTCGTTCTTGTTGGTGTGGATCTTCTCCAGACCGGGGATGATGGAGTAGAGCCAGCCAGCGGCCTGCATACGCTCGTAGTTGAACGAGGCCTGCAGGAAGCAGGAGCGCCAAGCCATCTTGTTGAGGGTCTTCTGGTCGAGCTGCGGAGCAGGAGTGAGATCCTCGTAGTGCTCCGGGATTACATACTCATTAGATGCCATCTTCGAAGTCACCTCCGTCAGAAACAGCTGCACCCTTCAGCTCGGTCTGCTGCTGGAAGTCCCAGAAGGCGATGCCGAAGCCGATGAGAGCGAGGATGAGCAGAGCAGGGGTTGCCAGAGAATCGTTGGCAACGGTGATGAGCGCGAGGCCAAAGCCCATGAGGAAGAAGCCCCACATATCGCGGTTCATCATAACCTTGAGTAGGACGGCGAAGCCGACGAAGCGCATCATGCCGCCTGCAGCGGAAAGACCGGTCTGCAGCCAAGTCGGGATGGCGGAAGCGATGGTCTGACCGATGGTGGCGCCAGCGATGAAGAACAGGGTGACGACGACGGCGAAGATCAGGCCGAGCAGAGCCATGGCGAAGTAGTTCAGACGCTCGATACCCTTGGTGTCAGCGTTGTGAGCCATGTTGTCCGCGGAGGACATGAGCGGCGACATAAGCGTGAAGACCAGGGTAACGCCGAGCTGACCAAGCAGAGCGAACGGAATGGCAAGGCCGACTGCCGCGTTGGGCTCGAGGCCCGTGGCGATAGCGAGAATGGCTGCCATGATGCCGCCAATGACGGCGTTAGGCGGCTGAGCGCCTCCGATCGGCATGTTGCCGATCGTCATGAGCTGATAAGTACCACCCACGAGAAGACCGGTGTTGAGGTCGCCAAGGATAAGACCGATGACGGCGCCGGTGACGATGGGCTGATAGAGAGACTCGAGGAAGTTGAACTGGTCGATTGCCGCGACGAACGTGACGATGAAGACCAGAGCGACCTGGATGATCGAGTATTCCATCTTGCTCCTCCTTTCAAAATGTATGTACGCACTTTGGATTTCACGTACAGAATGTCAGGGTTTCATTCCTGACAGCGTGGATCATGAGGATTACGAGAAGAGCTTGCTCGTGTCCTCAACAGGCGTGCTCGGAACGCGCCTGATCTCCAACTCCACCCCCAATTCCTGCAGCTCTTTAAACGCAGCGACATCCTCGTCGTTAACTGCGACGGAGGTGGCGACTTGGCGCTTTCCTTCCGACATGTGCATGTTGCCGATGTTTACCTTCTTTATAGGCACACCGCCCTTGACGAGCGTAAGCACGTCTTCCGGTGTTTCGGCCACGATGAAGATCTTCTGGCGCGGGCTCGCCTTGCCAATGACGTCGATGGTCTTCTGCAGGGAGAAGAAACGCGTAGCGACGCCGGCGGGAGCGGCCATCTTCATGAGGTTCTGGCGCATGGTGTTGGTCGACACATCGTCGTTGGCGACGAGGATGAGGTTGGAGCCCAGGGTGGAGTTCCACTGGGTAGCGACCTGACCATGGACCAGTCGGTTATCGATGCGGGTAAGAAGAATGTTGGGTTCTGCCATGTTGATCAGCTTCCTTTCGTTATTTGCTGACGACAGTTACTTGATCTCCTGAATCGCGTAACGCGAAACATCTACGACGGCACCGGATCGGACTTTGATCTGGACCTTTTCGCCTTCGATGCCCTTGACGGTTCCGTAGATACCACCGGCGAAAAGAACCTCCTGACCCGGCTTGAGCTCGGTGTGCAGCTCCTTGAAGTACTTCTGCTTTTTCTTCATGTTGATTTGCGACCAGATGGTGTAAATCAAGCCCATGACGACAAGCAGGCCTAAAAGGGCAACCGAGGAGCTCAGGACGTTGGCTCCGAAATCGGCCATTAGATGCCGTCCTCGTCGCCGAAGATATCCTCTTCCTCGGAGCCGGCAACGGATGCGACCGTCTGGGCGGTGATGCCCGTCTGGCCAACGGTCACGGCCTGCTCGCCAAGCTCGGCGAGCGTGGCGTTGCCGCGGAGGAACAGAAGCTCAATAACCATGGGAAGGTTAGTTCCAGTCAGAATCTCGACGTTGTCGACATCCTGGGCAATCATCATTGCCTGGTTGAACGGGGTACCACCAAGCAGGTCGGTAAAGACGAGCACGCCATCGCACTCCTCGCGCATGGCGGTAATAGCGGCGCGGAGATCCTCACCGTAGGAAGCAGCCTGGTCGCCCTCAAAAGGAACGACGGTAAAAGCGGGCTGGTCGCCAGCGACCATAGCGATAGCGCTTGCGAGGCCGGGTGCGAACTGTCCATGACCGGTAAGAATAAAGCCAACCATTCAAATTTCCCTTCCGAAGGTGTGTACGATCTGAGTCCGATGATGTTCGGAAGCCAACGGGCAATCGCCCTTAAAGCTTCTTGGAAAGCGTTCTTTGAGAACCAGTGGTCTCTCAACTGGTAGTAACCACGTGACGTGTTGTTGTCACTATATCACCACAGAAGAGGTTGCTTTCGTTGATTCATACAGTAAAACGTTTTTGCACCGTTCACGGCGAAAAATCGACCGTTTACCGCTCATTAACACTTCTACCTGCGGTTTTGAAACCCTTTCGAAATGCTTTGGCAAAAGATCGGATCTTTTTCTGTGTCTAAACAACGTAGGGCGGCTAAAAATAGCATGTAGAAAAATTGCAGGTCATTGTGAAGATATGTGAATTGGTCTTTTTGACTTAATACCAGTTAGAACCAGTTTAGAAATTATCGGTGAACGGTAGTTTTCGACCGCTCAGCGGTTATTTCCAATCGTTTGCAGCTCCTTTTCCATATGAATTAGGGAGACCCGATGAAGCACTTGCGCGGTTGCGGGAAATTTCGATACTCGTCCATCCCCCACGTGCCAAACTCTCACTCCCTAAATATGCCATAAGCTCTCGCTATTCGTCTTACAAACATAACTTACTCTAATCTGTAATTGTTTATCGTTTATCATTAAGTATGTTATAAGATTTAAATATCATCCTAGACATTGGTTGGAGGAGCTATGATCCGCTGGAACGTATCCAAATCGAATGAACCCATCAACCGCGAACAGGCAATAGCCGATCTGAGGAAGCTCGCTCACATCTGCAAATGGGCCACAATCTGCACCGCCGTAGCGCTCGCTCTGGGACTCCTCGCAGTCATTGCAATCGAGCTTCTACTCATATTGCCTAGCCTCTCCCAAGGGTTCTGCCTCCAATCCGTAGAGCTTAATGCCGGCGAAGGGCCATCTCTCGCTCTCGTCGGCGCCAATGAACAGACCCCTCTTATGCTTGTCGCGCACGACGGTCATACTGCCATAGGGAGCGCCATGATGACATGCCTTGCGCTTGCCATTGTGCTAAGCGCATACAGGTTTTTCTCCGCCATTGAAAAGGCGGGCAGGCCCTTTGACCTCGAATGCATCCGCATACTACGTCAAGTAGGACATTTGTTCCTTATTGGCGGCGTTGCTGTGAAGCTTCTTGGTGCCATAGTCACGGGGCTGATACTCTCAGGATTTGGCGGCAACTTTACGGATGCGCTTGGCGGCCAGCACCTCGACCTCTCTATGGTCTTTGCAGGCCTGATTATTAGCCTGATTGCCAGCGTCTTCCAGTACGGGTGTATCCTGCAAATACAAGATGACGAGTTGCTCTAGGGGGAATCCATGATTATTCTGCGGCTCGACCGCATGCTCGCCGAACGCAAGATCTCATCCAAAGAGCTTGCGGAACGCGTGGGCATCTCCCAGGTCAATATGTCGCGCATCAAGACGGGCAAGGTTTCTGCCGTGCGCTTTTCAACTCTTGACGCGATATGCCGGGCACTCGACTGCCAACCGGGCGATGTACTGGAATATATATCCGACGATGAAGCCGATAGCCTTTTTGGACTTAAAGATGAATAGCCATAATTAAGCCGCCAATCACGCCCTCAACGCAAATTGCCCGCCAGAACGACGCGTTCTAGCGGGCTCAATCAGATATTTCGACTTCGCGCTCGAAAGCTCAGGCAGATCTTACGCAAACAGGCCGTAGATGCTGATGTTGGCCTTGGCGTACAGGCCGTTGGCATACTCAGTCCACTTGGAGCTGGCGCTCGAAGCCTGCGAAGAATACTGCTGGTAAGCGGTGTAATAGGCGGTCATGGCCTGCTTATAGGTGGCGCTATCGGCGGTAAAGGCATCGTTAGCGAAGGCCTTAGCGTAGGTGCTGTTCTCGTCCTTCCAGGTGCCCTTCGAGCTATCCCACTCGTCACCGGCAAGGTTGATGATGTAATCGGCGTAATCCTTGCTCGCGGTGTCCTCGTTGCCGTCAGAAGGCTCGGTCGGAGCGGTCGACATGCTCGCGGAAGCATCGCCCACCTTCTTCTTGTAGAGCTTCTGCAGCGTCGCGGACTGACGGACGATCTGCTTGGCCTGGTCCTTGGACACGCCATACTGCTTGGCCATGGTGTCGTAGTCCGAGGTGCCGATAGAATCCTCGGCGTACTTCTTCATCTCCTTAGAGGAGACGGTAATGCCCTCGTCCTCAGCAGCATCGAGCAGAATCTTGTTGCGCACGTAAGACAGGATGACGTCGGCAGAGGGGGCGGTGTAGTTGCCGTTGCTATCCTTGACGGTATCGAGGCTGTACTGGCTCTCAATGGCCTCGCGCGCGGTGATGTCGCTCTTCTCGCCGTTATAACTATAGCTTGCCACGGTCGAATCGAGCTGGTCCTCGGTCAGGGTCGACGAACCGACACCCTTGCCGCCAAAGCCGCCATTGCCAATAAAGAAGCCGACCACCGCAGCGATCACGACTGCAACCACAAAGGCGGCAATCATCGTCTTCTTGTGCTTGGATGCGTGGTCGTCCGCGTCGGAGTCGTCCTCGTCCTGCTCCTCGGGCATGAGGTTCTCGTCGGCGGCGTCCGCGGCGATCTTTGCCTCCAGGCGAGCATCCTCCTCCTCGGCCGTCGTGCCGGCGGCAATGTGCTCGGCAGACGTGCCGGCGACCAGGTCGATCTTCTCGTCCTCGTCACCGTCGGGGCCTTCGCCGCGCTCGATGATCTGGATACCGTCGATCTCGTCCTTCTCGTCCTTCTTTTGAATCAGACCCATATCAATTACTCCTTGTTAGGAAACATAGTCCCCAATAGAATACGCCCGACGAGGCGCCGGGCGTATTCATTCTTAGGTTATACGCAAACACTTAAGTACTATTTAGGCGTTTGCAGCGTGCGTGCCTTAGGCCAGGTGCGCGATAACGGCATCGGCAAAGGCCTGCGTGCCCACGGCCCCCTCGACGGAGCCGGTCTGAGCACGACGCACGTCACCGGTAACCTGCTCGCCCTCGTCAAGCGTGGCGGAGACGGCGGCGCGAATGCGGTTGGCGGCGTCGTTCTCGCCCAGGTGATCGAGCATCATCGCAGCAGAGAGAATCTCGGCCGTGGGGTTGGCGACATCCTGGCCAGCGATATCGGGCGCGGAGCCGTGCGTAGCCTCAAAGATTGCGCAGTCGGCACCGATGTTGGAGCCGGGTGCCATGCCCAGACCGCCCACCAGGCCGGCGCACAGGTCGCTCACGATGTCGCCGTACAGGTTGGGCAGCACCAGGACATCGAAGTCGTTGGGGTTTTGGACTAGGCCCATGCAGGTGGCGTCGACGATCTTGTCGTTGAACTCGATATCGGGATAGCTGGCGGCCACCTTGCGCGCCACGCGCAGGAACAGGCCGTCGGTCGCCTTCATGATGTTGGCCTTGTGCACGGCCGTCACCTTTTTGCGGCCGCAGCGGCGGGCGTACTCAAAGGCATACTCCACAATGCGACGGCTCTTGGCGATGGAGATCGGCTTGATCGAGATGGCGGAATCGGCGGCGAAGGTCTTTTGGCCCGAACGCTCGACGAGCTGTGAGAGCTCCTCGACCTCGGCAGCGCCCTCATCGAACTCGATGCCGGCGTAGAGGTCCTCGGTGTTCTCGCGCACGATGACCAGGTCGACGTCGCGGAAGCGCGAGCCGTCGCCCGGCTGCGACAGGCAGGGGCGCACGCAGGCGTACAGGTCGAAGTGCTTGCGCAGGGCGACGTTAACGCTGCGGAAGCCTGTGCCGACCGGCGTGGTGATGGGGCCCTTGATGGCAACCTTGGTCTCGGCGACCGCATCGAGCACATGTTGGGGCAGCGGCGTGCCAAACTCGTCCATGACGCCGGCACCGGCCTCCTGGACGTTCCAGTTGATCTGGACACCGGTGGCCTCGACCACGCGGCGCATGGCCTGCGTAATCTCGGGACCGATGCCGTCACCGGGAATCAGGACTACATCGTGCGCCATAATCTGTTACTCCTCGTCTTCGGCGTCGTCAGATTTTTTAACGCTAGCACGCTTCTTCTTTTTGGAGAGATCCAGGCCAAAACGTTTAACAAGCATTTCGCAAATCTCGCTCGAACGCGCCTTGAGATAGCTGCCCTTGCCGTTCTCGGCATCGAACTTAAGGCGCAGCGCAAGCTTCTCTGCAACCTCGGCGTCGATCTCGCCCTGGCCAAACTCGTACAGGCAACCGAGCATATCGCGATACTCAAGGTCGCCGTGGTAGCACTGGATGGCCTCGTCCAGGATGGGCCAAGCCTCGCGCGAACGCTCGACACTCGTGGCGCCCCATACGCACAGCAGGCGGAAGGCGGCATAGCGCAGCGTGGAGGAAATCTCGTCGAACAGCGCGGTCTCGGCGCCCTCAAAGGCGTCCTCCATCTGCTCGGGGCAGGTGGTGGCGAGCGCCGCCAGGGCATCGAGCGCCTCCCAGCGGGTCTGTGCCTCGGGGCGGTCGAGCGCCTCGATCAGCGCTGGCACGCAGGGCACGACGCGCTGCGGATCGCGCTCGGCAAGCAGGTGCAGCACACGGGCGGCAAACTGGCGGATGCGGCGCGTGGGGCAGCCGAGCTCTTGGACCAGGCGGTCGACGGCGTTCTCATTCTCCTCTGCCAGCTGAAGCTGTGCCAGCTCCTCGTCGGTGAGCTGTTCGTCTTTATTTTCTGCCATAGTTACCTCTTCTTACTATTTCTTAGCGTGCTTGCCAGCACCCTTGCTGTCATCGGTGACCGAGATGAGCTGCCGGTCGGCCGCGCCATTGCGACGTGCACGGCGGCGCTCCTCGGCGTCGCCCGCGTCGGCGGCGGCGCGATGAGCCTTGTTGACGTTAAAAACCTCGTCGTGCTTGCGCCATGGACCGACGGACTCGCCAAAGCTCATCTTAAGGCCGGCGATAAAGCCGCCGAGCCAGCCGATCGGCGCAAACTGCACCAGCGGGAACAGCGAGAACACCCAGGTCAGTAGGACGACCGCCGCCGCTCCTGCAAAGTTGGCAATCCAGTAGTCGCGCTTGGTGATGACACGCTTTTCGCACGCCCACTGGCCGCACAGAAAGCCGATGTAGATCGCAAAGAGAAAGAGTACCAGCGCAAGCACCACGAACGTCCAGCTCATGGGCGCTACTCCCCGTGATGGTGGCCGCAGCAGCACTCGTGGCCGTCGTCATGGCCGTGGCCGCCGCAGCACTCGTGGTCCTCGCCATGGTGATGGCCACAGCCGCACTCATGGTCCTCGCCGTGCTCGCCGCAACCGCAACCTTCCTCGTGAGCGCCATGCTCCTCGGGGCGATACTGCGACCAGTCCAGACCGGCGGCGATGGCGTCGGCCTCCTCCTTGTAGAGAACCGTGATGGCCTGGGTGCCCAGCTTGGCGCCACCGATGGCGTCGAGCATGTCGTAGAGCGTAAAAGCGACGTCGGCACCGGGCAGCGCGAGCTCGCGGTCATCGGCGTAAGCGAGCGCCAAGCGCAGGTCCTTAATGAAGTGCTCGACCATAAAGCCGGGCTTGTAGTCGCCGTCAAGCGCCTTGGGAGCCAGGCTCTCCATGGCGCCGGACTTGCCGGTACCGCCCAGGATCATCTGGCGGGTCTTCTCCAGGTCAAGGCCGCTCAGCTCGGCAAATGCCATGGCGTCTGCCATGCCGACCATGCAGGCGCCCAGCGACACCTGGTTGGCGAGCTTGGCAGCCTGGCCCTTGCCGGCGCCGTCGAAGCAGCAGATGTTGGCCGCAAAGGTGGCAAGGATGTCGCGGACCGGCGCGATGTCGTTCTCGGTAGCGCCCACGATAGCCGTGAGCGTACCGGCGATAGCGCCCGACTCGCCGCCGGTGACGGGGCAGTCAAACGCCATGCGGCCGGAAACCTGGGCGGCCTCGGCAATGTCACGGGCGAGCTCGGGCGAGCTCGTGGTGAGGTCGATCAGCACCGCGCCGGGCTTAGTGCAGGCCAACAGGCCGTCGCCCGCCAGGTAGAGCTCCTCGACCTCGGAGGGATAACCCACCATGGTAAAGACGACGTCGACGTTCGCCACGGCATCTGCCGGCGTATCGGCCCAAACGGCACCGCGCTCGATAAGCGCGGCGGCCTTGGACTTAGTGCGGTTGTTGACCGTGACGGGATAGCCGGCATCCAGGATGTGGCCGGCAATGGGGGCACCCATGATTCCGGTGCCGATAAATGCGACGGAGAGCTTGTTTGCCATGAAACCTTTCCTTTTGGGTTGGGTGTTATTACCAGGTTGAATACTCGGTGCCAGCGTTGGGCTGTGAGTCGAGGGCGATTACGGCCGCGTTACTTGCCTACTGACCGCGCACGCGGCGGGCGATGCGGTCGGAAAGCGACGCCTTGTCGGCGCGGTTCTTGCCCCAAAACGCGCAAGCCACCATGCCGGGGCCCACGTGCGAGCCAATGGTGGGGCCCACAGAGCTGCGGATGATGGTCACGTCGGCGCAGCCTTCCTCCTTGCGGATGGCGGCCTCGAGCCAGTCGCCGTCCTTTTCGGCATCGGCCGTCATAATGGCGATGGGCATGGTGCGATCGGGCACATAGTTCTCGCGGAACGACTTGAGAATGGACTTGAGCGCCTTCTTGCGACCGCGGTTGACGCCGATCAGCGACAGCGAGCCGGCCAGGTCGTAGGACAGCTCGGGTTTGACGTCGAGCTTTGCCGTGAGCTGTGCCGCCGCGGGCGGAATGCGGCCGCCGGCAGCCAGCGCGTCAAAGCTCTCGAGCGTAAAGTAACCGTGGACATAGGTCTTGGCCTCGTTTGCCCAGTCGACCAGCTGCTTGGCGGTCAGTCCCGCCGAACGCTGACGCACGGCCTCAAGCGCCAAGAGCTCGCCGGTCGCACAGGGCAGAGCGTTGTCGACCACGTACAGCTCAAAGTTGGGATACTCGGCGCGCACGGCGTCCGCCGCCTGGCACGCGGAGTTGTAGCTCGACGACAGCGCCGAGGTAAAGCACAGGTAGACCGTGGGCGTGCCCTCTTTGGCGCACTCGGTAAAGAACTCGATATAGCGACCGAGCGACACAGCCGAGGTGGACACGCGGGCACCGGCGCGCATGCGATCGTAAAACTCCTTGGGTGTGATGCTCGACCAGATGTCATCCGTGCGCTCCTCGCCATCGATAATGAAGGGGAAACCCAAGATATCGACATCGAGGTTCGCGGCGACCTCGGGGCTAAAGTCGCAGCAGGTATCGACGACGATGCGGCAACGGTCCGAATGACCGGCGGATGCGGCCTTGTCCATCAAAGCGACTCCTTACGTAAAAAGGCGGCCACCCGCATGGGATGGCCGCCAACCGTTAACTCATGCAAGTTAACGTATTTTACTCGTCAAGTGTTTCGATGCGGGGCTTGATGATGCCATATCCACCATTCTTACGGTGATACACCACATTGATGAGGCCAGTCGTCGCGTTCTCGAACACGTAGAAGTCGTGGCCGAGCAGATCGGTCTGCACCAGCGCCTGCTCCTCAGTCATCGGGGTGACATCGATGACTTTCTCGCGGACGAGCAGGTCGTCCTCCTCCTCGGGCAGCAGCAGGTCGGCCAGATCCTCGACGCGCTCGACCGGCGCGACATCCGCGGCGCTGGCACCGCCCTGGCGGTTGTCCACGACCTTAGTCTTGAACTTACGCAGCTGGCGGGTGACCTTATCGGCGGAGAGGTCGATGGCGGCGTACATATCTGCACCGTGCTCGGCAACGCGAATCACCGAACCGCGGGCACGAACCGTAACCTCGACGATTGCCGGGTTGGGGTTCGAGGGGTTCTTCTCATAGCGAAGTACAACGTCGACCGTCATGGGCTCGATATCGAAAACCTTGAGCGCCTCGCCGATCTTCTCATCCACATGCGCACGCAGAGCATCGGTTACCGTCGTCTTGCGTCCAGAAACCTTGATATCCATACGTGGCTCCAATCTGCCTCGGGGACTTACTGTACTGGCTATGTACCCATTGCCGTGCATTTAATCACGCGGATTCCCAAAGACCCGAATAACGATTGCTTGATACCGCATACCGAAGTCTCGCACTTTTCTGTGGCAAAGTGCGCTATAGGAGGGAGCCGGCGACTTTGTATTTGGTCCCGAAAATTGGCTTTGACCTGCTGGTTTTATAGAGATGAAAAAGCCGGGCTCCCCTATTGGGGAAGCCCGGCAGTGCGTGTTGAAACCGTGAAGGGACATCTCTCCTAGCGCATAGGAGACGCCACCCCTAGCAATAACTAGCTATTAAGCTTGTTAATGTCGTCGTCGGTGATGGTGTCTTCCTGGCTGGACGATTTGTCTTCGGAGGATGCGGTCTCATTGTTGGAATCGGAGGACTCGCTGCCGGAGGATGTGGTCTCGCTGGACTCAGAGTCGCCCGGCTGCACGTTAGCGCCCGAAACCGTCTTAGTGGTGAGGTCGTAGGGCATCGTGCCGTACCAGACGCAGTGGACCGCCTCGAGCGTGCCGTCGGCCGTAATACCGTCGAGGGCATCGCTCACGGCACGACACAGTTCGTCATTGGACGAAAGGCCTGCAACACCAAGCGTCGAGGGCGCCTCGAGCGCACCGACATAGGAGATCTCGCTCATCAGTCGCGCAAGGTAACCGCCAGCCGTGGAGTCGCAGATCACATAGTCGACCTCGCCGGACTCGAGCGCCTCAAAGCACTCGTTGATGTTGGAGTAAGTCTTTTGGTTGGCGGTGATGCTCTGCTTAGCAAGCGCCTCCTGCGAGGCCGAGGACATCTGGATACCCAGAGTAGACGTGTTAAGGGTATCGGTGGAAACGCTCAGCGACCCACCATCGCTGGTTTTACCGAACACGGAAGCGGCATCGTACAGGCACGTGCCGAGCGAGCTAACGTCCCCATCCGTGGAGTTGATCTCGCCGATAAAGATATCAGCCTTTTTGTCACCGAGCGCGGAACCTGCCGAGGACGCATCGACAAAGGCGACCTTAAGGCCCATGCGGCTTGCGAGGGCGCGGGCAGCGTCGACTGCATACCCCGTGAGCTCGCCGTCAGCGCCCTGCATGGCCTGCGGCGCATCGGAGGTATCGAGGGCAACCGTCAGGGTACCGGGAGTGACCAGGGCATCATCCGACACCGTGGGCGTGACGGTCTCGTACTCGATCTGGTCGATCGTGGGAGTCGTGAACGTAGACAGCGGGTTGAACGCGCATCCGCTCAGGCCCAAAACGGCGATGACCGCTGCGGTCCCAGCACCTAACCGAGCCGCGTGCATCAAGCTGCCCCTCACCATGTCCACTACCCTGCCTTCTGTGTCGTATACGATCCGTGCGTTGCGCGGAATATCAGATTGTTCCCACCAGCTGACCTGGTATTTGACCCCACACTTGCGCACCGGGGCGTTTGCTCGGGAGGCCGCAGCCACCTTCACGACTGGCCCGCTCGCCCGCGAGGCGGTATTGCCCCAAAAAAAGTAGAACGGACGGTGCGGCTTACATCTAGGACGCGCCATGATCGCGCCGCGCGCACGCGGTCGCTTACGTGGATCCCTTTGACCGCGTCTGTCTTGGACTAGGACGGGCATTTCGTCCGTCCGCAACCACAGCCTGGCAGGAACGTAGCGCATTATAGCTAAGTTCAAGCTAAAGTTTAAGGTTAGGGACGTTATTCGCATCGCGAGTACAGATTTCGCAGGTCGGAGTGGGCTATTCGTGCCTCTGTGAAGCCCGGAGCTCCCCTATGGGGAGCTCCGGGGCACCCTTCCTAGGGTGCCGTGGCCAAAAAATGGCAAATATGAGTACTGTTACCAATTTAGTAACAGGCAATTTTGGCCTCTCGGACAGATTTTGCGCTCAGTGTCGCCAACCTGATGCTTAGTTATTCCACATTTGTTTATTATCTTCTTACTTTATGCCGCCTCCGAGTCCTAAATGCCTTGATTTTGCTGTTACTGATTTAGTGACAGTACTCATATTTGCCATATTTTGGCCAGGGCATATGATTAACCCCCTATTTTCGACGTGAATTAGACCGGCTTAAGCCCAAAACACGCCCGCAGCGTGTTAAGCAACGCCTCTTGCTTCTTCCTGCGAGCATCGACACGATTCCGGTACCGCTTTCGCATACGCTGGTGCATGCGCCATGCGAGCGCTTCCATCGCTTCCATGTCACAGAGCATTTCGCTATTGACCGTCGCGACCTCGATTCCCATAGTAATCAAGCCCGTGTTGCGCTTTTCATCATGGATACGTCCCCTCCGAGAGGAATGGCCCAGCTCACCGTTGTATTCCAGGTCAAACCGGGCCGCTTCTTGATACGCATCGCAAACTGCATGAGGCATCCCCGAGATTGCCTGCGCACGGTCATCGAACTCGATCTTGTAGTCGGTCTTAAAAGGTCCGCAGGCAAACCCGCCATAGGAAAACGGAAGCGAAAACAGAGCGAGCATGATGCACTCCATGGGCGAGAGCAGGTTTTCTGACAAGTAGGGACACAGACGCTGCAATTGTTTGGCCGTGCTTCCCTTGCATGTCGTAAGGTAATCTGCCAGACGATCGGGCATCAGCACCGGCTCGACTTCAAAGTAGCCCACGTCTGCTGGCTGGTCCTTGTCCTTTGCAAGTTTATTCGTAACAGGCGAGGTGTAGGGAGGCAGATACTTCCCGCGATCGCTCAGTGAAATCTTGGAGCACAGCTCCTGGGCCAGGGCAAACGCCTGGATGCAGCCGACCTCGCGCGCAACGGCAACACAAAGGGCCTCGGGAGATAGGCTGTACACCCCCGGTTCCACCTCTAGAATCGAGCCAGCAGGCAACCCGGAGCATACGGACCAGCTCACGCCAAGAATGCGGCGGCGCTGTGCTGCAGACCCTACCAGCAAGCACAAATCCTCTTGTACCTCGCCGCTTGCGGCTCCAATTCGCACCAAGTCAGGAAGATAGATATCCTCGGTCGAGGGCGACGACGTGCGCAGCACACGGCGCTCTTCATCGAGATTAAGGTCCTTCCAGCTGATATAGCCCATCTGCCGGCGCTCGGCGCGCATCATGCGCAGCGCCGAGGCGCCTGTTAGGATTACGGAAGCCGCTAGCTGTTCGCCTGTCGGCTCGTTGCGCCGCTCAATCTTCACTGCCACAAAACCACCCCTACCAAACACGTGCGATAGCAAGGCCATCGACTGCCGCAGCGCCGGCACGCTTGAGCTCCGCCGAGGCTGCTGCCATGGTCGCGCCCGTGGTGATAACGTCATCGATAAGCAGTAAGCGGCGGCCGTGCACGTCCTCAACCGTCTCGTACATGCCTTGGGCACGCTCGCGACGCTCCTCACGACCGAGTTCGCGCTGGTCGCCATGCCCGTACTTGACGAGGGCATCGAGCAGGGGAACACCCGACAGCTCGCAAAATGGGCGCGCAATGGCCTCCATATGATCAAAGCCACGCCGCCGAAACGCTGCCGCCGTCGCAGGCACAAACACCACCGCATCCGCACCGGACAGCACACCTCCTAAGCGTTCGGGCGCTACGACCTGGGCATGCAGGGCGGTGTCGTAGAGCAGCTCCGCCAGATACGGAGCCAGGCGTCGCTCGCCCGCGTCCTTGTACGCTTTAATGATGCGCGGCAGCGGATGCGCATAGACGGAGCACGCCAGGCAGCGGTCGAGCGTCTCCGCCATTGCCGAGGACGTGCCCTCGACCGAACACTCAGTGCACAGCAAATCCCCAAACGGGGCTCCGCATCGGGTACAGCTATGACGTGGGTCGATGAGCGTGAGCGCGGCCAGGCAGTCTTGGCAAATAAGCGCACCGGCGCGCTCGCAGCCGGCACATCGTGTTGGCGACAATGCCTCGAGTGCCTCGCGTGCCGCCCGCTCGGCAAACGGCAGCAATTCGTCCGCAAACGGTAGGGCGCCGGCACCCTGCAGACGGCTCAATTTGTTCAGATGGCTCTTCAAGACACAACCCTCCCTACGTTCGGTCGCAGGGAGGGTTGTTGATTCAGCGCTATGATACCCCGATGCCCTCGGGGCAAGGCGGGCTAAATCCGCTCGCGGGCGTTATTCGCCGGCGGGCGGTTGTGGTGCGGACGAAGACGGGGTCGAGCCCTCGCCACCATCCTGGCGCGGCTTGCGGGAACGGCGACGACGACGGCGCTTTTGACCCTGGTCGGCCGAGCCCTCGCCACCACGATCTTCGCGCGGCTCGCACTCGTCGCGAGCGGCACCACGCGAAGCCTTGGCAGCCGCTCCCCCGCCATCTCCGGGACGACGGCGCGTGACCTTGACCTCGCCATCCGAGACCTGATCGGCAACGGAGGGCACTGAGGGCTTCTGTTGCGCGCCCGAGGAATGGCGACGGCGCGGACGCGGCGCGCGCTCCTCCTCGCCACGTGACTTGCCGCCCTTGTCGACAGGCGCATCGGAGGCCGAGGGACCCTTGGAAGCGGCACCAGCCTCGCGAGCAGCTGCGGCGCGGAAGGCGTCCTCGCGCTCCTCGCTCGACAGATGACGACGGCGACGGCGCGTGGGGTTCATGCCACCGCCGCGGTTTTGCTGCTGGGGCTGCTGAGCCTCGCGCTCGCGAGAGGCGTTCTTGCCCGCGGCTGCAGCCTCGGCAGCATCGCCCGAGCCTGCGCGCTTGCGACGACGACGGCCACCGGCGGCCTCCTCGGCCTCAGGCGTTGCGGCATTGCCACGGCCCTTTCCGCGGCCACGACCCTCGCCCTGCCCCTGACCGGCGCGAGCATCGGATTCAGCATCGCGACGACGGCGCTTGGGCATCGACGTACCGGCCAGACGGTCGGCGCTCGACAGGCCATCGCCCACGTCGACGCCGTTCTCGCGGTCGAGCTCCATAAGCGCCAGACGCATCTCGGGCGACTCGATGCGCTCGAGCACGTCGCGCGTCACGCAGTCGGGGCGGCAGTTGCAGCCCTGCTCGGCGGCCTTCTTTTTGCAGCCCTCCGAGCAGGTCATATCGGCCAGGTTGACCTTAAAGACCTTGCCGTTCTCCAGGCGCAGCACCAGCTGCTCACGCGGCGTGTCATATTCCTGAATACGCGCCTTGCCGAGCGGCGTATCGATGAGCGTCTTCTTTTTGGGCGCACGGCTCTTAAAGTCCTTGTACGCTTCGAACTCATAGCGCAGGCAGCACATCAGGCGGCCGCAAACGCCGCTGATCTTGGAGGAATTGAGCGGCAGGTCCTGCTCTTTTGCCATGCGGATCGAGACGGGCTCAAACTGTCCGCCAAAGCGCGTGCAACAGAGCTCCTGGCCGCACTGGGCATAGCCGCCCACCAGGCGAGTCTCGTCGCGCACGCCGATCTGGCGCATGTCGACGCGAATGTGCAGCGTCGAGGACAGATCCTTGACGAGCTGGCGAAAATCGACGCGCTCCTCGGCCGCAAAGTAGAACACGGCCTTCTCGCCGCCAAACAGGTACTCGACGCCGACCGGCTTCATCTCGAGGTCGAGTTCTTTGACCAGACGGCGGAAATCGACCATGGCCTCGTCGCCCTGGATGGCAAGATCGTCGGCAAGCTGCAGGTCAATGTCGCTCGCCACGCGCAGTACGGGCTTGAGCGGCTGACCGATCTCGTCTTGCGGCACCTCGAAGGGATCGGCCGTAACCAAGCCGATCTCGGTTCCGCGCTCGGTGGAGCAAATGGCATAATCGGCCTCGAGGATATCCAGGTCCTGCGGGTCAAACCACAGGTCGCGCGAGGCGTAGGTAAACTTAACGGGTACGACTAACGGCATTTCAGTGCCTTCCTGATATCGAACAGCATGACCTCGATGGCCAGCTGGGGAGTAACGTTTCTGGCGATGTTGCGCTCGGCGGTCGCGACCGCCTCGAGCGCCTGGGTGGCACCCGCAACATTGGTCGCGGCGGCAAGCCGACCGATCGTGTCGCGCACGTCCTCGTTCACCACGTCGGCTGCCTCGTCCTGAAGTGTCAGCAGCACGTCGCGCATGAGCGTCCGCGCGCTCGCCAGCGCTTCCATGATACCCGAACGCTCGCGCGCGTTGAGTTCGCGCTTGTTGCGGTCCTCAAGCTGCTTCAATGCTCCACGCGACAGGTAATCGGCGTTTTGCTCGAGCACCTTTTCCTGCGTGGACTTGACCTCGGCGAGCGGCGCCTTAACGGCGACGATGAGCGACTTGGCGCGGCTGAGCACATCGGCCTCGTCGGCGGCGATGAGCGAATCGATGGCACGGACCATCTGGCGGCGAGCATCCTGGCGCTCGGCGCTCTTGAGGAACTCGATGCCACGCGTGGGGCTTCCCGCTACGGCGACGGCTATGCGGCAACGCGCAGGGTCCTGACCGGTGGCGCGACTCACGGCACGCGCGGCCACGGCGGGCGACACCAGCCGAAACGGCACGCACTGGCAGCGGCTCACGATGGTGGGCAACATCACGTCTGCCGAGGTGCCCAGCAAGATGAACATGACGCCCTCGGGCGGCTCCTCGAGTGTTTTGAGCAGCGCGTTAGCGGTGTTGGCGCGCAGCTGCTCGGCACGGTCGATGATGTAGACCTTGGCCTTGGCACGGATGGGCGCCAGGGGCACGTCGTCGAGCAGCTCGCGGGTCTGGGCGATGAGGTAGCCCGTGGCGCTCTCGGGCGTGTAATAGTGCACGTCGGGATGCGTATGGCGCGCGACGCGCACGCAGCTGTCGCATGCGCCGCAGCCATCCTGCTCGCACAGGAAGGCTTGGGCGAGCGCCCACGCGGCGTCGAGCTTGCCCGCGCCGGGCGCTCCCAAGAACAGATAGGCGTGCGATGCGCGACCGCTGGCGACGGCGTTGGTCAAAAAGTCGCGCACGCGCTCTTGGGTGTCGAGCTTGGCCAGCAGGCTTGCCTGAGCGGGGGCCATGTTACTCGGCCTCCTGGGCAAGCGCAGCGGTGACGGCGTCCTGGGAAATATCGAGGCCGTAGGCGCGAACCTGCTCGACCGTCTTCTCGAAGACTTCCTCGATGGTCGCGGTGGCGTCGATGAGCTTTACGCGGTTTGGCTCCTCGGCGGCAATTGCGCAAAAGCCCTGGTAGACACGCTCTTGGAATGCCATGCCCTTTGCCTCCATGCGATCTGCCGCACCACGGGCCGCCATGCGCAGCGCCGCCTGCTCGGGCGTGATGTGGTAGACGAGTGTGAGCGCCGGGTGCGTACCCGCGACGGCCAGGTTGTTGGCATCTCGCACCATCTGGCGGTCGAGCCCATCGGCAAATGCCTGGTAGCAGGTCGTGGAATCGTAGAAGCGATCGCACAGGACCACCTTGCCGGCAGCGAGGGCGGGCGCGATGACCTCGTGCACCAGCTGGGCACGCGCAGCCTCGTAGAGCAACAGCTCGCAGGTATCGCCCATCGTCGTGTTGGCAGGGTCGAGCAGCAGGGCGCGGATCTTTTCGCTGATGGCGGTGCCGCCCGGTTCGCGCAGGCTCACAACCTGGTGGCCAGCGAGCTCGAGCGCGCGGGCAAGCAGGCGCGCCTGCGTGGACTTGCCGGCACCGTCGACGCCCTCGAGCGTGATAAAGCTATGTTGAGCAGGCTCAAAAGCCATGGGCGCAGCCCCTTCCTACAAGGCGCGTAAATGCAGATATATCAACCAAGCCATGATACCCCAGCGTCCGGCGCACCCCAAATCGAACCTAGTCATTAGGGCGGCAGTTAGGGACGATCCTAAACTGCCGGCAGAAAAGGAACGTCCCCAACTGCCGGCTAAAGTTGCGGTGAAATAGGGACTGATTGAAGCCCTGAGACCGCCAAACAGTCCCTATTTCACCGCAACGTATGATGGGGAATTTTGAATGCTGGGTATAATCGTCGTATTGCATTGAAATGTGGCGAAAGGAGTGGCAATGTCTCGGTATTGCGCCTCGTGCGGCAAGCGTCTTGCAGATGATGCCAAGTTCTGCACCTCGTGCGGTGCACCCGTTGAGCAAACAGCCGCGAGCGATAGCCAGCCCGCTTTTGAGCAGACCGGCTCCCTTGATGCGCCGCAAGCCAAGGCGGACGACCCCCTCGCCTATAGCCCCGACCCCGCCGCAAGGACCGAGGCCGTCGAGACCACGCAGCGCATACCCGTCGCGAGCGGCTCGCCCCAACAGCAGCCGGCTCCCGCATACGCGCCCGCTTCGCCACAGACCCCCGCTTCCAAAAAGAGCGGCACCGGGCCGCTTATCGCCGTTATCGTTGTGCTGGTGGCGATCATCATCGCCCTGGTCATTTTCTTTGTGATCAAGCCTTTCGACAACGCCGGTACGCAGACGACCGCCGAGGTTACCAAGCTGCACCACGATGTTGACGATGATGACCTTGAGCCTCTCGGCGATCCCAATAGCCTTTACGACGATGACGATGATGACGACGAGGATGGCGGCGAAGCAACGCTCTCTGAGCAGAACCTCTACCGCCGACTGAGCGAATACTACGACCTGCTCGAAGATCTCGACAGCCAGGTCCGTGGCTGCGCGCAGAACTTCAACGGCAACTATCTGGAAGAGGATCGAACCACCCGTCAAAATCTCGCCGACGTCGCCGAGCGCACGGAGGACACCATCGAGCAGTATTACGACATCGTCGAGGACCTGGACGTCCCGACGAGCTCCAAGAACTACAGCTCCTGGAAGGACATCATCGCCCTGTACGACGACCTGGATCACCGCATTGACGCAATCTGTGATGCCTGGGAGATCAGCCTGAAATACGCCAAGCCTGCGGACCACAAGAATGAGATCGTGGCGCCGCTGTCGCGCGACAACGTGGCGGGCACCAATGACAATAAGTACCGCCTAGACTTTGAGGAGCGCTATCCCGGCGCCAAGCCTGTCGAGGTGAACTAGCGCTTTGTCGTTCCCGAGCCGGCAGTTAGGGACGTTCCTAAACTGCCGGCAGAAAAAGAACATCCCTAACTGCCGGTCAAAAAAACGAGCGAGGATCGCGGGGTCCTCGCTCGTTTTTTTGGGCAATGTTTCGACTGCGCCGTTACTTGTCGGCGGCTGTTTTCTTGGCAGTCGACTTCTTCGCGGTCGTCTTCTTGGCGGCAGTGGCTTTCTTAGCCGTCGTCTTCTTGGCCGCCGTCGTCTTCTTTGCCGTGCTCGCCTTGGTTGTGGTCTTGCGACCGCGGGCGGGCTTCTTCTCCTTGGTCGGGCAGTCCATGTTGACGCAGATACGCCACGGACCGCGCGCCGTGTTGACCACCACGATGGGGGCGCCGCACTCGGGACAGGTCTCGCCCGTCGCCTCGAGCTTGCCACGCGCCGGCAGCGGATAGCTCACGCCGCAGTCATCGTAGTTGGTGCAGCGGATAAAGCGCTTGCCGCTCTTCTCGCTCTTGTGCGCGATCAGGTCGCCATGGCGTCCGGCCTCGGCACACACCTTGCACTCGCCCACCTTAAGGTCGGGCTCGTAGTTGGTGGGGCACGTCGGGTTCACGCAGATCTCGAAAGCCTTCTGGCGGAACGGCTGACACTTAATGCGCGGCGCACCGCATTCGGGGCATACGGCGGCCTCGCCCTCGAGCGGGCTCACCTTGACGCCGCTCGGCACCGGATAGGTCACGTCGCAGTCGGGCCAGCCCATGCAGCCGATAAAGCTGCCGCGGGTCTTGGCGCTCGTCTTCATAACCAGGTCCTTGCCGCACTTGGGGCAGGCGCCCACGCGCGCATCGGCCGTGACGGCGTCGCTGATGGCGTCGCCCAGCTCCTGCGTGTGCTTGAGCAGCTCGTCGAGCACGCCGGCCAGCAGCGCGCGCGAGTGCGTCACGACATGCTCTTCGGTGTCCTCGCCGCGCTCCACACGGGTCATGTCGCCGTCGAGCTCGCTGGTCATATCGGGGCTCGTGATGCGCGGGGCAAACTGCGTCAGCGCGTCGATGATGGCGATGCCCAGCTGGCTCGGCTCCACGGGATCGTTTTTGAGGTAGCGCACGGCGTACAGGCGCTCGATGATGCTCGCGCGCGTGGACTTGGTGCCCAGGCCGCGCTTTTCCATCTCCTGCACGAGCTTGCCCTGGCTGTAGCGCGCGGGCGGCTCGGTCTGCTTGGCCTCGAGCTTAATGTCGAACACGTCGACCGTGTCGCCCTGCTCCAGCGGAGGCATCTGCTCGTCGCGCTTGAGTCCGTACGGGTACGCCTCGCGGAAACCCGGGGTCACGAGCACATCGCCCGAAGCCACGAACGGCTCACCGTTCACATCGAGCTCGAGCTTGGTGTTCTCGATAGTCGCGGGACCCATGAGCGTCGCCAGGAAGCGGCGGGCGATGAGGTCGTAAAGCTTGCGCTGGCCGCCATCGAGCGTGGACGGATCGCCTTCGCCCGTGGGGTAGATGGGCGGGTGGTCGGTGGTCTCGACTTTGCCGCGCGTGGGCTTCATGGGGCCGGCGAGTACCTTTTTGCACACGGGCGCCAGCGCCGGGTTGATCTTTGCCAGGTCGCTCACCACGGCGCCCAGATCGAGCGTCGCAGGGTACACGGTGTTGTCGACACGCGGATAGCTGATGAGGCCCGCCATGTAGAGGGACTCGGCGATGCGCATGGTACGTGCAGGCGAGATGCCCTCGGCCGCGGCGGCAGCCTGCAGCGAGGTCGTCGCAAACGGCGTGGGCGGCTGCTGCTTACGCGAACGCTTGGTCACCGCGGCAACGGTTGCCGTCTTGGCGCCGTCGACGTGGCCGTACGCCGTCTCGGCAGCATCTTTGTCGGTAAAACGTGTCGTCTTGTGCGCAATCTTAAAGCGGTCATCCTCGGCAGCACCCTGAGCGGCACCCATGCCGCGAATCTGCCAATAGTCCTCGGGCACAAACGCCATGCGTTCGCGTTCGCGCTCGACCACCAGGGCAAGCGTCGGCGTCTGCACGCGGCCGGCGGAGCGCACGTTGCCAAAGCCGCCAAACTTGGCGAGCGTCAGGTAGCGCGTGAGCACCGCGCCCCAAATGAGGTCGATGTGCTGGCGGCTCTCGCCGGCGTCGGCCAGATTCTGGTCGAGCGAGACAAGATTATCGAAGGCCTGCGTAATCTCGGCCTTGGTAAATGAAGAATACTGGGCGCGGGCGACCGGCAAGTCAGGCGCAACCTCGCGCACTTTGTTGAGGGCGTCCGAACCGATCAGTTCGCCCTCGCGGTCGAAGTCCGTGGCGATAATGACGCTGTCGGACTTCTTGGCAAGGTTCTTGAGCGAGCGGATGAGCTCCTTCTCGGCCGGCAGCTTAATGACGGGCGCCCAGGTGAGGTAAGGCAGGCTCTCGAGCTTCCAGCCCTTGATGGAGATACCATCGGCAAGAAACGGCTTGCGCTTGGTGTCGTAGGGCGGACGTGCCAGGCCATCGGGCATATCGGCCGGCAGCATCTCGCCGTCCTCGGTGACCGAATACCAGCCCAGCTTTTTATCGAACAGCACGCTGTCGCAAAAATCGGGCGCAAGGATGTGACCGGCAAGGCCGATGGTCACGCACTCCTCGCCCTTCCACTCAAAACGGTAGATGGCGGTGTTGTACACCTTGTCCTTTTTGGGTTTGCCCGTGGACAGACGCTCGGCAATCTGACGCGCGGCGTCGTTTTTCTCTGCGATGATGAGCTTCAAAAGAGGCTCCTATCTCGTGTCTCTGCGGCTACGCCCGCCCGTATGGCGGCCGACTTACGCCCTTGCTTGCTCAATCTGCCCGATGAGCCAATCGCACCAGGCATCCATGCCCTCGCCCTTGCGCGCGCTCACGGCAAACCGCGGCGCCTGCGGATTGAGGTCATCGAGTGTCTTAGTATACCTATCCATGTCAAAATCGAAAGCCGGAGCCACGTCGACCTTGTTGAGCAGCTGCGCGCCGGCGTGTTGGAAGATGCCCGGGTACTTGATGGGCTTGTCGTCGCCCTCGGGCACCGAGAGAATCATGATGGACAGGTTCTCGCCCAGGTCAAAGTCGACCGGGCAGACCAGGTTGCCCACGTTTTCGATAAAGATGACGTCGATGTTCTCCAGACCGACGGCCTGGTCGAAGGCATCGACGGCCTCCATGATCATGTTGCCCTCGAGGTGGCACAGGCCGCCCGTGTTGATCTGAATGGCGGGCATGCCGGCTTCCTTCATGGTGATGGCGTCGACGTCCGAGGCGATATCGCCCTCGATGACAGCACAGCGCAGGCCGGCTTTGTCACGCAGGCGCTCGTTGGTGCCCAGAATCGTGGTGGTCTTGCCCGAGCCGGGGCTCGACAGCACATTGATCACGTAGGTGTTTGTCTCATTAAATCGCTGACGCAGCTGATCTGCCAGGCGCTCGTTGCGCGACAGAATCGGCGATGCAATATCAATCGTTTTCTCGGCCATACTTAGCGCTCCTTACTTTGGCCCCTTTATACCCCATCACCAGATGGCTAGCGGGCTAATCGTCGGGGGTTTCGATTTCGATACTTGCGATATCGAGCTCGCGGCCGTGCAGTAGGCGCACGTTGGCACCACCACACTGAGGACAGCGACAGTGGAAGCGATCGTGGTCGAAAACCTCGCCGCAGTCTAGACACTCGCTTTGTGGATGGACCTCCTCCACGGCAAGCTCGCAGCCGCGCGTGAGCGGGTCCTCGTCGCGAAACGTCTCCCACGCAAAGTCGAGCGCCTCGCGCACAACTTCGGTCATATCCCCGATACGCAGCGTTACCAAAACGGCGCGCGAGGCCCCCGCCCCACGCGCCGCGCGAATCACTGTATCGAGTATGCCGTTGACAATGCCAACCTCGTGCATACCGATTTACTCCTCGTCGTCCTCGTCGTCCGAGAACAGGTCCAGACGGCTCACGAACAGGCCCTCCTTGCCCTCGCGCGCGGTAATGACCACGCGAGCGATGGCGAGCGAAATCTCGTAGAGCGAGAGCAGGGCGCCATACATGAGACCCAGCGTAACGGGCGAGCCGTCGGGCGTAATCACAGCCGAACCCACGAGCAGGCCTACGTACACGTAGCGCCAGGCGCTGCGGAAGGCCGCATAGGACACGATGTGGAAAACGGACAGGTAGAAGATGATGAGCGGCAGCTCAAACGCCACACCAAAGCCGATCATAAAGAGCAGCTCCATGTTGACGTAGTTCTCCAGATCGGGCAACGCCGTAGCGACAGCCGAGGTCTCGCCGATGAGCCACTCAAAGCCCGCCGGGATGATGATGAAGTAGCAGAAGATGGCACCCAGGAAGAACAGCACCGTCGAGGCGAGCACCGTGGGCACAACCCACTTGCGCTCGTTGGGGCGCAGTGCCGGCAGGAAAAATGCCAGAATCTGCCAGATGATCATGGGCGTGCACATGACCACGGCCATCTTGATGGCAAGCGAGAAGCGCAGGCCAAAGCCGCCGAGCGTGGTGGTGATGTAAAACTTACCGTCCGGCACAAAGGAGCGGATGGGGTCCTCAAGAATATCGAGCACCACGGGCGTGGCAAAGTACAGCACGATGGCGGCGGCAAACACCGAAACGACCACGATGGTCAGGCGGCGACGGAGCTCTCCCAGGTGATCGAAGAGCGGCATGCGCGCAGGTCCGATCGGCATTACTCATCGCCTCCCTTCGGGGCGTCGGCGGCAGCAGCCTCGGCATCGTCCTCGACCTCGAGCTCGCGAGCGAGCTGGTCGACGACGGCCTTGCGCTTGCGGGGACGACGGGCGTAGAGGTCAGCCGTCGTGGGCTCTGCCGGCTCGGGCTTGGGCTCTGCAGCAGGCTCGGGCTCGACGGCAGCAGCAGGCTCTGTACCCTCGGCCTCATCAACAGCGCCTTCGCCCTCAGCAGCACCCTCGCTTGCGGCCTTCTCGGCAGCAAGACGGGCGCGACGCTCGGCAAAGGTCTCCTTCTTGGCGGGCGCTGCCGTCTCGGCGGCATCCTCGTCCACATCGGAATCGTCGTCGGTCGCAGCAGTCTTCTTGGGCTTGACCGGGGCCGACGCGGCCTCGCTCACCGGATCGATAATCTCGGACTGAACAACGGCCGTCATCTTTTCCTGCGTCTCGCGGAACTGACGGATGGCACGGCCGATCGTGCGGCCCATCTGCGGGAGCTTATCCGGGCCAAACAGCAAAAAGCCGAAGACCACGATGATCGCGAGCTCACCCTCTCCAATACCAAACACACATACCTCCAAGGCTCGATGTGAGTCGAGCCCGCACCGCGCCATTCGGCCGGAACTCGTCTATTCATTCGGTCAAGTATAGCGCCCGGACGCCAAAACGTCCGAGCGCATCACAAACATATGCCAAACGGCACGCCCTTTTGGGGGCAAAGATTATGCAGCGGTGATCGAAATCTCCTGGTCGACGCCCAACAGCTGAACCACGCGCATCACCGGGGGCTGCACGTTGACGCAGCTAAAACGCTTACCATGATCAGCTGCGTGGTGTGCGGCGCCCACAAGCACGCCAATGCCCGTCGAATCGATGTAGCTCACCTGGGCAAAATCGAGCTCAACGGCCTCAGTGGGCTGCTCGAGCGCCAGGTCGATGGCATTGCGCAGGCTATCGGCGTTAGAGATATCGATCTCACCGGTCACCTTAATGGTGTAGAGCTCTGGCGTGGGGTTGGTGGAAATACCCAAATCCATGTATACGCTCCTTTACGTATCGAAAGTGCGGATAGTACTAGGCGCGGACTTGCGGGGCCCTACGCGTTAGGCGCGCTCGGCACGCGCAAGCTCGGCAGCGACGAGCTTGACAGCCAGCACCAGCACATCGAGCGCAGCCTCCAGGTCCTCGACCGTGGGATAGCTCGGCGCGATGCGGATGTTGGTGTCGCGCGGATCCTTGCCATAAGGCCAGGTGGCACCAGCCGGCGTGAGCTTGACGCCCAGGTCGGCACAAAGCGCGGCGACCTTCTGGGCCGAGCCCTCGGGGCCATCGAAACTCACAAAGTAGCCGCCATGGGGATGAGTCCAAGTGGCGCAACCCGTGTTACCCAAGCCCTCGGTGAGTTTACGCTCAACGGCCTCAAAGCGCGGGCGCAGGAACTCGGCATGCTTTTTCATGTGCTCCTTGACCGCCTCGATGGTGGGAAGGAAACGCACGTGACGCAGCTGGTTGAGCTTATCGGCGCTAATAAGACCGGCCTTCAGGCGCTTGGAGAACTCGGCGATGACCGCGGGGCTCGCACCGATAAAGCCGATGCCGGCGCCCGGGAAGGTGATCTTGGACGTCGAGGCAAAGGCCACCACGCGATCCTCGGTGCCCGCCGCGCGAGCGAGGTCAAAGATATTTGCGAGCTCGTCGGTCTCGTCGTACAGGTCGTGCACGCAGTAAGCGTTGTCCCAGAAGATGCGGAAATCGGGCGCGGCCGTGGGCATCTCGACCAAGCGGCGCACAGTGTCCTCGCTAAAGGTGATGCCCGTGGGGTTGGAATACTTGGGCACGCACCAGATACCCTTGATGGAATCGTCGGCGGCAACCAGGCGCTCGATCTCGTCCATGTCGGGGCCGTTGTCGGTCATCGCGACGGGGACGTTCTCGATGCCCAGATCGGCGGTGATGCCAAAGTGGCGATCGTAGCCGGGAACAGGGCACAGGAACTTGACCTTCTTGCCGTCGTGCGCTGCCTCGTAAGCCTCCCAAGGGTCGCTGCCGCACGAGCCGCAACGCCAGAACATACCGGCGATATCGTGCTCGATCAGCAGGCTCGATGAGCCCAGTACGAGCGTCTGCTCGGCAGGACAACCCAGGAACTCCCCCGCCAGCTTGCGTGCCGAGGGAATGCCCTCAAAGCAGCCGTAGTTGGAGCAGTCGACGTTGCCGTCATGCAGATCGGCATCGGCATTGAGGATATCGAGCATGGGTCGAGAGATGTCCACCTGGGAGGGCGACGGCTTGCCGCGGGCCATGTCGAGCGCCAGGCCCTTGGCCTTGACCTCGGCGACCTCGGCTTTGAGCGCCTCGATGGCGGCATCGAGTTCGGTGGTTTCCATCTTCTGGTAGATCGTCTGCATGGGGTGCGACCTTTCGCGAAGCGGTACGTTGCAGTTCGTCTAAGTATAGACCGCCATCGTCGCAACGTTATGAAGCCGTGATAGATTAAGTTCATCGCAATCAATTACGAATCGCCGCGCATGCCGGTGTGGTGCGCCCAAGGAGGCACTATGGAATACGGATCGATCCAGGCCGAGGAATTCGGCGACCTGCAGCGCCTGGTCGACGGACTGTTTTACGGCCGCCACGCCATCGACCGCCTGGATCTGATCGTACAGGCCGAAATCTTGGACCTAGCGCCCGACCTCATGGAGATCGTCAACTTGCTGCCGCCCGGCTATTACGACCGTCAGTCCCTTTGCGACCAGCTTAACTCGGCCCTAGCCGCCCACGGCTGGGGCGCCGTCTACGGCACCGTGGAATAAACCTCGAGGCCGACGATTTGGCCCGTTTCCCAACCCTGGCGAGGCTTGTTTTAGGGCTTGTGGCCAAAAAAGGGCAAATATGAGTACTGCTACCTTTTTAGTAGCAGCGATTAGGCCCCAAATCGGCGTTTTTGTACCTGGATTTTCTTTTCGAGCAGTGGCTATCGCCAAATTGGAGTCAAGCGATTACTTGTTAACATACAGATAACATGATTGTGTTCATTATTTTCCACACCTAAAATGAAACGCCGTTTGTGACAGTACTCACAAACGGCGTTTTTTGACCACTGGCGTGTCTGGCAGGCGGCAAGTACCGCCCGAATCCGCATTTTGAACGCGCCCGAATCGGTTCTGGAGCCGGTTTTCGCGCTCTTACTCGTCCTTGTGCGCGGGGTGTTTGCAGACCACGCTCATGTAGATCATGCCGAGCACGGCAGCGGTGACCGAACCGGCAAGAATAGCGGCCTTGGCAGCCAGGACCTCGAACTGGGCCGTCGGGAAGGCGAGGCCGCTGATGAGGATCGACATGGTAAAGCCGATGCCGCCCAGAATGCCCACGCCGGCGATCATGTGCCAGTTAACATTGTGCGGCAACTGGCAAACCTTGAGCTTAACCAGGGCGAACGTCATGCCAAAGATGCCGATCGGCTTGCCCAGCAGCATGCCAAAGTACACGCCGAGCGTCACCGAGTCGGTGAGCAGCGTGCTCATGTCCACGCCCACCAGGCGAACCTGTGCGTTGACAAACGCGAAGATCGGCAGGATCACAAAGTTGACCGGCGTGGAGATTAGGCGCTCCATACGGATGAGCGGCGGGGTGACGCGGTGCATGACGCGCTCGACCTTGGTGGTCGAGACGGTAAAGTCGTGCTGGCCCAGGATGTGTGCCTCGTCGTCGTAGCGGTCGTCGAGCAACGGCAGGCACTCGCCCAACCAATCGGTGAGACTATCGAGTTTGACGCCGCACTTGGCCGGGATGGTAAAGGCCAAGATGACGCCAGCGAGCGTAGCGTGCACGCCGCTCTTGAACATGCAGAACCACAGCAGCAGGCCCAACACCGAATACGGGGCAAGGCGGTAGTGCTGCGTCTTGTTGAGCCACACGAGCGCGCACGTCACGACCGCGGCGGCACCCAGCCAAAACGGGTTGGGGCTCTGACCGTAGAAGATGGCGATGGCGGCGATGGAGATGAGGTCGTCGGCGATGGCGAGCGTCGAGAAGAACACGCGCACGCCGTTGGGCACGCGGTTGCCCAAAAGCGACAGCACGCCCAGCGCAAAGGCAATATCGGTTGCCATGGGGATAGCCCAACCGTTGCGGGCGCCGGCATGGTTAAAGATCAGGTAGATGCAGGCGGGAACAACGACGCCGCCCACGGCCGCCAGCATGGGAAGCATGGCCTGACGCGGATTCTTGAGCTCGCCGACCGTCATCTCGTACTTGAGCTCGATGCCCACCAGCAAAAAGAAGATCGCCATGAGGAAGTCGTTGACGAAAAGCTCAACGGTGAGACCGGCCGTAAGGTTGCCCAGACCCACATACAGCGGGGTCTCCAAAAAGTGATGAATGGCCTCGTAGGCATCGGTGTTGGCACAGATGACGGCGGCGATGGCGGCGATCACCATGACGGCGGCGGAAATCGTGCCGTTCTCGGCAATGCGCTCCCAAATGTCGTGACGCTCAAAACGCTTGCGCTCACGGGTGTTGAACAGCTGCTCGGTTGCTGCCATGGGCGGCTCCTTTCGCGGGAAGGTTCCCGTCTTAAAAAAGCACGGCCCGCCCAAATGGCGGCGCCGCGCTCCAACGTATTACGCTTGCATCTAGCCTACCCTGCGCGACAAACGCGCAAGCGCGGCCGAAAAGCGGAACCACAGGTTGAACATTATTTGCTCAACGGTGCGAGCGCCCCTGTCCAATAGGGGACGCGGTCCCGCGCACAAAAAACGACCGGAGCGCGGGGCGTCCGCGGTCCGGTCGTCGGTGTTAGGTCAACAAAACCTAGCAGGCGGCCATAATGGGGGCAGCGACCTGCTTCTTGCGGGAAAGGACGCCCGGCATCCAGACGCCGTCGTGCTCGTCAGCGATGCCCAGGCCCTTCTGAGCGGCCTCGGTCTCACCCTCGAGCAGGACCTGCGAGCCCTCCTCCATGATGTCGGTGATGCACAGGACGATGCCGTCGGCACCCTTCTCGGCGGCATAGGCGCGCATGGCCTCGCGGATCTCGTCGATCATGCCGAGAGCGCGGCTCTTGTCGACAGTCTCGTACTGGCCGATGAGCAGCTTCTTGCCGGCGGGCTCGAACATCTTGATGTCGTTGCCGACCATCTGGGCTGCGGTAAAGGAGCCGGACGGACGGGTGAGGAAGACCTCCATGCCAAACTTGACCGGGTCGACGCCCACCTGCTCGCCGAGCTTAGCAGCGACGGCGCGGTCGACATCGGTGGTGGTGGGGCTCTTGAGCATGAGCGTGTCGGTCATCATGGCCGAGAGCAGCAGCTTGGCCTGAACGTCGGAAAGCTCAACGCCGAGCACGCCGGCGAGCTTGGTGACGATGGTGCAGCTGGAGCCCCAGGGCAGGCAGATGTAGTGCAGCGGACCGGCAGTCTCGAAGTCGCCGATGCGGTGATGGTCGACAACGCCAAAGACCGTGGCGTCCTTAAGGCCGGCGACGGACTGGGCGGACTCGTTGTGGTCGGTGAGGACGACGAGCTGACCGGCCTCGACGGACTCGATCACGCGGGGCTCGGCAATGCCGGCGTCGGCGAGCAGCTTGGCGGACTCGGCCGGAAGCTGGCCCAGCGCGCAGGCCTCGTAGGTGTTGCCGGCAAACTCAACCCAGTTGAGCAGCTGGGACAGGACGACGGCGCTCATGATGGCGTCGTTATCGGGGTTCTGGTGACCAAAGACAAGAACGTTTGCCATGGATTTCCTCCACTTGATATGTGTACTTGGACGTAGCTATGGTAGCACGCTGGCGCCGAGCCTTCTGGGACGGAAGGGCCGCGGCGCAATTTGGGGCAGGTGCCGGGGCCAAGGCTGTCCCTTTTGCACCATATTGGTGCAAAGTAACCTGACCCCCTTGCACCAGCTATTTGCCGGCGGCGCGCAGGGCTACGTAGGCGGCACCGATGATGCCGGCGTCGTTGCCGAGCGAGGCGACCTTAATGGGCGTCTCGCGCGAGGCAGAAAGCGCGTACTGCTTAAAGTGCTCGCGGACCTTGTCGAGGTAGACATCGGCCGAGGCGGATGCGCCGCCGCCGATCAGGAACATCTCGGGATCGACCACGTTGGCAATAAGCGCCAGTGCGCGGCCGAGATAGTCGGCCATGGTATCGGCCGCGGCCAGCGCGAGCTTGTCGCCCTCGCGGCAGGCCTGGAACACGTCCTTGGAATCAGAAGGCCCGGTGAGCTCGATGGGCTCGACGCCCGTCTTCTTGCACTCGGCAAGGTAGTTGCTCACCACGCCGGTGGCGCTGGAATACTGCTCCAGATGGCCATGGCCGCCGCAGCCGCAGGTGCGCTCCTCTTCGGGGTTCAGGCACATGTGGCCAATCTCGCCGCCAGCGCCCACAACGCCCGATACCACGTCGCCGTTGACGATAACGCCGCCGCCCACGCCGGTACCGATGGTGACCATTACCACGTTCTGTACGCCCTTGGCAGAGCCGAGCCAGGCCTCGCCCATGGCAGCGGCGTTGGCATCGTTCTCGTACTTAACGACCGCGTCGGGGCAGTGCTCCTGAATGGCAACTCTTAGCTCAGGCAGGTTAATGGCAATGTTGGCCTTGACCTTGGCATCGCCCGATGCCGGGATGGGGCACGGAACGGCCAGGCCAATACCCGCCACAAAGGCGCGCGGAATCTGGGCCTTGGCGACCACCTGGTCGATAGCCTCGGTCACCGCGGCAAAGCCCGCAGCGTCAACGATGGGCGGCGTGGGCACGCTGGCCTTGGCCAACAGGTTACCGTCCTCGTCGAACAGGCCCTCCTTAACCGAAGTGCCGCCGACGTCAATGCCGATGTAATACTGCTTAGGTTCCATGGGAGCCCGCCTTTCTCGTTTAAACATTGCCTGTATAGTACCGCTCCCCAGGCAAAAACCTGCCAAAAAGGGACAGGTTTGTTTTGGCAGGTTTCATCTGGGAAAACGCAAGGCATGAGATTCGGTTCGCTGGGCGGCAAAACGGCCCAACCCCATCTTCGAGCCGATCAATTTGCTCAATACCACATTATTCGAATGCATATTCATTTAGAGCGCTCTAGTTGATATAGAAAAGCGTTTTTTGATTATATCTTTCTCGAACTTTTCAAAAACGCAATAGGGATGCTTAGGCGTGGACTATACTTTCGTTTGTACTCAATCAAGCCGGAAAGGAGGTTCCATGATTCCCAAATACGAGGCAATAGCTGCAGATATCCGTCGAAGCATCGAGGACGGCGCTCTAAAGCCGGGCGACAAGCTGCCCACCGTCGTTGAGTTCTGCGAGCTCTATAGCGTTTCCAAAATCACCGTCAAACGAGCTGTTGAGCAGATTACCGATGAAGGTCTTGTTACCAGCCGGCGCGGATCGGGCACCTACGTTAAGGACACGGCGGGGCTTCCCGGCCAGTCGTTTTTCCAGGGCAAGAACGATCGCTCCCAGGGCTTTTCGTATGAGCACCGCGGGGAGAAGGTGACCTCGGTGGTCTACGATTTCTCGATTGTCAATCCGCCAGCAGACGTCGCTGCCCAGCTGGGAATTGCCGAGGACGACTTTGCCTATCACATCGTGCGCGTGCGCCAGGTCGACGAGAAGCCCATCGTTATCGAGTACACCTACATGCCCCTCGAGCTGATTCCGGGCCTTAAAAAGAAAGACCTGTATGGATCGGTCTACAGCTTCATCCGCAAGCAATGCGGGCTGAAGATTTCGAGCTTCCACCGCACCATTCGCGCCGTAGCGGCAACCGAGGAAGAGGCTGAGCGCCTGGACACCAAACCCGGCTCTCCCCTGCTCGAGCTCAACCAGATTGGCTTTTTGGATAGCGGCACCGCCTTTGAGCATTCGATCTCGCGCAACGTTGGTGACCGCTTTGAGCTGCACAACGTAACGTTGGCATAGGTTTTTGTAGTCATGCGGGCGCTCGTTACGGCTCGTTTAGAGTGGGCGGCCGCGCAACACCATGGGGGTATGAACATGTCCGATTTGATTAAACTGACGCCGATCTTTCACGAGAAGATCTGGGGCGGCCGCCAGCTCGAAACCGTATTTGGTTATGACATTCCCGAGGGTCCCATCGGTGAGTGCTGGGCCATCTCGGCACACCCCAACGGCGACTGCCAGATCGCTGAGGGCCCGTACGCCGGTCACACGCTGTCATGGCTGTGGGCCGAGCACCGCGAGCTCTTTGGCAACTGCGAGGGCAAGGAGTTCCCGCTGCTCATTAAGATTCTAGACGCCAAGGACGACCTTTCGATCCAGATCCATCCCAATGACGAGTACGCCGCCGAGCACGAGAACGGCAGCCTGGGCAAAACCGAGTGCTGGTATGTACTGGACTGCGAGCCCGGCGCCACGATCATCGTCGGACAGCGCGCGCACGACCGCGCCGAGGCCGCGCGTATGATCGAGGACGGCCGCTGGGACGACATGCTCAACGTGCTGCCAATTCACAAGGGCGACTTTTTCCAGATTGATTCCGGTACCGTCCACGCCATCAAGACCGGCACGCTCATTTTAGAGACGCAGCAGTCGAGCGACGTGACGTATCGCCTATACGACTACGAACGTCCCGGCACCGACGGAAAGCTGCGCCCACTTCACATTGAGCAGAGCCTGGATTGCATCAACTTTAACGCGCAGGCACCGACCGACGGTACCGTAACCGCGCGCAAGGTCGATGGCGTAACCGAGCTCGAGTCCAACCCCTGCTACACCGTCGATCGCGTGCGCGTCAACGGCAGCAAGACCTTGGAGCAGCGCTGGCCCTTCATGTGCCTGTCAGTCATCGACGGCGAAGGCACCGTCTGCGGCGACCCCGTCCACAAGGGAAGCCACCTGCTAGCCCCGAGCACCGTCAGCTCCATCGACCTCGAAGGCAAGATGGAACTGATCATCAGCCACCTGTAAGCTACCGGTCCCCGAGCGCTCGCCGGAACGGGGCGCGGGGTTTGGTCGCCTGCTCGGACAGTCCTGCTCGCACGGAGAGCACATTAAGTGCTCTCCGGCTCGTGCGGAACTCGCGATCGACCAAACCCCGCGCCCCGTCCCGGCGAGCCTCCGACTAGCAACAACAATCACAACGCAACAAGGGGCTCCCCCGTTCATCAACGGAGGAGCCCCTTGCCATATCTAGCTATCGGCCCACCCGGCTCTCCAGACCAAAAAACGAACGAGCAAAGCGACGTTCGCAAGCAGCGTTATCAAAGGACCTGGGAGGGCGTATGGGGCAACATCGATCGCGAGTTCCGCACGCAAAGGAGAGCACTTAATGTGCTCTCCGTCTTGCGCAGGACTGCCCGAGCAGGCGATGTTGCCCCATACGCCCTCCCAGGTCCGCCGGGATTACGACAGCTTGACGATCGGTGCAAAACCTTTCATGAGCTTTTTAGTCTGGCCGGTTTTTTCGAATTGAACCTCGATCATGTCTCCGGCGACCGAGATCACGGTACCGGTGCCAAAGGTCTTGTGGCTCACGGTATCGCCCGCGGCAAAGTCCTGCGACGCGCTGGCGCGATCGACCTTGCGCTCCACCGTCGGCGACACCTTGGACGACGGCTTTTTGGCTCGCGGCGCGCCCGAGCCAAAGGTCGAGGCAACACGGCCGGCGTCGGGCGAGACCCCACGATGGCGCTCGGTCCCATAGCTGCTGCCGCCAAAGAAATCGTCGAAGCTCGATCCGCCGCGCGAACCGGAACCGCCGGTCGAGCGCGTATGCGAGCCAAACACCTTGCCGCCATACATATCCGAGCCCATGCCCGAGCCAAAGGTGCCGTGACGGTCGCCGCGTTTCTCCCAGCCCGTGCCCTCAAAACCGGCAGAACCGATACCGCTAAACTCGATATCCTCAAACGGAATCTCGTTGAGGAAGCGCGAGCGCGGGTTGGCAGAGGTCGAGCCGTAAGTGCGACGCGTGGCCGCATAGGTCAGGAACAGGCGCTTGCGAGCACGCGTGATGGCGACGTAGGCCAGGCGACGCTCTTCCTCGAGCTTGCCCGGATCGTCACTACCGCCAAAGTCGTGCACGTGCGGGAAGATACCCTCCTCCATGCCGGCCACGAACACCGCGGGGAACTCCAGGCCCTTAGCGGAGTGGATGGTCATCATGGTGATGGCATGTGTCTCGCCGGCCAGGGAATCCAAGTCGGAGCGCAGGGCCAGCCACTCCATGAGTGCCGGCAGTGCCTTACAGGTGAGCGGACCGTAGGTGCGCTCGATCTCGTCGGCATGCACGGCGCCCGCCGGTAGCTCTGTTGGCACGGCATACGCGTTGCCCGCGATGGCGGCGGCCAGGGCATCCTGCGGCGAGAGCGCCGGGGCGGCTAGGCTATCGAGCGGATTGGAGCCCGCGGCGTCACGAGCGCCGACAAGTGCCTCAAACGAGGATGCCGGAGCGGACGGCTCCGGCTCGGACGCGGGCGCACTCACCACGACGGACTCGGACTCGGCGACGGACGGCACGTCGGCAACACCGGCCGCGCGCAGCTCTTCTAGACTCTCGAGCGTACCCTCGATATCCTCGTGCGTCTCCTCAAATTCGGCGGCGACGCCCAGGAATTCCTGGATGTTCTCGGCGCGGCTCTCGGACTCCATGGTGCCCTCGGCGCGAAACGCCTGCAGCAGGCCCGTCCTATCGACAATCATCTCGACGACGTCCTTGAGCTCGCCGTCCATGCGGCGGCCCTCGCGCACCAGCGCCACAAAACTCGACAGGCCGTTGCGCACCTTGGCACTAAACATGCCCGTCTCGGCTGTTGCGATCTCGCAGGCCTGGAAGAACGAGCAGCGGTTGTCGCGCGCCAGCTGCTCGATCTTTTGGATCGAGGTGGAGCCGATGCCGCGGCGCGGCGTGTTGATGACGCGCTTGACGCTCATCTCGTCGGCCGGGTTCACGATCATCTTGAGGTAGGCCATGACGTCGCGAATCTCGGCGCGGTCGAAGAATCGCGTGCCGCCGACGATCTTGTAGGGCACGCCCGCGCGCAGGAACATATCTTCGAGGATACGCGACTGGGCGTTGGTGCGGTAGAACACGGCGATATCGTCGTAGCTTGTACCCTTGGCATGCAGCTTTTCGATCTCGCCGGCAATCCAGCGACCTTCGTCGCGCTCGTCGCTTGCCTGGAAAGCCTGAATCTTCTCGCCATCGCCCTCGGCCGTAAACAGGCGCTTGTCCTTGCGCTGCGAGTTGTGACGCACCACGGCGTTGGCGGCGCTCAGGATATGACCCGTAGAGCGATAGTTCTGCTCCAGCTTGACGGTCTTGCAGTTTTTAAAGTCCTGCTCAAAGTCCAGGATGTTGGTGATGTCGGCGCCACGCCAGCTGTAAATGGACTGGTCATCGTCGCCCACGACCATAAGGTTTTGGTACTTGGCGGCCAGCAGGTTGGCGATCTCGTACTGGACGTGGTTGGTGTCCTGATACTCGTCGACGCTAATGTAGCGGAAGCGCTCCTGGTACTTGTCGAGCACCTCGGGGCGGGTGCGCAGTAGCTCGAGCGTGCGCACGAGCAGGTCGTCGAAGTCCATCGCGTTGGCGGCGCGCAGGCGGCGCTCCAGCTCCAGGTAGACTTGCGCGGCCTTTTTGTCGTTGGGGCTATCGGCGCTCTTGAGCATGTCCTCGGGCCCGATCATGGCGTTTTTAGCAGAGCTGATCTTGCTGCGGATCATGTTGATGGGGAACTGCTTTTGCTCGATGCCGAGCGCCTGCATAATGTCGCGCACCATGCGCTTTGAGTCGTCGTCATCGTAGATGGTGAATTGACCGGTATAGCCCAGCAGGTCGGCGTCCTCGCGCAGCATGCGCACGCACATGGCATGGAAGGTGCACACCCACATGCCACGAGTGCCGCTGGGGATGAGTGCCGCCAGACGCTCGCGCATCTCGGCCGCAGCCTTGTTGGTAAACGTAATGGCAAGAACCTGCCAAGGCTTAACGCCCAGGTCGCCGAGCATATGTGCGATGCGGAAGGTCAAGACGCGGGTCTTGCCCGAGCCGGCGCCGGCGAGCACCAGCAACGGGCCCTCGGTGGACAGGACCGCCTCGCGCTGGGCGGGATTAAGGCTGTCGATGTCGACGAGCGGCTTGATAGGCTTGGGCGCCGGCGCGGGAGCGTCATAGATGTCGAGCGGAACGAGCTCGGGCTCCGGCGCAGCGGGGGCGGTGTATGCATCGAGCGGCACGGGTTCCGGCGCGGGCGGCACGGGTACCGCGGCGTTCTTTTCCCAGGGCAAGGGCTGGGTCATGGGCGACTCCTCATCTGACAGACGGCGCGCCTGCGGGCAGCGCCATAGTTTGAGCCGTACCAGTATACCGAGCCGCGCGGACACCGACGCAAATCACACCACGACTCCGTGCGCCGCCGTCAGGCCCGCCCCATCGCCCAAAAAAGAGGACGGCATAGACCTTTTGGTCATGCCGCCCTCTTTGAATGACAAGTTGTCGCTCTGGCCGCCGCGCAGCGTCAACCAAGTTACAGGCCGAGCATGGGCTCCAGAACGAAGAAGTATGCGAGCACTACGATGCCCAGGATGATGCGGTAGACTCCGAAGCACTTGAAGTCGTGACGGCGGACGAAGCCCATGAGCCACTTGATGGCGATGAGCGAAACCACAAAGGCCACAACGCAGCCCACGCCCAAGATGGCGATCTCGTTGGTGCCGAACGTGCCGCCCTTGATGAAGTACTTGACCAGCTTGAGCGCACTCGCGCCAAACATAACGGGAATAGCCAGGAAGAACGTAAACTTAGACGCCACCGAGCGCGTGCAGCCCAAAAGCAGGCCGCCGATGATGGTAGAACCGGAGCGAGACGTACCAGGCACCAGCGAAAGCACCTGGAAGCAGCCGATACCCAGCGCAGTCTTCCAGCTGAGGTCCTCGAGCGTGGCGATGGAACCAAAGTCCAGATTCTCGTCATCGTCCTCATCCTCAGCGGTAGCCGTGGGGGGCGCCGCAAAGTGCGCACCGGCGGGACGTCCACCCGACACCACAGCACGCGAACCAAACGAACCGGCAACGGCCATTTCCTCGCGCTTGCTCGCGCGCCAGTTCTCGATCACGATAAACAGCACGCCGTACACAATGAGCGCCAGCGCCACGACGGGAGCGTTGTAGAAATGCTCCTCCATCCAGTCGTTGAGCGGCAGGCCGATCGCCGCCGCAGGAATGCAACCGAGCACAATCTTGCCCCACAGCACCCAGGTGTCGCGACGGCCCTCCTTGCCCTTGCTGGGCGAGAACGGGTTGAGCTCGTGGAAAAACAGCACGCAGACGGCCAGAATGGCGCCGAGCTGAATCACGACCAGGAACATATTCCAGAACGTCTCGCTCACGTTCATCTTGACGAACTCGTCCACCAAGATCATGTGGCCCGTCGACGAAACGGGCAGCCATTCGGTGATGCCCTCGACCAGGCCCATGAAGGCAGATTTTAGAAGCTCGATAATATCCAAAGGGACCCCCTCGTTAGACACCCGCCGGTAGATGTTCTGCGGACGATGCGGGCGATGTCCCATTATCAACCGTTGGCGGTGCGCCTGCGCCTACCCTTACCAAAAAACTCGCCCGTTCACAGAATTGCGAGCGGTCAAACCGAAATCCTTGGGTATAACTGCAACAAGATAAAGTGTCCGGCGGCCAACGCACCCGCGCCCGCCCGACGCACGAGCCCCGCGCCCGTGCGATAGACCAAGGAGGAAACCATGAACGAGGGCTACACCAAGGTATTTGTTTCACTCGACGGTACTGAGCAGCAGGATTTTGTGCTCGCACGCGCCATCAAGGTCGCCGCGAACAACGGCGCTAAGTTGATCATCGGCCACGTCATCGACTCCACCGCGCTCGAGAGCGCCGGTTCCTATCCGGTCGACCTGGTCAACGGCTTGGAAGAGGCCTTTAACAACTCCATCGCCAAGCAGCTCGAGGAGGCCAAGGCCAATCCCAACATTCCCGAGGTCGAGGTCATGATTCGTACCGGCCGCATTCGCGAGACGCTCAAGGATGAGATGCTCGACGTGGTCAAGCCCGATCTGGTGCTCTGCGGCGCCCGCGGCCTGTCCTCAATTAAGTACGCGCTACTGGGCTCGATTTCGACGTTCCTGCTGCGCAATACGGACTGCGACATTTTGGTCGTGAAGTAGCGTTGCTCCCACCGGCCGCGGGGCCTGCGGGGTTTCCACGGGCACGTCCTCGCCGCGTTGCGGCTGCGGGATGTGCCCTTAGGAAACCCCTCCCGGCCCCGCGGCCTTCGCAGCCTTACTTCAGCGAGTTGGCTGATAAAAGATAGCGTGCCGCCCCGGTTGGGGCGGCACGTTTTGTTTGGGCTGCACGTTTTTGTTTGGGCGGACGTCTGCCGTGTGCGCTACTCGAAATATTGGAACTTATTCGTCGAGAAGGCGAATGTTACGACAAAGCCTTCGCCGGGGTCGGATGCCGCGGTGACGTCGATGCCCATCTTGGAGCACAGGCGCGCCACCAGGTAGAGGCCAATGCCCGTTGCGCGCTTGGTGGCGCGGCCGTTGTCGCCGGTAAAACCCTTCTCGAACACGCGGGGCAAATCTGCTGCACACACGCCGCAGCCGTTGTCCGCGACGGTGAGTTCGATACGCTCGCTTGCCAGACCCTCGTCCAGCAACGCACCCGAAAACTCGATCTTTGCGCCGTCCTCACGCGCATATTTAATGCTGTTCTGAATGAGCTGGCCCAGAATAAACTCGAGCCACTTCTCGTCGGTAAAGACCTCAAAGTCGAGGTTCTCGCACACCGGCGCCACGTGTGCCGCGATGAGCTCGCGCGCGTTGGCTTTAATCGCACCCGTCACCAGGGTCTTGAGATTCCAACGTCGAATCAGGTAATCGCGCTCCACAACTTCCGAGCGCGCATAGTAGAGCGCCTGGTCGATATAGCGCTCCACGCGAGCCAGCTCGCGGCCCAAATCGTCCACGCGCGACAGGTCGTCTTCGCTGCCGTCCAGGTTTTCCAAAATCAGATGGGCTGCAGCCAGGGGCAGTTTGGCCTCGTGGACCCAACTCTCGATGTAGTCGCGATAGTCGTCGGTTTGACGTCGCCCTTCCGCTACCTCATCGCAAGCCGCCTTGCCCACGCGGCGCAGGACTTCGTACTCGAGCTCGCCCTCGACATAGGTCGGACACTGCACCATCTCTTGCACCCATGCGGGGCTCTCCAGTTCCTCGGCCGCCCGCTCCAGCTGATGCAGGAAGCGGCGACGGCGCGCATACTCGATCACGATGCCCAGCATGCCAAAGATAAAGGACACACCGACCGCCACGACCACGATAGATGCCGGAGCTCCGGCGACCGTCAGCACAAAGCAGCTCAGCAGCACACCGCAGGTCCACACGGCGACGGGAAGCAGCGCATCTTTAAAAAACTTAGCAAACGACATGACCGGCCCCTAGACCGAATAGCCCTGACCGCGGTGCGTCGTCAAATACCCCTTGATGCCGATTTTTTCGAGCGTGGTGCGCAGGCGGTTGATGTTGACGGTAAGCGTGTTGTCGTCCACGAAAGCATCGGAGTCCCACAGGTCCTGCATGATGGCCGAGCGCGAGACAATCTTGCCCGCGCGGCTCAGGAGCAAAGAGAGGATGCGCAGCTCGTTTTTGGTGAGCTCGGTACTGTCGCCGGTTTGCGTGTTGGTGACCGCGGAGCGGGCGAGGTCGAGTTCCAGCCCCTTGTGGACGAGCGCGCTGCGCTCGCCCGCCGCCGCGGTGCGACGCAGCAGGGCATTGATGCGCGCCACGAGCACGCGCGCGCTGTAGGGCTTGGGAACAAAGTCATCCGCGCCGAGCGTCATGGCCATGACCTCGTCGATCTCGGTCGTGCGCGACGTGAGGACGATGATGGGGACCTCGGATTCGCGACGGACCTCGTGGCAGATATGCTGGCCGTCTTTGACGGGAAGCGTCAGGTCGAGCAGTACCAAGTCGGGTGCAGCGGCCAGGATGTCACGCGAGACGTGCTCGAACGATTCGCAGGCCTCGACCTCAAAACCGGCACGAGCAAGGATGTCGGCAAGCTCGCGACGAATGGGCTCGTCGTCCTCAACGATATAGATCAGCGCCATGGATTCCGCTCCCCTCTTGGTTGTCTTACAGCCATTATTGCCGCGAAGTCGCCGGTGCGCGCCTCGCGCGGCATTAAGGTGACAGAACTGTTCGCGAACGAAAGCGTTCGGCTCGGCCCTCGCTTGCGGCGGGCGCGGGGATTACATGATTATAAAATCCCCGTCCCAGAAAAATCATTTAGCGGCGGGCGCGGAGCTTTTCGTAGCCATCGGCGAAGAAGGCGACCGTGGCGGCGTCCGACTCGACGGCATCGGCATCGGAGGCAGGCACCACGCCGTGCTCGTCGCTCACCAGGAACAGCGCGCCCTTGAGCTGTGCGGGAATGTCCACGCGCGTGACCGGGATGCCCTTGGTCTGGGCCAGCTGCTCAATGAGCGTCGCCGTGCCGCACAGGCACTCGTCTGCCGGCGCCACAAAGGCAAGCTCACCGTCGTTGACGGCAGCGAGCAGCTCGGGCGCCACGCCGGTCTCGTCGGCCTCGGAGCGGGCCTCGGCAGAACGGGCACGCAGCGCCTTGGCCGACGTATCGGCTAGCGGCTCGTACTCCCCCACCGTCATGGCAGCGTTGCCGTTGATGTCGATCACCAGCATGAGTACACCGTCGCGGGCGGTGTAATCGCCCTCGGCAAGTGACCACTCAACGTGCTGCTTGGCCCAGCTGAGCATGTTGTGGGTAAGCGGCTCGCCCTGCACCAAGCGCTCGGACAGCGCGCGGATGTGACGGTTGAGCATGGGCACCTTTTTGTTGGACATGCGCCAACGGCAGATGAGCGCGGGCTTGTCGAGCGTGAACTTCTCGACCGCCTCCTGATTGGCGCAGAAATCCTCGTACGCACGCTGATCCTCGGCATTGCCAAACAGCTCGGCATCATCAATCTGGGGCATGGTTGTACCTTTCGTGTTAGTCATTCCGTCCTCTTATACCAAAAAGACGGCCCTCCAAACGGAGCGACCGTCTTTTGCAGAGATTATTTTGAAGATATGGCCCGGCAATCAATCAGCTTAATGGGATAGAACAACATCCCATTAAGGGTTTTCCAAGTGCCCGAGATTGCCCCGAAAGAGGAGCGCCGCGTACTAAATGTACGCAAGCGACGGTTTGAGGGGCAAGGTCGGGTGCTTGGGAAAGCCCTAGTGCCTAAAATGTCTGGCTCCTGTGAAGACCATTGCGATGCCATGCTCGTTGCAGGCCTGGATGCTCTCGTCGTCGCGCTTGGAGCCACCGGGCTGGATGATGCAGGTCACACCATGCTCGGCAAGCACGTCGACGTTGTCGCGGAACGGGAAGAATGCATCGCTTGCGCAGGCAAAGCCGCCCTTTTCCACGCCCTCGCGCTCGCAGAAGTCTTCGGCACGCTCGCAGGCCAGCAGCGCAGAATCCACGCGGTTGGGCTGACCCGGGCCCATGCCAATGCCGGCCTTACCCTTGGAGACCAGGATGGCATTGGACTTAACGCCCTTGCAGACCTTCCAGGCAAACTCGAGCTCGGCCATCTCGGCGTCGGTGGGCTTGCGGTCGGTGGGGAACGTAAAGGTCGCGGGATCCTCGGTCACATGGTCGACCTCCTGCACCAGCATGCCACCGTCGATGGAACGCAGCTCCACCTGGGCGCCGTGGTCCACGCCGCCGGTCGCCAGCACGCGCAAGTTGGGGCGCTTGGCCATGCGCTCGAGCGCCTCGGCGGTGTAGCTCGGAGCGATGATGACCTCGACGAACTGCTTGTTCTCGTCGGCAAAATGCTCAACCAGCTCATAGGGAACCTCGCGGTTGCAGGCGATGATGCCGCCAAAGGCGCTCTTGGGATCGCAGGCGAAAGCGCGGTCGTAGGCTGCCGTGATGTCCTCGGCAACGGCAGAACCGCAGGGGTTCTGGTGCTTGAGGATCACGCAGGCCGGCTCGTCGAACTCGCGGACCAGGTTCCAGGCGGCATCGGCGTCCAAATAGTTGTTGTAGCTGAGCGGCTTGCCCTGGATCTGCTCGGAGCCCACAAGCGGGAACTGCGAGCTCGCGGTGTTCTCGCAGCCCTCGGCAAAGCGATAGACCGTGGCCTTCTGTTGCGGGTTCTCGCCATAGCGCAGGTCGTCGACCTTCTCCAGCGAGATCTCGAGCTTGGCAGAGGTGTCCGCCACGTCGCTTGCCTGAGCGGCAAGCCAACGGGAGATAGCCGTGTCGTAGGCGGCGGTAGTCTGGTAGACCTTCACCTGCAGGCGGCGACGGGTGGAAAGCGTGGTGCAGCCACCGGTCTCGCGCATCTCGGCCAGGACGGCATCATAGTCGGCCGGGTCGGAGATGACGGTAACGCTCGCGGCGTTCTTGGCGGCAGAGCGCAGCATGGAGGGACCACCGATGTCGATGTGCTCGATGGCATCCGCAAAGGTGACCTCGGGGTTGGCGACGGTCTTCTCGAACTCGTACAGGTTGACGACGACCAGGTCAATCAGCTTAATGCCGTGCTGAGCGGCCTCCTGCATGTGCTGCTCGGAATCGCGGCGGGCCAGCAGCGCGCCGTGAACCTTGGGGTGCAGCGTCTTGACGCGGCCGTCCATCATCTCGGGATAGCCCGTGAACTCCTCGATGGGGGTTACGGGAACGCCCGCGTCCTCGATGGCACGAGCCGTGCCGCCCGTAGAGATGATCTCGACGCCAAAGTCGTCAACCAGCGTCCGTGCGAAATCGACGACGCCCGTCTTATCGGTAACCGAGATCAACGCGCGTGCGATCTTCACATCAGATCCCATGCAGTCCTCCTGTCTGGTACGCCGCCGTGCTCTGTGAGTCGGTGATACGTCGATCTGCAGCGCTCGCGCAGCGGCATTGAAAATACTGATTCAATGTAGCGCATCGAGCGCGACGTTGCACCCCGCAACGCAGGGCTGTGCAGAAAAAGTTTGCGAGCGGGGGTTGCAGGAGCGCCGCTGAGCACGGTGAGTTGATGGAACACAGGGGCACCATAATTAGATGCCAATGGCGTGGTAGAACTGTGCTCGATATGCATCCGCAATAGAAAGAGGCACCATGGTCTCGCGGGTTCTCTACCGACCGTTTGATACCGAAGATTTCGACGCCATCGCGCTGATTCTGCAGCAGCTTTGGCACAACAACTCGGATAACGATGAGTACAACCGCCTCGAAGCCGCGTGCGACCTTGCCTACTGCCTTTCTTCCTCGACGTTTTCGCAGGTTGCAGTTATAGATGGCAAGGCACGCGGCATTTCGCTTGCGCGTGCGGGACAGAGCTCCGGCACCGCCGTCAGGGAACATTGGATGGATACTGAGCGTGCACTGCTGTCGCAGATGCGTGAGCTAGAACCCGAGTCGTGCGCCGAGTATCTCTCGTTTGTGCGCGCCACCATTCGAACCAACAACCGCCTGCTCGAGAAAAGCCCACTGCCGCATGACAACGAGGTCACGCTGCTCGCCGTCGACCCCGACGTCCACGGCCTGGGCGTGGGATCGGTGCTGCTCGACGCCGCAATCTCGCATCTGTCCTCGTGCGGGGCGACCAGCGCACACCTGTACACCGATTCCAACTGCTCGTGGAAGTTCTACGAGCTGCACGGCTTTAAGCGCACCGCCACGCACCGCGCCAACCGCGAAGAACGCCGCCACGCCATGCCGCGCGAAAGCTTCCTCTACGAACTCGACCTAACTGTCTAGGCCCAGCAGCCACGCCCAGTCATTTAAGAACGTCCCCAATGACTGATCCCTAACGACTGGTCATTTAAGTCTGTCCCCAATGAGTAGCCTAGAGGGCCTGCAAATGGCCGTGGTCAAAAAACATCAAATATGAGTACTGTTACCTTTTTAGTAGCAGCGATTCGGGGCATTTTTGATGCTTATAGGCATGACGACCAGCTGCACGAGCTGACGTAACTCCCCAAATGTTCAATAAAATGGGCTCCTAACGAGAAGTACTCTCATTAGGAGCCCATTATTATGTGCAAACATATGTGACCAACGCAGCAACAGTACTCATATTTGGCATTTTTTGTCCACTGCCCCTTGCGCGAAGGTCCTCAGCGGAAAGTTTGACCCGTTTCGATGCACAAAAATGGGATGAATCTTCCCTGGCAACCGCCCAGAAAGATCCACCCCAAAGCAAGCGCTCGCTAGAACGTTCCGCCGCCGCCTCCGCCGACGCCGCCGCCTCCGCCGCCCGAGAAGCCGCCACCACCGCCGCCACTCGAGCTATCGGAGCTCGAAGCCAACTCGCGGATGGTCTCGTGATACACATCGTTGAACGAAACGAGCGGAGACTCGTTGCCGTAGTGATGGTAATACCACCAGTAGCAGGGGTAGTTGTCGTAGAAATCGTCGCTGTTGCGCAGGTCCGCAGGCACGGCCTCGGCCAGCTGTCGCAGCACTTCTTTCGAAACGCCTAGGGCAACGCCCATCACCAGCAGCTTGTTCCACAGCACCAGATCGCCCGGGACGGCTTCCTTTAGGCGTGTGAAATCCTCGAGCCAATGCTTGAGCGCCTTGCAGCGAGCCGCCACCTCGGCGCCCTCCGGCGTGTAACGGCGGAAGGTGCAGCTCAGGACAAAGCCCACGATCGTGACGGGGATCGAAATCACAGCGGCACCGACGTTGGCGTCCGCAAAGTCGGTATAGAACAGAGAGCCCAAAATGCCAAAGACAATGATGATGCCGAGAACCAGGCCGGCCACCATCACGATAGTGCCATCCGATGCGATAAACTCGCGCTCCTCCAGCTTGCCCTTAACCGTGCTCTGATAGTCCTCGAGCTTGTCGCCAACAGATTCAGTACGCTCGCTGGCATACTCCTCCAGCTCGCTAAACGTGCGCGAACGGACGCCGTCTTTATCGGGCTTAACGCCAGCGAAGAAGACCTTGAGCACGTCGCGATCGATGCCGTCCTTCTTGGCGGCCTTCCAGGCCTCGTCGGTCACTGTGATGCGATACGTCTGCTCCTCTTTTTCGCGACGGAGCAGACCCTTCTTCTTGGTCTCGGTCGCTTCTTCTAGCTTGATCACGCGGTCGTCGGTCAGCTTCATCAGTGTGGCGATATATGCCTGATCGGGCACGCCGTTCCAGCTCATAAGAGCTGCAAGCACCGCGGGATGGTCGGCGGAGGGCACATCGCGGAAGTACTCGTCCTGGAAGAGCGGCTTGGGCTTGGGCCTGCGCAGCTTGAGCATCACGATCACACCGGTATAGGCAACCGCCACGACAACACACGCCACGGCGATCGCACCGGCAACCGCACGCGCGTGCTCACGGCGGGCGTTAGCTTCGTCGGCCCATTCCTTCTCTTCGCTCAGGATCGTTGACATGCGATCTTCGCCCGAAGCGGCAAGCTGCGGCACCCAGTCGCTAGGGAAGGCGATGCGTGCCTCGGCGAATTCGCCCTGGTGCACGCAGGGAATGGTATAGGTGACCATGGGCTCGTCCTCATCGAGCGACACGTCGCCCGTCAGCGGACCATGGCCCCATGCGCGGAAGTTATCGCCCTTGACGGCCGCCGTCCCGGCAGCGGCATTCGCGAAGCACACTTCCATCTCGACGTCATCGGAATCCGCAGACCAGCCGTCACCCACGAACTTCCAGTAGAGCTCGGCGGTATCGGCCCAGTTCATAACCGCACCGGTCATGGTGTAGCTCACGTAGTAGATTGCGCTGTCGCCGCTCTCGTGAGGGCTGAACACCTTAATCCTTACGCCGTCACCGGTCTGCTCGACCGTGTAGACGCCAGAGTCGCCCTTGTTCGCGCTATCGACTTTGTTAAACGCGGTGTCCTCTTCCTCGACACTCAGCACGTCAACGCCCGCCGTGCCGCCCTGCTGGTTGGTGCCCGTATTGATCTCCCAAAACACGCCGTTGATGTCGTCGTCGAAATCAAACTGGCGTCCCTCGACAACGGTCAGCGATCCATCGGCCTCGACCGTGGCACTGATGTAGGTTTGGGTCATGGAATACCCGTCGGCACCTGCAACGGCGGGCAACAGCAGCAGCGCGCACGCGACGAGCGCGCAAATGGAAGCAAATCGCGCAAACGGGCAGCGCTGCCGACAGGTCTTGGCAACGGGGGCGTTCATAGGCACATCCTTTGTCTGTGATACCAGTAGCGTCATTGTCCCACGTTTGCGGGTTCATGTGACGAACATCTAGGTCAGCGGAGTATTAAACGGGACGAAAGTCACGCCCGCGACCGGCACCTGGGGACGTTCCTTATCTGCCGGCAATCTGGGACACTCCTTGGCATAGCCCGCTCCGGCATAGATACCACTTCATAGCTCCGTCACAGGTGTAGCGGCTTTGTGTGGGCGCGGCGTGAGCCGATTAAGCCGGCGAGCGAGGGGCATAAAGCAGTTGAGCGAAAACGGTTTGCCCCTTTGCCGTTCGCTTGAGGATCATGTCCCCCTTTTCCGCGGAAACTCCGGCAGTTGCGAAGAGCTGCCGGGGCTTCTGTCGTTTGAGGGGTTGAAGGGGCTGAGCTTGGGGCGGTAATCGAGGTGTTGAGTCGGTGCCCGCCGCGCACAACACGCAGCCTCGGCAACTCGCGAGCATCGACGACGCCCCCTCACCTCACCCCGCGCTATACTCGTCCGCATGGATATCAACGCATGCAACATAGCAACACACGCCGCGGGCGCACCAGCAGCGGCCGCTCCCGCGCCCGTCGTGGGCCGCTTTGCCCCGTCGCCCTCGGGCCGCATGCATCTGGGCAACGTGTTCAGCTGCCTGTGCGCGTGGCTTTCGGCCCGCAGCCAGGGCGGCAGCATCGTGTTGCGCATCGAGGACCTGGACGATCGCTGCAAGCGCCCGGAACTTGCCGCCCAATTGATTGACGACCTAGCCTGGCTGGGGCTTGAGTGGGACGAAGGCCCCTACTGCCAGCACGATCGCCTGGACTTGTACGAGGACGCCCTGCACCAGCTGCAAGACGCCGGCCTCACCTATCCCTGCTTTTGCACGCGCGCCGAGCTCCACACCGCAAGCGCGCCGCACGCCAGCGACGGCACGCCCATCTACCGCGGCGCCTGCCGAGGCCTTTCTGCCGAGGAGGTTACCCGCCGCAGCGCCCTGCGCGCTCCCGCCACGCGCCTGCGTGTGCCCGCCGTCGACGACCTCGCCGGCGACGTGATCGAATTCGTTGACCGCACGTACGGAGCCCAATGCGAGGCACTCGCCACCGAGTGCGGCGACTTTTTGGTGCGCCGCAGCGACGGCGTGTTTGCCTATCAGCTGGCCGTGGTGGTCGACGACGCTGCCATGGGCGTCACCGAGATCGTACGCGGATGCGACCTGCTTGGTTCCACGCCGCGCCAGATCTATCTGCAACATCTGCTGGGACTGCCCACACCGCGCTACGCGCACATCCCGCTGCTCATGTCGCCGGACGGCCGCCGCCTTTCCAAGCGCGATCGCGATCTGGACCTGGGCGAGCTCCGCACCCGCTTTGGCACACCCGAGGCACTGTTGGGATGGCTCGCCGGGCAAACAGGCATCGCGCCGGACACCACGCCGCGTACCGCCGAGCAGCTGGTCGAGCACTTTAGCTGGGACGTCATCCGCGCGCACCGCGAGAACATCACCGTAATGGCCGAGTAGTCAAACGCCCTGCCCCCTTCACTACCCCCCCCCGACGAGTGCGTAATTCTGTATCTTGTTATGTACGGAATAGTTCCGTACAATGATGCAAAGGAGGTTTTACCATGCCAACGATTGAGAAACAGCGCCGTATGGATCTAAGGCTGACCGAGCGTCAACGCCTTACTTACGAGCGCGCCGCGGCCTTGCGCGGGCAAACTCTCACCCAATGGGCCACGGCTCACCTTGACGAGAGCTCCGCACGTGACATCGCCGAGGCGTCAACAACCTATCTTTCTCCTGATGGTTTTGATGCATTTTGCGAAATGCTCGACTCACCCATGCCCCAAGCCGCAAAAGCGCTGCTCGACCGTAAAGCGATTTGGGAATGAGCACGTTTACCAAGCCCGTTCAACTCCCCGTTGGTCAAGGCATCGAGGCTTTCCACTGCGGTAATACCCTTGTAGACGGATGGGCTAAAAACAGATCAGCCTCGGCGCGAAGAAGAGGGTCGGCGGTTATATACGCATCGTATTACGACGGCGCAGTCGCCGGGTTCTATACGCTATGTACGCACTCCGTAGCTCGCGAAAATGTTGACGGAGGATGGTTCGTTCGGAACTCCCCCTCCCAAGTTCCCGCAGTGTTGCTTGGAATGATGGGGGTTGATGAGAAATTCAAGGGGCTTGGTCTGGGAGCATCGTTGCTCAAAGATGCCATCGAAAACGCCTTAAAAATTTCTGCCCTAGCGGGAGCGCGAGCTTTGGTTGTCGATCCAGTAGATGATGAGGCGGCAGCGTTCTATGCGCATTTCGGCTTTGCAGCCCTACCCGGCACCAACCGAATGGCGTTGAAACTCTAGACCGCCAGCAGCATCTCCTCCAGCTCCCAGTATGTCTTAAGTTACCCTACAGATAATGACTATTGCCAAAATGTAGGGTAACTACCCAAGGCATCATACGAAGAGCTCGCTATGCCTGCCCCTACGCAACGTCCCAGGGCTGGAGCTCGCCGCCCAGGCGAACGATGCAGTCGTAGAGCACGGTGTGGCGCTCGGCCGGGTTGGCATCCCGATGAAAATGCCCGTAGTACCAGCGCTTGTAGTCCAAGCGATCTTCCAGCTCGTCGAAAAATGCCGTAAGCCGATCGACAGCTGGATAATTCCAGCCAGGTGCCGGATAGAGCGTGGGCGAGAGCATGCGCGTGGAGCAGGTGTGGGTGATCACGTAGTCGACCTTCCAGCCCACGCTATCGAGCTTTGCCCGCGCCTCCTCAAAGTTGCGCTCGCCCGGCAGCTCCTGCGGCCACCAGCTGGAATACGGGATGCGGTATTCCTTGTCCACACTCGTGGCGCCGCCCATGGTAAAGATCGTCGACCCACCGAGCTCAAAAACCTCGCCGCGCGTCAGGCGCCGTATAGGCGAGGTGTCCGACAGGCGTTGCGTCAGTCCACCGTGCCACAACTCCAGGGGGCGCTCCGCCCAATGGTCGTAGCGTTCGTGGTTGCCGTCGACGAACAGCACGGTATAGGGGCGCGACTCCAGCCAGGCGATATCGGCGCATTCCTCGGCAGAAAAATCCCACGGAAAGCCAAAGTCTCCCGCGATAATCAGATAGTCGTCGCTCGTCAGACTATCCCCAAGCTCCCAGTCGCGGAGCTTTTGCATGTCGATGCCACCGTGGACATCACCCGTCACATAAACCGTCATCGGATCACCACTTCCCTCTTATAGGCTTCGAGATCGTGCTCGATCTGCTCGTCGCCCGTGGCGTTGACCCACCACGGCCACTTAACGCAACACACCGGCTCGTCTACCTGTGCAAACCACGACTTGAGCTCCTCCAGGCTCACCGGGGCGTAGCCGTTGGCGTCCACGCCCACGTCGTAGCGCAGCAGCCCCTGCCGAAGGTTGAACTTGTTATACGCGTCGCCACAGCTGTGGATATGCCCGTGCAAATGCCAGCCGCCGTGCGACATACCCTGCCAGTCGACCATGGGATAGTGGCTCAGCACGATTTTCTGACGGTCGATCTTGAGCACGCAAATGGGCGGCTCGACGATAAAAGCATCCGCCACCGCAGGCTGCGTCCAGTCTTTATCGTGGTTGCCGGGCAGCAGATGGATGCGCTTGCATGCAATGCTTTTGCGCAGCTCGTAGGCATCTTGGACCGTCATCTTAAAGCTGAAGTCACCCAAAATGTAAAGCTCGTCATCCGCAGCGACCTTGCTATTAATGCTAGCGACCATGGCGTCGTTCATCTGCCCAACAGTCGACCAAGGCCTGTCGGCGAGCCGCAGCATGTTCTCGTGCCCAAAGTGGGTATCGCTGGTAAACCAGATCATGGGGACCTCCTAACGCTCTTGCTCAAAATAGTCACTCGCCGTCTCATCCTGCCCATCGGCACATCGCGCTTCGATCGGCACGATATCTTGGTAGATAAGGCGATGCTTGTCATCGCGCCATTCATCGTCATGGTAATGGCCAAAGAACCAGGTGCGGTAGTCGAGCCGCCCGTCGAGCTCGCCCAAAAAGGCCTGCAGCGAATCGTCGTAGAACTCGCGATTGCACTCCATGCACAGCTCGTCAGCCAAATCGACCGGCGCCTCGTGCGTCACAACATAGTCGACCTTCCAGCCCGCGCGATCGAGCGAGGCGCGACAGTGTTTGATCTCGCGCTCACTCGGCATCTCCTCGGGCCACCACGTCTTTCCCTCCTGACGCCACTGTTTGTCATGGCTCGCGGCGCCACCCATGGCGAGCACCGTGGTCCCCGTGATGTCGAACACCTCGCCGCGCATCAGGTGCAGCACGTGCGGGCGAACCTCGTGAACGAGGCCCCCGTTCCACTCACGCATTGGCAGCCCCGCCAGCAGATGATGGTTCTCGTGATTGCCGTCGACAAAACACGTGGTCCAGGGCTTGGACTCAAACCAGTCGAGCCAGTATTTGTCGGTGTTCGAGCCGCTCCATATAAAGCCAAAGTCGCCGGCAACGATGACAACGTCATCGCGCGTCAGCGTTCGACCCAATGGCCAAACGCGCGACGAGAAGCGACTCGCCCCATACTCGGCAACACCGTGAACGTCTCCGGTAACGAAAATAGACATCAAACAACACCTCCGTGCTGTGCGACTCTGGACAAATCAATGGAAGAAATTGCAGGCCGGGCCGGCATCTGTATCCCTTAGGGCTTACCCTTCGTTCTTCCATCCAAACGGATCAAACACCCAAAAAACTAGATCGAGCACACTGTTGGCGGGCAGCATGTTGGGCAGGGCGTCTTGCCTCGCTTGAGTGCAGCCGCTAATGGTACGCTTGTTTTAATGGCGTTTTGAGGAAGGCTTTTGCACCCCGTAGAACGGTGGTAAATCTTGCCGTTCTTAGTGACGATTACCTTGATTTTTGAGGTATCCACACTGCGGGGCTCGATGGGCGCAGCCAGCTCTTGACGAGCTGGCGCTGTTTTCCAAGGCTTGCCTCTCGAAAAACCAAAATCGCAGAATCGATTGATATAGCTGTCGAAACATCCATCGAACAGCAACCCCGTTGCCAGACCCGCCATGAATCCGCAGGCGATCGCGGCCTCTCCTCTTATTTGCATATATCCCTCCTTAATCAATCTTGAAGAAAAAGGCGGCGCGCGCCGTAGAGCCCATGCCCCTGCGGTGCGCGCCAAAAACAGCGCGCTTCCCTGTCCCTAACGGATCAGCTGGCGGCGCTTATCGGACAGGAATACGCCGGCGGCCACCAGGACCGTGCCGCCGATCACGAAGGTCTCACCCAGCAGCTCGGACGCATCGCCCGTGGCGGGCATCGCCGTCTGCCAAGTCGTGGCCTCGGTCTTTGCCTCCGCATGCTTGGCCTGGTACGTCACTTGCGTGACGGGCTGGGTCTGCTCGCCGTTTCCGCGGTCGGCGGCCTCTTGGCGAGCGATCTCGGCGTTAAGCTCGGCAATAGCCTGGTCGAGCTCGACCTTGGCGGCGGTGTAGTTGGCGAGCGCCTCCAAGTATGCCGGCGCCACGGCATCCGTCGCAGCCACGGCGTCATCGAGTTCGGCCTTGGCGGTCGCGGCACGCTCGGCGGCATCGTGGGCCGCAGCGATCTTGGCGTTAAGTACCTCGTCCGCATCGTCAGTGCTGCCGTTGACAATGGCTTCGGCAATATTGATTCTGCGCAGGCGGGCAACCGCGGCGGCAGAGGCGTCGCGCGCGACAGTCGCATCCACCACGGCATCGTCAGCCTCCACCACGTCATACTCGGCATCGCTCACGGCCATCGCCGCTGCATCGAGCGCGGCATCGGCAGTCGCTTTGTCCCCAGTGGCCTTGGCAAGTGCTGCGGCGGCATTCTTAAGCTGAGAGGCGCGGGCGGCAGCTGCATCAGATTTTGCCTGAGCCGTTGCCACGACGGCGTCGGCATCGCTTGCAGCCCGCTGCGCCATATCGAGCTCCACCTGAGTGGCAGCAGCATCGATGCCTGCCTGATCGGCATCGCCTTGGGTGGCAAGAAGTTCGGCCTCCGCCTCGCGCTGATTGGCACGCGCGCTTTCGAGTGCAGACGACGCCGCATCAAACGCACGCTGAGCAGCGGCGATATCGGCTGAGTACGCCGCTAGCTCATCCTGGGCCGCGGCAAGTGCATCCCGTTTGTCGCCAACACCGGCACGAGCGGCGTCCAGTGCGCGCTTGGCAGCAGCCACCTTGCCCTTGGCAATGTCGAGCTCGCCAGACTTGGCGGCCACGGCGTCCTGCGCTGCCGCAACAGCGGCGTTGGCAGCGCTCAAATCGGCGCGGGCATCGCTGACGGCACGCGCGGCGGCGTCAGCTGCAGCCTGCTTTTGCGCCACGGCAGCCTGGGCCTCCGAGGCCTTGGTTGCCGCGACATCAACATTAGCGGCAGCGCGCTCAACCTGGGTTTGCTTTGCTGCAACGGCCTGCGATGCTGCACTCACCTTGCTGCCGGCATCGTCGGCAACGCCCTGCGCCACAGCAAGCTCCTTGCGTGCCGCATCCACGCCCTGCTCGGGATTTGCCAACGAGTCACACCACGCATTCAACGCAGCCTCATACTCTGCAACCGTCATCGGATTGAGGTTATACGGCTTATACCATTGACCAGAATATACAAATGTTTGCGCCTGTGTACTCCCGTACAGCGTCCCTCGCGTGCAAACGCCCATGCCCGTCACGGTGTAATCGGGGTTGATCACGTTGATGTAATGTCCGACCGAAGGGTTAGGTCCACCGTGCAGTGCGGCGTAGTTATCAATCTGGGAGCTATGCGCTGTATAGAAATCGTAAGCGGCCTTTCCCGTAAGGCCCGACGCGCCCAGCGAGGCGGCGGCAGCATCAAAGATGGCCTTCTCCTGATCGACCCACTGCTTAAACGGATTGCTTCCGTAGTTCCACGCCACATTCTCGCCCACGTTAAACTGCTGAGCGTGCGCGACCTTCGTATCGGAGAAGTTCGCGTCGGCGATGGCGGTCGCCATCATGGCATATGTCACCTTGAGCTCGCCTAGGCCAACGCTTGCGCGATACTCGTTGCACGCTTTGAGCCACACAACCGCCTGCTTCATATTGGTCAGGCTCGTCGCGTCGACTTCCTCGCCCACCTTGTTGTAGCCAGCGAGTTTGCAGTTGAGGATGATATCCGCCGCATCGTCGGCACCCACACTCTTAAAGAATGCGATGGCACCCTGGCGGTAGTTCTCCGCCGATGCATTCGCCGTTGCCTGAGCGGCATCGAGCTTTGCCTGGGCCTGAGCCACAGCCTGGTCGGCCTGCTGCTTTTGGGCCTTCGCCTGATCGAGCGCCTTGTCGGCAGCGTCTTTCTCGTCCTTGGCCGCCGAAAGCTTGGCCTGGGCATCGGCCAGCTCCGTGAGCGCACTGGCATGATCGGTCTTGGCCTGGTCAAGAGCGGCGTCGGCAGCGGTCTTGGCAGCAGCGGCGGCATCCAGCTTTGACTGGGCATCGGCAGCGGCCTGCTGCTGATCGGCAACTGCCTGCTGAGCAGTCTGAACCTCGCCCTCGGCGGCGGCAACGTCCTGCTCTGCGGCAGCAAGCTCGCTCTCGCACTTCGACTGCGCGGCCTTGGCGGCCGTCAGCGCTTCGGACGCAGCAGCCACCTTTGCCTTGGCGGCCTCGTACTCCGGGCCCGCGGCGCCCTGCTCGGCTCGATCCAGATCGGCCTTGGCCGCGTCATAGCTCGTCTGCGCGGCATCCACGTCCGCATCTGCCGCGGCCTTTGCCTGCTGAGCTGCCGAAAGCTTGCCCTGCGCGTCCTGCTGCTTGGCAGCGGCGGCAGTGGCAGCGTCTTGAGCATCCGAGAGCTTGGCCTGCGCATCAACGACCTGCTGCTTCGCCTGTTCCAGGTCACTCGCAGCCTGCCCTGCGGCAGCCTGGGCGGCAGCTACAGCCTCGGGCGTAGCATCGGATGCAGCAGCCTGTGCGGCCTCAAGCGCAGACTGGGCATCACGGGATGCCCTCTGGGCAGCAGTCAGGGCTTCATCCTTGTCCGCCAGCTCCTTCTTGGCAGCATCGAGCGCAGCCTGAGCGTCCTCAAACGCCTTGACATCCTGATCGGCCTTGTCCTGCGCAGCGCCCAGCTGCTTTTCCAGCTCGGCCGAAGCAGCGGAGGCCGCGCTATCGCTCGCACCGCGGGCCGCGTCATAGGCGCCCCGCGCCTGCTGCTGGTTGACGGCGGCAGCATCGTAGGGAGCGGCAGCCGCTTCCAGATCGGCCTTGGCGGTAGCAGCTTTAGCGCGCGCCGCATCAACTGCAGCCTGCAGGTCGGCGACCTTTTGCGCTGCAGACACGGCACCCGCGCCAGTACCGGCGGCCGCAGTACTCGTCAGCGGCGACATCACCGCAGCCGTTGCACCCGTGGCGCCAACGCCATCCGCATCCTGTGCCACCGCGACCAGGGGCGACAGCATCGAGCCGCCCGTCATGGCAATCGTCGCCGCAGCAACCGTCACCACGCGTCCAGCCGCCTTGGCCTTACCCAAAGCCTTGCCGTCCATGTCCTTGTTCATATTCTTGCTCATTGTCGATTCCTTCCCACGGTGAGCCGTTGTTTGACACAGATAGTCGATCCAACTTGCCCCATTAAAAAGAGGTGATAACGGGGTAATTAAATTGAGCGATTTGAATCGCGGCGAACCTGGCATTCAACTCATAGTTCCGCTCGCGCTCAATCTCATCCAAATACTCGAGATCTTCGCCACTTGGCGCCTCTTCACCTAGGCATACAGGCCAGTTCTCTGTGCGAGAACGGTCAGTACGGCCATAAATGGTCTCGAGATTAATGAAATCGATATTGCCGTTGTTAAAGGAGAAATTGCTGGTGCTCATGCTCAAGTCCCGTCCACATAAACTCAAATTGCTGTGCTTGGCCTCTTTTAGAGACCCCATCTCATACGCTATGACTGTAGTATATGCGCTCTGCTTGCATGTTGCAAGAACATTTTTATTTTTCTAGCGCTTATAGCTAATCTGTTTCCTCTGCCTTGATTCTCATCTTCATTGCAACAGCCTCAGGACTCAGCGCAACGCGTT
>NZ_NKXR01000030.1 GCF_002232035.1 Collinsella sp. TF06-26
AGATTGAAGAAGGGGGAGGCCTCGCGGCCTCCCCCTTTTTTGCGTTTACGGGCAACATTCCTTATGCAATTAAATCAATTTAATCATCCACCGCTGAATATAGACGTTCACCGTTCTTTGGTCGGTTCTCTATTCTCAATGGACTAATATTTGCTTTAGCGCACTGCTGCGCTTGTCCTGTTTTTACACGGGTCGTTTTATTGATTGTGACGGAAGGACTCACATGGCAGATGTTCATGAGCTGCTTGATACTTGGATTGCCAATGTCAAGGACGAGGAGCTCCTCGCTGAGCTTAACACGATGAAGGAGCAGGGTGATGGGGACGCCATCACCGATGCTTTCTTCCAAGATCTCGCCTTCGGTACTGCCGGCCTTCGCGGCACTATCGGTGCGGGCACTAACCGTATGAATATCTATACGGTCGGTCGTGCGACCCAGGGATTCGCTGACTACCTCAATGCGACCTTCGAGCATCCAACGGTTGCCATCGCTCGCGATAGCCGCAATAAAGGTGAGCTGTTCGTTAAGACGACGGCTGCCATTCTTGCAGCAAACGGCGTGACTGCCCTCGTTTATCCCAAGATTTCTCCTGTGCCGACGCTCTCCTGGGCCGTCCGTGATCTTAAGTGCTCCGGTGGCATTTGCATGACCGCTAGTCATAACCCGGCACCGTATAACGGCTATAAGGCCTATGGCCCCGACGGCTGCCAGATCACCAGCGAGGCCGCCGATGCAATTTCTAAGGCTATCGCCGAGACCGATACGTTCACCGGTGTGAAGTCCATGGACTTCGATGAGGCTCTTGAGCAGGGTCTGGTCAAATGGATCGATGACTCGTGCCTCGAGCGTTATTACGACGCCGTTCTCGCTCGCGGCGTTACGAATCTTTCTGCCGAGGAGATTGCCGGCGCACCGCTCAAGCTTGTCTATACGCCGCTGAATGGTACCGGCCTCATTCCCGTCACCACGGTGCTCGAGCGCGCTGGCATCACTGATGTCACGGTTGTTCCCGAGCAGAAGGAACCTAACGGCGATTTCCCGACCTGCCCGTATCCTAACCCCGAGATCCGACAGGCCATGCAGAAGGGCATCGATCTCTGCGAGCAGGTTCACCCCGATCTGCTGCTTGCGACCGATCCCGACGCCGACCGTGTTGGTGTTGCCGTTAAGAATGGCGATGACTATCTGCTGCTGACCGGTAACGAGATGGGCGTCCTGCTGCTCGACTATATTTGCAAGACCCGTGCCGCCCGCGGCGAGGACCTCACTAAGAAGGTCGCGGTTACTACCATTGTTTCTTCCGCCATGGTCGATGCTCTGGCCGAGGAATATGGCTTTGAGCTCCGTCGCTGCCTGACGGGCTTCAAGTACATCGGTGACATCATTACCTCGCTTTCCGATGCCGGTGAAGTCGATCGCTTTATCTTCGGTTTTGAGGAGAGCTACGGTTATCTGGCTGGTGATCACGTGCGCGACAAGGACGCCGTGAGCACTTCGCTGCTGATTTGCCAGATGGCTCAGTATTACAAGCTGCAGGGTAAGAACCTCGCCGACGCGATGCACGAGCTGTACGAGAAGTATGGCTACTACCACAATAAGACGATTTCGCTGAGCTATCCGGGTGCTGAGGGTGCGGCAAAGATGGCCGGCATCATGGCCGGTCTGCGCGAGAACCCGCCCGCGGAGCTCGCCGGTTCCAAGATTGAAGCCGTCGTGGACTACAACACCTGCGTGAACGGCCTGCCGAAGGCTAATGTCATTGAGTTCGATCTCGAGGGTGGCAACAAGGGTATCGTCCGTCCTTCCGGCACCGAGCCCAAGATCAAGCTGTATATCTTTGCCAAGGGCGCGGATGCCGCCGAAGCTGATGCAGCACTTGACGCGATTGAAGAGTCCGGTCGCAAGCTGCTGGCATAAGGTATTTAAGAGTCTATTACTGTAGATAGGCGAAAGAGGGGATCTCGGAAACGAGGTCCCCTCTTATATTCACCCAGCCAGCCGAGAGTCCTTATATGTGTAGGAAATGTGTACGCCCAGATTCCCGCCCCCGGCGCCCCTCCGGTCTGGCAATATATCTCCTTGCCGCGCG
>NZ_NKXR01000031.1 GCF_002232035.1 Collinsella sp. TF06-26
TCGGAAGGCACGTGCAGACCTTTCGTCATGGCCTCCTACCTTTCTTTCGGGCCCCTGTCAGGGCCGATTCGTTAGCGCCCCTCCGTGTGAGGCGTTATTGCTGACGACATATTTATATCCAAAATCAGTCCATACTTCCACCTCGCCCCCGAACGGTTTTATATGAGGGGTGAACGGCATACACATATACTTCACGCATGGCACACTTTGATATAATAAAGTGTATTTACGTGCTAAAACGCGTTTTCAGTCCAAATAGCAAATGGAACTTAACTTTATTAAACCACCCTCAAATTGCATATTTCTAATAAAGCTATGAATAGAATCAGCGATTCATGCCGCGTCTCAACCATTTTCATTTTTATTCAGAAAAAAGTTTGTCCTATTCATTTCTGGTAAACAAATTACCGTTTACCAGACGCTTGATACCGTTCACCGGAAGCTCAGTATAAGGCCCAGCGGATACCGGCTCGCTTTACGGCCCCATTTGTAACAACTTGACTTCTCGGTATAGAAAAACGAACCCGCTTCCCCTAGGGAAACGGGTCCGTTTTCGATTATCTTCGGCCAATTTGGATAAGGCCCTCGAAGATCGTCGGAATCCTAGCGATCGAACTCCACCAGTGCCTCGCCCAAAAGCCTCAGGCCCTCGCGAAGAACGTCTTCGCTCGCGCAGTAGCCCAGGCGTGCGCCGCAGGGAAGTTCAAAGCGGCTACCGGGGACCAGCAGCACTCCCCTCTCGGCCAACAGGCGCTTACAGAATTCCTCGTCATCCTCGGGAATATCCAGCTGGATAAACGAGGTGGATATTCCCTGCGGGGCCGTCCAGGAAACGCGATGCTGCGTATCGATCCAAGCCTGCGCGATATCGCGGTTGCCAAACACGATCTTGCGATTGCGCTCGAAAATCTTATCCTTGTGCTCAAGCACATAGGTCGCCAGGGCATCGTTGAACACGCCGCCGCAGATCATGGTGTAGTCGCGGTAGGTGCGGATGCGGTTGGACACCTCTTCGTCGGCCACGACCCAGCCCACGCGGGCCGCAGGCGTCGAATAGGTCTTGGACACCGAGTTGGTGACAATGGCCTTCTCGTACATGTCGGCCATCGACATATAGGAGTCAGTGTTTTCGAGCGGCAGGCACACCTCGTCGCACAGCACATAGGCGCCAGCCGAACGGGCGATCTCGGCAATCTGGCCGAGCATATCGGCATCGAGCACCGTACCGATGGGGTTCGATGCGTTGTTGATGCAGATGAGCTTGGTATTGGGACGCACCAAGCGTTTAAGCTCCTCGATATCGGGCTTCCAGCCAAGCTCCTCGCGAAGCTCCCAATACTCGACCTCGGCACCGAGCGTACGCGGAATCTCGTAGAGCGGCGCGTAGGTGGGCCACTCGGCGATGACATGGTCGCCGGGCTCGACCACGGCCATGATGGCGTTGAGGTTAGCGCCCGTGCAGCCATTGGTCTGCAGAATGTGATCGGGATTGACCTCGCGACGATACAGCTTGGCAACCTCGGCCTTAAACTCCGGAGAGCCCTCGATCCAGCCGTAGTTCATCTTCTCGCGGTCCAGGCGCTCGTAGAACGTGGCGCCGTCCTGCTCATCGAGCGCGCGCAGCTCGCCCATGGTGAGCGACGAGATCGTCGACTGGGCGATGTCCCACGTGGCGCTCTTCTCCCAAACGTTGAGCCATTCCTCAACGCCAATCGTCTTAATGTCCATGGCCAAGCTCCTTACAAAAGCAGTCATCCAACCGTGTTGACGTTCCTCATACAAGATTGGGGCGGCGCGAAAACCCGCACCGCCCCAATGGGAGACATCTAACGTCAGCTAGATGTATGTATTAAGACCTATACGGGTCCTAGAAGACCTTAGAGGTCCTCACGCCAGAAGGGCATGCTCATGCAGCGCGGGCCGCCGCGGCCGCGGGAGAGCTC
>NZ_NKXR01000032.1 GCF_002232035.1 Collinsella sp. TF06-26
AGGGCGGAGGCGGGGCATTCCCCGCCTCTTACACCACATCTCTGCGCGCCACCCTATACCTTGGTTACCGCTGAGTTTGTCGGCCTTAACAAGGACTCCGAGTCGGGCGTGTACGCCTGGGTCAAGACCTCGATGGGCGGCCGCTGGGCATTCCTGACGGCGTTTAGCTACTGGTTCGTTAACCTGTTCTATTTTGCGTCCGTCCTGCCCAACGTCATCATCTACGCGAGCTACGTGTTCTTTGGTGCCAATGCCGAGCTCTCGCAGCTGTGGATCACCATTATCGAGATCGTCGTCTTTGCTATTGCCACGTGGGTGTCGACTAAGGGTGCTAAGTGGATCGGCTCCATTTCCTCCTTCGGCTCGACCGCGGCTCTCGGCCTGACTGCCGTGTTCATCTTGCTGTCCCTGGCTGCTGCCTTTGGCGGCGTCGAGTTCGCTACGGCTCCTACCCCCGCTAACATGGCTCCCGACACGACCAACTTCGCAACTATGTGGGGCTTCTTCGGTACGCTTGCCTGGATCATCCAGGGCGTTGGCGGCGCTGAGTCCGTCGGCGTGTTCCTTAACGACCTTAAGGGCGGCGTCAAGGCCTTCGTGCGCACCGTCGTTATCGCCGGCCTGACCATCGGCCTTCTGTATGCAGGCGCTTCGCTGCTGGTCAACCTGTTCATTCCCGAGGGCGGCGTTGCCATCTCCACCGGTATCTTCGACGTATTCGGCGCTGCCTTTGCCCACTTTGGCATTCCCATGGAAGTGTCTACGCGCGTCATTGGCCTGATCCTTCTTGCCGCTACGCTGGGCTCCCTCATGATGTGGACCTCCGCTCCCATCAAGGTTTTCTTCACCGAGATCCCCAAGGGTGTCTTTGGTAGCAAGATCGTCGAGCTCAACGAGCATGGTATTCCCGCCCGCGCTGCCTGGCTGCAGTTCGCCATCGTCGTCCCCATCCTGGTCATCCCGGCCCTGGGCTCCGGCAACCTCGACGACCTGCTCATGATCGTCACCAACATGACGGCTGCCACCGCTCTGCTCCCGCCGCTGCTGATTTTGCTTGCCTACTTTATGCTGCGCAAAAACTTCGACGCCGCTCCCCGTGACTTCCGTATGGGTTCGCGCACCTTCGGTCTGGTCATTGCTGCCTTCCTGCTTGTGGTCTTCTGCTTCGTGCTTATCTGCGGCACCATTCCGCTCGATCAGCCGCTGTGGCTGACGCTGGTCTACAACGTTGGCGGCGTGGTTGTCTTCTTGGGCCTTGCCGTGATGTGGTACAACCGCTACATCAACCGCCTGCGCGAGACCGATCCCGAGGCCGCCGAGAACGAGCTGCGCCCCTCCGTCCTCGACATGATGGAGTAGCAGCTAGAATTAATCTACGTCTGTGGAATAAATCGATTCCTTTTCCTAAGGAGGGGCCTTACGAGGCCCCTCCTTTTGTGTTTTGGGGCATGGTTTTGGACCCCGTGGTCAAAAAATGCCAAATATGAGTACTGTTGCAAAAGAGGTGTCATATTTTTCGGCCTGTTCTGAGCGAAAATGGGCTCAAAATCAATTTATCTAACCCCCTTTAAAGGGCGTTTGACGGCTTTCAACCTCTTCGAATCGGTGGCGCGCAGAGATGTGGTGTAAGAGGCGGGGAATGCCCCGCCTCCGCCCT
>NZ_NKXR01000033.1 GCF_002232035.1 Collinsella sp. TF06-26
GGTTGATTTTCAATCTCAGCGCAACAGCCTGAACGGCCCCCGCGTTTCCGCAGCTAGCGCAACGCGGAAATAGCCCCCGGCGCCTGGCCGTCGCCCCGTTTCCGCAGGTGGATAGGCTGTGGAGGCCGGTGCCCCCATGCCGCCGCGGCATGCTCCGCCAGCCCGCCGCGCAGCCGTTCCGGACTCAGCGCAACGGGCCCTCCGGCCCATGTCCCGGCCCGACGCCTACCCCGCCAGCGGCCCCTCGCCCCTCGCGGCCCTGGCCCTGTCGATGCAGCCGGGCGTGAGGTCGAGCCCGCCGGGCGCCAGCTCCTCTATCCCGAACGCGTCCATGAGGGCGGAGGCGTCCTCCCCGAGGGCCATCCGCAGCACGCGCGCCGGCGTCAGGAACCCGAGCGCCCCCCTCGGCTCGGAGTTCACCTGCGACATGAGCAGCGCGCAGTCCGCCGCCGTCAGCCGGTCGAATCTGACCCCGGCGCCCTTGGGCAGCAGCTTCCTGATCTCGACGTGGTTCTTCTCGCACGCGCCCTTCTGCTGGCTCTGCCGGGGGTCGCAGTAGAAGAGCCTGGTCTCGCCGTCCCGCTCGCCGAGCAGCTCCGCGATGGCGCCCTCGTCGGCGAACTCGCTCCCGTTGTCGGTGAGCACGGCGCCGAAGGCGCGCCTCGCGCCGTCCTCGCCGAGGACCCCGCGCAGGGAGGAGAGCGCCGCCAGGACCGAGGCGCACGTGCCGTCCGGCAGCGGCAGCGCCAGCTGGAAGCGGCTCGGGCGGTGCAGGAGCGTGAGGAGCCTGGCGGAGTCGCCCCTGGCGCCCTCGACGGTGTCCATCTCCCAGGCCGCGGCGCAGGCGTCCTCGCCGAGCGCGAGGAACGACGCGTGCGACCTGCGCGCCGAGTGCGACGTCGCCCTCCCCGGGGCCCGGCGCGACCTCGGCCTGTAGCCGACCTTGCGCCTGAGCTCCATGTTCGTCATGCCGTCGTAGCCGGCGTCCACCCACCTGTAGACGGTGGAGGCGCTGAGCCCGGGGGTCGCCGCCGCTATCTGCTGCGGGGAGAGCCCGCGCGCGAGCCCGTCCCTGATGGCCGCGAGCTTGGCGGCGGCGCCCTCCTCGGTCTCGTCGATCCCGGACCTGCTGCCCGAGAGCTCGGCGTCGGCCGCCTCCTGCGCCCTCCTGGCGCTGTAGAACACCCTGGGCCTCCTCGAGCAGCCGTAGCCCCTCCTGTGCGAGCAGCCGTTGCAGCACCTCGGCCACGCCGAGAGCCTGGGGCAGGCCCCCGACAGGTCCGCGGGCGCGGGCTCGCCGTAGCGCGAGCGCGGCGCGGTGACGTAGCGGTGCGCCGCCACCTCCCTGGTCACGGTCGATGGCGACCTGCCGAGCTCCGCGGCGATCTCGCGGGCGCTGCGGTTGAGGTCGAGCATCCTCTCGACCGTGTTCCTCTCATGCCTCGTGAGCCTCCCGTACGACCTCCCGGACGGCTTCGGTCTGGACATTTCGGCCTCCCTCCATCGCGGGCCGGGGGATTCCGGCCCCTCTGGGGTTGCCTACCCGGATTCGCGCCTCAGGACTCAGCGCAACGCGTTGCGCTGAGTCCTGAGGCTGTTGCAATGAAGATGAGAATCAAGG
>NZ_NKXR01000034.1 GCF_002232035.1 Collinsella sp. TF06-26
GACCGCGGATTAGGCCGACAATGGTGAGTGTCTAATTCAGCCGCGGCGGCCACGCCGCATTCATGGAAGGGGCTCCCATGCTAGATACTACCACCTTCGTCGGCCTCGACGTCCACGCCCGCTCGATAAAGGCCGTCTCCCTCGACGTCATGACCGGGGAGGTGCGCGCCGCGACCTTCGGCTACGACGCCGGCGCCGTCGCGGAGTGGGTCCGCTCCGTGGACCCCGGGGCCAGGTGCGTGTACGAGTCCGGGGTCACGGGCTTCGACCTGCAGAAGAGGCTCTCCGGCCTGGGGGTCGACTGCGTGGTCGGCGCCGTCTCGAAGATGATCAAGCCCAGCGCGGACAGGCGCAGGAAGAACGACCGCAACGACGCCGAGTTCCTCGCCCGCATGCTGTCGGTCGGCAACGTGGTCGAGGTGTGGGTCCCCGACGACGAGTGCGAGGCCGCCCGCGACCTGACCAGGGCGCTCGAGGACGCGAGGGACGACCTCTCGCGCTCGAAGCAGCGGCTCTCCAAGTTCCTGCTCAGGCACGGGCTCGTCTTCGACGAGAGGACGCCCACCGGCCGCAGGAAGGGCAACTGGACCCGGGCGCACTGGTCCTGGATCGAGTCGATTAGGTTCGCGGAGGGGGCCGACGAGGAGGTGCTCGCCTACTACGTCGACGCGGTCAGGCGGGCGGCGGAGGAGAAGGCGAGGCTCGAGGGGCTCGTCGAGGCCGAGGCCCGCAAGCCCAGGTGGAGGAGGAGGGTCGACTCCCTCCGCTGCCTCAAGGGCGTCGACACCGCTTCCGCCGCCGACCTCGTGTTCGAGGCCGGCGAGTTCTCAAGGTTCAGGAACGCCCGCTCGTTCGCGGCGTGGGTCGGCCTGACGCCCTCCGAGCACTCCAGCGGGGAGAGCGACCGCAGGGGCGCGATCACCAAGGCCGGCAACAAGCACCTGAGGAAGACGCTGGTCGAGGCCGCGTGGCACTACCTGACGTGCTCGGGGCGGCCGAAGGACCTCGCCAAGGGCCAGGCCCCGGACCGGGGCGCCCGGAGGCATGCCGCCAAGGGCGTGCGGAGGCTGGTCGAGAGGCGGGAGGCGCTGCTCGCGCGCGGGGTCCACGGCAGCAAGGCGAACGTGGCCACGGCGCGCGAGCTCGCCTGCTGGGTGTGGGCGGTCGGCCTCATGGCCGAGGAGGCGTAGGGGGGCGGTCCCCCGCACATAAGCCAGTCACCCCGGAAGCGGTTCGATCCGAAGCCGTTGAGGCGAACCTCAGGTCCCTTTTCTGCGAGCGCCCAGGGCGCCACACGCGTGCACAGACTGTCGGTTCGACGTAGAAGCCTCAGCCGTAGCAACGGATTGCCCAGCGAGAGATCGCCACGGGCGGATATTAAACTGCAAAGACGAGCGTCGGTAAGACACGCCGAGGTCGCCGCGGACGGGTTGATATAGGGAGAGGGCCTGACCCCATATCGTTGGGGCCAGGCCCGATTTTGCCTCTTGACAATGTCCTGCTCATATTAAAAGGAACGTCC
>NZ_NKXR01000035.1 GCF_002232035.1 Collinsella sp. TF06-26
GGTGGCGCGCAGAGATGTGGTGTAAGAGGCGGGGAATGCCCCGCCTCCGCCCTTTCTTGAAAGGGAGGGGACACCGCCTAGAATTCGTCGTTGGAGTAATGAAGGTGACGAATGGAAGGAAAGGCGATGCCCCAAGAAGAGAGTGTACTGCGCCTCGGCCGCGACGAGGCCCTCGAGGCGGCGAGGCTTTGGCAGGAGTGCGGCGACGCGCGCGAGTTCGCGTGCAGGGTGCTGGGCAGCGTGATGAACGCGCTGATGGACTCCGAGGCCCAGCAGATGTGCGGCGCGAGCCGCAACGAGCGCAGCGACGGCAGGGAGAACAGCCGCAACGGCTACCGCCCCAGGTCGCTCAAGACCGCCGTGGGCGACGTGGAGCTCGAGATACCCAAGCTCAGGCACGGCACCTACTACCCCGAGGGCATGCTCGCGCGATGGTCGCGCGTCGACACCTCGGTGGCCGCCATCGTGCAGGAGATGTACGTATGCGGCGTGTCCACCCGCAAGGTCGAGCGCGTGGCGTCCAAGCTGGGCATATCCTCGCTGTCGAGCTCGGAGGTCTCGAGCCTCTGCTCCGACCTCGACGCCGAGGTGGCGGAGTTCCGCCGCCGCGACCTGTCGGGCACGCCGTGTTGCTACCTGTGGCTCGACGCTACCTACATGAGCTGCAGGGTCGGCTCGTCGGTCGTCTCGCAGGGCGTCGTGACCGCGATCGGGCTGGGCGCCGACGGGCGCAAGCACTTCCTGGGCTGCGACGTGGTCGACACCGAGAGCGAGGACTCCTGGGCGGCATTCCTCGGCGGGCTGCGCGAGCGCGGGCTGGCCGGCGTTCGCCTCGTGGTCTCCGACAGCCACGCCGGGCTCGTGGCCGCCGTCTCGCGCCTGTTCCAGGGCTGCGCCTGGCAGCGCTGCGTGACGCACCTGCAGCGCAACCTCCAGAGCGCCTGCTCGGGCAGGCCCGAGGACTCCAAGGCGGCCGTCAGGGACCTCGTGCACGCCGCGGTCTACCAGGACGACCCCGACCTCGCGCGCTGCGTGTGGGCCGAGGCGGCGCCCTGGGTGGCGTCGGTGTCCGCCAGGGCCGGCGAGGTCTTCGAGCAGGCCGAGGACTCCGCGCTGGCGTTCACGGCCTTCCCCAGGGCGCACTGGGCCAAGCTCCGCACCAACAACGTCCAGGAGCGCGCCAACCGCGAGATCAAGCGCCGCTACAGGGTCGTGCAGTCCTTCCCCTCGAGGGAGTCGATGCTGCGCCTGACGTGCGCGAGCCTCATGGAGACCGAGGGACAGTGGTCCCAGCAGCGCGTGTTCTCCGAGGCCTCGGCCGCCGAGGGCTTCGCCGAGCCCGCGGACAGGCCGGCCCCGACAGAGGGGAGGCGCCGCGCACTCGGGCGGCGCGCCAGGGAGATAGTGGACGAGATAGTCGAGAGGCGCGGTCTCAAGAAGGAGTAACATCGGGACTTGCAGCGACGGACCTCGGGACGCTCTTACACCACGTCTGCGCGCGCCACC
>NZ_NKXR01000036.1 GCF_002232035.1 Collinsella sp. TF06-26
CGCCAGAAGGGCATGCTCATGCAGCGCGGGCCGCCGCGGCCGCGGGAGAGCTCGGCGGAGGGCACGACGAGAAGGTCCAGGCCCTCCTTGTACAGCACGTCGTTGGTGACGGTGTTGCGCGCGTAGACGCAGATCTTGCCGGGCTCGACGCACAGGGTGTTGGAGCCGTCGTTCCACTGCTCGCGGGAGGCCGCGATCGGGTCGCCGCCGCCGCAGGGGATCAGCTTGACCTGGTCGACGCCGGTGGCGTCCTCCAGGACGTGCTCGAGGGTGTCCTCGATCAGGCGGATGTTCACGTCGCCCGGGTTCTTGCCGGCGGTCAGCTCGTAGACGCGCAGGGTGCCCATGATGGCGGGGTGGATCGTGAACTTATCGACGTCGATCTGGGTGAAGACCGTGTCGAGGTGCATGAAGGCGCGCGAGACGGGGATGTCGAAGGCCAGGATGCGCTCGACCTTGGAGTCGGAGTTCCAGAAGATGTTCTGGGCCATGACGTCGATAGCGGCGGCCTGGGTGCGCTGGGAGATGCCGACGGCGAGGGTCTTCTCGTTGATGTTCAGCACGTCGCCGCCCTCGGTGTGGAACTGGCAGTCGCGGCGGAAGTACAGGGAGACGTCCTTGTAGTCGGGGTGGTACTTGAAGACGTACTTGCCGTACAGGGTCTCGCGGTTGCGGGTGACCGAGTACATGCGGTTGAGGTTGACGCCCTCGCCGACGACCGCGAACGGGTCGCGGGTGAAGTAGAGGTTGGGCATCGGGTCGATGATCAGGTCGGACTCGGACTCGGAGTTGACCAGGGAGTCGAGGGTCGTGGACGCCGTGAGGGGCATGTCGATCTCGGCCTTGGTCATGCCGGCCATGGTCTTCTTGACGAACTCGAGGTTGTCCTCGATGGAGTCCAGCTTCTCGCGGACGATCTGCGGCATCTGCTGGCCGCGGATGCCTGCCTCGGCGATGTACTGGTCGGTGAACTCGGCGCGGGCGCCGGGGACCTGGTCGAACACCTCGGCGACGAGGTTCTCGAGGTAGAGCACCTCCACGCCCTGGTCCCTCAGGATCTGGGCGAAGGTGTCGTGCTCCTGCTGTGCGACCTCCAGGAACGGGACGTCGTCGAACAGGAGTCGCTCGAGCTCGTCGGGCGGCAGGTTGAGGAGCTCGTCGCCGGGACGGTGCAGGCAGACCTTCCTGAGCTTGCCGATCTCGGAAGGCACGTGCAGACCTTTCGTCATGGCCTCCTACCTTTCTTTCGGGCC
>NZ_NKXR01000037.1 GCF_002232035.1 Collinsella sp. TF06-26
GTTCGCGAAGCCCACTTCCCGGAACAAGGCCGCCCCGCCGGGCAAGGCCCCAGTGCGAGACCGTCCCGAATGCCTACCCACACAGCGTGGCTACGAGTGGGATAGTCAGAATGGAGCAGATGATCGACAAAAACGTGCACTGCATCATGGGACGTGCATCCTTACCGTATTGAAGGCAGTACAGCGTACCGTTGCTGCCCACCGGCATTGCCATATCGAGCACAAACGTCGCAATAAACATGGGCGTCATGCCGGGCCACAAGCGCGCGACGGCAAGACATGCCATCGGCACGACAACCAGGCGAAATGCCACGGCAACATAGGCACGCCAGTTGGTGAGCATCTCGAGCGGGCGGTACTTGGCGATAGACGACCCCATGAGCAACAATGCCGCCGGAGTGGTCATGGTGCCAACGATGGAAATCGAGTCGCCCAACACGCCCCAATCGGTCCATCCGGTGAGCACAATCCCAAGCACAACAGCACTTGCAATGAGACCAGGACTCTTGCAGCAGGCGGCAATATTGCGCATCTGCTTTTTAAGGCCGCCATCCATTCCGCTAAATAACATGGCACCGACGGTAAACATAAGAAGGTTTAGGGGGATAAGCGCAATCGATGCATACAACAGCGCTTGTTTTCCCAACACCGCCGAAATAACCGGAAAACCGATAAACCCGGCATTACCGAAAAGCACGGCGAAGCGATACGAGCATTCTGTCCCTTTGGGAACGCGAAGAGCAGCGGTGACAGCAAACGCGATAACGGTCGCCACCACATACATCACAAAGGACAGACCCATGAGCGAAAACGTCTCGGCAATGCTCGGAAGCTTCACATCATCGCCCAGCGCTGACGAAAGCACCAAGCACGGTAGCGCCACCTGCAACAGCAGATGCGACAGCTCGCGCTCGAACTCCGCTTTCATAAACCCCAGCTTGGCGATACACCACCCCAACAAAATAGGCAGCGAAACCGTCAACATCTGAAGCGCCACACCCGTAAAGCTCATGCTACCCCCTTATCTATTCCACGATATTCCACGAGGGCCGGGGCGCCTGCTTTGTTTTGAAAAGTGGGCTTCGCGAACTTCTCAAAACAAAGCAGGCGCC
>NZ_NKXR01000038.1 GCF_002232035.1 Collinsella sp. TF06-26
CTCATCACCCTTCATCAGCGTAAGCTTGAACTGCTGAGGAATACTAAGAAATCGCTGTTGGAAAGGATGTTCGTCTAATAACTTTCGCGAGTTGCTTCTTGTTTCGAGCTCCAGAACCGCCGATTTCGCCATGTCGAGTCGGCGGTTTTTCGCTCCAGCGAGGAAAATAATGTCGTGCGACTTGCTGTTGGGCTGTCACTGATGAAGGGTGATGAGGGCGTCGATCTCACTCAGCACCACGCCTATGGCAGATTGCTCCGACAAGCTAGGAAATCTAACTTGCGTATCTTGCAGAGCGGCCTTTGAAACGGAAATCACCTTGATCCCCTGCATTAAGGGAAGAAGCTGTCTGTGGTATGCATCGGAATTAAGGTAGTGCCCCAAGTAGCCCGTCCCAAAGGGGAACCGAGGCCGCGCCGGTATCGTATGCAACCCGGAGATAGTTGGCTCTTTGGGTAGTTTCCGCAGTTCAATACACTTGCCAGCCGCTTCGTCCTCTGCCGTGTCAGCGAAGATGACATCGCCTTCGCTAAGTATCGACCCAGCAAATTTGGGAAGCACGGTATCGTCGGTAATGAACGGCAAGTCGCTTTGTTCACCATCCAGGCAATCACCGAACTTGATAAGAATATCTCCGTAATGAACATTACGAGCAATGCCATTCTCGCCATTCAAGTCGGCACGTGAAAGAGTATTGTTCTTCAAGAAGTCGAAGCAATCTCCCAACTTACGCTGTTCCCAGACGAGAAGATGCGTGAATAGCCGCTTACG
>NZ_NKXR01000039.1 GCF_002232035.1 Collinsella sp. TF06-26
AATCAAAACCACCCCTAAAAGGGGTGGTTTGCTCTTAGGGTATAACCCTTGGATTTCCGGCACGCGTCTAAAGGCGCCGGCCCTCACGGGGTTCGGGCCGCACTGCAGATTGACCCGTGGCGGGCCGGTCAAACCGGCGCTACTTGCGCCCCGGCCCCCTATCGAAGGGGTCCTCGTACTCCTTGACGCTCAGCCGGTCGAGCGCGATGTCGGCCCTCTCCTGCTCCCGGATGTACTTCGCGATCGCGGCCTCGTTCAGGCCAACGGTGGACACGTAGTAGCCCTCGGCCCAGAACTTCCTGTTGCCGAACTTGTACTTCATGTTCGCATGCCTGTCGAATACCATCAGCGAGCTCTTCCCCTTCAGGTATCCCATCACGCTCGACACGCTGTACTTCGGCGGTATCGCCAGCAGCATGTGGACGTGGTCGGGCATCAGGTGCCCCTCGATGATCTCTATCCCCTTGTACTGGCAGAGCTTCCTGAAGATCTCCCCAAGGTCGGACCTTATTTGGTTGTAGATGACTTTGCGCCTATACTTCGGCGTGAACACGACGTGGTACTTGCACATCCACTTCGTGTGCGACAGGCTGTAGGCCTTCTGGGCCATACGCCACCACCGCCCTCTCGACTCGGATTCCTTGCGGCCTGAACAATCGCAAGTGTCCGGCGAGGGGGCGGCTTTGTAAAGCCGTTTGGCCCCACCCGCATAGCGGGTGGTTTCTGATGCGGCGCGCTGCGCGCCCCGCACAGGCTAAAGCCTTTAA
>NZ_NKXR01000004.1 GCF_002232035.1 Collinsella sp. TF06-26
GCTTACGCTGATGAAGGGTGATGAGATGGTCAAGTTGCTTGAACATGGACCCTATTGCAGTCTGCTCATCCTTTGAAGGAAAGGCGAATTCTCCGGCCGCCAGACCCTTTCCAGATATCTCTAGGAAGGTTGATCCAGAAGCTTTTTGTTCAGCGAACTTCTTGATTCGATCGGTCATGGAGTAGACGAAATACACATCGGTATCATCGTTCACGACTAAAGACTGGAAGCCTTGGTTTGTACATGCTGACCTGCGAAGGATCGCTGTATTGCCAATGCCCGCAGGGCTTGTAAAGAGAATTGTTTTACCAGCTGGAAGCAATGTTGCCGAGCAGCTATCGTAACCAGCCTGGGTTATCCTTCGAACACTCCTGTCGGCGTACACCTGCTCGCCTAATTCGGCGGGCGAATACCAGTCTATATCGCCATCCCAGTACGCATCGTTATTGGTGCTCGGCGTGCCGCCGCCCACAATAGTGGCGACATCTCCCAACTTACGCTGTTCCCAAGCGGTAATTTGAGCCAGCCAACTTCATCTTGGGAACAGCGTAAGTTCTCCGATCTGACCGATAGGGTTTCCATTCAGTCAAGCGATTCCGATTTGCCTCAGGTTGAATACGAGGACATCATTCCCGGTGAGGGCACGCTGAACAAAGATTTGCGCGACAAAGATGGCGGCAAAACAGGAATTAAGTTCTACGCCGGAGATGTTCTGTACGGGAAGCTTCGTCCTTATTTGATGAATTGGCTATACCCGCAGTTCAATGGTGTAGCTGTTGGTGATTTTTGGGTCCTTAGGGCTACAGAGTGTGACAGTTCATTTTTGTATCGGCTGATTCAAACGAATAGCTTCCAAAGGCTCGCAAATGTATCTTCGGGCTCTAAGATGCCTCGTGCAGATTGGAAACTGATTTCGCAATCGTTCTTCGCCGTGCCTGCCGATCACGCCGAGCAGAAAGCAATTGCGAAGAGCTTAGCCGAGCTTGACTCCCTCATCACCCTTCATCAGCGTGAGCCACAATTTACTGATATGGGTTATATGAGAGTAGAAAGGGCTCTCATAACAATGTCGATGTCCTTGTTTTCAAGCTCTTGAATGACGTGAAGATAAGTTTCCTGGGTGGTAGTCATGCTTGCATGGCCGAGCCTTCTTGATACGCTCGCTATGGATACGCCAGCAAACAAGAGAAGTGATGCATGTGTGTGGCGCAAGCCATGGACGGATATAACTGGTACCCCGACGTTTTTGCAGTGACGCGCTAGAACACTGTTTGCTGTTGAGTTATATACCTTGCCCTTAACGAATATTGGCTCAGACGGGGGGAGGTTCCTCAGTAGACCGGAGAGTTGCATGATTAGTTGCCAATCGAGCTGAACTTTCCGCACTGACGAGGCGTTTTTTGTGGGGACAAAGCCGCCGCCATTCTTGTAGTCCCAGGTTTTGTTTACGGAAAGCGTTTGATGGGCGAAATCGAAATCCTCGGGGGTAAGGCCTAGCGCCTCGGAGAAGCGCAGGCCTGTTTTGGCGACGATAAGGATGAGCCAGTCCCAACTTGGCTCGCTTGTTGACAAGTCAAGATCGCCGAGCATGGCATGGAGTTCGAACTGGTTGAGGTATTTAATCTTCTTTGCCCGCGGTTGCTTACCCTTGATGATTGCCTTTCGCGTAGGATCGCGCGGAATGAGTCCCTCGTCGACAGCGTCTAGGATCGCTCCTTTCAGCTGATGGTGAAAATCCATGGTCGTTTGCCGCTCGTGATGCTCAGCATAGCCATTTATGAGCCGCTGGTACGAGGTTCGGTCCAAATCCTTGATCCTGAGGTTAGGAACAAGCTTGGCTAGCCAAGATTGGGTGAGCCGATATTTCCCCATCGTGACTTCGCGGATGGCCCCTTCTTTATAGACGCTAACCCATTGCGAGTAGTAATCGCAAAAAAGAGAGTCTTCGGTGATGGCAATGAGCATTATTTGCCTCCTTCATCATGTGTGGCGGCTCACGCTGATGAAGGATGATGATGCCGCTCACTCGTCGATGTCGAAGCCGCCTTTCAGGATAAATCTCTTGAGAAGCGCCGCAGCCCGGGTGTTCACCTTGAATGGCGGCAGGCTCTTGCCTTCCTTCTGCTCGAAGAAAGCTTTGGCGCGGACTTTGTCAACCGAGTCTTTCAGGTCGTCGAAGCGTCCGAATTCGTTTATGTTCGATTCAGTCAAGTCAAGTGCCACCATGGCGGTGAGAAGGTCGCCATCTATGCCGAGAGCTTCGACAACGCGCTGGACCTGAGCATTTTTGGCCTTGCAGGCATATGACGTAATGTAGTCCCTCAGCGTCATGCCCTCCTCAAGGGTTGCATCGCCGCGCTCCACGTCGTGCAGAAACAGCTCCGCGAAGCGCTGGTCGTCTTGGCTCAAAGACGCAAAAGAACGGTGGAGCTCCTCGCGCGCCGCCGCGAGGCCCTCATCATCCTGTTCTAGGCACTTTAGCCATTTCTCAAAGTTCGAGTTCATGTAATCGCTGTCAATGAGGCCTGTGTCGATTTCCGTAATGTGCCCGTCCAACTCGTAGGGTGCATCGGGAGCATCGCCCGAGGTACCGCCAGAGAAGAGCTCTTTGTAGCGCTGCACGAGGACAAGATAGGTTCGCTCGTCGATGACGGGTTGGACGAGAACGGACTCGCTGAGTTGCGAGCCCTCTTTCGGTTCTTCCCTGAACTCGTAGGTATCCTGTTCCCATGTGAAGCCCTGTACCTTCGCGGCCTCAAGGAACTCGTTAAGCTCGACGAATTCCTTCGCGAACTTGCGCCTGGCCTCCTGCGATGCGGGAAGCTTCGAGAGATCTCCCACGCCAGCGGCCTCGAAAACCATGAGTATTTCCTGGAGGCGCGTATCCATCAACGCAATATTCTCCGGCAGCTTCTGGACGAACATATCGAGCGGGCGGTCTCCCGAATACAGCTTCACCGCCGCTTCGATATAGCCCTTCATAGTATGGGGTCGACGGTAATAGCGAATCGTGCCGAAAGGCTTGTCGGGCCCAAACAGGCGGTTCGTGCGGCTGAACGCCTGGATGATGCTCTCGTAGTCGATTACCTTGTCGAGATAGAGCGTGTTAAGCCATTTGGAGTCGAAGCCCGTGAGCATCTGATCAACCACGATGAGCAGGTCGATGCGGGAATCACGGTTGGTGTCGACGTTGACGTAAGGTTTCTTGTGGGACAGACGAGCCGAGATATCCTTCTTCATGGCGGGCCATGTGGGAATAGTGAATTCCTGACTGTATGCCTTGTTATAGTCTTCTATGAGCTCAACCAGAGCGTCTTCCTTTACCGTGGAGCCGGCGTTGTTGTCGACGCTCGGGTCGAAAAGAGCAGTCACCCTCATCTGCGGGGCGCGCTCCTTGAAGGCTCGGTAGTAGTCGATCGCCTCTGGGATGGAGCTCGTCGCCAGGATTGCATGGAACTTGTTGCCGTGGGAGAGCACCGGAAAGCGGCGCAGGATGTCCTCGACAACCTTTCCGTGATGCGGGGTGTCGGGCCAGTATTGGGCGCGAGTAAGGAAATCCTCGATTCCCTTGATATGGTTACCGGCGCCATCGACCATCGGCCCCATGGGAACCTTTGCCGAGTCCTTATAGTAGTAGAAAACTTTGCTCTTTCGGTCGTCGGAAATGGCTTCGGCGACGGTTGCGGCTTTCGCCTGCTCTAGGGCAACCGCTTCGCGCACGTCATAGTCATCGAACGTCGTCACCATGTAGGGGTCGAAGCCCAGCACGTTGCCGTCGCGGATGCCGTCGGCGATGCTGTATCGGTGCAGGCATTCGCCAAACACCATGGCTGTGGTCGATCCCTTCTTCTGATTCTCGTCGAGGATTGGCGTTCCCGTGAAACCGAAGAAGAGGGCATTGGAGAAGGCGCGGCGTATGTCCTGGAGCATGTCACCGAAGGTAGATCGGTGGCACTCGTCAATGATAAATACGATACGTTTGCCAGCCAGGCGGTCGAGCTCGGCTTGGGTGATCCCCGTCTCGCCGGCCTTCAAGTTGCTCATCTTTTGGATAGAGGTGACGATAAGGCGATTCTTGGGGTCGTCACTAGCGAGCTTGGACTTGAGGACCTGCGTATTCTCAGTGCCCTGCACGTCGTCGGCGTCGTCAGCGAAGGAGCGGTACTCCAAGAGCGACTGCGTGCCCAACTCGATGCGGTCCATTAGGAACACGACCTTGTCGGCATCATGGGAGTCAGCGACAAGTTGGGCCGATTTAAAGCTGGTCATGGTTTTACCGGAGCCGGTGGTGTGCCAGATATAGCCGCCGGGACGACCGGGCGTGCTGCTGTGCCGCGGCTCGTCCCATTTGCATCTGCGAACCTTATCCGAGATGGCCGCGGCGGCATAGTACTGGTAGCTACGCATGACTTTTAGGCAGCCATCCGAGCTGTCGGCCACGGTATAGAACCCAATGAGCTGATGTGCCATGGGAATGGAGAGCAGCGTCGAGGTGAAGCGCTTCCACTCGTCAGTACCGGGCTTGTCGCCCGCGCAGACGGGCTCGTTGTTGAAGTCTTCCCAGTGGAAGAAGAAGTTGGGGTTAAACGCACCCGTTCCGGGGTTGGCGAAGTACCGCGCCTCGTCAGGGGTCATTCCCACGAAGATCTGCACCAGGCGGAAGAGTCCCGTGAACACACCTTCGTGCGCGTATTTTTCAATCTGGCCGGTTGCCTGGCTTACGGGCACGCCGCTGCGCTTAAGCTCGATATGGATGACGGGCATGCCGTTGATGAGCAGGCATAGATCACCGCGACGATCGTTAAGGATTTTGCTTTTTGCGGGATAGATTGGCTGTTGGGCGATTTGGTACCGGCTTTGACCTGCAGCAATCTCTTGACGGTCGTAGATTTTCAGGCTGACTTCCTTGCCCAGGTGAAGGACGTCATCAGGGTTGTCGCGGGTGATGGCAATGGTTTTGCCGTTGATGAACCCGTTGAGCGCCAGCGGGGTCTTAAGCGTTTCGATCTGTTCGATGACCTGTGCCATTTCACCCTGCGTGAGTGGACAGCCATTCAGGCGGTCTATGCCGGCATTGTTGTTAAACAGGATCTTCGCCCAGTTGCAGATAAGGTCCTGTTCGGTAGGGTAGCAAAGAACACCTTCCGCATCGTCCCAACCGTGCTGCTTCAACACAGCGATAACCGCTTCTTCGAACGAAGCTTCTTTATCGAAAACCATGGCAAAACCTATCTGCGTAATTGCAAAAAGCGTTTTTTACTTATTTCAAACATTATAGGTCCCGCAGCCATTTCCCCGGGATTGCCCGGGCCCTCTAAATTGACTGACAGGGCTTTTTGGAGCCGCTTCTGCCGCTCCGGACACCGATCAAAGTCAATGGAGTAGCCCACCTCAATGGAATGTATAAAGCAAACGCACGTTTACGCCTAAACCCATGCGACAAATTGAGCCCCGATGACTTGAATTTGAGGTCATTCCAGGGGCGCCGTAGGCAGTCGATCTGTATGCGTTGGTTCTATCAAATTGACATTGATAGCAGCGACCGCCCCGCGCACCTCGCCCATCAGTTATAGTCGCCCCCTACCTCCCCTCCGCCTTCAGCTTCAGCAGCAGGTCACCCAGCTCGGGGCACTTCTTGGAAAGGCGCGTCTGGGTTCGCTCGCCCATCCCCCACCGCTGGCGGACTTCCTGGGCGTGCGGGCTCACGCGGTAGTCCCCGTCCATCACCTGCTTGAGCAGCTTGGCGGTCACGCGCGCATCGGCTAAGGCGCTGTGGGCGTGGCCCGTCGACTCGTCAAACTCGATGCCAAACCACATTGCCGCATCACTCAAAGAGACGCACCCGTGGCTGCCCACGTCCATAATCGAGGTATAAAACGCCTGCAGGTCGGCCCAGTCCGTAGGAAATGCGGCAAGGTCGATGTGTTTTGCCTGGCACTCGGTCAAAAGCTGTCGACGGTCCGTCCCGCTCCAGCAAACTATCTGGGCGGAGTAGCGACCGATCCAATCGCTGAGCCTTTTGATCACCACATAGAGCGGATCGGCCATCGCGGTGTCCACAGCCGATATCCCCGTAAGCTCGCGGACGGGAAACGCAACGCCTTCGGTAAATTCCGTCTGCACAAACTGCGAGAACTCGCCCATAACGTTGCCGTGGTAATCGAGCTTGACGGCGCCGACCTCGATAATCTCATTGCGCAGCCCACGGCGATGGCGCTGCTTTGGCACCGGCGCAAACTCAAAGTCCAGCACAATCTGGCGCGCAAAGTTCGTCGTATCGATAGCCGAGATACCTGGCGTCTTTTCAGCTGACACGGTTAGGGCCTTTCTCCGTCAACTGCCGCTTGGTTACATAAGCGGCTACATTGCCGTAAGGATAGGCGCCCGTGCGGACATGAAGGCGGGACGCAATGCCACGCGCGCAAGGCACACGTCATACAGTCGACCCCAAGAGAGCCGCCCGCTCTATTCAAATGCATGAAAAAGATTGAGGCCCGGTGACTTGAATCAGCGGTCATCCCGGGCCCATCAGAGCTCGTAGAGCTCTTGGTTGCTTTGGTCTCGCTCTTCACGGCGCTTATCGAACTTTCCGAGGCACTCAAGCAGCATTCGAAGCCTAACAAGTCGCTGCCATTAAGGCACTGACCTCTTGACCAAGCAACGGCGCTGCCCAGCTCTTCACTACTTGGGCTGCCGTCGACTTTATTCTATCCGCCCAATTAAACTGAGACAAGCATCGGTAAATGGACTATACCGATATCGCAGGCCCCGAATTCTGAGGCGCGCTTTTCACTCGAAGACTCAGCCGGAAACGGCATCCCGTTCTGAGCGTCGAATCCGGGACGCAGTTTCCGTTTGAGGGCCGATTCGGAAACGGCCTCCCACTCTGGAGCCGAATTCTGGGACGCAGTTTCCGGTTGAAATCCGATCAACCGCTCACATCACACGTCCTCAAACGCGCAATCCAGAGCTGCAAAATAGCAGATAAACAACCATTTTTCTAAAAAGTACACGTCCTGAAACTTACCCAGTCTTCATAACTCGGTACCGTTCACGGTCGCCGATTACCGCCCACCGATTCAAACAAGAAATATGTCGCCAAAAGCAGGTCATCTACCTGCATGGTTAGATTTTGGTCAGCTTTTGGTCAGCTGAGCGACAAGTTCCAGCTGATACGTTTTTGCTACCCAAAAGGAGGCGGTAGCTCATGACCCATTGCAATGACCAGCTCATCGACCAACTGCTCACTCAAGCCGAACAAGAGGGGCGCTGTCTGATTCCCCCGAGCACGGCGATCCGAAAAGCGCTCCTTCGGCGCACCGGCGGCACGGTTGTCTCGCCCGTGCCGGGGTTGTTTGCGCGAAAAACGCGCTGGGATGAACTCAACCGAGCGCAACGCCATTGCGAAATCCTCCGCGCCCTTGCGATCATCCACCCCGATTGGACGTTCTGCTCGTTTTCGGCCGCCTGCCTGCTGGGGCTCGAGGTCTCGTGGCGACACCTGAATGTCGTGCATGTCTGCAGCTCGACAAAGCCGTCGGCTCGCCCGGGCGCACATATTCAGCGGCACCAAATTGAGCCGGCCGGAGCAATACGCAGAGCCGGCATATCGGTAACGCCGCCCATCCAAACGGTCACAGATTGCCTGTTGCAGACCGGTTTTGCCGACGGCATGCCCATTGCCGATTCGACGATCTTAAAGCTCGGCCTTGCGCGGGAACAGCTGATGGAGGCCGTCGAGCAACGAGCGACCGCCCGCAATGGTCGCACGATTCGCACCGCCCTCACGACACTTCGATATGCCGACTCCCGCGCCGAGAGCGGTGGAGAATCAGTCGTCCGCGCCATCATGATCGAGACGGGCTTTGCGCCCGACTGGCCTCAATACGAGCTGACGGACCCCTTCGATTCGGCCAAGCCCATACGAACGGACTTTGCCTGGGAGCGCCAGGCGCGGGAGCTCACGCTGGGCGAGCTCGACGGGCTCATCAAATATACCGACCAGACCATGCTGGCCGGACGCACCACCGCCGAGGCGCTCGTTGCCGAACGACAGCGCGAGGCGCACCTATCGCTCTACGGGCACCCTCTGCTGCGCTTTACCATGAACGAGGTCCGCTCGGCAGGAATGCTCTCTAAAAAGCTGCAGACGGCAGGTATCCGGCAGACCGCGCTGCCGACATGGCTCAACGACGTGAAGCTGTAGGGACTGCTGAGCTTATGCCCGTCTGCCTGCCAAACCGGGACACACTTTCCGGTTGGCAGCACCCGCGGAAACCATGTCCCAGACTGAGTGCTCAAAACGGGATACGCTTTCCAGATGGCGTGCCTAGCGGAAACCGTGTCCCGGAATCAAGGCCTAGAACGGGACACGCTTTCCGGTTGAACGCCCAGCGGAAACTACATCCCGGAATAGACGCTCAAACTGGGCCGCAGTTTCCAAGTGAACGACAGCCGGAAAGCGCATCCCGGAATAGGCGCTCGGAATGGGATGCGCTTTCCCGGCGAAGCTCCTTGCGGAAAGCGTGTCCCAGAATGAAGACTCGGAATGGGATGCAATTTCCGCCTGAAGGCGATTCGGAAAGCGCATCCCATTCTGAGCATCGATTCCGGGTCGCAGTTTCCGGTTGAGGGCTGTTCCGGAAAGTGTGTCCCATTCCAGGCGCGGATTCCGGGATGCACTTTCCGTTTGAAGCTCCAACCGGAAAGCGCATCCCATTCTGGAGCCGAAATCTGGGACGCAGTTTCCGTATGCGGAGGTGCTTCAAACAAAAGGCCCCGGCTCGCGATGGAGCCGGGGCCAAAAGCGCAGCATATGCAGTTGATGTTGAGCGCGAACAGCTCGTCAGCAATGGCTGTCCGCGCTCTACCCTACCCGCGGTGACGGGCGCGGCTGTACGGCGTATCCACCATAGGCAGATCCGGACGCAGCTTGCCGTCAAACGCGCGGTAGGCGTTCTGTACGGCGGGCGCCGTGGGAATCGTGGCGATCTCGCCGATGCCCTTGCCGCCGAATGCCACGGGCAACAGCTCGTCCTTCTCCACGTAGATGGCGTGGATATCCGGAATCTCGGGCGCACGGAACAGCCCGAGCGTGCCGTACCTTGCCTGGGGTACGCAGTCCTTGAGCGGCCAGTCCTCGGTCAGCGCATAGCCCATACCCATGAGCACGCCGCCTTCGATCTGACCCTGGATGGAGATGGGGTTGACCACCTTGCCGGAATCGTGTGCGGCATAGACCTCGCTCACGCGGCCGTCATCATCCAGAATGACCACATGTGTGGCAAAACCGTAGCAGATGTGGCTCTTGGGGTTGGGAACATCGGCGCCCAGCTTGTCGGTCGGCTCCAGATACACGTAGCCAAACTCGCATCCCTCGAGCGCCTTGATGGTGGCCGCAGGGTCCTGAGGATGCATACCCTGGCCGGCGACGAGTTCCTGTGTGCGCAGCTGGTAGGCGCGACCGTCGTCGTACTCGATCTTGACGCCGTCGCCATGCGCGCTCACCGGAGCGGCGGGCGCAGGCTTGCCGGCCTCGATGCCAACCATGGCGTCGCGCAGCAGGAAGGCGGCACCGCGCACGGCCTCGCCGGTCACGACCGTCTGACGCGAACCAGACGTGGTGCCGGAGTCGGGAGCGTTCTCGGTGGAGCACTCGCCGTTGGCAATGCAGCGAAGCGGCAGACCGCAGGCCTCGGCAACGTCCTGCAAAAAGACCGTGTTGCAGCCCTGGCCGATGTCGGACGTGGCGGCATAGACCACGGCGCGGCCATCCTCGACGCGAATCTTGCAGCGGCCGGCATCGGGCAGACCCACGCCCACGCCGGCGTTCTTCATGGCGCAGGCAATGCCAGCGTGTCCGGGATGCGCGTAGTAGGCATCCTTGACCTCGAGCAGCGTCTCCTTAAGCGCCGTGGAACAGTCGGCAATCTGGCCGTTGGGCAAAACCTCGCCCGGCTCGATGGCGTTACGGTAGCGGATCTCCCACGGGTCCAGGCCGACCTTCTCTGCCAGCAGGTCGATAAGGCTCTCGAGCGCAAACTCGGACTGACAAACGCCAAAGCCGCGGTACGCGCCGGCGGGCGGGTTGTTGGTGTAGTAGCCAAAACCGCGGATGTCAGTGTTCTGGTACTTATAGGGGCCAACGGCATGCGTGCAGGCGCGCTCGAGCACCGGGCCGCACAGCGAAGCGTAGGCGCCGGTATCAAAGTTGATCTCGCAGTCCAGACCGGTAAAGTTGCCCTCGGCGTCGCAGCCCAGCGTAAAGGTGCCGGCCATGGCGTGGCGCTTGGGATGGAACGCGAGCGACTCGGCACGCGTGAGCTTGCACTTCACAGGACGCTGGAACTTATATGCGGCGAGCGCGGCCAGGTGCTGGACCGAAACGTCCTCCTTACCGCCAAAGCCGCCGCCCACGAGCATGGTCTCGACGACCACGCGCTCGGGCTCGTTGTCCCAGCCAAACATGTGGGCACACTCTTTGCGCGTGTCGTAGGCACCCTGGTCGGTCGACTGCACCTTGACGCCGCTCTTGTACGGGAAGGCAACGGCGCACTCGGGCTCCAAGAAGGCATGCTCGGTAAAGGGCGTGGTAAAGCGCTGCGTCACGGTAAACGCGCTCTCTGCCAGCGCCTTGGCGGCGTCGCCGCGCGTCACATGGCGGCTCTGACACACGTTGTCCTTGAGCTCCACCGTGTTGCCAAAGGCAAAGAAGCTGTCGTGCAGGCGCGGGGCGTCGGCAGCCCTGGCCTCGACAATGTTACGCACGGGCTCCAGCGGCTCGTAATCGATCCTGACGAGCTTCTTGGCCTTCTCGAGCGTCGCCTCGTCCTCGGCAACCACCAGCACGATGGCGTCGCCCACGCAGCGGGTGATATCGCCCGCCGCGATCATGACGTCCCAGTCCTGGATAAGGTGGCCGACCTGGTTGACCGGCACGTCCTCGGCGCGCAAGATGCCCACCACACCGGGCAGGGCCTCGGCCTTGGAGGTGTCAATGGAGAGCACGCGGGCGCGCGGGTACTTGGAGCGCACGGCGCTGGCATAGGTCAGGCCCGGCTGGTCAAGCTCGTCGATGTCGTCGGGATACTTGCCCTCGCCGAGCACCTTCTTGCGCACGTCGATGCGGAAGGCGCGCTTGCCCACGCCGTAGTTGTCGCCGCGCTCCAGATCCTCGTCGATCTGCTTTTCGCCGCGGAGCACCGCAGCGGCCAGCGAGATGCCCTCGATGATCTTCTTGTAGCCGGTGCAGCGGCAGATGTTGCCGCGAATGGCGTACTTGATCTGCTCCTCGGTGGGTTCGGGATCCTCGGCGATGAGCGCTGCACCCGCCATGACCATACCCGGGATGCAAAAACCGCACTGCACGGCGCCCACGGCGCCAAAGGCGTACACAAAGGCCTCGCGAACGTCCTGGGGCAGGCCCTCGACAGTCACGATGTTGCGGCCGGCGGCAAGGGCGGTGGTCAGCACGCAGGCCTTGACGGCCGCACCGTCCACATGAATGGTGCAGGTGCCGCAAGCACCCTCGGAGCAGCCGTCCTTGGCGGAATGGATGTGCAGGTCGTCGCGCAGGTAGCGCAGCAGCGGTTTGTTTTGGGTCGTCGTGTGCTCGACGCCGTTAACGGTAAAAGTGAATTCCTGTGCCATGGTGATTCCCTTCTACACGCCGGCGGCGATGCCGGTGCGGTCGTGGATGGCGCCATGCGGGCAAACGACGGCGCACATGCCGCACGACAGGCAGTCCGCACCGTCGATGTGGGCACAGTTGTCCTCGATGCGGATAGCGCCGGCAGGGCATTTTTTGGCGCACATGCCGCAACCGATGCAGCTCGTGTCGCAAATCTTGCGGGCGATGGCGCCCTTATCGGTGTTGTTGCAGCGCACCAGGATGTTCTGGTAGCCGGGAACAAAGGCAATCACGCGCTGCGGGCACACCATGCCGCACAGGCCACAGCCCGTGCACTTGGAGCGGTCCACGCGGGCGATGCCATCAATCAGTGCAATGGCGCCGTGGGGACAGGCCGTGACACAGGCGCCACAGCCAATGCAGCCTTCGCTGCAGCGGGCGTCGCCGCCTGCGGAGGCGCAACCGCTTCCGCAGGCAACGTAGGCCACGTTATGTTGAATGGATTTGGCCATAAGAGACTCGCCTATTTCTTAAGGAGATACGGATAGCTGTCGCGCACGGCCTTGATGGTCAGGCGGACGGCCTCGGGCAGACCGGTGTTGACGGCATCGACCGAGACGGTGCGGACCGTGCCGGCGACGCGGACCTTAAAGTGGTCCTCGTCCACGGCCAGGAAGCCCTCGTTCTCGGAGTTCTCCATGTCCTGATCGCTCCAGAACAGGGTGAGCTTGTCCTTGTAGGGACGACCCTCCTGGTAGGGGCAGAACACGGCGCAGTTGCCGCACTCGTTGCACATGCCGTCGACATGGACGACCTGATGCTTGGCCAGGCCCGGCACCTTAATGGCAACGTTGGCGCGGTTGGGGCACACATCGCAGCAGACCTCGCACACCGAACCGCAGCCCAGGCAGCGGGTCTTGGTGCAGTTGCGCTTGTCGCGGCACAGCAATCCCTTGCGCTCGTAGCAGGTGTCCTCGCGGCCGGCCTGCTCGTTGCAGTCGGCGTACTTGTTAAAGTCCACGCCGGCAATGGCACGGGCGACCTCGGCGGCGTCGGCGATAGCCTCGACCACGGTAGCGGGACCGCGGCGGCAGTCACCGGCAGCCCAGACGCCCTCGACGCCGGTGGAGGTGGCGGCAAGGCGGCCGCGACGGTCGTGCTCGACGCCCGCGGCGTCGTACAGGCTGGCATCGATGCCCTCGCCCACGGCGCAGATCACCGTGGTGGCGGAAAGCTCGACGGTCTCGCCCGTGGCGACGGGGCTGCGACGGCCGCTTGCATCCGGCTCGCCAAGTTCCATGACGTCGCAGGTCAGCACGGCGCCGTTGAGCGCCTTGGGCGCCAGCAGCTCGCAGAACTCAACGCCGTCGGCAAGAGCAAGATCGAGCTCTTCCTCGTCGGCGGGCATCTGCTTCTTGGTGCGGCGATACACCAGGCGCACGTTCTTCACGCCAGCAAGGCGCTTGGCCACGCGGGCCGCGTCCATGGCGGTGTTGCCGGCGCCGATGACCACGACGTCCTCGCCCAGCTCGAGCTTCTCGCCCTTCTTGGCGGCCTCGAGGAACTCCAGCACGTCGAGCTCGGCACCCTCGCCCAGGCCCGCAGAGCCGGGCATCCAGGCACCAGTGGCCACGACTACGTCGGTAAAGCCCTGGGCCTTGAGCTCGTCAATGGACTCCACGCGGGCGTTGAGCTGCACCTTGGCGCCAAAGGCCAGACAGAGCTCGGCATCGTGGGAGATATCGTCGCTCGCGATACGGAACTCGGGGATCACGTGACGGACCACGCCGCCGAGAGAGTCGCGGGCCTCGAAGATAGTGACGGGCACGCCGGCGCGCGTCAGGAAGAACGCCGTCGCCAGACCGGCCGGGCCGCCGCCGATAACGGCAACGTTGCGCTCGGCGTCGTTGGCAATGGCCTGGGCGCGCAGCTTGGGCAGCACGGCGGTCATGGCCTCGCGGGCGGCCTTGAGCTTGCTGGCGCGAATCTGGGCGCCCTCGGGCTCGTAGAATGCACGCTCGCAGGCACGGCCGCAGGGATGCGGGCAGATGGTACCGGTAATGAACGGCAGGGCGTTGCGCTCGATGATGATGTTGAGCGCGTCCTCGTAGCGGCCCTCGTCAACAGCCGCCAGGTAGGCGGGAATATCCTGCTGGATGGGGCAGCTCGTGCGGCACGGCGTGGTAAAGCAGTCGGAAAGCGGGCTCTTGCCGGCGACCTTGCGGTCGGGCAGCGGGCGCAGCGGCTTCTTGTAGAGCGGGTTGGTGAGCGAGTCGGTCTGGATCGCGGTCACGGCCTCGAGAGTGACGCCCGTGAACGGCTTGCCATCCAGGTTGGCAAACTCGCCGGCCATCTGGCTAAAGCGCTCGTAGCCACCGGGCTTGAGTACGTCGGTCGCCAGGGTGACGGGCCAAATACCGGCGTCATACAGGGCGCGGATGTTGTAGACCGTGGCGCCGCCGGAGTAGCTGATGCGCAGCTTGCCATCGAACTGCTCGGTAATGCGACGGGCGGCCTCGATGGTCAGCGAGAACAGCGAACGGCCGGACATGTACATCTCGGTGGAGGGCAGCTCGTTCCTCGTCACGTCGACGGGGAACGTGTTGGTCAGCTTGACGCCAAACTCCAGGCCGCGATCGGCGCACAGGGCAATCAGGCGCTCGAACATGGGCACGGCGTCGGCCCACTGCAGGTCCTCGCGGAAGTGCGTGTCATCAAAGACGATGTAGTCAAAGCCCAGATCGTTGAGGCGCTGGCGGGCAAACTCATAGCCCAACAGCGTGGGGTTACACTTGATGTAGGTGTTGAGGCCCTTCTCGGTGATCAGATAGGTCGCGATGCGCTCAATCTCGGCAGGCGGGCAGCCGTGCAGGGTAGACTCGGTGATGGAGTTGGAGACGCGCGCCGGGATGGACTCGACAAACGCGGCGTCGACATGCTCAAACTTGTCCAGGTTAGCGAGAGCCCAGGCACGACACTCGTTCCAGACGTCGGAGCCGCTGGCGTCCTTCATGCCCTCAATGTACGCATCGACCTTGGGGCTCTTAATGCCCTCCAGGTCATAGCCCACCGACATGTTGAAGACAAAGCCGTCCGGGCTGCCCAGACCGTACTCGCGAGCGATCAGGTGGCAGGCAAACCATGCCTTCACGTACTCGGCAAATGCCTGCGGAACCTCGAGCTCGGTCGACCACTCGCAGTTGTAGCACTCGTCCTGAGCCACGATGCAGGGCTTGTTGACGCACTTGGAGAGCTCCTCGCCGTCCATAACCTGGACGGTCTTGAGCTCAAAGAAGCGGGAACCAGCCACATAGGATGCCACGATGTTCTGGGCAAGCTGCGTATTGGGACCGGCGGCCGGGCCAAACGGAGTCTCGATGCGCTCGTCAAAAATGGGAAGCGCGCCCTCCTGGTTGGTCGTGGCCATCTTGCGCACGCCAAAGATGGCGTCCTGGGTCTTGTGCTCCTCGATGATCCAGTTCATCAGCTGCGAAAACGGGATCGGCCTCATGATGTCGCTCATAGTGAGCTCCTCTCTGTAACGCCCGGCGAGACCGCGCGGCGGGCGCAAATACGGTGTAGCGCTAGCACAGCGCCGGCGACCCCGCGGAGGCCGCCTATGCGCGCGTCGGATGCGGCGAAACATCCGACGCGCGCGAATCTCCAATTGGAATTAGTACACGCGATCGTTGAGCGTGCTCCAGAGCTTCTTGGACTCGGCCATGGTCCACGCGTTGATCTTTTCCTCATCAATCTCAACGAACTCACGATCCTTGTACAGGACGCGGCCGTTGATGATGGTAGTGCGGCAGTTTTTGCCCATCATGCCAAAGAGCATGTGGCCGTCGATATTCTCCTCGCTCAGCGGCGTAAAGGGCTTGTAGTCCATGACGATGACGTCGGCGGCAGCGCCGGGCTCAAGCACGCCGAGCTTGCGATCGAAGTACTTGCTCGCCATCTTGGCGTTGTTCTCGAACAGCATGGTCATGGCCTCGCACCAGCCCACGTTGGGCATGGCGGCGTTGTGGCGCTGAATGATCAGGAAGACCTTAAGGCTCTCGAGCATATCGTGGGTGTAGGCGTCGGTGCCCATGCACACGGGGATGCCGCGGCGGAAGAACTCGAGCACGGGGGCGCAGCCCACGGCGTTGCCCATATTGGATTCGGGGTTGTTGACGAGCCAGGTGCCGGACTCTTTGACGATGTCCATCTCGGCGGGCGTCACGTGGATGCAGTGGCCCAGCATGGTGTCGGGACCCAGCAGATTGTGCTGCAGCAGGCGCTCGACGGGGCTGATGCCACCGCGGTTGAGGCGGGAATCCCACACGTCGTTCATGCCCTCACACACATGGATGTGGAAGCCGGTCAGGCCGTTATTGGCCTCGGCCATCTTATCCATGGTCTCGTCCGAAAGCGTAAAGGTGGCATGTCCGCCAAACATGGCGGCGATCATGTGGTTGTGGTTATCGCGACGCTCCTTGGCGGCCCACTGGGCAAATTCGGCGTTCTCGGCAATGGCCTGGTCGCATTTTTCCTGGCCGCGGCGATCGGAGACCTCGTAGCACAGGCATGAACGCATGCCCAGCTCCTGAGCTGCATCCTTAATGGTAAAGAGGCTTCCCGGGATTTCGCAGAAGCTCGCATGGTGATCGAAGATCGTGGTGACGCCATCGCGTATGGAGTCCAAAATCGTGGCATAGGCGCTGGCCTTGGTGCCGTCGAGCGTCAGGTTGTCATCGATCTTCCACCACTGCTGCTCAAGATTCTCCAGAAAGTTGGTGGGGTTGCAGCCCTTAATGGCAAGGCCGCGAGCCAGACCCGAGTAGATGTGGGTGTGGCAGTTGATGAGTCCGGGCATGATGAGGTTGCCCTGGGCATCGACGTACTCGGCATCCGGGTACTTGGCCTTGAGCTCGCACTCGGGGCCCACTTCGACGATCGTATCTCCGTCAATGGCGACCGCACCGTTGGGAATGAACGGGGCCTGAGCGTTGCGGGTAAAGACGGAACCGTTAGCGACCAGAAGCATGGATGCTCCCTTCGACATCAGAGGCGGGGTTTGACACCTCTGACATGGCGGAGTGCGAAGCGCCGGCCTACACCGGAAACGGGCCCTCTCCCGTCAACGCTTCACCAAAGGGACAAACCCTTTGAAGTGCGGCTTGGCGCCGCATGACGTCGGCGGACGAGGCGATGCGTCCGCCGACGAATAGCACCGAATTGGTTACTTCTTGCTCTCGGGCAAGACCAGATCCACGGCAGCGTCCTTGGCGGCATCGATGTGCTGAGCCACGACCGGCGTCTGCGGAAGGATCAGGTTAAGGACAATGGCCATGATGGCGGTGGGGGTTACGGCATTGGAGCCGATGACGGTGGACACCCAGGCGGGCATACCCTCGCCGGCAAGGCAACCGCTGGCCATCCAGATACCCAGGCCAAAGACGACGGAGGTACCGACGATGGTGGTAGTGCGCTGCGTGAGGCCCTCGCGGGTGAACATGCGCACGCCGTTCATGGTGATGGTGCCAAAGACGCCGACGGTCGCGCCGCCGATGACGGGCTGCGGGATAGCGGAAAGGACGGCAGAAAGCTGCGGGAACAGACCGGCGATGGCAAAGACGGCCGCAATGATCACAAAGACCCACTTGTTGACGACCTTGTTGGAGCAGATGATGCCCACGTTCTGGCCAAGGGCGCTGGTGGGAAGACCGCCCAGCAGGCCGCCGACCATAGAGGTGAGGCCCTGGGACACGATAGCGCCGGAGAGCTCGCGCTCGGTGGGCATACGGTCGATGGAGCCCAGGCAGGCGGCGGAGACGTCACCGATAACCTGGATGGCAACCATGGGGAACACGACGGCGAGGGTAATGCAGACCTCGGGATCAAACTCGAGCGCGTAGGGCATGAGCTTGGGAAGGGCAAAGACTTGAGCGGTGGCGACGCTGGAGAAGTCGATCATGCCAAAGGGGATCGAAACGATCATGCCAACGATCATGCCAAAGAACACGGATCCCAGCTTGAGCGTGCCCTTGCCAAAGTTGGCGAGCGCAAAGACCACGGCGAAGGTGATAAGAGCGACGCACCAGGCCTGCGGAGTGCCCCACAGCGGCGTGCCCATACCGCCGGCCATATACTTGACGGCCGTGGGATACAGCGAAACGCCGATGGAGAAGATGACCGTACCGGTCACGACGGGCGGGAACAGCCACTTAATCTTGCTGTAGGCCAGACCAAAGAGGACCGCGACGGCGCCGCCGACGATCTCGCCGCCCAGCAGAGCACCAAAGCTAAAGCCCGAGGCACCCATGGCCTGCAGGGCCGGCAGGAACGCGAACGAAACGCCCATGACGATGGGCAGGCCGCCGCCGATGCGACGGAAGGGAGCGAAGGCCTGAAGGGCCGTATCGATCGCCGAAAGAATGAGCGCAACCTGAATGATGTCGGTGCTCTGCTGGCTATTAAAGCCGTAGACGCCGGCCATGATGACAGCCGGGGTGATGATACCGGCAAACGAAGCCAGCACGTGCTGAAGGGCACACGGGATCATTTCCTTAACGGGAGGCATGCCTTCACGAGTGAACAGGGCTTCAGTGCCGTTCTTAACCGTCTCCTGGGTCATTTGACCACCAATCCTCGAAATAGTTGTTTTCGCATCTAACGCTCTATTGTGACGCAGTGCGGGGTTGAGGTTGTGCCTTCGTTGCATATCGTATTAAAGATGATTCTCATTCTCAATAATAATTTTTTGTTATCAGACTATTCTTCAGCTGAGATAATGCATTTCCGCAGGTCAGGAAAGTGTCTGGTCAAAATAACATCTAACTTTTCTTTTGGTCAACCGTTTACCGCCAAAATCATACCGTTCGTCTGCATTACGTCATGTACCTGCGGATATACGAGATGATGGGCAGCGTGTTACCATGAGAAAAAATTGTTATGAACATTTCCGATTTCACCCAAAGGAGTTGCCCGTGAACGAGACCGTACGTCGCTTTTTGCCGATGGTCGATTTTCTGGAGCAGATACTCGGCAAAAACAGCGAAATCGTGCTGCACGATTTCTCGGATCCCGACCACGCCATCGTCGATATTCGCAACGGCATCGTGAGCGGCCGCAAGGTCGGCGGTCCCGCCACCGATCTGGCGCTCAAGATCATGCACGACGCCAAGTATCGCGACCTGCCGTTTATTACGGGCTACGAGGGGCGCGGTGCCGGCGGCAAGACGTTGGAGTCAGCGACGTACTTTATCCGCGAGAATGACGAGATCGTCGGTATGCTCTGCGTCAACACCGACCTCTCGACCGTGCGCTCCATCAACACCATGGCGCAGCAACTCATGGCATGCTTCGACGCGGCGCCGACGCGCACGGAGCCCGCCCCTATCGAGGTCGAAAGCCTTTCGGAGTCCACGCAGGAGCTCATCGACCGCAGCATTGCCGAGTTGCTGAGCGCGCGCGGGCTGGATGTAGCGTCGCTTGGTCAGAGCGACCGCGTGGACGTCATTCGCCATCTCAACGGCAACGGGGTGTTCATGCTCAAGGGCGCAGTGGCCTGCGCCGCCACCGCGCTGGGCATTTCGGAGCCCAGCGTCTACCGCTACCTGCAAAAAGTCCGCAAGGAGGGCTAAACGTGATCCCTTGGGGACGAAGGGAAACGGATCATTTTTGTCGCATCGCTTGACAAAAGACCCTGCAGCTCGCACGCGCTGCAGGGTCTTTTTGCATGTCATGTTTAGTTGTTACCAACACCTTAGAGAGCGGCGACAACCTCGATCTCGACCAGACCGCCAGCCGGAAGGGCGGCAACCTGGAAAGCGCTGCGCGCGGGGAACGGAGCCTCGAACTTGGAGGCGTAAATCTCGTTCACGGCGGCAAAGTCGGCGATGTCGGCCAGGTAGACCGTGGTCTTGACGACATCGGCAAACGTGGCGCCGGCAGCGGTCAGCAGAGCCTCGACGTTGGCGAGGGACTGCTTGGCCTGGGCCTCGACACCCTCGGGCAGCTTGCCGGTCGCGGGATCGATGCCCAGCTGGCCGGACAGGAACACCATGTTGCCAGTCTGGATACCGGGGGAATACGGGCCGATGGCTGCGGGTGCGTTATCGGAAGACACGACGGTCTTGCTCATGTTTTTCTCCTTACAAGTAAAAGGGAACGGGAGCGCGGCGTTCACACCGGGAGGCACAGTTCGGTCTGAACACCGCGCTTGATTGGGATAGTACTCAAGGTTTCCGCGCGATGCAAGATTATTATCACGTTGCGAGAATATTTTATCGCCCAACGGCGCGTACGGGCCGATGAGCGGCGTGACTGGCGACCCACCTGAAAACTTTGTCCTGCTTAGACTGCGGGCATCGTCCATCGCGACGGCACCACTATACTTTTGAGTATCTGAGCATTTTGAAAGGCAGGATATGACCGCAACCGCCAGTCGAACCACCAACCGCAGACCCGAGCTTTTAGCCCCCGCCGGAGGCCCGGAGCCCTTTGCCGCCGCGCTCGCTGCCGGGGCAGACGCCATCTACTGCGGCATGGGCAGCTTCAACGCCCGCCGCAAGGCAACGAACTTTACCGACGAGGCCTTTGAGCAAGCCTGCCGCGCCGCACATCTAGCCGGGTCGCGCGTCTACGTCACGGTCAACATCGTCATCAAGCAGTCCGAGATGGGCGATGCGTTGCAACTCATCCATCGCTGCTCCACGTTGGGCGCCGACGCCTTCATCATCCAGGACTGGGGCCTGTTCTTTGAGGTCAAGCGCACGATGCCCGGCATCGAGACGCATATCTCGACCCAGGCGAACATCCATGATGACCGCGGGACCCTTTGGTGCCGCGAGCAGGGCGCCGACCGCGTGACCCTCTCGCGCGAGCTTTCCATCGACGAGATTGCCACCATTCACGATGCCGCGCCCGATGTGGACCTCGAGGTCTTTAGCCACGGCGCCATCTGCTTTTGCTACTCGGGCCTGTGCCTGCTTTCGAGCTTTGCCATGGCGGGACGATCGGCCAACCGTGGCATGTGCGCCCAGCCCTGCCGCCTGCCCTACGAGCTGATCGACGAGAACGGTCGCGCGCTCTCCCCCGCCGGCCGCGAGCGCGCGCTATGCCCGCGTGACACCAACACCTCACAGCTTGTTCGCCGTCTGTATGACGCCGGCGCCGCGTCGCTTAAGCTCGAGGGCCGCATGAAGGCGCCCGATTACGTGTACTCCATCGTTGATGTATATCGTCATCAGATCGATGACATGCTGGCCGGGTTCGCCGTAGATAAGGACGAGGACGCCGCTCGCCAGCGCCAGCTCAAGCGCTGCTTCAACCGCGACTTTACGCACGCCTATCAGGACGGCACCTCGGGCGACGAGATGATGAGCTACGAGCGCTCCAACAACCGCGGCCAGATTGTGGGCACGGTGCTGGGCAGCCGTCTGGCCAACCGCGACGTGCGCGGTCTCAAGCCCGACGACCGCCGTCGCCGCGCCGCCATCGCCCGCATTGAGCTGTTTGAGCCCGTGGGCAAGGGCGACCTGCTGGAGCTTCGCCACGATAACGAGTTTGACCAGTTCCTGACCACCATTGCCGCCGATGATGCCGCAGCCGGTGAAGTCATCGAATGTCGCGTACCCCGCAGCATGCCCGAGGGCTGCCGCGTCCGCGTGATTCGCAGTCAGCGTGCCATCGACGCCGCCGGCGCCGCGCTCAAGCGTGATGTGCTGCACCGCCGAGCTGTTGATGTGTCCGTCGTGGCGCGTCTGGGCGAGCCGTTTACCGTTACGCTCACCTGCTGCGACGACCCTTCGCTTACGGCCACGGCCACGGGCTTTACCGTCGAAGCCGCCAAGACCCGTGCGGTCGAGGCGTCCGATCTGGTTGAACACGTCGGCCGCATGGGTTCCTCTCCCTTTGAGGCTGCAAGCTTTGAGGTGGCACTCGATGAGGGCTGTGGCATGGGTTTCTCCGCCGTACATAAGGTGCGCGCCGCCGCTTGCAAGGCGCTGGAAGAGGCCATTCTGGCGCCGTACGCGGAGCGCGCGAAAACGCTCGAGCTGCCGGCGATTGTCACCAGTGATTCCCGCCCCGCGCCCGAGCACTACCGCGACGAGCCGCAGATCTGCGCCACCGTCACCTCGCTCGAGGCCGCTGAGGCAGCCCGCGCGGAGGGCGCAACGCGCATCTACATGACCACCGACGTACTCGACGCGTCCGGGCTCTCCCCCACCGACGCATTTGAGCAGGGTATCGTGCCCGTACTCGACGAGGTCTGCCGCGCCGTTGACCACGTCCGCGTCGATCCCTGGATCAATGCCGGAGCCACCGTCGCCGTCGGCAATATCTCCGAGCTCGCCGTAGCCGCGCGTGCCGGCGCCACGGCCGAGATTCGCTCTTGCCTGCCTGTGCACAACACGCCTTGCATGGAGGCACTTGCCGAGCGCGGAGCCGGCGCGTTTTGGCTCTCGCCCGAGATCACGCTCGACGAGATCGTCTCGCTCGGCGCCGCCGCGCCCGCGGCTCTGGGCATCACCGTCTTTGGCCGCCCGCGCGTCATGACAAGCGAGCATTGCATTCTGCAGGTTGCCAACGGCTGCATCCACGATTGTGCCAACTGCCGCCTGCGCGCCCGCAAGCTGTCGCTCAAGAATATCGACGGCAAGGTCATGCCGGTGCGCACCGACATCCACGGCCGCTCACGCCTGTACGACGCCTACCCCATCGACCTTACGCCCCAGGTACCACAGCTGCTCGACGCCGGCGTCCGTCGTCTCATGGTGGACGGAACGCTGCTCGAGGCCGATGAGATTGGCCGTGCCGTCGCTCGCGTCCGTCGCGCTGTCGAGGCGGCTCAAGCCGGCCGCAAGCCGGCCGCCCGCCTGCGCGGCGCCACCTCGGGCTGCATGTTTGTGGGAATTAGCTAACCGAAAGGTTTACACGTGAACGAAGAACCTCAAGTCCTCTATTGCGACGCCTGGCTCATGGCCATCGACAAGCCCGCCGGCATGATCGTCCACGGTGACGGCACCGGCGAGCGCACATTTACCGACTACGCCAGCGACCTTTTGCTGGCGATGGGCGACGGCTTTGCCGCGACCGACATGCAGCCGCTCAACCGCTTGGACCGCGACACCACCGGCGTGGTGCTGTTCTCGCTCGACAAGCAAACGCAGCCCGCCTTTGACCAGATGATCATCGACCACGCGTTCGAAAAGCACTACCTGGCGCTCGCCGAGGGCAAGATCGACTGGAACGAAAAGCTCATCGACAAGCCCATCGCGCGCGACCGCCACGATAGCCGCAAGATGCGTGTCGGCGCCAGCGGAAAGCCCTCTCAGACGCGCGTCAAGGTGCTCAAGCGCCTTAAGAGCCGCCGCGGCCTGCCCACGCGTTCGTATATCGATGTCGAGCTGCTCACCGGCCGCAAGCACCAGATCCGCGTGCATCTGGCCAGCGAGCGTCATCCCCTGGTAGGCGACGACCTGTACGGCACGCCGCGCCCCTGTGGATTGATGCTCCACGCCCACAGCGTGTCCTTTACGCATCCCGTAACCGGCGAGCACATCCACATCGAAGCCCCCTGCCCCTGGGAGCCCTAAAACCTGCCAAAAAGGGACAGGTTTATTTTGGCAGGTTTTATCTGGACAAACGTCAAAGCCACCACGATGGCTCAGCCGTGGCGCCAAAACGTCTCGATCTGTAACAGTTAGAACCCATTTTCCGGTCTATCTGTTACAGATCGAGACATTCGAATCCCCCGCAAGAGAAAATCTCAATCTGTAACAATAACTCGGCAAAATCGGTCCCAGCTGTTACAGATCGAGACAAAGGGACGGCGCGGTTCGGAAGTATCTCAGTCTGTAACATCTAGCCCACTTTTAATGGTCTAGTTGTTGCAGACTTAGACAAAACCGGTAGACAACAAAAGCGGCAACGCCCGTAATGGACGTTGCCACTTTTCTACTGAGAAAACTAAATGGCATTGGCCTTAGCCTACCCCCGCTCGCTAGACCGTGATGACGTTGTCCATCGACTGGTACTTGGCGGGCACCTCGCCTGCGGTAATAATCGTTGCATCGCGGAAGTCTGCGAACTTGACGGGCGCCACCATGCCAAATTTACTGGCGTCCGAGATTACGAAGCGTTTGGCGGTATGACGCATCGAGATACGCTTGACCTGCGCTTCCTCGATATCCGGCGTGGTGAGACCTTGCTCGGCGGCGATGCCATTGGAACCCCAAAAGCCGCAGTTGAAGTTATAGCGGTCCAGGGTTGCCAAGGCATCGGGACCGACGAGCGCCTCGGTCTCGGGCTTGAGCTCGCCACCCAGCACAACGGCGCGCATACCGCGCAGGGCGAGATGCTGGGCATGGAGCACAGAATCGGTCACATAGGTGACGCCGTCGAGATGCGGAAGATGCTCGATGAGCTTGAGGGTCGTGGAGCCCGAATCGATATACACAAAGCTATCGGGCTCCACCAGGGCCGCGGCGCGGGCGCAGATGCGCTCCTTGTCATCGTTATGGAGATCACTGCGCTCGCTGATCGTCAGGTCGCGCGTCACGTGCGCGCGCTCCAGACTCGTCGCGCCTCCGTGCACCTTGGCGATACGGTGCGCGCGGTCGAGCGTTTGCAAGTCACGGCGAATGGTGGACGGTGTCACGCCCAGGGCCTCGGCAAGCTCCGGCACGGTAACCGAGCCGGTCTGCTGCACCATCGACACGATCGCGTTGAGCCTATCTTCCGCAAGCATCGCTTACTCCTCCTCGGGGTACACGACTCCCCAATCGGCGCGGAGCTTGGTCATCAGCTCCATAACATCAGAAGCATAGCCCAGAAGTTCGCGCTTCGAATCATCGCCAGCAACGGCCTTCTCCAGGTCGGCCATCTCGTAGCACAGCGCGTAGGCCTCGGTGCCAGCGTGGACCTCCTCACGGTGACCGTCCGCAGTCCACACGACGGTCGCATGGTCTGCACGCGGATACTCGTTGACCTCGATATAGCACTTATCGAAGCTGATGACCGAGCGCTTGGGCTGCTTGGAGTGGAGCGTAAGGCTCACGACGCCCAGCTGTTGCTCGGCATTACGGCAGACAATGCCACCCGCGACGTCAACGCCAGTCTCGCAGGTATTGCCCAGAGACACGACCTCGGCGGGTTGGCTGGCCATAAACAGGCGCATGACGGAGAGCGCATACACGCCGATATCGAGCATGGCACCACCGGCAAGACTACGGTTGTAGAAACGGTTAGTCAGGTCGCCGTACTCCTTATAGCTGCCAAAGTTGAGCTGGACGAGGTTCATGTGGCCAAAGTCACCCGCATCCATACGGCGGCGCAGCTCCTGATACAGCGGCATATGGAGCACCGTGGTGGCGTCCATAAGGACCACGTTGTGCTCGTCGGCGATGGCGCGGGCCTCGTCGAGCTCGGCAGAGTTGAGGGTAATGGCCTTCTCGCAGAGCACGTGCTTGCCGGCGGCCAGCGCGGCACGCAGATAGGTGATATGCGTGTTGTGCGGCGTGGTGATATAGACAGCGTCGATGTCCGGATCGGCGTAGAGGTCTTCGACCGTGTCATAGACCTTCTCGATGCCATACTGCTCGGCAAAAGTCTGAGCCTTGGACAGCGTGCGGTTGGCGACGCCCGCGAGCTTGCGGCCGGCAAGAGCGAGGGACTGGGCCATCTGGTTGGCGATAACGCCGCACCCGATCACGGCCCAATGGAGCTCGGGAGCCGTAAAGATGTCGTCGGGGAACGGCTTGTCCTGGACCGAAGCGAACGCTGCCTTTGCTGCTGCCGCGGAGTCGAGTGGAACCCGCTTGGAATCTGCCATCATGTGCCTCCTGTGTCATAGAACGTCTTGCATTTCGGACAGCTCTATATTCGCACAGACGCGCGCGTCTGTGCGTGTTTCTGCGTACCTCACCGCTAAACGGTCATATTTGCCCCGTAAACGGCGCTTCTATACGCATATTCACGCAATCCGACGCACCCAAATACGCACAAATGCGCACTGGTCATTGCTCAGAGACAGGGGCTTATGCTTAGAACTCAAAAGACAGGATGATCCGCTTAGCCTCGTCACTCATGGCGCGCTGCAGCTCTAAGGACCGTCCCAAACTGCAGACAGAAAAAGAACGTCCCCAGGCGCCGGCATTTCAAGAACACTCATTTAAGTCTGTCCCCAATGAGTGCAATCACTCATTTAAGTCTGTCCCCAATGAGTGGGAGTAATCAGAGACCCTTTGCGAGGGAGGCCGGACGTGGCCTTCCTCGTTTTTATTCATGGACTTTAGTCCGTGCCGCGCGGCACGCGCGGCATAGAAAGCCACCCGCTCAGCGGGTGGAGGCCAATTTCCGCTACGCGACAAAAACCTTCCCCCTAGCATGAGGATTGTTCAGGTCATCATACTAGGGGGAAGGTGATTGCTGTGGCCCAGAAAGCCAACAGCCTCGCGCACACGAAATGGCTGTGCAAGCACCGCATCGCACCGAGGTCAAGCTCATCGCCGCCATCGTCGAGAAGCACCCCAAGGTGCGCTTTGCCGCGAGCCGCACCTCGGCCCACGCCGACCTCTACGACCGTATGGAGCAGGCCCTGTGCGAGCGCGTGGCCAACGCGGTGGAGGTCGTCCGCTCCGACATCAGCCCCGCGCTTCTTGTCCACACCGGTCCAAACCTCGTGGGTGTGGCGGTCCAGGGACTCTAGCGGAGGCGGGGCGTCCTGCCCAAAAACAAATGCAAAAGACGAGCACTTCTTGCCGCTCAATTGGCAAGAAGCGCTCGTCTTTTCTTAACGCGTTGTATGGCGGAGAGAGCGCAAGTTACGCGAGCGCCCTTCTTGCCAGCTCGGCCGCGCCGAGGATTCCTTGGTCGCCGCCGCAGCCCGGGGCGCAGATGTAGCTCTCCATGTCCTTAAGCTCGGCGGTCTGGATGTAGCCACCCAGATATTCGAGGGTCTTCTTGCGGACGATGCCGTAGAGCTGCTCCTGGTGCATCACGCCGCCGCCGAGGACGATGCGGCGAGGCGAGTACATGAGCACGAGGTTCGCGCACATCTGCCCCAGATAATCCCCCTCGAGCGCCCACACCTCATCGTTGTCCGCGAGCTCGGCCGCGGGCTTTCCCCAGCGCGCGGCGATGGCGGGGCCGGAGGCGAGCCCCTCGAGACAGCTCGCGTGGCTCGGGCAGACGCAGCGTCCCTCCTCGGTGGGACGGGTCCTTACCAGCATGTGACCGGCCTCGGGGTGCAGCATACCGTGAAGGAGTCTGCCCGCGCACATGACGCCCGCGCCCACGCCGGTGCCGATGGTCACGTAGACGGCGTCCTCGAGCCCCTTGCAGCAGCCGAAGACCACTTCGCCGAGGCAGGCAACGTTAACGTCCGTGTCGTAGGCCACCGGAATCCCGAGGTCGTCGGCGAACGCGGCGCGAAGACCATGGCCTCGCCACGCGAGCTTGGGCGTCTGGAGGATGGAGCCGTAGCGCTCGTCGTTGGGGTCGACGCAGGTCGGGCCGAAGGCGCCGATGCCCAACGCGTCCACATCGCGGGCGGTGAACCACTCGATCATCTGCGGGACGGTCTCGGCGGGCGTAAGCGTCGGGGTCTCCATACGGTCGAGGACCTCGCCGTCGCCGGACACCACGGCACAGACCATCTTGGTCCCGCCGGCTTCGAGGGCGCCGAGCCTCATTTGCTTTTCGCTCATGTGATCCTCCTTACAAAGGGACGCCCGCAGTCATGGTCAACCGCGGGCGCCCATAACGTTGGCTTGTTTCGAGGCGACCCTACCTGGGCACGCGGTCCCGCCTCGCGGCAAACGGGGCGAGCACGGCGTGCGGCTCGCTTTGGTACCAGTAGGCGACGGTGGAGATGTCGTCCTCGCGCTCGTAGAGCTTGATGTCGTCGTTGCCGAGGTCCTGGAACGTCACGCGCAGGTCCTCCTTGAACGAGATCGGGTCGGGAAGGTGCCACCTGTAGAGGCCGTGCCTGGGCAGCGCGTCGTCGTTAGTCGCGAGCATCGGATTCGGGTTCGGCTTGCCCGCGCTGAAGCGGTCGCGCGTGGCGTCGCGCGTCGAGCGGTACGGGTAGCCGGCGAACAGCGTGTTGAAGCACTGCGCCTCGGGCAGCGCGTGGGGCGGCCTGTCGAGGAAGGCCCAGGCACCGCCGAAGTAGTCCTCGGCTCCCGTCGAGGTGACCGTGGGGAACTCCTCGTCGCCGTCGAGGAAGAACTTCATCTCGCCCTCGCCCCACCAATAGCGCTCCAGGGCGCACAGGGCCATGTAGGTGCCGACGTAGTAGCCCTTGCCGCGCACGCCGTCGAGCACGGTGTAGTCGACGCCCCTGCGGGTGCTGCGCTCGCGGTTAAAGCGGGCGTGGAAGTACATGGCGTCGTCCGGCACGTCGGTGAGCGCGTAGTTGAACGTGTAGAAGATGTACTTAATGAACCCGGGGTGCTCGCTCGTAAGCGTGACCTTGGCGTGCTTCCTGAAGGGCATCTCGAAGTAGCAGTTCATGCCGCCCGTCGGGTTCACGCAGATGGGCATCGAGTTGACGATGGCGCGCTCACCGAAGCCGTTGCAGAAGAAGTCGCCGACAGGGCACTCGACCGAGGGGGTCTCCTCGTCGTCCCAGTAGAAGCGCAGCACGAGGTCACGCATGACGAAGCTGCCAGCGGCGGTCTTGTCGGGGACGGTCATCCAGATGTGGCGGATGATGCCGGGGCCCTCGATGTCCGCGAGCGTGATGGTCTCGCCGGACTCAAGGGGCACGCAGCACGAGCCCTTGCGGCCGACGCCGAGGTGGCTGGCCGACATGGCGGCGCGGCCCTTCTCGCCCGTGATGTTCTCGGGGGTGATGGCGCGGCTTTCCTCACCGCCGTGCATCCACACGTCCTTAAGGAACTCTCTCATCGTCGACCTCCTCTATTCGTCGTCGTCGCACTCGGCGGAACTGGCACCGTTCACGTAGATGATCTGCTGGCGCGCCTCGTTGACGAGGGCGTCGAAGTCGAGTTTCTCGTCGGGGCGCGCGAGCGCGACCGTCATGGCGAGCGGGAGGTTGACACCCGCGATCACGTGGATCCGGTCGGAGGCGAAGCGGGAAAAGCGCTGGTTCACGCTGCCGCCGTACGCGTCGGTGAGGACGACGACCTCGTCAGTGCCCGAAAGAGCCGCCTCGACCGCCGCGTCGAGCCCCTCGCCGTTGTCGTTCACGTAGGCGCACACGGCGTTGACGGCGTCGCCCTTACCCGTAAGGAACTCGAGGGTGTCCTTGAAGCCCTGGGCGAGAAGGGAATGGCTCGCCACAACTATCTTTCTCATTGATTCACCAATCTCTTGGGTCGAAGCTAGGCGAGGATGCCGGCGGCGGAGGCGACCATCGCGAGGACGATCACCACGAGGATGAGGGCCGTCATGCTCGCGTTCTTCTTGGTAAGAAGGTAATACGCGCTTCCCGTGATGGCGGCGGGGATCATGGCAGGCAGGATCTTGTCGAGCAGCGGCTGAATCTCCATCGCGACGTCGCCGAAGCTGAAGCTAATCGGGCAGGTGACGCCGATGACCGAGGCGATGAGGCAGCCGACCACGGTGAGGCCGAGCACGGAGGCGGCGGCAGTGAGGTTGGGAAGCTTCTCGCTGAAGTCGGTGACGAGCTTCACGCCCTGCTTGTAGCCGAACTCGAGGGCGTGCATGCGGACCCAGAAGATGGCCAGGATGAGCGCGAACCAGATGCCGGCTCCCACGGGGTTGCCCTCGATGGCCATGTAGGCGGCGATGGAGCCCATGATGGTCGGGATCATGGTCATGAGCAGGGAGTCGCCAACGCCGGCGAGCGGTCCCATGGTGCCGATCTTCAGGTCTTGGACGGCGTCCGCCGCCGCTAGGCCGTCGCGCTCCTCCATGGCCACGCAGGCGCCAAGGATGATGGCGGCGAGCCAAGGCTGGGTGTTGTAGTAGCGGAAGTGGTTGTTGAGCGCTTGCTTATAGTCCTCGTCGTTCGTGTAGATCTTCCTCAGGACCGGCGAGAGGGCGTAGGCGACTGAGGCGCCCTGCTGGGTCTGGTAGTTGAAGGTGCACACGCTCATGAGCCAGCGCCAGTTCGCGTTGCGCAGGTCCTTCTTGGTGACCTTGTAGCCGGAGGGCTTGCCCTCGGCGACGGCGGTGATGTTCTCGTTTTCCATGGTTACTCATCCTCTCCGATGAAGGCGTCTGCGGAAGCGTGGGCGGCGAGCTCGGTGTCCCTCTCGGCACGCTGGTAGAACGCAATCGCGAGGGCAACGCCGACGATGGCGGCGCCGATGATGGGCACGTTCAGGAAGGCCGAGAGGAAGAAGCCGGCGAGCAGGTACTGGAAGTACTTGGCGGTTGGCATGTAGCGGAGCAGCATGGCGATACCGACGGCCGGGAGCATCTTGCCGGCGAGGGTGAGGCCGGAGAGGAACCACTGGGGCATGACCTCGAGGAGCCAGTTGACGGCGGGCTGGCCGAGCGTCACGGAGACAAAGACGGGCAGGGCGGCGCACAGGCCGAAGAGCGCGGGGCAGACCCACAGGATGGCGTTCATCTGATTGAACTTACCCTCGTTGCAGAACTTCTGGGACTTCTCGACGACAAAGCCGTTGAGGATCTTGGCGACGACGTCGAGCTGGATGCCGAGCATGCCGACCGGCAGGCCGATGGCGAGGCCCGTGTCGGAGCCCAGGGTCACGCCGTAGGCGGTGGCGATGATGGCCATCGTGCCGTAGTCGGGAATGGAGGAGCCGCCGAAGCCCGCGACGCCGAGCTGCATGAGCTGAATGGTGCCGCCGATGACAAGGCCGGTCTTCCAGTCGCCCATGACGACTCCGGTGATGAGGCCCCAGAAAACGGCGTAATTGACGAAGATCATCGGGATGCCGTAGTAGTCCACGTGCTTGATGAAGGCCAGCAGGGTCAAAAGGACGACCTGCAGGATAGTGAAGTTGACCATGATCCCTCCTTAGATGAGGTCGGCGACGGAGACGGGCTTGTCGGCGGGCACGAACTGTGCCGTCACCTTGACGCCGCGGGCGATGAGCGCCTTGTAGCTCTGGACGTTCTCGGCGGAGGCGTAGGCGCGTTGGGTGAGCTGGATGCCGTCCTCCTTGACGAGCGAGCCGCCGACGACCAGCGACGGGAGCTCGACGCCCGACTCGACCAGGCGAAGCATCGTCTCGGGCTCCTTGGCGATGACGAAGACCTTCTCGCGGTCGTACTTGCCCGCGGCGAAGTTCTTGAGCGCGGTCTGCTCGGAGATGATCGAAACGGCCATGCCCGCGGGGCGCGCCATCCTCATGGTGGACTTCAGGACCTCGTCGCCGGCGACCTTGTCGTCGATGACCATGACTCGGGTCGCGCCCGACACCGGGGCCCACTGCGTCACGATGATGCCGTGAAGCAGGCGATTGTCGATTCGTGCCATAACAACACTCATGTTTGCTCCTATCAAATGAAGTTTTGCGTTCGGTACTGCCTCGGCGCTATCCGGATTCGCGCCGGGCAAGGGGTTATCGGATTATTGAGGACGCGCGGTCAGCTTGCGGCGGCGCGGGGAAGGTCACTCGTCGAGCAGGAGGTCCGAGGAGCCGAGGCGCTCTTCTCGCGCCGGGGCGGCGCTCACGCTTATGTAGTCGAAGACATATGCGATCTCGCTTACGGGAACCTCTACGCGATAGCGCGTCGAGATGCTCGAGAAGCTCTGCCTGAAGGACTCGATGAAATCGGCGCGTTCCTCCTCGAAGCGGTCCTGGCCAACGTAGGTCTCAATGGGGTTTCTGGTAACAAGGCGCTCGACGAGACAGCAGAGGTGAACGTAGAGCCCAATGATGGCGTTGCTGCCGATCTTCTCGCCTGTCCTGCGCTGAAGCTCGTGCACGGCGCTCTCGATCTCATGGAATAGCCGCTCCGGGTCGAGGATGGTGATGGAGCGGATGACGTTCTGCAGCGTCATGTTCGAGAGCAGCTTCTCGTGGAAAGAAGAGAGCTCGGAAGCGTCAAGCCACCTGCCGAACACGGCATCAACCTTAGAGGCGGACGCCGTCGACATGATGTCCTCGAGGGCGACGAAGGGGACGGAGGCGACCCCGGGGTCTCCCGTGCCGATGACGGCGCAGACGCGGTGCTCGGAGAAAACGGCGTCGTTCGACCCGTTCGCGACGAGCTGCTTGAAGGGCCTCGTGAGCAGGCGCGCGCCTATGGTGCGCGGGAGGCTCTGCGAGACGAGCTGGCGTATCCTCTCCGCGGCGTCGACCCCGGACTCGGAGCAGAAGACGATGGCGTCCTCACGGTTGACGCGCTCGATCACCTTGCAGTGCGTCACGCACGCGGCGGTCGCATCGCCAAGAACCTCGGCGATGGACTTGCCGCCGAGCAGCCCGACCCCGATCTCGAGCGCAAGACCGGTAGAGACGTTGTTCACCACGCCGATAGTGGAGTCGGTAACGTTCTCGAGGGCCTTATAGGCCTCCTCCAAGGAGCCCATGTCGACGAGGAACACGACCCCGGTGCAGTAGGAATGGCGGTCGACGAGGCGCTGGAGCGGACCGACGATGTCCTTCAGCTGCTGGTCGTAGGGCATGTCGACAGCCTCGTACACATGCATGCCGAGCATACGGTTCGCCGCGTCGGCGATGCTCGTCGCCGTTGAGTAGCCGTGGGACAAGATGACGCAGAGCGTCCGAAGGGCCTTCGCATCGCGAGACTCCGATGCGACGCACAGCGTCAGAAGCGCCTTCGTGAAGTGATCGAGCGAGATTCCCAGCGCCCCTTCCACGTCTGCGGCGACCTGATCGGAGACACTCGAGGCAAACGGCAATTCGGAGGTCACGGCACCGAGGAGATGGGAGATTTGCTCCGCACAGGCAGACTTTCGCTTAGCCAGGCCGATACCCGGCCACAACTGCAGGCAAATCTCCTGGGCCAGTAGAAAAGCGACCTTCCTCGAAAGCTCGATGCCATAAGAAGAGCCTGCGTCGGCAAGGACCGCGCCCACGACGCGCTCGAAGGCGCGCGACCTCGAGGAGGCGACGCCGTGGTCGAAGATCAAGTGATCCTCAACGCCGCGCACAGCGGAGACAGCTTGCGAGACAAGCTCGGAGACAGAGAGCTCCCCGGCGCAGAATCGCTCATCGAGGGAGCACAGGGCATCGAGCGCCTGCTCGACCGGCCCTGTGCTCTCGGCGGCATCCAGAGACGCGTCGATCAGAACGCCATCGTCGGGCTGTTGATCGATCTGCGCGGAGGAGAGGAGCCCGCTGGGAAGAAGATACGGGCGAACGACGACGTAGTCGCCCTCGCGATTGAGGAACGCTTTGGCACAGCAGTTCGTCACGCAGGCGCGCAAGCCGGCGATGTTATCGGAAAAGTCCGCGTTCACGAGGCAACGGTATGCGCCGCGGCTGATCTTCACATCAGAACCGATTCGGCACCCCTCGCTGCGCAGGAAGCTCAAGATGAGATCCTCGCGCTCCTCGGGGGTCCGCTCCTTGAGTGAGGGGACGCGGGCACAGATGGGCATTTTGCTGTAGGCCGAGGAAACCTTCAGGTCATCGGCGGAAAGCGTCGTCGAAAGAACGAGGCGAGCGCGCGGCGCATCCTGGGAGGCATCGAGCCCGAGGGCCGTCGCAAGGCAGTGCTCCATCGCAGAGGGAGAGAGTGCCTCGATGCCGTTGACAAAGACCACACCCCCGCGCGCTTTCGCGATCGACTCGTCAAGAAGCCCGTTGAACGAGGCGGCGTCCGGGACCCCGGCGCAGTCGATGCGCACATAGGAGGAGTCGCGGGACAGCAAGCCCTGGTTCTTGCCGTACTCGTATACAAGGCGAGAAAGGAAAGACTTACCGACACCCACGCCGCCGCTCAAGAGGATGGGCAGGCCAAACGGAGGGTACTGAACCGCAGCCTTGCACTGCTCGACAACGGAGCTGAGGCTCATGTCGAAGCCCACGGCACGCGCGAAGTCGCGGTGATCGGCGATTCCCGTCGCCTGGATGAGGTCGGCGAGCGAGGCGTACTCGCTTGCAGAGAGCTTTACCTGAAAACGCTTCTGGAACGCGCGGCGATGAAAATAACGGACAGGCCTGCCCGCCACCTTAACCACAAGACCGGCGCGAACAAGGTCGTTGAGGTACTGGCTCGCCAGGCTCCTGGAGATGATGAGCGTCTCGGCGATGTCGGAGGTGGACAGACGGGCAAGGTCGTCGAGCGAGACGGCAGAGGTGAGGGCCTCGAGATGCTCGAGAATCCTGTCCCTCATGTCGACGGGTTTCTTTGCCAAGCTGTCCTGTGTGGTCTTGTCCATGACTTCTTACCTCCTCGTACAAGGAGTATAAGGGGAGAACAGAGAACGGAAGGGGGCGCGTGGGGGAATCAACAGCTCCGAGGAAAAGTCCACCACTTGAGGGGCAGAAAACAACGGCCATTGAACATTCAGGGCCGACGCTCAACACTTCGGCTCGACACTTCGCTTTGGAAAGGGCCCCGGCGCGCCGGGCCTAAAGCTTAACCATGCGCGCGGCGATGCGGGCGCAGTCGCAGGCGGCCTTCTTCTCGAAGGTGTTGTAGTCGACGACCCGGCCCTCGGCGCAGGGCTTGTCGCTGATGGCGCGCACGACGACGAGGGGCACGCCGTTGAGATAGGAGGCCTGCGCGATGGTGCAGCCCTCCATCTCGCAGCACAGGTCGCCGAAGGCCGCGAGGATTCGCTCCTTCTGTTCCGCGGGCGAGACGAACTGGTCGCCGGAGACGACGCGGCCCTTGAGGACCTTAATGTCGGGGGCGACGGCGGCCGCGGCGGCGCACGCCGCCAGCAAGGGCCGGAACGGATCGCGCAAGATCAAGGCGTCGCCCGGGAGGTCGGGCGTTACCGTCAGCCGGCGCCGCGTCTGCCGCATCATGAGGGAGAACGGCCTGGCCGGCGCATACGGCAGGAAGAGGTTCAAGGTGCACCCCGGGGCGGTCAACGAGGCCGACGTGTCGAACGTCGTCGCGCGCGGCTTCGGCGGCAGGGCGCCGTGCACCCATATATGCAGCGACTTGGCCTGCGTGCACGTCGGGGCGTCGTGGAACTACGTCTGCCTGCTCGTCGACCTCTGCAACGGGGAGATCGTCGGCCACTCCGAAGGACCGAGGAGGGACGCGCGAGCTCCGAGCCAAGCTCTTGGATTACGTGCACTGGTACAACAACTTCAGGATCCACTCGACGCTGGGCTACATGTCGCCGGTCGAGTTCAGGGAGGCGGGGCCGTCCCTCCCGGAATCGTCCAAATAAGTGTTGCCAATCCATAGCCAATCCAGCCATCATCTTCGCGAAGGCGGACGTCAGGAAAAGCTCGGCTTGAGCTCGGTCGGACGCGGTCTGTGGGGCATCATTCAGGCTCAGGGGGTCTCCTTGTCTTCTTCGGTCGCAACCTGAATGATAGGGACGGCCCCTTCTCTCTTTCCCCTTCGTTTTCGACGCGTCACCCTCTCGGCGGGCTTAAGGCCCGCGCTCGCGGGTGCAGGGGCTACGCCCAAACCCCAAAAACGTAACGCCGTGCTCGAAGCGTTTCCGGACGTCAGCGTAATCTCAAATCCCGTTCGTCAACTCATGGGCAAGCCACCTGAGACTACTCATTTCTCCTACTGGCAATGAAGACCTGCGACCTGCAGTTTTGCAAACTGCTTGAAAGCCACCTGCGTTGATTCACTTCCTATTGCAGCTGGCGGCTTGCACGCGAAAAGGCATTTAAGTTTCAAAACGGGCGTTTTCGGCGCTATCGAGCCTCCAAAGGCATCCCGCCGCGCCCTTTGGGACAAAAACAAAAACTCAAAGCCCTGAGTTCGAAAATAGTTTTTGGAGTTGTCCCGACTTTTGTCCCCGAAGCCGACGAAACGCGACAGGGTATCACCTGGCGGCACTCGATTCGAGACGGCACCGAAAACTGGATGCAACCGGAATGACGGGACGGCAGAACCGAAGCCATCGAGTGGGGATAGAAAAAGGCCCGGGTGCCGTGGCATCCGGGCCTTTGCTAGCAACTTGATGTTGCGGGCAGCTTAGAACTTGTGGCCGCACTTCTTGCAGACGCGCAGCTTGTTCTTGCCGTCCTTCTCGTGACCGACGCGGGTAACCTTACCGCACTCGGGGCAGACGAGATTGACGTTGGAGGCGTCGATGGGAGCCTCCTGCGAAACGATGCCGCCCTGCTGGTTGGCAGCGTTGGGCTTGACGGCCTTCTTGACGACCGAAACGCCCTCGACAACGACCTTGTTCTCGGCGGGGAGAGCACGCAGGACAACGCCCTGCTTGCCGCGATCCTTACCAGAGAGAACCTGGACCTTATCGCCCTTCTTGATATACATATATCTCCCCTAACTACAGGGTCTCGGGAGCGAGCGAGACGATCTTCATGTACTTCTTGTCACGAAGCTCGCGAGCGACGGGCCCGAAGATACGGGTGCCGACGGGCGAACCATCGTTGTTGATGACAACGCAGGCGTTCTCATCAAAGCGAATGTAGGAGCCATCCTTGCGGCGGATCTCCTTAACGGTGCGAACGACGACGCAACGGACAACGTCCTTCTTCTTGACGTTGGCGCCAGGGGTAGCCTCCTGGACAGCACCGATGAACACATCGCCGATGCCTGCATAACGACGCTTGGAACCGCCAAGCACCTTGATGCAGCGAATCTTGCGAGCGCCGGAGTTGTCGGCGACGTTCAGCATGGTTTGCATCTGAATCATGGTAGATGTTCCTCCGAACTAAGAACCGAAGAGAGGTGCGCAGCCTTTATACGGCCCGTGGTATGCAAGCCAGGCATACGCACATCTTCGGAAACGTACAAGTCGTAAGAGCGACTGCTTATTTAGCGCGCTCGACGACCTCGATGAGGCGCCAACGCTTCATCTTGGACATAGGACGGGTCTCCATAACGCGGACGGTGTCGCCCACGCCAGCCGTGCACTCCTCGTCGTGAGCGTGCAGCTTCTTGGAGCTGGTCATCATCTTGCCGTACTTGGGGTGACGCTTGCGCTCGGTGATGGTGACAACAATGGTCTTGGCACCGGAGACGGAGGTAACGACACCCGTACGGACCTTACGCGAGTTACGCGAATCAGTCATGTTCTCTCCTTAGGTCCTACTCGGCGACAGCGGACTTCTCCGCTGCGATCTCGCGGGCGCGCTGCTCCGTGAGGACGCGAGCGATGTCCTTCTTCACGGTGTTGACGCGAGCGGTGTTGTCCAGCTGGCTGGTGGCCATCTGGAAACGAAGGTTAAAGAGCTCGGCGCGCATTTCCTTCAGCTTCTCAACGAGCTGAGCGTCCGAGAGCTCACGAATCTCTGCGGGCTTCATTAGTTCTCCTCCTTGGCGGCGGCGGCGTCCTCAGCAGCCCACTTGGCCTCGAGAGCGGCCTCCTCAGCCATCTCCTTCTCGATGCGCTGCTCAGCGTTCTTGGCAGCAACAATCTTGGTCTTGATGGGAAGCTTGTGCTGTGCAAGACGCAGAGCCTCGCGAGCGACCTCCTCGGGCACGCCCTTGACCTCGAACATGATGCGGCCGGGCTTGACGACGGCCACCCACTCCTCGGGGTTACCCTTACCAGAACCCATGCGAGTCTCGGCAGGCTTCTTGGTGATGGGCTTATCGGGGAAGATCGTGATGTAGACACGACCGCCACGCTTCATGTAGCGGGTCATGGCAATACGAGCGGCCTCGATCTGACGGTTGGTGATCCAATGGGCCTCGAGAGCCTGGATACCAAACTCGCCGAAATGCAGCTCGGTATTACCCTTGGCCTGGCCCTTCATGGAGCCACGCTGCACCTTGCGGTGAAGAATACGCTTAGGGGCAAGCACTACTGACCCCTCCTCTCGGAGTTACGACGACGAGGACGGGAAGAGCCCTCGAGTGCAGGGTTGGGAACAGGCTGGCCCGGGAGCTTCTCGCCCAGGTAGATCCAGACCTTCACGCCGCAAGCGCCCATGGTGGTGCTGGCGACAGCCGTGCCGTAGTCGATCTTGGCACGGAGGGTATGCAGAGGCACGCGACCCTCGCGGTACCACTCACGACGGCCCATCTCGGCACCGCCGAGACGACCGGAGCACTGGATACGGATGCCCTTAGCGCCGGCCTTGCGGGCAGACTGGACAGCCTTGCGCATAGCGCGACGGAAGGCAACGCGGCCCTCGAGCTGCTCGGCGATAGACTGAGCAACGAGGTTGGCGTCGAGCTCGGGGCGCTTAATCTCGACAACGTCGACGGAGAGCTGGCCCTTGGAGACGCCAGCGACCTTCTCGAGCTCGGTGCGGAGGGTATCGATCTCGGCACCCTTCTTACCGATGACAACGCCGGGGCGAGCGGTGAGGATGATGACCTTCACCTTGTCGCCAGCGCGCTCGATCTCGACGCGGGAGACAGCTGCGCGGGAAAGACGCTTCTCGAGGTACTTGCGGATCTCGAGATCGTTACCGAGGGTCTTAGCGTAATCCTTCTCTGCGAACCAGCGGGAGCGCCAGTTCTCGGTGATGCCAAGACGGAAGCCGGTGGGGTAGACTTTCTGACCCATACAGCTTTACGCCTCCTTTCGAGGAGCAACGACGACGGTGATGTGGGAAGTACGCTTCAGAATGCGAGAAGCGGAACCCTTGGCGCGGGGACGGATGCGCTTAAGCGTCGGACCCTCGTCAACATAGGCAGCGGCGACAACCAGGTTGTCGGCACGCAGACCGTTGTTGTTCTCGGCGTTCGCAACGGCGGAACGGAGAACCTTCTCGACATCCACGGCGACGGCGCGGTCGCAGAAGTGGAGGATGTCGAAGGCCTGAGCGACAGGCTTGCGGCGGATCAGATCGACCACCAGGCGGGCCTTGCTGGGGGAAACACGCACGTACTTAGCGACGGCGCGAACCTCGGTGGCCTCAGTTTCAATAGACTTAGTTGCCATTTACGGTTAACCCCCTATTTGGCCTTGTGGCCACGGAACGTACGAGTCGGCGCGAACTCGCCGAGCTTGTGACCAACCATGGACTCGGTAACATACACGGGCACATGCTTGCGGCCGTCGTGGACGGCGATGGTGTGACCAACCATCTCGGGGAAGATGGTAGACGCGCGGGACCAGGTCTTCACGACGTCCTTCTTGCCAGCCTCGTTCATCGCGGTGATACGCGAGAGAAGGCGAGTCTCCACGAACGGGCCCTTTTTGAGACTTCTGCTCATAAGTGCTTTCTCCTAAAACTCGGTATCCGAAATTACTTCTTACGGCGACGAATAATGTGCTGGTTCGAGACCTTCTTCTTCTTGCGCGTACGAAGGCCCTTCGTCGGCTTACCCCAGGGGGTAACGGAGGGACGACCAGAGGTGTGGTTCTTGCCCTCGCCACCGCCGTGCGGGTGGTCGACAGGGTTCATGACGGTACCGCGGACGGTCGGGCGCACGTTCATGTGACGCTTACGGCCGGCCTTGCCGATGACGATGTTGGCGTGATCGGCGTTGCCGACCTCACCGACGGTGGCGCGGCAGGTAACGAGGATGCGGCGCATCTCGGAGGAAGGCATACGGACGATGGCGTACTTGCCCTCCTTACCCATCAGCTGGCAGGAGTTACCGGCGGAACGGGCGATAGCAGCGCCCTTGCCCGGCTGGAATTCGACGGCGTGGATGAGCGTACCGACGGGGATGTCGGCGAGGGGCAGAGCGTTGCCCGGCTTGATGTCGGCGTCAGAACCGGACATGATGGTCTGACCGACCTCGAGGCCCTTGGGGGCCAGGATGTAGCGCTTCTCACCGTCAGCGTAGTGCAGCAGAGCGATGCGAGCGGAACGGTTCGGATCGTACTCGATCGTGGCAACCTTGGCGGGCACGCCGTCCTTGTTGCGCTTGAAGTCGATCACGCGGTAACGACGCTTCACGCCGCCGCCCTGGTGGCGGGTGGTGATGCGGCCGTTGTTGTTACGACCGGCCTTCTTGGGCAGGGGCTCGAGAAGAGACTTCTCGGGCTTGGTGCAGGTGATCTCGGAGAAGTCGGAGATCGTCTGCCAACGCCTACCAGCGGAGGTCGGCTTAAGGTGCTTTACAGCCATTACAATCCCTTTCAATAGGAATCCGTTAGCCATCGCAGACAGGGATTCGAGGTTCTGCCTCGGGTGCGATGACACCGGACGTATACACGGTTCCGGGCGTGTCCATTTTATACGCCCAAAACCTTGAGCTCTCGCCTCCCCTATTTGGGAGGCATGAGCTCACTCAACAGCAGCGAGTCTTAGGCCTGGTTGCCAAAGACCTCGATGGTGTCGCCCTCGGCCAGCGTGACGATGGCCTTCTTCCAAGAACGGGTCTTGCCGGCGACATAGCGCACGCGCTTGGTCTTGGGCTTGACCGTCAGGGTGTTCACGCGAACGACCTTGACGCCGAAGATCTCCTCGACAGCGTCCTTGATCTGATACTTGTTAGCATCCTTGGCGACCTCGAACGTGTACTTGTTCAGCTCCATACCGGAGAAGGAACGCTCGGACACGATCGGACGGATGATGATCTCGTGGGCGGTCATTTATGCAAGCACCTCCCCGAAGTGAGCGGCGATGTCGGCGGGCATCAGCACGGCGTTGTTGTTGACGAGATCGTAGGTGTTGGCCTCGTCGGCAGTGATGATGAACGTCTTGGGAATGTTGCGGAACGACAGGTAGGCGTTGACGTCCTCATCGCGAACGATGATGGTCAGACGCTTGCCCTCAAGGCCGAGAGCCTTGAGCATGGCGACGGCAGCCTTGGTGGAAGGCTTCTCGAAGCCGTAGTCGTCGACGAGCACGAGCTCGCCATCGGCCAGCTTGGCGGACAGCGCAGAGCGCATAGCCAGCTTGACCTCCTTGTTGTTCATACGCTTAGCGTAGGAACGGGGCTTGGGGGCGAAGACAACGCCACCGTGACGCCACTGGGCAGCACGGATGGAACCCTGGCGGGCACGGCCGGTGCCCTTCTGACGCCAAGGCTTCTTGCCGCCACCGGAAACCTCAGAGCGGCCCTTAGCGGACTGGGTGCCCTGACGCCAAGAGGCCATCTGGCACTTGACGATGTGGTGCATAACGTGGATGTTCGGCTCGATGCCGTACACCTCAGCGGCGAGCTCGGCCTCGGCGACCTTCTTGCCCTCGCTGTTCTTTACTTCAAACTTTGCCATTTAAGTGTTCTCCTTGGTATGACGCTGGGCTAAATGGGCTGGGCCCTTAGGCCATACGGATGGCGACGAGACCATTCTTGGCACCCGGGACAGCGCCCTTGACCAAGATGAGGTTCTGCTCGGCATCGATGCGGACAACGGAAAGGTTCTTGACGGTAACGCGCTCGTTACCCATGTGACCGGCCATCTTAACGCCCTTGAGGACGCGCGCAGGATAGGCGCACTGACCGATAGAACCGGGGTGACGCTGGAAGTGAGAACCATGCGTCATAGGACCGCGGCGCTGACCCCAGCGCTTGATGCGACCCTGGAAGCCCTTACCCTTGGAGGTACCGATGACGTCGACCTTCTCGACATCAGCGAAATCAGCGACGGTGACGACCTCGCCGACCTTGTGCTCCTCGCCGTTCTCGACGCGGACCTCACGAAGGAAGCGGACAGGCTCGACGCCAGCCTTAGCGAAGTGACCAGCCATGGGCTTGTTCACGTTCTTGGCCTTGATGTCGCCGAAACCGATCTGGACGGCGTCATAGCCGTCGGTTGCCTGAGTTTTAACCTGCGAGACAGCGCAGGGGCCAGCCTGGATGACCGTGACGGGGACGACGTTGTCGTTCTCGTCCCAAACCTGGGTCATGCCAATCTTGCGGCCGAGAATCATGCTGATCAAGATATGATCCCAACTCTCGCGTGGTCTTGGGACAATGCGTACACCACCGAGCGTACGCCCCTAGAGGACCACTACTTACACGACGTGCTCCCCAGCCTTGTATTTCGCCCGGACTACCTGACAACCCTATTAAGCAGGCATTTTGTCCAGCCAGAATACTCCCCTGGTTTCACACAGCTGTTTAGTATACACGGCTGCGGGCGTATCCATCGAGATTCATATTTCACTCACATTGTTTACGCAGGTAAAGTGCGTGGATGGCTCCCGAGCACGGCGGAGGGCCGGAGAAATATATTAAGGTCCCTGCTCTACAGTCCTGCGCAAGACGGAGAGCACATTAAGTGCTCTCCTTTGCGTGCGGAACTCGCGATGACCTTAATATATTTCTCCGGCCCTCCGCCGTGCTCGGGAGACGACACGTTGATGTCTGCTTAACTCTGCTCGCTCAGGCTAATGACTTTGTTGGGGGTCCACTATTTGCTGGAGGGTGAACTTGCATTGCATTGGCTCGCCCTCTACTTGTGGCTCCGCCTCATCAAAATCGAAAATCATAATGGCGCAGTTGGGGAGTTTTGTTGGGAGCTCGAAGCCCTCTGGGGCTGCAGCCTTGATGAATTGGCGGCTGGCGCTGCCGTGGCTTACTGCTAGGAGGGTTTCGATGCCCTCGGCGCCCATGAGATTGGTGAGGGTGCCCACCATGCGCTCCTGCAGGGCATGGCTTCCTTCTCCGCCAAATGGGATCAGGTCCTCGCCGGGGTCCCAGACGTCGGTGGGTAGGGCGTCGTGGGGGCCTTCTTCGAAGGTGCCGTAGCTGCGCTCGATGATGCCTTCGCAGGGCTCGACTGCTGCATCCCGGCCGAGGAGTTCGGTTGCGACGAGACTTGCCGTGTCCATGGCTCGGCCTAAGGGCGAAGAGACCACTTTGTCGGGAACGACGTTGTGGGCTTTGAGCCACGCGGCTGCCATCCCGGCTTGCTGACGACCCAGGTCGGTCAGCGGTGAATCGCAGCGGCCCTGGACCAGCTTTTTGACGTTAAACTCCGTCTGACCGTGGCGGAGTAGATACAGCTTCTTCATGCTCTCCCCTTCTGCATAACCTGCTTTGCCGGCACAGCCTTACTCGTGGGTATGCCCTACGTAGTCTTCGTCGATCGTGATCTTGGCAATCGACTTGGGATATTCCGATTCGACCCGTTGTGCCAGCGCGTGCTTTAAGTCTTCGGCACTCATCTGCAGATCCGAGGGACGCACGCAGTCAAAGATCACGTTGGTGTGCGTGGGGCCCGGAACACAGCGTAGGTCGTGGATCGAGAGGCAGCTATCAATCTCTTGAGCCATAGCGTTGATGCGCAGACGCATGCTCGCCACCTTTGGATCGTCGGTCACGATGGGGTCGTAATGGAGCGTGACAATCATGCCGTCTTCGTTCCTAAATGCCTGTTCAATGTTGTCGAGCGTGTCGTGACTTTCCAGCGGGCTGGCCTCGGCTGCCATCTCGGCGTGAGCGCTTGCGAACTTCCTGCCCGGGCCGTAGTCGTGAACCATCAAATCGTGAACGCCCAAAACGCCGGGGTAGCTCATGATCTTGTCTCGAATGTGCTTGACCAGCTTTGGATCGGGTGCCTGGCCCAAAAGCGGGCTCACCGTATCCTGGATGAGCTCAAAGCCGCTCCAGCCAATATAGGCGCCAACGGCAAGGCCGACCCATGCGTCAAGATTGATGTGCGTCACCTGCGAAACAATTGCGCACGCCAGCACAGCACCCGTAGCTAGGACATCGTTCTTTGAGTCCTGAGCGGTCGCATGCAGCGTCTCGGACTCAATGCGATCGCCGAGCTTTTGGTTGAGGGCCGCCATCCAGAGCTTAACAATCATCGAAAGCACCAAGACTGCCACCAGGGCAAGCGAGAACTCGACAGGTTCGGGGTGGATGATGCGCTCAACCGAGGACTTCACCAGCTCAACGCCAATCAGCAGCACGAGCGCCGCCACGACCAGACCCGAGAGATACTCGTAGCGGCCATGTCCGTAAGGATGCTCGGGGTCGGCCGGCTTGCCCGCCAGCTTAAAGCCAAGCACGCTCACGATGTTCGAGCTGGCATCGGACAGGTTGTTCATGGCGTCCGCCACAATCGAAACCGATCCCGACAGCACGCCAATTGCACCCTTCGCAGCGCAAAGCGCAACATTGGCGAGAATACACACTATGCCCGTCAACGTTCCCACGCGCGCACGGTCGCCCTGCGCACGACGAACAATCCACTCGACCATCCTCATCAGTCCCCACGGTACTACCTATATATCTATTGCTCAAACGGATTGTAGTGTAGCCACTTTGTCCTCCAGATACAAAAAGGCCGCAGCCCACACGGGCCGCAGCCTTGGAATGCGACATGCGGGACCGTCCCTTTGTCGCACAGATTTATGCGCTTGCTTCAGCAGCGCTCGCCACTGTTTCGGGCGAATCAGCTTCGCCTTCTGCCGCCTGCACCTTTGTCGGCACCACGCCAAAACAGCAGCTCAGCGCCGCAGACACCGCAAATGCTGCGCCGCCGGCAGCGCAGCACCACAGCAGATTCGAGATGCCGCCCGTGGCAAAGCCAATGACCATAAGAACATTCGTCATACCGATGGTATAAGCCGTAACGTGGCCTACGGCCGCAACAAGTCCTCCGACGGCGCCGCCAACGGCCATGCACGTCAGACACCTGCCATATTTAAAGCCGCATCCGTACAGCGCTGGCTCGCTTACGCCGCCAAGAATACCCGAGATTGAATAGCCCAGCATGAGCGCCTTCTCGTCCTTATCCGCAACGCGGAGCGACGCGCCAAAGGGCATACCCCAAACGGCGAACGTTGCCATCGTCGCGGCGATCAGGATGCACGAATCCGTTCCCACACTCATAAACTGCGCATAGGCGAGCGATAGGACAACGTTGCTGACACCCGCGATCTTAAGAAACTCCCAGCCCGCGGCAAGCCCCATGAGCGTGAGCAGCGACACGATGCCACCGGAATTGCCAAGCATAAACATAAGCTGTCCCAACAGCATGCCCAGATAGCTGCCTGCCGGCGCCGTAACACACAGCGACACCGGAACCATGACAAGCATGGTTGCAAACGGTACAAAAGAAAACGCCACAGCCTGAGGGATAGTGCGCTTAAAGAAACGCTCCACCTGCCATAGCACGGGCACCGAGATGAGAACCGGAATAACAGTCGTCGTGTAATCGTTGACCGGCGCGGGAAGTAGACCATACACGAAAGTCATCGATGCCCCCGTCGTCGATGCGGCATCAACGAGCTTAAGCAGATCGGGCACAATCAATACGCCGCCCAGCATCATGCCCAGCTGCTCCGAGCAACCGAGCTGGCGGGCAGCGGCCCAACCAAGATAGATGGGCAAAAAGTAATAGCCAGCGTTATACAGCCAGCTGTAAAACAGGCGATAGATTTCGGAATCGGCAGGCCATAGACCAAGCATGCCTTCGCCCATAATGGCGGCAACGGTGCGGAACAGCGCCGCGCAGACAATAAACGGCAACGCCGACATCATGCTTTTGGACAGATAGTCCACCACGGCCATGGCGTTTGATGAAACCGTCGTTGTAAACGAGGTGTTAGAAACTTGTGACATGGAACGCCTTTCCCAATGTGACATGCGGACTGTCCCTTTGTCACATCGTGCGGTACTGACCGATTGCGCGGTACTTTTCGTAGCGGAGGTTTGTGAGGGTCGCGTCGTCGAGCTGCCCAAGCGTATCGAAGGCATCAAATGCCGAGGACATGACGACACCGGCAATCTCCTCATGCGACAGGCCCCTATCGTCAACAATGCCGTCGATGATGCCGAGCGCCAACAGATCGGGGGCCGTGAGCTTAAGCGCCTCAGCGGCCTCATTCGCGCGCTCGGTATCCTTCCACAGGATCGACGCACAGGCCTCGGGGCTCACGACCGAATAGGCCGAGCTCGAGAGCATCAGGATGCGGTCGGCCACGGACAGCGCCAGCGCGCCACCAGAGCCGCCCTCGCCTGTCACCACCGAGACAATCGGCGTCTTAAGGCCGCTCATCTCCATGAGATTCTGGGCAATCGCCTCGCCCTGGCCGCGCTCCTCGGCACCGATGCCGCAAAACGCGCCCGAAGTATCAACCAGGCACAGAACCGGCCGACCAAATTTCTCGGCTTGGTGCATCAGGCGACGTGCCTTGCGGTAGCCCTCGGGATGTGCCATACCAAAGTTGCGACGCATGCGCTCTTTGGTCGTGGTACCGCGCTCGATGGCGATAACCGTCACGGGTCGCCCGTCTTTCCAGCCGATGCCGCCCACCACGGCAGCATCGTCGCCAAAGTAGCGGTCGCCGTGCAGCTCTACGAATCCGTCGAGACCCAACGAGATCATCTCGCCTGCCGTGGCGCGGTTCGCCGAGCGAGTCTGTTTGACGATTTCGAGCGCGCTTTTTGGTGCGGCCGAGCGCTTAAACAAGTGTCCCAGCTTTTTGTCGCGACGACCCGTATGCACGATCTCATGCGGTGCCCCCAGGCCGGGCGCGTGCCCTTCGTGCAGCGCCAGCAGCTCGCCTACCGTGAGCGCAATCTCACCACGCGGAACAACGGCATCGCAAAAGCCGTGCTCCAGCAAAAACTCGGAACGCTGGAATCCCTTGGGCAGACGCTTGTGCATGTTCTGCTCGATCACGCGCGGGCCGGCAAATGCCGTCAGGGCATCGGGCTCGGCCAGGATAATGTCGCCCTCCATGGCAAAGCTCGCGGTTACACCTCCGGTCGTGGGATCGGTGAGCACCGTGATATACAGGCCGCCCGCCTCGCTGTGGCGCCTAACCGCCGCAGAAATCTTGGCCATCTGCATGAGTGAGGTCACGCCCTCCTGCATGCGGGCGCCGCCCGATACGGTAAAGCCAACGACCGGCAGCCCCAACTCGGCCGCGCGCTCAAAGACACGACAGATCTTCTCGCCCACCACGGAGCCCATTGAGCCCATCATAAAGTTGGCATCCATAAAGAAGAGCGCGGTATCGCAGCCGCAGATTTTGCCCCTGCCGCACACAACGGCATCGCGCTCGCCCGAACGCTCGCTCACGCTCTTAAGCTTGTCGGCATAACCGGGAAACGAGAGGAAGTCCTTCGACGCCAGATTGGCATCCCATTCCTCAAAGGTACCCGCGTCGACCGTCATGCGCATGCGCGCGCGACCGCTCACGCGAAAGTGTTTGCCGCAACGAGGGCAGACCTCGAGGTTGTCGTGCAGGCGCGCCTCATCAATCACACGGCGGCACTCCGGGCATTTGACAAACACGTGGCGCGCGGGGAACTCGGCGCACGACTCGGTTATCGGCCCCTCAAGGACATTGACCGTCTTCGCTTTTCTATTCATCAGCATAGAGATGCCCCATCAGATCGGTGTGATACATGCCCGACAAAAACTCGTCGTTTGCCAGCACGTCGAGCTGAAGCTCGCTATTTTCGCTCACGCCCTCAATCACGAGCTCGCCCAGGGCCGAGCGCATCTTGCGAATGGCACCGTCACGCGTGGGCGCGCACACGATGAGCTTGCCGAGCATGGAGTCGTAGTACGGCGGAACTTTCGCTCCGGTAAACATGGCGGAATCCCAGCGCACGCGCGGACCACCCGGCACACGCAACGCGGTGACCGTTCCACATGACGGTAGAAAGTCCGGCGTTTCGGCATTGATGCGGCACTCCATGGCGTGGTTGCGGACCGGTAGGTCCTCCTGCTCAAAGGGCAGAGGCTGGCCGGCAGCCACGCGCAGCTGCCACTTAACCAGGTCGGTATCGGTCACAAACTCCGTAACCGGATGCTCCACCTGCAAGCGCGTGTTCATTTCCATAAAGTAGAAATTGCCGTCATCTGAGTACAAAAACTCGATGGTGCCAGCGCCCTCATAACCGACGGCACGAGCCAAGTCGCGCGCCGCCTTGTGCATACGGGCACGAATATCGTCGCGTCCGTCGAGGCACGGCGCGGGGCTCTCCTCGATCAGCTTTTGGTTGCGGCGCTGCACCGAGCACTCGCGCTCACCGAGCGAAAACACATGGCCCTGCTTATCGGCCATAATCTGTACCTCAACGTGATGCGCCGGCGCGACGAACTTCTCCATGTAGCACTCGCCGTCGCCAAAAACGGCCTCGCCCTCGGCACGCGCCTCGATGAACGCCTTTGCCGCGTCTTCCACGCGCTCGACCTTGCGAATACCGCGACCGCCACCGCCGGCACGCGCCTTGATGAGCACGGGACAGCCGATGCGCTCGGCCTCGGCCGTCGCCTCCTCGGGGCTTTTGAGCAAATCGCAGCCCGGCACGATGGGCACGCCCGCGGCGGCGGCCGTTCGGCGTGCGGCGTCCTTGTCGCCCATGCTGTCGATCACCTCGGCCGAAGGACCGACAAACGCCAGACCGAACTTGTCGCAGTCGCGCACGAAGCTCGCCTTCTCGGAAAAGAAGCCATAGCCGGGATGAATTGCCTTAGCTCCCGACTTTACGGCACAGGTGAGCACGGCATCGTCGTTGAGGTAGCTCTCGGCAAGACGCGGGCCGCCGATGCAATACGCCTCGTCGGCAAGCTGCACGTGTAGCGCGTCCGCATCGGCCGTGGAATAAACGGCGACGGTCTTGATGCCCATATCGCGGCACGCGCGGATAACACGGACCGCGACTTCGCCGCGGTTGGCGATGAGCACTTTGTCGAACATGGAGCCTTCCTTAACTTTCGTGCATGAGTGCAAAAGACATATCGGCGCGGCAGCAAACCTCACCGTTGACGCTCGCAGTACCCGTCGCAAAGCGGAACGGCCCGCGCGCACGCGTGATGGAGCACACTAGATCCACCGTGTCGCCCGGGCGCACCGGACGCTTAAAGCGCACCTCGTCCAGACTCGTGTAGAACGGCGTCGCGCCGCGCGCCTCCTCATCGCCCATCAGCAGCACGCAGCAGTTCTGGGCGAGCATCTCGCACTGAATCACGCCGGGAACGACCGGGTTTCCCGGAAAATGTCCCTGCAAAAAGTACTCGTCGCCCGTAATCGTGATCTTGCCGTGGGCCTCGTCGCCCACCAGCTCGGCTTCGTCGAGCAAAAGCATCGGCTCGCGATGCGGTAACAGCTTCTTGAGCTCTTCTTTGTTCATGGATATCACCTATCCGATCCTCATGAGGCAGCTGTCAAACTCCACGAGGTCGCCGTCGGCCACGCAGATCTCGAGCACCTCACCGTCTGCCTCGGCCGTCACCTCGTTGAGAACCTTCATGGCCTCGATGATGCAGAGGGTCTCGCCGGCCTTGACCTTGGAGCCCACGCGCACAAACGGCTCGTCGCCCGGCGCAGGGGCAGCATAGAAGACGCCCACCATGGGAGCAGTCACCTCGGTGCCCTTGGGCTCCGGCGCGGCGGCAGGTGTCTGCGTGGCGGGTTCCGGTGCGGCAGGCGCGACTGTGGGAGCTGCAACTTGAGCGGCCATGGCGCTCGGCATAGGCATGGGCACGGCAACCGGCTGCGCCACACTCGCACGCTCGAGTTCGACCGCGGTGCCATCGGGCTCCTCAACACGTACGCGCGTAAGGCCGCGGTCCTCCATCACATCGGCTATCTCGGCAAGTCTTTTGGAATCCATGCTCTAGCTCCTCGTATATCTACGCAGCGCGATGGCGGCGTTGTGCCCGCCAAAGCCCAGGTTGGTCGAAAGCGCCCAGGTAAGGTCGGCGCGAACCGCGCGATTGGGCGTGTAATCAAGATCGCAGGCGGGATCGGGCGTGTGGTAGTTAATGGTCGGCGGCACCACGCCCTGCTCGAGTGCCATGGCGCAGGCCATGACCTCAATGGCCCCCGTGGCACCGATCATGTGCCCGGTCATCGACTTGGTCGACGAGACATGTGCGGCGCGCGCCGCGTCCTCGCCGAGCGCTCGCTTAATGCCCGCCGTCTCGGACGAATCATTAAGCTTGGTCGAGGTGCCGTGGGCATTGATGTAGAGGCCCTCGGAAGGCTTGACGTCGCCCTCGGCCACCGCCAGCGATATCGCGCGGGCAATGCCGGCAGCCTCGGGATCGGGACTCGTGATGTGATAAGCATCATCGGTGTTGCCGTAGCCCACGACCTCGGCATAAATGTGCGCACCGCGTGCCTGCGCATGTTCCATGCTCTCGAGTACCAGCACGCAAGCGCCCTCGCCCATCACAAAGCCGTCGCGGTCTGCATCGAACGGGCGGCAAGCCGTCGCAGGATCGGGGTTGGTGGTCAATGCGCGGCAGGACGTAAAGCCTGCAACGGCATCGGGGATAATGGCCGCCTCGGCGCCGCCCGCGAGGATCGCGTCGGCATAGCCGTGCTTGATGGCGCGGAACGCCTCGCCCACCGCATGGGCCGAGGTCGCGCAAGCAGTCACGACTGGCAGGGTCGGTCCCTTTGCCTTGTGGCGGATCGCGATATTGCCCGAAGCCATGTTGGGGATCATCATCGCAATCATATAGGGCGATGCGCGGCGAGGTCCACGATCGGCGATCGTGTGGACGTTGTCGACGAGCGTCGTCATGCCGCCCACGCCCGAGCCCACGTAGACGCCCAGACGCTCACGATCGATGGCGCCTTCGACATCAAAGCCCGCATCGTGCATTGCCTCGTCCGAAGCCGCCATCGCAAACTGAACGCAGGGGTCGAGATGCTTGGCGTCACGCTTGCCAAAGTACTCGTTGCCGTCAAAGCCCTTGACTTCGGCCGCCACCTTGACGGTAAACGCATCGGTATCGAAGTGCGTGATCGGGCCGATGCCACAGGTCCCGGCGCACATGGCCGCCCAGGTGGCAAGTGCGGTGTTGCCGAGCGGCGATACGGCACCGATGCCGGTGATTGCAACTCTCTGTTCCATCATGGTCTCCTCATCCAAGCCGTTCTTCGGCCTTGGTTTCTACATCGCCATTCCGCCGTCGACGCGCACGACCTCGCCCGTAATGTAAGCAGCCGCATCGCTCGCTAAAAAGCGCACCACGCCGGCCACTTCCTCGGGACGTGCCATGCGCTTAAGGGGAATCTGTTCCTCGGTTGCCGTACGCACCTTCTCCGAGAGCTTTGCCGTCATATCTGTCTCGACAAACCCGGGGGCGACCGCGTTCGCTCGTACGCCACGAGGCGCAAGCTCGCGCGCCACCGCCTTGGTAAGCCCTATCACGCCCGCCTTGGAAGCAGCGTAGTTGGCTTGCCCGGCATTGCCCATCAGGCCCACGACCGAGCTCATGTTGACGACGCAACCGCCGCGCTGGCGCATAAAGGTCTTGGTGAGCGCGCGCGTCATGTTGAATGTTCCCTTGAGATTGACATCGAGCACGCGATCGAATGCGTCATCGCCCATGCGCATGAGCAGGCCATCGCGGGTGATGCCGGCGTTGTTGACGAGCGCCCAAATGGAACCAAAGTCGTTGAGGACCGCTTCCACGCACGCGTTGACAGCAGCGGGATCGGCCACGTCGCATTGATATGCGCGTGCCGTGGCGCCAACCGCCTCACAGGCTTCGCACGTCTTGCGCGCCGCATCGACGCTGCCGGCATAGACGACGGCGATATCAAAGCCGTCCTCCGCCAGACCGACAGCGCAGGCGCGGCCGATACCCCGCGAGCCGCCCGTGACCAGTGCCACGCGACGTGAGTCGTTGCGCTCGAGCGCGCCGTTGTTCAAGTTGCCCATGTCATTCCTTTCGGGTTACAGCCCTGTGGACTATGCGAGCTCGTCGGCAATAGCTGCGACCTGCTCGGCCGTTTCGCACGAATACACGCGAACGTCGCTCAGCGTACGCTTGGCCAGGCCCGACAGCGTTTTGCCAGGGCCGACCTCAATAAACGTGTCGATGCCCTGATTCTGCAGAGCATGCAGCGTGTCGACCCAGCGAACGGCATGACTCACCTGATTGGCCAAGACATCCGATGCCGCTCGCGGGTCCGCCGGATAGGGCGCCGCCGTCATGTTTGCCATGACCGGAATCAGCAGCGGTGACGGCGCGTGGCCGGCTTGGATATACGTCGCCAGCCCCTCAGTCGCCTCGGCCATATAGGGGCTATGAAATGCGCCCGACACCGCGACTTTCATAGCGCGGCCGCCAGCCTCTTTTACTAGGACGTCGAGCTCCTGCAGCGCCTCGGGCGCTCCGGCAACAACCGTCTGCTGCGGACTGTTGTAGTTGACCGGCCAGCAGTCCTCGCCGGCCTGTTTTGCCAGGTTCTCGACTTGCGCCGCATCGAGCTTGATGACGGCGCGCATGCCGCCCGGATGGCGCTCGGCAGCCGCGGCCATCAGCGCCGCGCGCTCGCACACGAGCTCAAAGCCCGCTCGCGTATCGAACGCCCCCGCAAAGGTGAGCGCGGCGACCTCGCCAAGCGAAAAACCCGCACAGGCGGCAGGTACCACGCCGCGCTCACGCAGGGCGGCAGCCGCTGCCAGATCGTGAACGAACACGCACGGCTGCGTGTTCTCGGTCTGCGAGAGTTCCTCCTTGGAGGCGCTTCGGCACTGCTCACTGGTCCCCGGGCGCACCTCGTCGGCAATGGCGAGCACCTCGGCGGCGGCCGGCGATGCCTCGATCAGGTCGACGCCCATCGCGGGGTGCTGGGCGCCCTGGCCGGCAAACAGAAACGCTACGCCACCCATGCGCACGCACCCTTCAGGACGTGCTCGGCGCCATCGACCAGGTCGTCAACGATTTCACGTGCACTTTGGCGCTCGTTGACCATGCCGGCAATCTGTCCACACAAAAACGAGCCCTCTTCGTAATCGCCGTCCTTGGCGGCCTTGCGAAGGGCGCCCGTGCCCATGGCCCCGAGCTCCTCGACGCTTACGCCCGCCGCCTCGCTCTTGGCGTAGGCGTTGGTGAAGGGGCTCTTGAGGGCACGCACCGGGTGTCCCGTCGAGCGGCCGGTCGCACGCGTCGAGGTGTCGTTGGCCTTCAGGACCATCTCCTTGTACTGCTCCGATACGGTGCACTCATCTGCGATCAGAAAGCGCGTACCCACCTGCACGCCGGCGGCGCCCAGCATAAAGGCGGCCGCCACGCCGCGGCCATCGGCGATACCGCCAGCCGCAACCACGGGAATATCGACCGCATCGACAACCTGCGGCACCAGTGCCATCGTCGAGGTCTCGCCAATATGGCCGCCTGATTCGGTACCCTCGGCAACCACGGCAGTGGCTCCACGACGCGCCACGAGGCGCGCCAGCGCCACCGAGGCAACGACCGGGATGACCTTGATGCCCGCCTCGTTCCACGCCTTCATGTACTTGGTGGGATTGCCGGCACCCGTCACGACGACCGGCACCCGCTCGTCAATCACGACCCGCGCGACCTCGTCGGCAAACGGGCTCATGAGCATGACGTTGACGCCAAAGGGCTTATCCGTCCTGGCGCGCAGCTCATGAATCTGGTCGCGCAGCCAGTTGGCGTCGGCGTTCATGGCCGCGATAATCCCTAAGCCGCCCGCCTCGGACACTGCGGACGCCAGCGAGGCGTCGGCGATCCAGGCCATACCGCCCTGGAACACGGGCTTTTCGATGCCGAGCAGATCGCAGAGAGGAGTCTTGAGCATCTCTACTTCTCCAATGCCGCCTCGACCGTATCGGCGAACTCGCCGACCGTCTTGGGGTTCTCCTCGGTATCGAGCTGGATGCCAAACTCGTCCTCAACGGCGACGAGGATCTCGACGGTGCCCAGACTGTCGAGACCAATCTCCTCGAGCGTGGACTCGGGCTTCATCTCGACGTCGTCAAGACCGGCGGTCTCGCGGATAACATCGCAAACGCGCTCGAAGGTCTTCTGATCTGCCATGGTAGTTCTCCTTTGTTTGTGCCCTAGGGGCGTTTTTATTTCCTATGTGCGACTACTTCCAACGAAGTAGATAGCCACCTATATCCAGACCGGCGCCAAATCCAACGAGGGCGATGGTATCGCCCGCATTCAGTGCGTCGGTGCGTGCCAGCCGGTCAAGCGCAAAGGGAATGCAGGCGCTCGAAATGTTGCCGGTCTCGCGCAGCGTTCGAACCACGCGCTCGCCTGGCACGCCGAGGCGCTTGACCGCCTGACTCAGGATTCGTTCGTTAGCCTGATGGAATACAAAATGGTCGATGCCCTCGACCGAAATGCCCGCATCGCTCGCAAGCTTATGGACCGTGTCGCAGATGGCGTTGACGCCGAACTTGAACACGCGGCGGCCATTCATGGACAGCACGCTCTCGCTATCTGCGGAGGCCTTAAACGGCGAGGTGCCGACCAGACCGGGAACGCACAGCGTCTCGACGTCGGGCGCCGTCGAAAGCTCAACGGCAAGGGGGCTGTCTCCCCCAGCCTCAATCACCGCGGCGCCTGCCCCATCGCCAAAGAGCACACAGGTGGCGCGGTCGGTCCAGTCGAGCGCGCGCGTCATCTGCTCGGCAGCAATGACCAACACACGCTCGGCACGACCGCGGGTGATATAGCCCTCGGCGACATCGAGCGCAAATACGAAGCCGGCACAGGCCGCCGAAACGTCGAAAGCAGGACATGTGGCACCCAGGCGCTCAGCAATGGCGCACGCTTCGGCAGGAACGAGATGATCGCCCGTCGTCGTCGAACAGACGATAAGATCCAGCTGGCTCGCATCGATTTCGGACGTCTGGAGCGCTTGCTCGCTCGCTGCCACGGCAAGGTCGTCGAGCGACTCGGTGGTGCACACATGACGGCTCTTGATGCCTGTGCGGGTAAAAATCCACTCATCCGAGGTATCGAGGAACTCGGACAGCTCGTCATTAGAAACACTGCGCTTGGGAAGCGCCGAGCCTGTTCCAAGAATCGTGAAACCCATCACTAACCTCCTTTAAGTTGTTGACGTGTTTACATCGACCAAGAGAGGATAGCGCATTCTTCACCTTGTTGACGTGTTAACATTAAATTGTCCAAATGCGACAAAGGCTTCACATTGTGTCTATCTATCGACACCATTGCGTCATTCACTTATTCATTAGGGAGGTAGCAGCCGCTATGGATGCCCAATTAACGATAGTCGACGTAACCGGATCGACCAACGATGACCTGCTCGAAGCAGGAAAACAGGGAGCGCCGCACGGCACAGGACTTGCCGCCCGGACTCAGACAGCAGGACGCGGCCGACGCGGCCACAAGTGGGATTCAACCGCCGGCAATCTGTTACTCTCGATTGCCCTACGTCCTCGTGTTGATCCCGCCAAGTACTCTGGCCTTGCCGCCGTCAGCGGCCTAGCGGTACTCGAGGCGCTCGAAAAGCAGGGTCTTGCAAACGAGATTGGCCTCAAATGGCCCAACGACCTGGTCGCGCGAGGACGCAAGCTCGGCGGCATTCTGGTCGAAGCCGCACGCGATAACGAAGGCAACCCCTTTGCGGTCTGTGGCATCGGCGTCAACGTGAACTATGTGCCCGCGGAGGTGCCCGATGGTGGCCTGCCGGCAATCGGTCTCTCGGACCTCAACGAGAACGTTCCCGCCGTCGATATGCTCCTCGATGAGGTCTATCACACCGTCGTAAACGCTGTAGACGCGTGGGCAGATCTGCTCAACGCCATGGAAGAAAACGCCGGACCGCTCGCGCCCGTCCACGGCGAATATGTCGCTCACCTCAATTGGATTGGAAAGCACGTTATCGCCCGCTCCCCTGCCGGTGACGAGCTGGCGCGAGGCATCTTTAAAACCGTCGATGGCTTTGGTCGTGCGTGCATCGAAACAGAAGACGGCTTGCGATCCTTCCATTTTGAGGAAGCGTCATTGCGCCCCTTGAGTGAGTAGGTCGCCACAGCCAGCCGCTCGGCAGCCTTACCCGGCGATCCAAACCCATCATGCAAAACAAAAGGGCCCCGCTACCGTAATGGCAGCGGGGCCCTTTAAGCTATGAGGAATATCGCTTAGAGCTTGATGTCGATGTCGACGCCAGCGGGGAGGTCGAGACGCATGAGCGAATCAACGGTGCCCGAGGTGGGGTCGAGGATGTCGATAAGGCGCTTGTGGGTGCGCATCTCGAACTGCTCACGGGAGTCCTTGTTCACGTGCGGCGAGCGGATAACCGTGTACAGGTTGCGCTCGGTGGGCAGGGGGACAGGACCGGAAACGCGAGCACCGGTCTTCTGAGCGGTCTCGACGATGAGCTTCGCGGACTGATCGACGACCTCGTGATCATAGCCCTTGAGGCGAATGCGGATCTTCTGGGTAGCCAACTTAAACCTCCAAAGAGTGCGAGAGATGTTCTCGCGGATTACGTAACAGGGAGCTCGAACTTAGGCGTTCTTGCTCATGACCTCGTCCACGATGGACTTGGGCGCGGGCTCATAAGAGTCGAACTGCATCGTGTAGGATGCACGGCCCTGGGTCTGGGAGCGAAGGTCGGTAGCGTAACCGAACATCTCGCCCAGCGGCACCTTGGCACGGATGAGCTTGCTGTTCTTGCGATCCTCCATGCCCTCGATCTTGCCGCGGCGACCGGAGAGGTTGCCCATAACGTCGCCCATGTACTGCTCGGGGGTCTCGACCTCGACAGCCATGATCGGCTCGAGCAGCTGCGGATCGGACTTCTTGAGAGCGTCCTTGATAGCCATGGAACCGGCGATCTTGAAGGCGGCCTCGGAGGAGTCGACCTCGTGGTAAGAACCGTCGAACAGGGTGACCTTAACGTCGAGGACCGGGAAGCCGGCGATAACACCGGTGTTCAGGGCCTCCTGGATGCCCTTGTCGATGGACGGGATGTACTCCTTGGGCACGACGCCGCCGACGATAGCGTTGACGAACTCGTAGCCGAAGCCCTCCTCCATCTTCTCGAGCTTGATGACGGCGTGGCCGTACTGACCGCGACCGCCGGACTGACGGACGAACTTGCCCTCAGCCTTCTCGACGTCGTGACCAGCGGTCTCGCGGTAGGCAACCTGGGGCTTACCGACGTTAGCGTCAACCTTGAACTCGCGGAGCAGACGGTCGACGATGATCTCGAGGTGCAGCTCGCCCATGCCGGCGATGATGGTCTGACCGGTCTCGTGGTTAGTGGACACCTGGAAGGTCGGGTCCTCCTCGGCGAGCTTGGTCAGAGCCAGGGACATCTTGTCCTGCTCGGCCTTGGTCTTGGGCTCGATGGCAACGTCGATAACGGGCTTAGCGAACTCGATCTTCTCGAGGACGATCTCCTTGCCCTCGGCGCACAGGGTGTCACCAGTGGTGGAGTTCTTGAAGCCGACGCAAGCGACGATGTCGCCGGCGGCAGCGTCGTCACGGTCGATACGCTCGGCGGCGTTCATCTCGAGGATGCGGCCGAGGCGCTCGCGCTGACCGTTGGAAGCGTTGACAACGTAGGAGCCAGACTCGGCGCGGCCGGAGTAAACGCGGACGTAGGTGAGCTTACCGACGAACGGGTCGGTCATGATCTTGAAGACCAGGCCGGAGAAGGGCTCGTCGAAGGAAGGATGACGCTGGATCTCCTCGCCGGTGTCCGGATCGGTACCGGTGACGGCCTCGACGTCAAGCGGGCTGGGCAGGTAGTCGACGACAGCGTCGAGCAGCTCCTGAACGCCCTTGTTCTTGTAGGCGGAACCCACGAAGACGAGGTTGAGCTCGTTGGCCAGAACGCCCTTGCGCAGAGCAGCCTTGAGCTCCTCGACGGTGAAGTCCTCCTCCATGAGGATCTTCTCCATGAGCTCGTCGTCAAAGCTGGCAGCAGCGTCAAGGAGCTCCTCGCGCTTGGTGGCAGCGATGTCGGCAAACTCAGCCGGGATCTCGTCCATCGGCTCGGGGTAGGTCATACCCTTCTCGTCGGCCTTGAAGTCCCATGCGGTCATGGTGACCAGGTCGATGACGCCCCAGAAGTTGTCCTCGGCGCCCATCGGGACCTGAGCGGCCACGGCGTTGGCGTCGAGACGATCCTTCATGGTCTCGATAGCGTTGAAGAAGTCAGCGCCCACGCGGTCATACTTGTTGATGAAGGCGATGCGGGGGACGTTGAAGGTAGAAGCCTGACGCCAAACGGTCTCAGACTGGGGCTGAACGCCGGCAACGGCGTCGAAGACGGCGACAGCGCCATCGAGGACGCGCAGGCAGCGCTCGACCTCGGCGGTGAAGTCAACGTGGCCCGGGGTGTCGATGATCTGGATGCGGTAGTCCTTACCGTCCTTGTTCCAGAAGCACGTGGTAGCAGCGGAGGTAATGGTTACGCCGCGCTCCTGCTCCTGAACCATCCAGTCCATGGTGGCAGCGCCCTCATGGACCTCACCGATCTTGTGGGTCTTACCGGTGTAGTAAAGAATACGCTCGGTCGTGGTGGTCTTACCGGCATCGATGTGAGCCATGATGCCGATGTTACGGGTATCGGAAAGCTTGTACTTAGGCTTAGCCATGTTAGTTCCTTACCTTAACTTACCAACGATAGTGAGAGAACGCGCGGTTGGCCTCGGCCATCTTGAAGACGTCCTCACGCTTCTTGACGGAAGCGCCCAGGCCGTTGGAGGCGTCGAGGATCTCGTTGGCGAGACGCTCGGCCATGGTCTTCTCCTTGCGAGCGCGGGAGAAGTTGACGATCCAGCGGATACCCAGAGCGGTGGAACGACGGGAGTTGACCTCCATCGGGACCTGATAGGTAGCGCCACCGACACGCTTGGGCTTAACCTCGAGCGTGGGCTTGACGTTGTCCATAGCCTTCTTGAAGGTAGCGAGAGCGTCGCCACCCTCGGACTTCTCGGCAACGATCTCGAAAGCGGTGTAAACGATGCGCTCAGCGGTGGCCTTCTTGCCGTCAAGAAGGACCTTGTTGATGAGCTGAGTCACCAGGCGGTTGTTGTAAACGGCGTCAGGCTGAACCTCACGACGATTAGCTGCTGCACGACGCGGCATGTGAAATCTCCTTAAGTGTCTACCGTGCGGCGCTCAAGGCGGCACACGGCGAAAGTATCAAAACGTTATCTAGCTTATTTAGCCTTGGGGCGCTTAGCACCGTACTTGGAACGGGCCTGCATACGGTTCTGGACCGGAGCAGCGTCGTAGGCGCCACGGATGACGTGATAACGGACACCAGGGAGGTCACGGACACGACCGCCGCGGACGAGCACGATGGAGTGCTCCTGCAGGTTGTGGCCCTCACCCGGGATGTAAGCAGTAACTTCGATGCCGTTGACAAGGCGAACACGGGCAACCTTACGAAGAGCCGAGTTCGGCTTCTTGGGGCTCGTGGTGAAGACGCGGGTGCACACGCCGCGCTTCTGGGAGTTGTGCTGCAGAGCAGCGTTCTTGGACTTCTTGGGCACGGAACGACGGCCCTGGCGAACCAGCTGGTTAATAGTAGGCAAAGCGTACTCCTTCTCGAATGATTCCAGCTCTCTGTAAAGTGCAACGGCTTGAATCGAGGGGTCAGCATCCCCCTACGAAACACGCAGTTCGATAGGATACGTGGCGTTAGCTGTGCCGTCAACAGACCACGCCGCCGGGCGTATCCCAAAATAGCTATATTTCCGCAAAGCCTCCATAAAAGGAATCCCCGCCTGTGCGCAAGTGCCCATTCCAGCCGTCCATGTAACGCAAAATAGGCCGCTTCCCCTCTTGGGAAGCGGCCTAGACCTTACGAATAGACGATGGTAAAGGGTACTTTCGTTTCGGTCTCCCCCGTTGATGTGTACCTCGCGCCCTCGAGGGTTACCGAGACCACTTGGTCGACATCAATCAACTTCGTTGGCACCCAAATGTTCTCTCCGCTATTGCGTCCCATCGAAACATAGAAATTGTACGCCCCTGCGTCGTCATCTTCGATAATCTGCTCTGACCCATCCTTGTAGGTGACGGTCAGTTTATGATCAACTGCTTCATAGCCCAGATCATCGATGTGCGTCTGGATGGAAAACGGACTGATCTCGAGAGGCGAGTCATCGGAGCGGAGTTCTTTTGTATCGACGTGCGCTCCGACGTTAAACTCTGGCGTCGATACCTCGATCACCTTCGCATCCTCACCTTTGCCCTCCGTCCAACTGATATTCCAGGTGACCGCATGTCGTAAATCTCGATCGCGATTCCAAGATGCAAAGTACATCGTGCCGTTAATGACCGTGTCGCTTGATGTGTCTTTATCAATGGTGCAGCGTGTATCAGCCCATTCCTCGCCGAAGTTCATGCTGGGTGTACTGACGCCCCCTTCTTCTTCACCATAGAGAACAAGTTCGCCAAGCTCTGCCGCCGGCTTGTAGTAGTTAACGCCATTCGGATTGGACAATGTAAACGTCACAGCACCGCAACCGTTCTCGTCGATTGCCATCTCATGAATGTCGAGCGTATAGCCGTTGCCCTCGACGGACAGATTGACCTTCTGGACTGCGCCCTCCAGGCTTTGGGGCGCGATACCATCACCAAACTCTCTGGTGTAGGTATATTTCGTCCCCGACGAGCCGCCATTTGTCCAGGTAACGGACTCTCCGTTGCCATGGTTTCCCCAGGCAGAGGCAAAATAACTGGAATTGACAACAGCGTAGGCGACCCCTCCGGTCGCCAGCACTCCGGCAAGACATCCGATTACGGCAACATACAGAGGCTTCGCGTGACCCTTTCGGCGAAGCGGCTCGCCAGCAGCGGCATAAAGAACACGGTCAGCAAGATCGCTATCGGCTTGGACGGACTCGAAGGCCTGCTTGATCTGGTTGGATTTCACGGTCGCCCTCCTCTAGGATGAACTTGAGCTTCGATCTGCCGCGAGCTAAACGCGTTCGAACGGTCGCGGCTGGCACATGCAGTAACTCGGCAATTTCTGAAGTCGAGAAGCCCAGATAGTAATAGAGCACGATAGGAATACGGAATCGCTCCGGAAGTCGCATAACGTCTGACAGGACCGCCTTGGTCTCCTCCTGCGCCGTCGAAAGCGAATCGGCCAGATTCTCAATATCCTCCACGCGCCTCCACGGCTTTCGAAAGAGAGATTTACATTCATTGATCGTGACCCGGATAAGCCATCGACGAAGATGCTCCCAGTTTTCAAATTGCGCGTCGTTTTTGAGCAACTTAAGAAAGACGTCTTGAGCGACATCGTCGGCGTCAGCGCGATCACGCAGATACGTCAATGCGATCCGAAACACGACATCCCGGTGGTCTTCGACCGCCTGTCTAAAAGCTTGTTCTTCCATAATCACCTCCCGGTGACATTAATGGTTCTCGATGAGGCCCTCACCATAGATACGCTCTTGTCGGGCGAAATGTTTCAAATTCAAGCATGAAAAACCGACCAAAATAAACCTGTCCCTTTTTGGCAAGGGATCAACGGAACGCAACAGGTTGAGCATACGCAAGCGAGCGGCCCCCAGAGCGTACAAGGTGGCATGAAAAAGGCAGGGCATTGACCTTTTGGTCATGCCCTGCCTTTTGAATGACAGATTGTAGCTCTGGGGGCCGCGCAGCGACGGAGGTCGCCGCCGTTCGTTAGAACGGCGGAACTAATTACTCCTCGTCGTTGTCCTTGGCCTCTTCGGCGTCGTCGGTGTCCACGAGCTGGTTGAGCAGCTCGTCGAGGGACGCCATGTCCTCGTTGATCGCGCCGTTGGCGGGAGCCTTCTTGTCGTCGATCGGGGCGCCCAGGAGCTCCTCGTCGGCGTCGGCGTGATGCGTCGGAGCGGAGGTACCCAGCAGGATATCGTCCGGACCGTCGGGGCTAAAGACCATCTGCAGCAGCTGCGAGAGGTCTTCCTCGTCGGCAACGTCGTCGTTGTTCTCGAGGATGTAGAGCAGGTCGTGGGCCTCCAGGCCGTCACGGAGCTCCTCGATCGCCTTGGCACCGATACCATCGATGCGCAGCAGATCCTCCTCGGACTTGCCGACCAGGTCGCCGACCGTCTCGATGCCGACCTCGCTGAACTTGTTGGTCCAACGCTGCGACACGCCCAGGTCGTCGAACAGGTACAGGCGAGCCTTCTCGGCGGAGATGGTATGGCCGTTGCGGGTGAACGAACCGTCAGCACCACCGAACTCGTCGTAGCCGGCCCAGTCGAGCTGCTGCGGGAGCTGCTCGTCCAGATCCTTGAGTTCAACCGGAGCCCACTCGGGCAGCGACTTGGCGTTGGGCGAAGCCGGACCGTCGATGTCGACATAGCCGTCGGCCGTGCGATACGTCAACTTGGCGTTGGCATACGGCTTAAGGCCGGTACCAGCAGGGATCTTCTTACCGACGATGACGTTGGACTTAAGGTCGAGCAGGTGGTCGACCTTGCCCTCGATGGCAGCCTCGGTAAGGACGCCGGCGGTACGGATGAACGAAGCGCTCGACAGCCAAGAGTCGATGTTGGACGCGACCTTGAGCGTACCCAGGATGACGGGCTCGGCCACGGGAGCCTGACCGCCCAGACGGGCAACGCGCTCGACCTCGTCAGCGAACTCGTAGCGGTCGACGTACTGACCAAGCAGGTACTTGGAGTCGCCGGGGTTGGTGATCTGAACGCGACGCAGCATCTGACGTGCGAGCACCTCGATGTGCTTGTCGTTCAGGTCGACGCCTTGGCTTGTGTAGACGTCCTTGACGCTCTCGACGAAGGTGTGCATCGTCGACTCGATGTCGGTCAGCTTGCGCAGGTTGCGGAAGTTGACGAAGCCCTTGGTGATCTGGTCGCCGGCGCGAACCTCGCAGCCGTCCTCGATCTCGGGCATAAAGCGCACCGATGCGGGGACGCGACGCTCGTCGAGGACGCGGGTGTGATCCTCGGAGTCGGTGAGCGTCAGCACGTACTCGGACTTCTCGGGCTTAATCGAGAGGTGGCCGGAGTACGGAGCCAGCTCGGCCTCGCGACCCAGAATCTTCTCGTTGACGTTGCCGACGATATCGAACATACGGCTGACCGTAGGCAGACCCTGCGTAATATCGTCGACGCCAGCGACGCCGCCGGAGTGAATGGTACGCATCGTAAGCTGCGTACCGGGCTCGCCGATGGACTGGGCGGCAATAATGCCGACGGCAGTACCGATGGCGACCGGACGACGGGTGGAAAGATCCCAGCCGTAGCACTTCTGGCACACGCCGTACTTGGAGCGGCAGGTGAGCAGTGCGCGAAGCTTGACCTTCTTGAGGCCGGCATCGACCATCTTCTGGATGTCGGCGACCTTCTCGATGTAGCCGTCCTGCTCAAAGAGCACGGTGCCATCGGGGGCCACGACGTCCTCGATGAAGCAACGGCCGACGAGGTCGGTGTTGAGGTCGGTGGTGCCGGGGATGATGAGGTTGTAGGTGACGCCCTCGTGCGTACCGCAGTCCTCCTCGCGGACGATGACGTCCTGGGCCACGTCGACCAGACGACGGGTCAGGTAACCAGAGTCCGAGGTGTGGGATGCGGTATCGACCAGGCCCTTACGGGCGCCGTAGGTCGAAATGAAGTACTCGAGCGGCAGCAGGCCCTCGCGGAAGTTCGCCTTAATGGGAAGGTCGATCGTCTCGCCGGACATGTCTGCCATCAGGCCACGCATGCCGCCGAGCTGACGCAGCTGGGTCTTAGAACCACGGGCGCCGGAGTCGGCCATCATGTAGAGCGGGTTCTCCTCGTCGAACAAGTCGAGCATGAGCGCTGCGACCTTATCGGTACAAGCGGTCCACTCGTTAACGACTTCGATGTGGCGCTCCGTCTCGTTGATGAAGCCCTCCTCGAAGTACTCGTTGATCTGGTCGACGTTGGCCTGGGCGCGATCGAGCAGCTCCTGCTTCTCGGCAGGGATGAGAGCGTCCCACACCGAGATGGTGAGGCCGGCGCGGGTAGCGTAGTGGAAGCCGGAGTACTTGATGGCGTCGAGGATCGGACCGACCTTGGCCTCGGGGTAACGATCGCAGCAGTCCGCAACCAGCTTGGCCACGTCGCCCTTGACCATCTTGTAGTTCATGAACTCATAGTCTTCGGGCAGGCACTGGCGGTTGAAGATGATGCGGCCGATAGAGGTCTCGAAGCGCGCGGTCTTGTTGCCGGTGACGTCGTAGTCGACGAACTCGTTCTTGCCGTTCTTGACGCGGAAGATACGGGTGCCGTCCTCGTTGATGACATTGGCGTCGGCAGCGGACACGCGGACCTGAATCTTGGCCTGCATGTCGACCTCGGAGCGGCAGTCATAGGCGTGCAGCGCGTCGTCGAAGCTGGCGAACACGTGGTTCTCGCCCGGCAGACCGGCGCGGACCTGGGTCAGGTAGTACACACCGATGATCATGTCCTGCGAGGGGATGTTGACCGGCTTGCCGGATGCCGGCGAGCGCAGGTTGTTCGCAGAGAGCATGAGCACGCGGGCCTCGGCCTGAGCCTGGCTGGACAGCGGCACGTGGACAGACATCTGGTCGCCGTCGAAGTCGGCGTTGAAGGGCGAGCAGACCAGCGGGTGCAGGTGGATAGCCTTGCCCTCGACCAGCACCGGCTCAAAGGCCTGGATGGACAGACGGTGCAGGGTCGGTGCACGGTTGAGCAGCACGACGCGGCCGTCGATGACCTCTTCGAGGATGTCCCACACAAAGGTGGCACCACGGTCGATAGCGCGCTTGGCGCCCTTGATGTTCTCGACCTTGCCAAGCTCGACCAAGCGCTTCATGACGAAGGGCTTGAAGAGCTCCAGCGCCATGGTCTTGGGCAGACCACACTGGTGCAGCAGCAGCTTGGGGTCGGTAACGATTACCGAACGGCCGGAGTAGTCGACACGCTTGCCCAGCAGGTTCTGACGGAAACGACCCTGCTTGCCCTTGAGGGCCTCGGCGAGCGACTTGAGCGGGCGACCGCCACGGCCAGAGACCGGGCGACCACGACGGCCGTTGTCGAACAGGGCGTCCACGGACTCCTGGAGCATGCGCTTCTCGTTGTTCACGATGATCGCAGGGGCGTCCAGGTCGAGCAGGCGCTTGAGTCGGTTGTTACGGTTGATCACGCGACGGTACAGGTCGTTGAGGTCGGACGCGGCGAAGCGGCCGCCGTCGAGCTGGACCATCGGGCGCAGATCGGGCGGAATGACCGGGATGACGTCCAGGATCATGTTCGCGGGGCTGTTGCCGCCCTTCAGGAAGGCGTCAACGACCTCGAGGCGCTTGACGGCCTTCTCGCGCTTCTGCTTCTGGGAGTCCTCGTCGGCGATGATGGCCTTGAGCTTCTCGGCCTCGGAGGGGAGGTCGATGGCAGCGAGCAGGTCGCGGACGGCCTCGGCACCCATGCCACCCTTGAAGTACATGGAGTAGTAGCGGGTCATCTCGCGGAACAGCGGCTCATCGGAGATGAGGTCGCGCTCGGTGAGCTTCATGAAGGCGTTGAAGGCGTCCGTGCGGAGCTGCTTCTCGTCCTTGCACTCTTCCTCGATGTCGACGATGCCAGAGGCGATCTCCTCGGGGGTCAGCGGCTCCTCGTCGGAGAACTCGTCAAAGTTCTCGGGGTCGCCCTGCTCCTTGAGGGACTCGATCTGGCGGGCGCATTCGGCATCGATCTCTTCCAGATCGGCGGCGAGCTCCTCGCGCAGGTCGTCGGCGTCGGCCTCGCGGGCCTCGTAGTCAACCTCGGTGATGATGTAGCTGGCAAAGTACAGAACCTTCTCGAGGTCCTTGGACTTGATGTCGAGCATACGGCTCATCGGGAAGCTCGTGGGGCTCTTGAAGTACCAGATGTGGGACACGGGAGCAGCGAGCTCGATGTGGCCCATGCGGTCGCGACGCACCTTGGCCGAGGTTACCTCGACGCCGCAGCGCTCGCAGACGATGCCCTTAAAGCGGATGCCCTTGTACTTGCCGCAGGAGCACTCCCAGTCCTTGGCGGGACCGAAGATCTTCTCGCAGAACAGGCCGTCCTTCTCGGGCTTGAGGGTACGGTAATTGATGGTCTCCGGCTTCTTGACCTCGCCGTGCGACCAGGAACGGATCTGGTCGGCGGAGGCAAGGGAGATCTTTACCGAGTCAAAATCAGTAGCTTCGAAATCTGCCACAGTCAACTACTCCTTATCAGTGGTCGTGGCGGCGACAGCCTCGGGTGCCTCGGCGGTCTCGGCATCCTCGGCCTCGACGTCGGCGTCAACGCCGGCGAGCGCAGCCAGGTCGTCGAGAGCGGAGGTCTCCTCGGCGGTCACAGGGGCGGAGGCGTCCTCGTCGGCATCGTGCATGGGCTCGATGTCCAGTGCGAGGGAGCGGATCTCCTTGACGAGAACCTTGAAGGACTCGGGGATACCCGGGACAGGAACGTTCTCGCCCTTGACGATGGACTCGTAGGTCTTGACACGGCCCACGGTATCGTCGGACTTGACGGTCAGGATCTCCTGCAGGACGTTGGAAGCACCGTAAGCGTACAGTGCCCAAACTTCCATCTCACCGAAGCGCTGGCCGCCGAACTGAGCCTTGCCGCCCAGCGGCTGCTGGGTAACCAGGCTGTAAGGGCCGGTCGAACGGGCGTGGATCTTGTCGTCGACCATGTGGCCGAGCTTGAGGATGTAGGACGTACCCACGGTAATGGGCTCGCGGAACTCCTCGCCGGTGCGGCCGTCGAACAGGCGGGTCTTGCCGCGCTCGTCAAGCTGGGTGACGAACTCGGGGCGCATGTGATCGCCAAAGGCAGCGGTGGCCTTGTTGAGCATGTTCTTGTTGGCGCGACGGATGACCTCGGCGATCTCGTCCTCCTTGGCGCCGTCGAAGACGGGCGTCGCGGTGAAGAACGGACCGGGGACATACTTGTCGGAGTCGGCATCCTCGGTATCCCAACCGCAGGCAGCAGCCCAGCCAAGGTGGCACTCGAGCAGCTGGCCGACGTTCATACGCGAAGGAACGCCCAGCGGGTTGAGGATAACGTCGATCGGGGTACCGTCAGCCATGTAGGGCATGTCCTCGACCGGCAGAACGTTACAAATAACACCCTTGTTGCCGTGGCGGCCGGCGATCTTATCGCCCTGCTGGATCTTACGACGCTGGGCGACGTAGACGCGCACCTGCTCGTTGACGCCGGGGGCCAGGTCGTCGCCGTTCTCGCGGCTAAAGCGGACGACGTCGATGACGCGGCCGTAAGCGCCGTGAGGCATCTTAAGGGAGGTGTCGCGAACGTCGTGGGCCTTGGCACCGAAGATGGCGCGCAGCAGGCGCTCCTCGGCGGTCAGAGCGCTCTCGCCCTTAGGCGTGACCTTGCCGACCAGGATGTCGCCAGGGCCGACCTCGGCGCCAATGCGGATGATGCCGTCCTCGTCGAGGTTGGCAAGCATGTCCTCGGAGAGGTTCGGAATCTCGCGAGTGATCTCCTCGGGGCCGAGCTTGGTGTCGCGGGCGTCGATCTCGTGACGGGTGATGTTGATGGTCGTCAGCAGGTCCTCGGCCACCAGGCGCTCGGACACGACGATACCGTCCTCGTAGTTAAAGCCTTCCCACGGCATGTATGCCACAGTGAGGTTCTGGCCCAGTGCGAGCTCGCCGTGATCGGTCGAAGGACCGTCGGCCAGAGGCTCGCCCTGCTCAACGGTGTCACCGACGCGCACGAGCGGACGGTGGTTGATGCAGGTGGACTGGTTGGAACGCTGGTACTTGGCCAGGTGATACTCGTCCATGCCGCCGGCATGCTTGACGATGATCTTGGCGGCGTCGGCAAAGATGACCTCGCCGGCGTTCTTGGCCAGGGTGACCTCGCCGGAGTCCAGGGCGGCGCGACGCTCCATGCCGGTACCGACATAGGGAGCGGCAGGGTGAACCAGCGGCACGGCCTGACGCTGCATGTTGGCGCCCATGAGCGTACGCTTGGCGTCGTCGTGCTCAAGGAACGGGATCAGCGTGGCTGCGACGGAGAGCATCTGGCGCGGCGAGACGTCCATGTAGTCGACATCCTCGACAGGCACGTCGGCGGGAGCGCCGAAGGAGCCGTCGAAGTCGCGGGTACGGGCGATCACGGTGTGCGGACGGACGATCTTGCCCTCGGCATCGGTCGTGATGAACTCGTTGGTCTTGGGATCGAGCGGCGTGTTGGCCGGCGCGATGACGTGCTTCTCTTCCTCGTCAGCGGTCATCCAGTCGATCTGGTCGGTGGCAACGCCGTTCTCGACGCGGCGGAACGGAGCCTCGATGAAGCCGTACTCGTTGACGCGGGCGTAGAGGGCGAGCGAGCCGATCAGGCCGATGTTGGGGCCTTCGGGGGTCTCGATCGGGCACATGCGGCTGTAGTGCGAGTTATGAACGTCGCGGACGGCCGTCGGCACGTTGGTGCGGCGGCTGGAACCCGACTTGTGGCCGGCAAGACCGCCAGGGCCGAGTGCGGACAGACGGCGCTTGTGGGTCAGACCGGTCAGGGGGTTCGCCTGGTCCATGAACTGCGAGAGCTGCGAGGAACCGAAGAACTCCTTGATGGAGGCCACGATCGGACGGATGTTGATGAGCGACTGCGGGGTGATCTCGTCGATGTCCTGGGAGCTCATGCGCTCACGGACGACGCGCTCCATACGGCTCATGCCGATACGGAACTGGTTGGCGACGAGCTCGCCGACGGTGCGAATGCGGCGGTTGCCAAAGTGGTCGATGTCGTCGACCTTGAAGCCCTGCTCGCCGGCAGCGAGGGACAACAGGTAGCGCAGCGTCGCGACGATATCCTCGTCGGTGAGCACCGTGACCTCTTCCTCGGTGGTGAGGTTGAGCTTCTTGTTGACCTTGTAACGACCGACGCGGGCCAGGTCGTAGCGCTGCGGGTTGAAGAGCAGACCCTCGAGCAGGCTGCGGGAAGCGTCCACGGTGGGAGGCTCGCCCGGGCGCAGACGACGGTAGATCTCGATGAGGGCATCCTCGCGGGTAAGGGCGGTGTCGCGCTCCAGGGTGCGCTTGATCACATCGGAGTTGCCGAGCAGCTCGATGATGTCGTCGTTGGTGACGGCGATGCCAAGGGCGCGCAGGAACATCGTGGCGCTCTGCTTGCGCTTACGGTCGATGGAGACCATGAGCTGGTCGCGCTTGTCGACCTCAAACTCAAGCCAGGCACCGCGGGACGGGATAATCTGGGCCTTGTAGATCTGCTTGCCCGAATCCATCTCGGAGCTGTAGTACACGCCCGGGGAGCGGACGAGCTGCGAGACGACGATACGCTCGGTACCGTTGATGATGAAGGTACCCTGATCGGTCATCATGGGGAAGTCGCCCATGAAGACGAGCTGCTCCTTGATCTCGCCGGTCTCCTTGTTGGTGAGACGGACGTCGGTCAGAAGCGGAGCCTGATAGGTCATATCCTTCTCGCGGCACTCCTCGACGGTGTGCGCGGGGTCGCCAAACTGATGCTCGCCGAAGGTAACCTCGAGAACATGGTTCTGGCTCTGGATGGGGCTGGATTCCTTGAACGCCTCACGAAGGCCCTCGTCCTTAAAACGCTCAAAGGATTCCCTTTGAACAGAGATAAGGTTGGGGAGCTCCATGGCCTCCGGGATTTTCCCGAAGCTGACGCGCTTGCGCTCAGTGGCAGTGTATGCGTAGGTCACCAGGTTTTTCCTCCTTCACGGAAATGCTCGGTGGGTTGGCGAGGCATAGCTTCGCCAGTTATCGCAACCTAATAGTTTATCAGGTACCGACCGTTGGGCAAGAAAAGCCTTGACGCGATTGAGTTTTTGGAGTAGCAAAGTTTTTCGACAGAAAACACGCAGGTAGATGTATGTGTATCGAACATCTGTTCATATATTTTCTGTGAACAGAGAGCCGGCAATCGCAGCTCTTATAAAAAACGGGCGCGAACCGAGGTCCACGCCCGTAAATGTCGGTGCCCGAAGGCTTACTTGCGCATCAATCCGCCGCGCTCGTCGATGGCGTCCCAGAAGGCGCTGGCAAAGCGAGGATCGCTTGCGGCCATGAGGGCGTTGGTGGCCATCCAGCCAGACGGGGTACCAGTGTCGTAGCCCGAGAGCGGATCGATGACGACAGCGTACATGGCCTCGCGGTCGAGCGAACGTGCCATGGCGTCGGTCAGCTGAATCTCGCCGCCCTTACCGGCCTGCTGATCGGCCAGCAGGTCCATGACCAGCGGGCTCAGCAGGTAGCGACCGACGATGTACAGGTTGGACGGAGCCGCCTCGGGAGCGGGCTTCTCCACCAGGCCGCCGATGCGCCACACGGCACCCGGCTCGGCATCGGCAACGCCCTCGGCGCCCTCGAGCGAACCGACGCGCTCGCCGGCGATAACGCCATAGCGGCTGACTTCCTCGGGCGAGCAAGCAGCGACGGCGATAACCGAAGCGCCACCGTGCTCCTTGGAAACGGCGAGCATCTTGTCGCAGATGTCGCGGTTAGGCACAACGTAGTCGCCCAGAAGAACCAGGAAGTTCTCCCCTGCCACGGCGTCGGCAGCAGAGCGGATAGCATGGCCGAGGCCCTTGGGCTCGTACTGATAACGGAAGTCGACCGGCATACCGCCAGCATGGGCGACGGCATCGGCATAGGCATTCTTGCCGCGCTCGCGCAGCAGGTTCTCGAGCGAGCGATCGGGCTGGAAGTAGCTCAGCAGCTCGGGCTTACCGGGAGAGGTAACGATGATGGCGTCGTCGACCTCCTCGGGGTCGAGTGCCTCCTCAACGACATACTGAATGACCGGCTTGTCGAGCACCGGCAACATCTCTTTGGGCGTGCACTTAGTGCCAGGCAGAAAACGCGTGCCAAGACCGGCGGCGGGGATGATTGCCTTCATGTTATTCAAGGATCCTTTCGCAGGCGCAGAATGCGCCCTATGCGTGCGGCACGGCGGCCGCAGACCAAATTGCGATACCGAAGTATCTTACCGCCGAAGACATACGTCGCCGTAAGGCAAGCACCATTCTTCAGCAGGTCAACGCAAATTATTGCTCGAATGGTGCAATTTTACGCCCCAGCGGTAACGAGATTGGCACGGCGAAGACAACGGTGTTCTGCGTGCCGAGCAATGGGAATGAGGGGTCATAACAAAAAAGACGGGGCTCGCAATGCGAACCCCGTCTGCAAAGAAATCTGGCGAGAAAGCCTGATTACTTGAGGGTGACAGCAGCGCCAGCAGCCTCGAGCTTCTCCTTGGCAGCCTCGGCGTCCTCCTTCTTGGCACCCTCGAGAACAGCCTTGGGAGCGCCCTCGACGACCTCCTTGGCCTCCTTCAGGCCAAGGTTGGTGAGCTCACGGACGGCCTTGATGACCTGGATCTTGTTGTCGCCGAAGCCCTCGAGCACGACGTCAAACTCGGTCTTCTCCTCGGCCTCAGCAGCGCCAGCAGCGGGAGCGGCGACAACAGCGGCAGGAGCAGCAGCGGAAACGCCGAAGGTGTCCTCGATAGCCTTGACGAGCTCGGAAGCCTCGAGAAGGGTCATTTCCTTAAGAGCATCGATGATCTCATCGGTGGTAAGCTTAGCCATTTCTAAGTCCTTTCGGTTTCCGTGCGGATGCACGGAGATCAGTTAAAACATGGCGCGAATGCGCCTGGGGTGCGGCGTTGCCGCCGCGGGTGAAAGCAGCGACTAGGCTGCCTTCTGCTCGGAGACCTGCTGGATCGAACGAGCGAGACCAGAGGAAACGCCGTTGACGCAGACAGCGATGTCGCGAGCGAAACCGGAGATGAGACCGGCGATCTGGCCGAGAAGCTGATCCTTGGTGGGCAGCTCGGCGATAGCCTTAACATCATCAGCGGAAACGGCCTTGCCGTCGGAGATACCGCCCTTGATCTCAAGGACGCCCTTGGACTTAGCAGAGAAGTCCTTAAGGGCCTTAGCGGCCTCGACCGGCTCGGTCTCGTAGAACACATAAGCGACGGGGCCGGCGAGAATTTCGTCGAGCTCGGGCTGCTCCTGGTTCTTGAGAGCGATCTTGACCAGGTTGTTCTTGTAGACCTTCATCTCGGCGCCGCACTCGCGAAGCTGATGACGCAGCTCCTGAGCCTGCTTAACCGTCAGACCGTTGTAGTTGACAACGAACAGACCGGCGTTCTCGGCGATACGGGACTCGATCTCTGCAACCTTGTCGATTTTGTACTGCTGGGGCATGAATTACACCTCCTCGAATTCTTTCCGGGCACGGTCCGCCACAAGGACGTGACGGGGGCATGTCCAAAAAGAAAGCCCCCGCGCTGCATGAGCGACGGGGGCGAGAAGACATATCTACTCGACCACCTCGGCTGGCGGGATATCCCATTAAGCTCGCGGGCGATGCCCGTTTGCACCGGCTGTCTCTGGCAGCGGATTCGTGCGTGAACCGAAAGTATTATGGCGGGGACCCCGGCGTCGGTCAACGGAAATCCGGGCTGCACACAATTCCACCATCCGGCACGCTCCGCCGAAGGCCAGGTGCAAGGTTTTCGCTCGGTCAAGTCCTGGGCTCGCACGAAGGCCACATTAAGTGGCCTTCGGCTCGTGCGGAATCTACGAAAACCTTGCGCCTGGCCTTCGGCGGCGCGTGCCTGCGTTGACTTTGGGCAGCCCGGGTTTTCGTTGGCTGACGCCCCCACTCATAATGCTTGGGTCGGTGGGCTGATGCGTTGCGTCCCGTTGGGCTATAAGGTTGAAATGAAGGTGGACAGGCGGGTTAGGCCTTCGTCCAGGTCTTTATCGGAAACGCAGTAGCTTAGGCGGATGTGGCCTTCGGTGCCGAAGCAGTCGCCCGGGACTAGGGCTACGTTTGCCTCTTTGATGGCTTTGATGCAGAAGGCTTCGCTTGTTAGGCCGAATTGCTTAATGCTGGGGAAGGCGTAGAAGGCGCCTGCTGGTTCTACTACGTCGAGGTCCATGGCGTCTAAGGCTGCGAGCACGCGTTCGCGGCGGGCTCGGTAGACTTTGAGCATGGGGGCAGGGTCGACGGTGAGGGCTCGGGCCGCGGCGTCCATTTCGAAGGAGACGGCGCTCGATACTAAGTATTGGTGAGCCTTGGCAATCTCGGCGATGACGGGGGCTGCGGCTGCGAGCCAGCCCAAGCGCCAGCCGGTCATGGCCCAGGGCTTGGAGAAGCTCTCGATGACCACCGTCTGATCGCGCAGCTCCGGGTGGCGCTGGGCAAAGCGCTCGTAGCCATCCACATAAACCAGGCGGTTGTATACGTCGTCGCAGACCACGTAGATGCCCGCCTGCTCCGCCACGTGCGCCACGGCGTCGAGCGAAGCCGCGTTGAGAATGCAACCCGTGGGATTGTTGGGCGTGCAGATGACGATGGCCTTGGTCGCCGGGGTCACACAGGCGCGAAGCGCATCCTCGTCAATCTGAAATTGCGCAAGCTCCGTATCCAAAAAGACCGCTTTGGCGTGATTGGCTACGACGATGCTCTCGTACAGGCCAAAGGCCGGCGTGGGGATAATGACCTCGTCGCCGGGGTTGAGCATGGCCATGAATGTTGCCGACAGGGCCTCGGTCGCGCCGTCGGTCAGGATGACCTCGTCGGCCGAAAACGTAAGGCCCGCGTCCCCCATGTAGGCAGACAGTGCCTCGCGCAGGACAGGGCGACCGTTGTTGGGCGGATAGTGTGTGTCGCCGCGGCCCAGTGCGGCGGTCACCTCGGCGCTAATCACATCGGGCGTGGGAAAATCAGGCTCGCCGAGCGCAAGCGCGATGCATCCCGGATGCTGAGCGGCGAGCGCGTTGATTCGGCGGATACCGGAGGGCTTGAGCGTGGCAAGCGAGGTATTCATGGGCAGGCGCATGGCGTTCCTTTCGTAAGGGTTGCACTAGGATAGCGCGGCGAGGCGCTGCCAGACGGTGTAACCTAAACGGAAACCAACCGGAAAGGAGGCGGCATGGAGACGACCGCGCGCGGCGATGTACCAAAAACGTTGCAGACCATTGCGTATATCAGCATTCCCAATAGCGCCGATCTTGAGTTTTTGCTCTGGGACCTGCAGGATGCCATCGCCGCCTATGCTCAGCTTTCCGGTACTTCGTTCCCCCGTCTGGTCGCTCTGGGGACGGATGATGGCGGCAGCACTGCGGACGGCATTGTATTCGCTGTTGAGAATGCGCTCAATAACGAGGCGATGAGCGTCGTTGAGCAGGCGCTTGATTGCCTTGGGGGCACGGAAGCGCGCGTCTATGTCGTTGTTCAAGCCGGCTGTGGGAGTCCCGAGCGGGCGCACACGGTCGTTGGCCATCTGCGCGAAGCGTGCGAGCGTCGGGGGTTGTCGTGGTGCGGTGGCATTGTCGTCTGCACCGGCGCTGGCATCGCAGCGCTTTGCCGCTCCCCACGCATGGGCCTCTTGCGCCGACCGTTTTCCGAAGCCATGGACAAGCTCGTGGGTGCGGTGCGTATGGGTTGCTCGGTTGAGCATGCACAGCGACTCGGCGGCGGCAGTGCCGAGGACATCGACACCAATGGCATGGTTTTTGCCGAGCCAGCCGTGCCGGCGCCAATCTGGCAAGCCGTTATAAAACGCCTTGGCGCTCACGCTCAATCAAATATTTAAACTAACGAGCGCCCCAATCAACGGCATCGCGCCAGCGCTCAACAAGCCACTCCAAACGCCATGCCGCGTTGGCGGGACTTGTCGACGGCAGAACGATGGCCGGCAGCCCGGTGCGTTCTTGTAGATAGCGCTTGTAGAGCCGACCAGCTGTACCACCGTTGCATATCACCTGCTCAATGGGAGCTGCACCGGCAATGCGCTCGATATGTGCCGGCACAACGTTGCGAATGCTCGCGTCACTCGAGCCCTTGATGTCACAGCTCTCGATCACGTCCCACAGGGCCACACCGCCGTTGAGCAGCATAGCCCGCTTGGCGGCAATCGAGACGTCGAGCGTCGCAGGCTCGCCGCTCGCCAAAGAGTCGCCCTCGTTGGGTGGCACGGGCACACCGAGGCACGCGGCCATCACACGCCAAAAGCGATTCTGAGGGTTGCCGTAATAAAAGGCATTGGCGCGCGAAAGCACCGAGGGAAACGACCCCAGCACCAAAACGCGCGAGTGCTGGTCGAACACGGGTTCAAACCCATGCTCAATATGTTGATAGCCCTCGTCGGACGCAGCCATGGCCTAGGCCCTCAACAGATAGCGTACCTCGTAGGGCGCAAGCTCAAGCGTGCCCGCAAGCTCAACCGCAGGTGCACCGTCGGTAAGCAGGTCGACAAAAGACCCATTGAGCTCGCCGGCGCCAAAGGCGTAAGGCTCGTCCACGGCATTCACCGCCACGAGTACCGTCGCGCCGTCGCAGGCGCGCTCGAACAGCAGCTGCTTGTTCTGGATCACCACGTTGCGATAGGCACCGTAGTTGAGAGCACGGGCCGCCGCGTCGTCGGCCGAGCGAAGGTGCGTGAGCTGCGTGACGAACGCCGTCAGCTCGTTGGGCGCAGGCTCATCGAGCGCAGGTCGCAGCGCCCAGTCACCATCGGGGCCGCCCTTTTCGCCGGCAATCCCCCACTCGCTGCCATAGTAGACGCATGGGATGCCCGGCATGCCAAAGAGCATGCCGTAGGCGGGGCGCAGGCAGGACTTGTCCGTCAGGATACTCGCCAGGCGCGGCACGTCATGGTTGTCGACAAACGACAGCAGATGCTTGCCGCGATAAATGCACCACGGGTCACCACCAAACTGGCGATGCAGCGAGTGGGCAATCTCGAACATGTTGACCGAGTTAAAGCTGGAGTACAGACCCTTGTAGCACTCATAGTTGGTGCAGGTGTCGAGCATCTCGTCGTTGACGATCTGGTTGTAGTCGCCGTGGAGCGTCTCGCCGATCAGCACAAAGTCGGGCTTGAGCTCACGGGCAAAGCTATGCAAACGACGCATGAAGTCGCGGTCGAGCATATAGGCAACATCCAAGCGCAGGCCATCGACACCAAAGTCATCGGCCCAACGGCGCACGGACTCGAGCAGGTAATCGACCACGGCGGGGTTTTGCAGGTTGAGCTTCACAAGCTCAAAATGGCCCTCCCAGCCCTCGTACCAAAAGCCGTCGCCGTAGCACGAGTCGCCGTCAAAGCTGATGTGAAACCAATCCTTGTAGGGCGAGTCCCACTTGCGCTCTTGCACATCGCGGAAGGCCCAAAAGCCACGACCGACGTGGTTGAAGACGGCGTCGAGCACCACGCGGATGCCGTGGGCATGCAGCGTGTCGCATACGGCGGCAAAGTCGGCATCCCCACCCAAGCGACGGTCGATATGGCGCAGGCTGCGCGTGTCGTAGCCATGGCTATCGGACTCGAGCGGCGGATTGATGAGCACGGCGCCAACGCCGAGTTCCTGCAGGTAGTCGGCCCATTGGGCGATCTTCATGATGGGCGCATCGGGGTTGGGCGCAGCGTTGGCAGCCTGGGCGAGTTCATCCTCGGCAACGGGGGCGGCGTTTTCGCGCGGAGCTCCGCAAAAGCCCAGCGGATAGATCTGATAGAACGTCGTCTCGTATGCCCACATAGCAACCTCCCGGTAAGCTCAACACAACGACATCCATTGTATGCCCGGCTTGTATCCTCTCCCCCAAAATAAGTTGCGGTGAAATAGTTCCCGCTTGGGCCTTCAGAGACCTTAAACAGGAACTATTCCACCGCAACTGATGAGGGGATGTGGTTAGGCGACAGGCTTTGCGCGGCGTATGGCTGGGAACAGAACGGTGATGGCGAGGATGACGCCCACGACGGTAATCGCCCCGCCCGCAAAGCCAATCCAAGCGATACCGGGACCCGAAACCACGGCGCCGCCGATTGCGGTGCCCGTGCCGATACCGAGGTTAAACAGGCCCGAGAAGATCGACATGGCGACAGCCGACGAATCCGCCGGCGTGTACTTGATGAGCTCGGCCTGAAACGCCACGTTAAAGGCCGTGGAGCAGCAGCCCCATAGCGCGCAAACAGCGAGAACGGCGACGAGCGACGGTGCAACCGGACCCATGAGCAGCAGAGCCACCGGCACGCCGGAGAGCGTAATAGCCAAGAACGGGAACCGGTGCCCATCAAACAGTCGGCCGAACAGCCAGCTGCCCACCAGGCCGGAGCAGCCGAACGCCGTCAGCGTCATGGTAATAGCACTTGCGTCGACGTGCGCGACCTGTGCCAGGAAGGGCTCGATATAGCTGTAGCCTGCGTAATAGCCGGTCGCCATAAAGACCGTGACCGCATAGAGCGCGATCAGGAACGGATTCTTGAGCAGCTCGGGCAGCTGCTTAACGGTAAAGCGCTCGCCCACCGGCATGGCCGGGAACACCGCGGCCTGGTAGACGACCGCGACAGCCGAGAGGGCACCGACCACGGCGAATGTCATGCGCCAGCCCACGGCCAGTCCGATGGCGCGACCGATCGGCAGGCCAAAGATCTGCGCGATGGACGAGCCCGTAGCGATCATGCTGATGGCGAGCGCCCCGTGGCGGGCGTCGACCAGGCGCGAGGCCATGATCGAGGCGACTGACCAGAACACGGCATGCGCGCAGGCGACCACCAGACGCGCGCAAACCAAAATGGGATATGTCGGTGCCACAGCGGACAGGAACTGGCCGAGCGAAAACACGGCCAAAACGCCCAGCAGCATCCGCTTGAACTCAAAGCGCGAGGCAAACACCATAAGCGGCAGCGACAGCAGCATGACGCCCCAGGCATAGACCGAGATCATGATGCCTGCCTGGGCCTCGGTGAGCGAGAACGACGCGGCGATATCAGTCAGAAGGCCGATGGGCATGAACTCCGACGTGTTGAATACGAACGCGCAGCAGGCGAGCCCGATAAGCGGGAGCCACTGCTTGAGTGAGATGCCATCTTGTCTTGCCTGAGCCATGTAGAAACCTCTCCGATTGTCTTGAGCGGTGGGCGATTATATAGCAACGGCCCTGCATCCGTCAGCAACAGATGCGGGGCCGTAATCAACTCAATACACAGAGGTTGCGCCATCAATAAATAACTAAGCCAGCCCCAGCAATATGCCCGCCGAATGCACGACAAACGCCACGATCCAGGCGACCGTCACCTGAAACGCGAACACGGCAACGGCATAGCGCGCGCCCAACTCGCTCTTGACGGCGCCGATGGACGCCACGCAGGGCGGGTACAGCAGCGTAAAGACCAGAAACACGTAGGCAGTAAACGGCGAAAACATAGTCGACAGTGCCGCGGGCGACGTCGCGCCCAAAAGCACCGTGAGGGTCGAGATGACGCTCTCCTTGGCGATAAGTCCCGTGACGAGTGCCGTCGAGGCGCGCCAGTCGCCAAAGCCGAGCGGCGCCAGCAGCGGAGCGATGATGCTACCCAGACCGGCAAGCAAGCTTTGCGACTGATCGGCGACCACATTAAAGCGAATGTCGAACGTCTGAAGGAACCAGATGACCACCGTAGCGGCAAAGATAATGGTAAAGGCCTTGGTGATAAAGTCCTTGGCCTTATCCCATGCCAGCATCACCGTCGTCTTGACGCTCGGCAGGCGATAGTTGGGAAGCTCCATGATAAACGGTACCGGGTCGCCCTTAAACGCCGTTCGATTGAGCACCAAAGCCGCGATGCAACCGACCGCAATGCCAATCAGATAGAGCGAGACCATGGCGGGTACCGTCGCCTGCGGGAAAAACGCCCCGCACAGCAGACCGTAGACCGGCAACTTGGCCGAGCAGCTCATGAACGGCGTGAGCATAACCGTCATCTTGCGGTCGTGCTCGGACGGCAGCGTGCGGGTCGACATGATAGCCGGCACGGTGCAGCCAAAACCGACGAGCATGGGCACGAAGCTGCGGCCCGACAGGCCAAAGCGACGCAGCACCTTATCCATGACAAAGGCAACGCGCGCCATGTAGCCGGAGTCTTCCAGAATGGAGAGGAACAAGAAAAGCACGACGATAATCGGCAGGAAGGTCAGCACGCTGCCCACACCCGTAAGCACGCCGTCGACAGCCAGCGAGCGCACTACGTCGTTGGTGCCGAACGCCTTGAGGCCCGCATCGGCCGAGGCGATGATGGCAGCGATGCCGTCCTCCATGAGTCCCTGCAACGCCGCGCCGATCACGCCAAACGTCAGCCAAAAGACGAGGCCCATGATCACCAGGAACGCCGGGATGGCCGTATAGCGACCCGTCAGGATGCGGTCGATCTTGACGGAGCGCACGTGCTCGCGGCTCTCGTGCGGCTTGACGACGCAACGCCCGCACACGTCGCCGATAAAGCTAAAGCGCATATCGGCCAGCGCGGACAGGCGATCGGTGCCGGCCTCGCCCTCCATCTGGGTAATGATGTGCTCGATGGCGTCGAGTTCGTTGCGATCCAGGTGAAGCGACTCGGTTACCAGCTCGTCGCCCTCAACCAGCTTGGTCGCCGCAAAACGCACCGGAATATGCGCCGTCGCGGCATGGTCCTCGATAAGGTTGGCGATGCCGTGGATGCAGCGATGCAGCGCGCCGCCGTCCGGGCCATCGGGCGCGCAGAAGTCCAGGCGACCGGGACGCTCGCGGAACCGCGCCACGTGCAGAGCGTGTTCCACCAGCTCACCGATGCCCTCGTTGCGGGCGGCGCTAATGGGGACAACAGGCACGCCCAACAGGCTCTCGAGCAGGTTGACGTCCACGGCGCCGCCGTTGGCCGTCACCTCGTCCATCATGTTGAGCGCGATGACCATGGGGCGATCGAGCTCCATAAGCTGCAGCGTCAGGTACAGATTGCGCTCGATGTTGGTGGCGTCGATGATGTCGATGATAGCGTCGGGGGTTTCGTCCAAGATGAATTGGCGGCTGACGATCTCTTCGCCCGTGTACGGCGACAGCGAATAGATGCCAGGCAGGTCGGTAACGCTCGCCTCGGGGTGGTTACGGATAGTGCCGTCCTTGCGGTCGACCGTCACGCCGGGAAAGTTACCGACATGCTGGTTGGAGCCCGTCAGCTGGTTGAATAACGTGGTCTTGCCGCAGTTTTGGTTGCCGGCGAGGGCAAAGTGCAGCGGCGCGCCCTCGGGCACGGCCGTCTTTGCCGCACGGGGCGAATACGTCCCTTCGCCCAGGGCCGGGTGATCCGTCGTGCCGATTGCGGCGTTAACGCGCGGGCCGGTATCGGTGTCGTGCACATCCACGAGCTCAATGCGTGCGGCATCGTCCTTGCGCAGCGTCAACTCGTAGCCGCGCAGGCGAATCTCGAGCGGATCACCCATGGGGGCATACTTCATCATGGTGACTTCGGTGCCCGGCGTTAGGCCCATGTCCAAAATATGCTGTCGGAGTGCCTGATCGTCCGATGCCACCGATGCGACAACGGCGTCCTTTCCAATCTCGAGTGTATCGAGCTTCACGCGCTCATCCTTTCGTTAGACGCGGTTAACCGTTTACCGGGGCTAACCAACTCGTAACGACAAATGATAGCGCTCTGAACTATTATATAAAGTCAAATACCGATGTTTACCTGCGCAAACTTTATGCGGTGCGCCCCGAAAGCTCTTTACGCATACCGCTCAGCGAGATCGAAATGGAACCCGACCGCGCGGTAGCAGTGAGTCGATCACCCTCAACCGACCCCGTGCATGTAAAGGGCGCCTTGCCCATCAAGACGTGGGAGATAGTGCCCGAGAACTCAAAGAAATCGCCCTCAGCGCGGGCACCCGAGAGAGCGATATTGAGACCCCTGACGTTTAGTACTGCCCTAAGCGCGCCGTTCACCCCATGTGAAAACGTCACCTCGCCGCGTTTGCTCCCCACCGGCGTCTGGGCCAAAACCACATACGTACCCTCAAGCATGGCTCCTCCTCTAAGCAGACTTTTTGAAACGGGCAAGTAGTCTACTTTTACATATGGCGCTCCAGGAAGCGGAAGGCCAGGCGGATCCAAGGACGGACTGCCACTTGCTTGTCCTCGTTGTCGATCGCGGTATTGGCGTTGCCGAGCGAAAGGCCGTGGCCACCCTGGTCAAAGACGTGCATCTCGCATGCGACCCCTTCCTCGGCCATGCGCTGCGCAAACGGATAGACCTGCGCAATCGGCGCCGTCTTGTCGTCCGAAACGCCCCACACAAAGGTCGGGGGCATCTGGCGCGAAACGTGCGTGGTAGGGCAAATGTCGGCCGGGTGCTCATCGGTCGCCTCGCCGCCCGTCACCATCGACAGATAGTCGTTGAGCAAATCGCGCCCCGTCTTGCCACCCGTCTTGGGCACGCGCAGGTCGATGCGCGGGTCGCGCGTCTGCATATCGCGCACATAGTCAAGGTCGAGCAACGGATAGCCCAGCACCACGGCGTCGGGACGAATATCCTCCGGACGAGCCCCGGCAAGGCCCGCGAAAGGTCCGGTCTTCCACTGCGTTGCCAACGAGGCGCAGATCATGCCGCCCGCCGAGAAACCCACGATGCACACGCGCTTGGGATCGACATGCCACTCGTCGGCGTTGGCGCGCACGGTAGCGACCATCTTGGCGAGGTCCGCCTGCGGGTGCGGAAAGCTCACGTCGCCCGTGGCGCTCGTCACATAGTTGAGCACAAAGGCCTGGTAGCCGCGGTCCAAAAACGCAAACGCCACCGGGTCCTGCTCGTGCGGAGCGATATGCGTAAACCCGCCTCCGCCGCAGATGATCACCGCGGGGCGGCGGCCATTGGGCTTGTCGGGCAGCGGCTCGGCACCCAGATACGTAAACGTCGCCGGATAATCCTCGGTAGGCTCCTCGCCCCACAGCGCATGGTTCTCAATAATCATAGGTGCTCCCTCCGTGCGATTCGTGCGCACTCGTTTTTCGCACCTTAGCGTACCCCACTTGAGCCCGCGGCGCAGAAACACCCCCGCAATAAGTTGGCCTTCAACTGATATATCACAAAATCGCTGTTCAGAGGTATCGTTGGACAGCGTAAAATAGGAGCGCTGACCGTGCTGGGAAACACGTACGAAACGTTTCCGGCAAACCACACGCGTGCAACATGCGCGCCTGATACGTTGGAGGCATCTATGGGTCTGCTCGATTCGCTCAAGTCCACGTTCACTTCGTCGGGCGAGGCGTCCGTTCCGCCCGCAGCAAGCTTCGCCACCCGCGAAGGCGTCATCTACGCTCCTGTCAACGGCGTGCTCGTCAATCTGAGTGAGGTTCCCGACGAGACCATCGCCTCGGGCATGCTCGGCCAGGGCTACGGCATCGAGCCCATTACCGGCACCATTTACGCCCCCGCTAACGGCCGTATCGGCGCCACCACCGTCACCAACCACTCCATCGGCATGATCACCGAGGACGGTCTTCGCGTGTTCATCCATGTTGGCCTGGGCACCGTGGAAATGAACGGCAAGGGTTTTGCCCGCTTTGTCGAGATGGGTGACACGGTCAAGGCCGGCCAGCCGCTCATCAGCTTCGATCGCGAGGCCATCAAGGCCGCCGGCCACGAGGACATCGTGACCGTCATCATCTCCGAGCTCGATCGTCTTAAGAGCATCGACCATGTCGGCGAGTCCGGAACGCTTATCGGCGGCAACCCGCTCGTCAAGCTGGGCGACCCGCTGCTGGTAGCCAAGACCAAGTAGCCAGGCCCCGCGCCACACAGCCAAAAGGCAACACGAAAAGCGCCCACGAGCATTTGCCGTGGGCGCTTTTCGTTTGAAAAACCATCCCGCCAATGCCTTATCTGTATAGCCCAAATGAGCCGAGCTGCTAGAATATCGAACTATATGGATAACTATCATTCAACCGTTATGGGAGGATACGTGAACCGCACCAAAATCGCGCAGCTTTACGCCGATGCCGAGTCGCTTGGCGGCCAGACCGTCACCGTCGCCGGCTGGGTCAAGTCCATCCGCGACATGAAGAACTTTGGCTTTGTTACGCTCAACGACGGCAGCTGCTTCCGCGACCTGCAGGTCGTCATGAACCGCGAGGCACTCGACAACTACGACGAGATCGCCCATCAAAACGTCTCGGCCGCACTCATTTGCACCGGCACCGTCAAGCTGACCCCCGATGCGCCCCAGCCCTTCGAGCTTTCTGCCACCTCCATCGAGGTCGAGGGCGTCAGCGCCCCGGATTACCCGCTGCAGAAGAAGCGCGCAACCGTCGAGTTCCTGCGCACCCAGCAGCACCTGCGCCCGCGCACCAACCTGTTCCGCGCCGTGTTCCGCATCCGTTCTGTCGCGGCTGCCGCCATCCACCGCTTCTTCCAGGAGCAGGGCTTTGTCTACGTCAACACCCCCATCATCACCACGAGTGACTGCGAGGGCGCCGGCGAGATGTTCCGCGTGACCACGCTCGACCCCAAAAATCCGCCCCTCACCGAGTCCGGCGAGGTCGACTGGAGCCAGGACTTCTTTGGCAAGCACGCGAGCCTTACCGTGTCCGGCCAGCTCAATGCCGAGAACTTTGCCATGGCCTTTGGCGACGTGTACACCTTTGGCCCCACCTTCCGCGCCGAAAACTCCAACACCACGCGCCACGCCGCCGAGTTTTGGATGATCGAGCCCGAGATGGCCTTTGCCGACCTGAACGACTACATGGATAACGCCGAGGCCATGCTCAAGTACGTCCTTAAGGACGTTATGGCCACCTGCCCCGACGAGCTCAATATGCTCAACAAGTTTGTGGACAAGGGTCTGCTCGAGCGCCTAGACCACGTGGCAAACTCCGACTTTGCCCGCGTTACCTACACCGAGGCCGTCGAAATCCTGGAGCAGGCCGTCGCCGCCGGTCACAAGTTTGACTATCCCGTGAGCTGGGGCATCGACCTGCAAACCGAGCACGAGCGTTTCCTGACCGAGGAGCACTTTAAGCGCCCGACCTTCGTAACCGACTACCCGGCCGAGATCAAGGCGTTCTACATGCGCATGAACGAGGACGGCAAGACCGTCGCCGCCGCCGACTGCCTGGTGCCGGGTATCGGCGAGATTATCGGCGGCTCCCAGCGCGAGGAGCGCCTGGATCTGCTCGAGGCCCGCATCAAGGACCTGGGCATGAATCCCGAGCAGTACAAGTACTACCTTGACCTGCGCCGCTACGGTTCCTGCAAGCACGCCGGCTACGGCTTGGGCTTCGAGCGCTTGGTCATGTATCTGACCGGCGTGGGCAACATCCGCGACGTCCTGCCGCACCCGCGCACCGTGGGCAACGCCGACTTCTAATCGCCACAGCGCCACCAAACGCGTTCCAGCGCATCACGCCAGCGCCTCTCGGCAAGCCGAGGGGCGCTTTTTTCAACAGTATCCGTCAAGCTTTTGGCAAGATTTTGGTCAGTTGGGCAGGGCTGTTGAAAACTCGACCCGCCGCTTGCCGACGACTACCGACCGCCCGGAGCGTCCTGCACCCCTGGGAAAGCCCCGCGCCCTAGGCTCCATACCGTCGCCACCCAAAACGGAAAGGACGTGGACGCCATGACCGAAACCGCTGTTGAAACTTACGAGACCACGACGAGGGGCGCCGCCTCGATGGCAGCCTATCGCGCCGTTCGCATCCTGCAACTATTAAGCGAAAACACCGGCGAGGACAAGGCCATGCTTTCCGATGAGTTGATCCGGCGTCTCGCCCATCCCGACGACCCCGCCCGCATGCCCATCTCGGCGGCGCGGCGCAGCATCTACACCGCCATCTCCGCACTTCGCCATGCCGGATACGAAATTGAGTACAAGCGCGGCGTGGGCTATCGACTCTTGACCCGTCCGCTCACCGACGAAGAGATCATCCGGCTCCACGGCATGGTCATGCGCAACCGCTCCACGCCCATCGCCATTCGAAAGAGCATAGCGCAGCACCTGGTCGCCATGGCGAGTGCCGACGTTCGCGGCTACCTCGATGCACCCGAGCCTGCTCCAAGCGCAGGCGACAAATCCACCAAGGCCACACGCACGCCCGTCAAGCGCATCGATGCCTGCGAGCTCATCGAGCAGGCCATCGACCACGGAACCACGGTGAGTTTTGATATTTCGAGTGTCACGGCACGCGGAGAGGTCGAAGTGGCGCGGATGACACTCCGGCCCTTTGCCATCAAGCAACGAGACGGCATCTCGTATTTGCTGGGAACGGTCTATGACGCGCGAGGCGCCGACGACACGCTGCGTACCGTTGAGATCGGCCGCATGAGAAACGTCACCACACGTCTCCTCGACGGCAAGAAGCTCTTCGCCGTCCTGGACGAGGACGATGCCTCCTCCGCCGCATAAGACCCTCCGCCGCCCATTCGACTACCCGTACCGCCCATCCGATTCTGTATTAAAAAACCCGCCAGGCTGTTGTAAAAATGGACATCAGCGCTACTATAGTTCCACTTGCACTTTGTCCCAGTGCAGTGTTTCCAGCCATTTTTATACTGGGGGTAATGATATGAAGGACATCACCATCAGCCGCAGGAGCCTTCTGGTCTCCGCCGGTCTGCTCGCGCTCGCCCCGCTCGCCGGATGCGGCGGCAACTCTGGTTCCGACTCTGCTGCCGCCGGTTCCGACTACACCATCGGCGTTCTGCAACTCACCGAGCACTCCGCACTCGATGCCGCCAACGACGGCTTTGTCAAGGCCATCAAGGAGAGCGGCCTTAAGGTCAAGATCGACCAGAAGAACGCCCAGAACGACCAGTCCACGTGTAAGTCCATTGCCGACAAGTTTGTGGGCGACAACGTCAACCTGATTTATGCCATCGCCACGCCCGCCGCGCAGGCTGCCGCCGGTGCCACGGCCGATATCCCCATCGTGGGCTGCGCCATCACCGACTACGCCGCCTCCGGCCTGGTCCAGGACAACGACAAGCCCGGCACCAACGTCACGGGCGCCTCCGACCTCACCCCGGTCGCCGAGCAGCTCGAGATGATGCAGAAGGTCCTGCCCGACGTTAAGAAGGTCGGCTTGCTCTACTGCACCGCTGAGTCCAACTCCGACGTCCAGATCAAGGCCGCCAAGAAGGAACTCGACAAGCTGGGCCTCGAGTACACCGATTTCACCGTCTCGAGCTCCAACGAGATTCAGTCCGTCGTCGAGTCCGCCGTGGGCAAGGTCGACGCGCTGTACTCCCCCACCGACAACACGATTGCCGCGGGTGCCTCGCAGGTGGGCCAGATCTGCAAGGAGAATAAGCTCCCCTTCGTGACCGGCGAGGAGGGTATGTGCATGGCCGGCGGCCTGTTCACCCTCTCCATCAACTATAAGGACCTGGGCTACGCCGCGGGCGAGATGGCCGTTAAGATCCTGAAGGGCGAGGCCAAGCCCGAAGACATGCCGATCAAGCACCTCTCGAGCAAGGACCTGGTCGTCGTCAAGAACGACGAGACGGCCGAGGCCCTGGGCATCGACCTTTCCGCTCTGGACGAGTAGCGCCATGCGCGGTAACGCGTCTAGGGCCCGCACGCGCGCCACAGCCGCGTTATTCAATATCTGAGTCCTTGGGGCGAACGCTAAAGACCGGCGTTCGCCCTGCTTGTTTCGGATGAGACAAAACATCCGTCCGCAGCTCTTTTATGCATTGGTACCGCTATTATGAAAAATCACGTGTCCACCCTATCCTAGGAGGTATGAAGCATGCTCATTGCATTGCAGGGCGCCGTTTCGCAGGGCGTCCTCTGGGGCATTATGGTGCTTGGCGTGTTTATCACGTTCCGCCTGCTCGACATCCCCGATATGACCTGCGACGGCAGCTTTGCCCTCGGCGGCTGTGTCTGCGCCGTACTCATCGTCAACAATAACGTCGACCCCTTGCTCGCCGTGCTGGCCGGCATGTGCGCCGGCGCCATCGCGGGCGCCGTCACGGGCATCTTGACCACCGTCTTTGAGATTCCCGCAATCCTCGCCGGAATCCTTACGCAGATCAGTCTGTGGTCCATCAACCTGCGCATCATGGGCAAGTCCAACACGCCCATCCTTGCCAAGGGCACTATCTTCTCATCCGTCAGCAACATGACGGGCCTGCCGCAGTCCACTGTTGTCATTATCCTAGGCATTGTGCTGGCCGTGGTCATCGTCGCCATCCTGTACTGGTTCTTTGGCACCGAGATCGGCTCGGCGCTGCGTGCCACCGGCAACAACGAGTACATGATCCGCGCCCTAGGCGTCAACACCAACTCCACCAAAATGATCGCCCTCGTGCTCTCCAACGCCCTCATTGGCCTTTCGGGTGCGCTCATCTGCCAGAGCCAGAAGTATGCCGACATTGGCATGGGCACCGGCGCCATCGTTATCGGTCTTGCCGCCATCGTCATCGGCGAGGTGCTCGGTCGCCTGCTGCCCGGCGGCCTCACGCAGTTTAGCGTCCGTCTTGCCTCCGCCGTCTTTGGCTCCGTGGTGTACTTCCTTATCCGCGCCATCGTGCTGCAGCTGGGCATGGACGCCAACGACATGAAGCTGCTCTCCGCCGTGATTGTCGCCGTGGCCCTGTGCGTGCCCGTGGTTTGGGAGCGCTATAAGCTCCGCAGCTCCTACACGAAGGGAGATGAGGCAGATGCTTAAGCTCTCGCACGTCAAGAAGACCTTTAACAAGGGCACCGTCACCGAGAAGCGCGCGCTCACCGGCGTTGACCTCACCCTCAACGATGGCGACTTTGTAACCGTGATTGGCGGCAACGGCGCCGGCAAGTCCACGCTGCTCAATATGATCGCCGGCGTGTATCCGCTTGATTCGGGTGTTATTGAGCTCGACGGCACCGACATCTCGCGTCTGAGCGAGTCGCAGCGCGCCAAGTACCTGGGCCGTGTGTTCCAGGACCCCATGCGCGGCACCGCAGCCGACATGCAAATTGCCGAAAACCTGGCCCTCGCCAAGCGCCGCGGCCAGCGTCGCGGTCTTTCGTGGGGCGTCACCAAGGCCGAGAAGGACGAGTACGTTGAGCTGCTCAAGCGCCTGGACCTCGGTCTGGACACGCGCCTCAACGCCAAGGTCGGCCTGCTCTCAGGCGGCCAGCGCCAGGCACTCACCCTGCTGATGGCCACGCTCACCAAGCCACGCCTGCTGCTGCTCGACGAGCACACCGCGGCCCTCGACCCCAAGACGGCCTCTAAGGTGCTCAACCTGACCGAGGAGATCGTCGACGAGAACCGCCTGACCACGCTCATGGTCACGCACAACATGAACGACGCCATCCGTCTGGGCAACCGTCTGATCATGATGCACGAGGGCCATGTGATCTACGACGTGGCAGGCGACGAAAAGAAGTCGCTCACCGTGGCCGACCTGCTGCAGAAGTTTGAGGAGGTCTCGGGCGGCGAGCTCGCCAACGACCGCATGCTGCTGAGCTAAAACCTGCCAAAAAGGGACAGGTTTATTTTGGCAGGTTTTATCTGCACAAACGTCAAAACCGCCGCAAAGGGACAGACGCCCTTGCGGCGGTTTTCGCATATTATGTCGATAATCCGATATTCAACCAGACTTTCTGGCTAAGGACTAAGGAAACTGCCATGAAAAGACTCCCCCGCCTTGCGTTAGCCGCCGCGTTGTTTGCCGGCTCGCTCGCAGGCATCCCAAGCCTCGCTTTCGCGGGGAACCTGCCCGCCGCTATTGACGGCTCCGTGGCCGTCATGCACACCAACGATATCCACGGCAGCTACAAGTACAGCTACAACGCAAGCAAGGGCACCGGCGCTGTGGGCTTTGACGGACTGGCGGTTCTCTATAGCGCCCAAAGCAGCGCCCCCGATCTTTTGCTCGATGCGGGCGATACCTTCCACGGGCAGTCCTTTGCCACCATGAGCGAGGGCAAGAGCATCGCCGAGCTCATGGACACCTTCTATGCAGACGGCTACGACGCGACCACGCCGGGCAACCACGACTGGAGCTACGGCGCGGACAAGCTCCGCACCATGACCGGCTACAGCCCCACCGGCACGCCCTTCGCCATGCTCTGCGCGAACGCGAAGTCTACGAGCGGCGTATGGAGCTCGAGTATCACCAAGACGCTCGATCGCACCTGGGAGGATAGCGAAGATCACTCCACATTCGACTACAAAATCAAGGTCGGCGTCGTGGGTGCCATGGATGAGTCGCTGGAATCCTCGCTGCGCGCGGACCTGGTCGCGGGTACGTCGTTCTCGAGTGCCGCGAACGCCATCAATGCCGAGGCCAAGCGACTGCGCGAGACAGAGGGCTGCAACGTTGTCGTCTGTATCGCGCACACGCTCAACGCCAAGACCTTTGCTGCAAAGCTCGTTGGGGTCGATGCACTGGTCGCGGGCCACGAGCACATCAACTTAGACGAAAACGTGACGGGGGCTGACGGCAAGTCGGTCCGCGTCGTCGAGGCAGGCAGCGCCTTTGCCGAGGTGGGGCTGCTTTCCATTCCGTACAAGTACGACACGAATGGCACCGAGACGACCGACGATGACACGGTGGCGGTATACGCAGGCAAAAGCGACGAGAAGCTCTATACCGCCAAGGACGTAAACGTTCTTTTGACCGACCCCAACAAGGGCTCCACTTATCAGAGCATCCTTGATGAGGTCCACAACAACAAGATCAAGCCGCTCGACGATGCCTTTAGCGCCGCATCGAGCGAGGTGCTCGGCACGAGCTCTACCAATTATTTCTACGGCGAGAACGCATCTGGCACGCACGGCTGGGAGATGGTGCGCACCACCGATTTCCGCCCCAGCAAGGAGGGCGACACCACCAAGGCCCAGACCATCGGACATGTGATCTGCGGCTCCTATCTTGACCTGACGGGCGCGGACCTTGCCATCGAGAACGCGGGCGGCATCCGCGGCGGCATCGCTGCGGGCGATGTGACCGCCGGCAACGTCATCGCTATCTCGCCCTACGGCAACACCGTGGAGACCTGGACCATGACCGGTGCGGACTTCCTCGCAGCGCTCGAGCACTCGCTGCAGATCAGCGACGAGTGCAATCACAGTTATGAGCTTCAGCAAGCCTACGTGGCAGCCGGCCATACCGAGCAGGAAGCGCAAGACAAGTACAAGTGGCGCGATGACTCCGGCAGCGTTCTCTCCTTTGGCGGCATCAACGTGACGATTGATTGGACGCAGCCCGAAGGCAAGCGCATTGTGAGTGCCACACTCGCCAAGGACGGCAGCACGCTCGATCCCACCAAGACCTATACCGTCGCCACCAACAACTACATCATTACCAACACGACCGACTTCCCCACCTTCGCACACGCCACCAAGCGCACCGAGTGGGGCACGTGTGAGGCGGCGCTGAGGGCGCTGATTGGGCAAAACGGCTGGGAGAGCAAGATGGCCGGACTCGCCGGCACCATCAGCTTCGGCTCCGCAGCCGTGGACCCCACGCCCACACCGGCCCCGACGCCTAAGCCCTCGCCTAAGACGGACACGACGACCACGAAGGTCATCACCAAGAAGACGACCGGCAAGCTCGCCGCAACGGGAGACCGCACGCTGGCAGTAGTTGGCACGTGCCTTATCGGCGGCATCATCGTCATCATTCTCGGCATTATCTGGAAGCGTCGACGCTAAGCTACACCGCCGGGCCTTGCAGCCCCGCCGCGTAAACCTTATATCGAGCACAGAAGCCCGTCCGAATTTGATCGGACGGGCTTCTTGATGGGTATCATGGTTGGACGATCATTAGGAGGTTTCTCTACATGGAATTGTTTGAGCCGATTCTTCATTTCTTTGCACAACGATGGGTCCACAACATCATCTGGGCAGGTATCTTGGCCATCGGCACCGCCGTTGCCGCCAAGGTCGCGTCCAAGACCCTGTACCACCTGCTCAACCGCGACGATAACCCACTCCCTTCATCAAGCATCTTCATCAACATCGCGCGCGCCGTCATTTGGATGATCGGCGGCAGCTTTATCCTCGACAACTGCTTTGGCATTAATGCAAACGCCCTCGTCGCCGCTCTTGGCGTCGGCGGCATCGCCATCTCGCTCGGCTTTCAGGACACGCTGTCAAACCTTATCGGTGGCATGCAGGTGACCTTTATGGGCATCATCAAACCCGGCGACAATATCGAGGTCGGCGGCGTGACGGGCGTGGTCCAAGATATCACCTGGCGCCATACGACCATCGAGGACGCCTGCGGGCAGACCATCATCGTCCCCAACTCAAATATCTCCAAGAACACGCTCGTGCACCTCATGCCCTTTGGGCGCGTTGCCGTGCCCGTTGCCGTAAAGGACACGTCCAAGTGGGCCTCGTTGGACGCGCTGGCAGATGAGCTTACCGACGCCACCAAGGCCGCGGTGCTTCCCATCTCTGGCTTTGACAAGGAGCCGTACGTGCTCTTTAGCGAGATCGGCGACTTTGGCGTCAAGGGCAAAATCATCTTTATCGTCAGCGACGACAGCACCACTTTCACGGCAGCCGACGCTTGCATCCGCGCCATCGCCCCCATCATCGCCTAAAACCACCGCAAAGGGGACAGGCACCTTTGTGGTGGTTTCGCATCGTGGTACCATGATTCATATCGTTGTTTAAACGACTAAGGGAGTAGACACCATGGAAGAGGCCTATCGTCAAGCACGCAAGCGCGGCGAGCAGGGACGCCGTCGCGCCATCAGCCAAAGCGAGCACCCGTACCTTACGGACCTCGATAGCCTCGTTGCCCAGCTCCCCTTAGGTCAGCGAGAGAGCGTCGGCCTAAGGGACATTCCGCTCGAAATGGTCGTCGGCACGGTTACCAAGGGCCGTCAGTCTGCCTTTTCGTGCAACTTTATGCCCCTGTTGCCATTTAGCACCGAGTTCGCCCGCAAGTGGTCCAACCTCTATGACATCCAGGTGACCGAGGGCTATCGCGACCCCATCATCGTCACCGAGTTCATGCATCGGTTCTACGTCCAGGAGGGCAACAAGCGCGTCAGCGTCCTCAAATTCCTGGACGCCCCGACGGTTTCGGCCAAGGTCACCCGTCTCTACCCCGGCACATGGGATTCCGTCGAAAGTCGCCTGTACGGCGAGTTCTGCGCGTTTTGGCGCGTCTGCCCCCTATACGAGATCGAGTTCTCGCGCGAGGGAAGCTACGAGACGCTCGCCAAGATGCTCGGCCAGGACCTTGTCGAAAAGTGGCCACAGAAAAAGGTCGATTACCTGCGCCACACCTTCCTACTCTTTAAACGCGCCTACCTGCGCGCCGGCGGCGACCATCTGGACATTACGCCCGCCGACGCCATGCTCGACTACCTCAATGTGTACAACCAAGACCGTCTACTGGATACGCCGACGGACATCGTCGTAAACCGCCTGTGCAAGATTTGGCGCGAGCTGGTCATTGCCGGCAAAAATGACGAGGACAAGGTCGATCTTGTCGAAGCGCCGAGCGTCGATGAGGAAGAGGCGCCCGCCAAGTCCACCTCCGGCGTGCTCAACTTCTTTATGGGCAAGACCGTCTACTCGGCGGCCAACCCCCTGCGCATCGCCTTTATCCATGAGTTCCCCTGTGCGACATCGAGCTGGGACAGCCTGCATGATCAAGGGCGCCAATATCTTGACGAGCACTTTGGCGGCATCGTGCGCACCGAGGCGTTTGAGGACTGCCACGATCCGGACGTGTTCTACGCCGCCGTGGAAACGGCTGTCAAACATGGAGACAACGTCATCTTCTCGACCTCGCATCGCCTGATGGAATACACGCTCAGGGCGGCCGTTGAGTATTCCCAGGTTCGGTTCCTCAACTGCTCCATCGGCCTTCCCCACCAAAGCGTGCGCTCGTATTTTGGAAAGATGTACGAGGCAAAGTTTCTGCTGGGCGCCCTTGCGGCCAGCATGGCGGACAACCATCGCATTGGCTACCACGCGTCGGTCTTTGCGTCGGGCGCGCTTAGCGAGATCAACGCCTTTGCGATTGGCGCCTCGCTGCTCGACCCCCGCGCGCAAATTATCCTGACCTGGGGCGATGTGCCCGCCGGAGGCCTTGCCGAGGCCATGTGCCGCGAAGGCGTGAGCGTCATGACCGGCGCTGACATGTCAAAGTCGCTCGTAGACCCTACGGCCTACGGACTCCACCGCCTGGTCGATGGCAAGGTCGTCGGCATCGCCATGCCGGTCTGGAACTGGGGCCGATACTACGAGCTTATCGTGCGAAGCCTGCTGCATGGCACCTGGGATGAGACCAGTGACGACAGCCAGGTTCGCGCCGTCAACTACTGGTATGGCATGAGCTCAGGCGTCATCGACATTCGCTACGCTCCGGGCCTGCCCTATCAGACGCGCAAACTGGTGCAGCTGCTCCGCAATGGCATCGTCGAGGGCTCCATCAATCCATTTGGCGGCGAGCTTCATAGCCAAGACGGCGTGGTGCAGATCGAGGGCTTTCCCCCACTGCCGAGCGCGCAGATTGTCGAGATGAATTGGCTGGCGGACAACGTGGTAGGCACCATTCCGCAGCTCGACGATGAGCCGGGAGTTACCGCCCTATGAAGATCCTTGCCATAGCAGATACCGAAGAACGATGCCTTTGGGAGTGCTTTCGCAAGGAGCGCTTTGAGGGTGTCGACCTGATTCTGTCTGCCGGCGATCTGGACCCGGACTATCTTGAGTTTTTGGTCACCGTCATCAACAAACCGCTCATCTACGTGCGCGGCAATCACGACGACCGCTACGCACGTCATGCACCGGGCGGATGTATCTGCGTGGAAGACAGCGTGTACACGTACCGAGGGATTCGCATTGCGGGCCTTGGCGGGTCCATGCGTTATCGCGACGGCGCCAACATGTACACCGAACGCGAGATGTCCAAGCGCATGCGCAAGCTGTCGCGTAAGGTTAGGATGGTCGGCGGGTGCGACATTCTGCTTACCCATGCACCCGCCGCCGGCATGGGTGATCTGGACGATCTGCCGCATCGAGGGTTTGAGTGCTTTAACACGGCGCTTGAGTCCTGGGGGGCCGACTACATGGTGCATGGGCATGTACATCGAAGCTACGGTAACAATTTTCAGCGCGAGCGGCAGCATGTGTGTGGAACGACGATCATCAACGCCTGCGGCTATACGCAGTTTGAGCTGGACGAAGCGCGCTACCCCATCCGTGGCTGGCAGGCAGCCTGGCTCAACTCGCAAACCATGCGCCGCGAGCTCAAACGCCACGAGGCCATCGAGTCCTCAACAGCCAGAACACCCTGGTGACCAACACGAAGGTGCCTGTCCCCTTTGAGGTGGTTTTGACGCGATAGCAAGAGACCCGGTCCTGCACGAGGCAGAACCGGGTCTCTTTAGCAATGCTTGCTTTGCTCAGGCAGTAACTGTTAGTTACTCAGCCAGGAAGTCGCGCTGGATAGCGGGATCGACCTTGACGCCAGGGCCCATGGTGGAAGACACGGAGATGGACTTGACGTACTTGCCCTTAGCAGAAGAGGGCTTGACGCGCAGGATCTCGGTGTACAGGGCAGCGTAGTTCTCGACGAGCTGCTGCTCAGAGAAGGACTTCTTGCCCAGGGGCACGTGGCAGATGCCGTAGCGGTCGGCGCGGTACTCAACGCGGCCAGCCTTGAGCTCGGAGACCATCTTGGCGACGTCCATGGTCACGGTGCCGAGCTTGGGGTTCGGCATGAGGCCACGGGGACCGAGGATCTTACCAATGCGGCCAACCTTGGCCATCATGTTCGGCGTAGCGATAGCAGCGTCGAAGTTGATCTCGCCCTTCTGGATCTGGGCGACGAGCTCGTCGGAACCGATGATGTCGGCGCCGGCAGCCTCGGCCTCGCGGGCCTTCTCGCCCTCGGCGAAGACAGCAACACGAACGGTCTTGCCGGTGCCGTGGGGCAGGGAGATGGAACCACGGATGTTCTGGTCAGCCTTACGAGTATCGATGCCCAGACGGAAGTGGGCCTCGACGGTCTCGTCGAACTTGGCGGTGTCGAGCTCCTTAATGAGCTTGGCAGCCTGAAGGGGGGTGTAGAGCGTGGCGCGGTCGATCTTCTCGGCAGCGGCGTTATAGCTCTTACCATGCTTAGCCATGTGCATTACCTCCTGTGGTTAAACGGGCGTGAGCCCTCCCACATCGTATCGTGTGCCCTATTGCACACATATAACGGTCGCCCCGGTCGGAGCACCCGTCATTACCTAAAGAAATCGCTACTCAGCGATGGTGACGCCCATGGAACGGGCGGTACCGGCGATGATCTTCTTGGCGGCGTCAATGTCGTTGGCATTGAGGTCCGGCATCTTGATCTCGGCGATCTTGGTGAGCTGCTCCTGAGAGAGCTGACCAACCTTGTCGGCCTGAGGCTTAGCGGAACCAGACTTGAGGTTCAGCTCCTTCTTGATGAGGTGAGCCGCCGGCGGGGTCTTGGTGATGAAGGAGAAGGACTTGTCCTCGTAGACAGAGATCTCAACGGGGATGATGTCGCCCTTCTTGTCCTGCGTCTCGGCGTTAAAGGCCTGGCAGAACTGCATGATGTTCACGCCAGCAGCGCCCAGGGCGGGGCCGACGGGAGGAGCGGGGTTAGCTGCACCAGCAGGAATCTGGAGCTTAATGACGTTGGCAACCTTCTTCTCAGCCATGGTCATTCCTTTCGAATCACGAGTGTGAAGTACTTGCTATATCGTAAGCACGCACGTGTTAGAAGCACTCCTGAGATGAGCAGTCACAGAAGAAGCACGCTCGCGCGAACGGACGAAAACTTAAGCGATGACAGCGACCTGGTTAAAGTCGAGCTCGACCGGCGTCTCGCGGCCAAAGATCATCAGCGTGACCTTGAGCTTGCCAGCCTCGGTGTTAACCTCGGAGACCTTGCCATCAAAGTCGGTAAGCGGGCCATCGGTGACGCGGACGGACGTGCCGACCTGAATATCAACCGAGGTGCGCTTGGGCGAATCGCCCTTACCGGGACGACGAGTCATCTTGTTGTACTCGTCGCGGGAAAGCGGAGCGGGCTTGCCGTTGCCGCCCAGGAAACCGGTGACGCCAGGCGTGTTACGAACGCACGTCCAAGCATCGTCATCCATCTCCATGCGGACCAGGACATAACCCGGGAAGATCTTGGAATCCTTGGTCTCACGCTTGCCACCCTCTTTAATCTCGGTGACGCGCTCCATAGGAATCTCGATATCAAAGATACGGTCCTGCATGCCCATAGTCTCGATGCGATGCTCGAGATCGGACTTAACGCGGTTCTCGTATCCAGAGTAAGTGTGAACGACGTACCAACGCTTAGACATGGTTTAGCCCCTCAATCCAGAGAACAGAGCAAGAGCCTCGCCAAAGCCAGCATCGAGCAGAGCGATGACGACGCCGACGACGATCAGAGAAGCGCAAACGACGACCGAGTAGTTCACGAGCTCCTTCTTATCGGGCCACGTCACACGCTTCATCTCGGACTTCACCGAAGCGAAATACTTCTTGGTGCGGGCGAAGAAACCAGGCTTCTCGTTCTTCTTAGACTTCGCAGCCTTCTCGCTCTTCTTGGCAACGGCCTTCTTGGCCTCAACCTTGGAGTTGGCGGCAGCGTTGTTGGCAGGCGCCTGCTGCTGTGCCTTCTTCTTGTTCTTCTTGTTGGCCATTTGGGTTACCTCCGCGCAATGCGCTTATACATGAGTAAACCGTAAGCCCCCAAGTGGGAGCTTACGGAATAATGACTGGCACGCCAGGAAGGACTCGAACCCTCAACACTCGGTTTTGGAGACCGATGCTCTACCAATTGAACTACTGGCGTATATGACTAAAGACTAGCGAGTCTCTTTGTGCAGCGTGTGGTGACGGCACCAGGGGCAATACTTCTTGATCTCCATACGATCAGGCATGGTCGACTTGTTCTTGGTGGTCGTATAGTTGCGGCGCTTGCACTCAGTGCACGCAAGAGTAACTAGAGTACGCATGTATCCTGAACCTTTCATTTCCGCCCCGTACGGGCACGAGTTGTTACTTTATCAGCTCCACGTAAGTGCTGTCAATGAAAACCTCGAGTCAATTGGTTCTCGGTGGATCCATTCATATTTGGAACACATCAATGAAGCCATCGAGATCTAATCGACGGTGCATCCAGGACCATTATCGATCCTCTCGACACCAGCAACGGCTCAATATCCATTGCAGAAAAGAACCCGGCACCCAAATAAGTGCCGGGTTCTCTAAGTCAGCTATATCAAAGAGCTAATTTACTCAATGATCGTGGAGACGATGCCCGAACCGACGGTGTGGCCACCCTCGCGGATAGCGAAGCGCAGGCCCTCCTCCATGGCGATCGGGTGGATGAGGTCGCCCTCGATGGTGATGTGGTCACCAGGCATAGCCATCTCGGTGCCCTCGGGGAGCTTGACCGTACCGGTAACGTCGGTGGTACGGAAGTAGAACTGAGGACGATAACCATCGAAGAACGGGGTATGACGGCCGCCCTCCTCCTTGGTCAGAACGTAGATCTCACCGGTGAACTTGGTGTGCGGGGTAACCGAACCGGGCTTGCAGAGAACCTGGCCGCGCTCGATGTCCTCGCGCTTGATGCCGCGGAGCAGCAGACCGACGTTGTCGCCAGCCTCGCAGAAGTCCATGGACTTACGGAACATCTCGATACCGGTAACGACGGTGTTCTGGGTATCCTTGATGCCGACGATCTCGACGGGCTCGTTGAGCTTGAGCTCACCGCGCTCGACACGGCCGGTAGCAACGGTACCACGGCCGGAGATGGTCATAACGTCCTCAACGGCCATCAGGAACGGAAGGTCGTTGTTACGAGCAGGCGTCGGGATGTACTCGTCGACGGCGTTCATGAGCTCGCGGATAGCGTCCATCCACTTGGCGTCACCCTCGAGAGCGCCCAGAGCGGAACCACGGATGACGGGGATGTCGTCGCCGGGGAAATCGTACTCGGAGAGGAGCTCACGGGTCTCCATCTCGACGAGGTCGATAAGCTCGTCATCGTCGACCATGTCGCACTTGTTCAGGAAGACGACGATGTAGGGAACGCCGACCTGACGGGCGAGCAGGATGTGCTCGCGAGTCTGAGCCATGGGGCCGTCGGTAGCAGCGATGACCAGGATAGCGCCGTCCATCTGAGCAGCGCCGGAGATCATGTTCTTGACGTAGTCAGCGTGGCCCGGGCAGTCAACGTGAGCGTAGTGACGGGAAGCGGTCTCGTACTCGACGTGGGAGACGGAGATCGTAATGCCGCGCTCGCGCTCCTCGGGAGCCTTGTCGATGTTCTCGAACGCAGTGAAGTCAGCCTTGCAGCCCTCGGTCTCGGAGAGAACCTTGGTGATGGCAGCGGTCAGCGTGGTCTTGCCGTGATCGACGTGACCAATGGTGCCGATGTTAACATGCGGCTTAGTGCGCTCAAACTTCTCTTTGGCCATAAAGCCCTCCTCTTAACAGGTCGTCCCCGGACGGGACTTTGCCTTTATACCATAGTGGCCTCTCAACATATTATTGAGAAGCCACCGTGTTACCTATGGTAGCGGTGACTGGATTCGAACCAGTGACGCCACGGGTATGAACCGTGTGCTCTAACCAACTGAGCTACACCGCCGGATGGAGCCTGCAACCAGACTTGAACTGGTGACCTCTTCGTTACCAACGAAGTGCTCTACCGACTGAGCTATACAGGCACTTGACGGGTGGGAGCTATAGGATTCGAACCTATGTAGGCAGAGCCAACGGGTTTACAGCCCGTCCCCATTAACCACTCGGGCAAACTCCCAATCGTTCAAGTATCCGCAGGTCCTTTGGTCTTTTGGACCGCCGCCCCCGCGAACGAAAAAGATAATACGATGCAACCTTGGGGGCTGTCAACGAAAACCTCTAGATACACGGTTCCGGGCGTATCTATATAGCCGTGACCTGCGGTTTTATTGAGTTTGATTATGTGGAGTGATGAATTTGGCAATGCCGGCGTCATTTCCCAAGGGAACACTTTGGCGTAATGGAGTATGTCTGCAGTCTCGACCCTCGATAACGGATCCCTTGCGCTTATTACATAGGTCGTGATCGGGCTTCACCGGCACAATCGAGCGTGGATTTTCTCCCGTTTGACATCGAGCGTGGATAATCTCCCACTTTTGGCGTGTTTCTGAGGCCAAAGTGGCAGATTATCCACGCTCATTCTCCAGGCGGGAGATTTTCCACTCTCGTGTGTCCGAAAATCCTCGCTCGATGACGATGACCAACCTCACCCTGGCTTCTGTCTCGATCTGTAACAGTAAGAGGGTTATTCCTCCTCTATCTGTTACAGATCGAGATGTTTCCCTGGCGGCTTGTCTGTTTATCTAAATCTATAACAGCAAGAACGGCTTTCAGCCTCTTCGTGTTACAGATCGAGATGTTATCGGCCGTCCCTTGGCAATGTCTCGATCTGTAACTATAAGGAGGGTCTTCAGCCCACTCGTGTTACGGATCAAGACAAACCTGAAGCTTGGTTGGCGCCAAACACGCTGACTTATCGACATAAATAGAAACGGGCCCTGTCCCTCGGGGGGACAGGGCCCGAAACTCTCATGGAGCCAGTGACAGGAATCGAACCTGCAACCCACTGATTACAAATCAGTTGCGCTACCGTTGCGCCACACTGGCACACTTGGCGCTTTCGCGCGAAGCCAGTTAAGAATAAAGGAATTGCGGACGAGGCGCAACAGACCCTTCGACCGACCATATCTCAAAACTATTCGTCAGAACGAATAGTTTTATCCGTTCGCCAAAACCAAAAACTATTCGTTTTGGCGACGGCAACCCACAGTCCGTTGATTACAAATCAACGGGCCGGCCAATTGGGAAACGGGTCTCTACAGATACTCCCCTACCTCCCGCGGAGGGCCTTGAGCTTGGCCAGGGCATCGGGGCTCAGGCGACTGCCCAGAGTCATCTTGATCTGCGGAGCTTCCTCTGCCTCGTGAACGTCGTTATCGATCTGTTTGATCTCGTCCACCAGCATGCGGCTCGAGATGCGCGTGACGCCCTTGCCCATGACGACGGCCTGGATCGTGCCGTCACTCGATACCACGGAGCACGCGCGGCCTTCCTCGCGTGCCTCGATGCAGAGCTTCTGCACCACGGTATCGGCAGAGACGCCCGTCGGCGAGAACTCGATGCGCACGCCGCGAGCCGGTAGGTTGGGGCGCTCGTTGGAGATGTTGCCCGCGCCGTCGAACACGATCACGGCCTCGTAACGGCCCTGGGCAAACGCCGCGACATCGTTGATAAGCGCAGTACGAGCCATATCGTGGACGTCGCTGGAATATGGATCGTCGGAATGGTCGTAGACGAGCTTTTCGTAGCGCGGCGTGCAGTGGATCACGTTGTAGCCGTCGACCACCAGCAGCTCGGGCTTATTGGAGTGCACCGTCGAGACCGGGTCGGCGATGGCCTGCGCAAACGCATTGCCGCCCACGCCATAGGTCGCGGCCGAAACAATCGGCTTGGCCGAGCCTTCGCCAAAGCGCTTGGCCTTGGACTTGGCGCGGTTCTTCTTGGACATGCGCTACTCCTCCCCCATGAGCTCGCCGGCATTGCGGCGCAGCCACTCAAAGCACAGCGCGGTGGTCGCCTGGGCCACATTGAGACTCTCGGTCATGCCGCGCTGGGGAAGCTTGGTCAAAAAGTCGCATTTCTCGAGCACCAGGCGCGAGATGCCGTCGCCCTCGGAGCCCATGACGAGCGCAACGCGGCCCTCGAAGGGAGCATCCCAGCAACTGCCCTCGGCGTGCTCGGAAGCACCGCCCACCCAAAAGCTGGCGGCCTTGAGGTCGTCAAGCGCTCGGGCGATATTGGGAACCTGCGCGATGGGCAGGTGCATGACGGCACCAGCGGAGGTTTTGTAGCTGCCCACGGTCACACCGGCGGCGCGCTTGTTGGCAATGATGACGCCCGCTGCGCCCACGACCTCGGCAGAGCGCACGATCGCACCAAAATTGCCATCGTCGGTCACATGGTCGAGCACGACGACGAGCGCCGGTCCTTCACCCGCGCGATCGAGGATATCGGCGACATCAGCATAGGGGAAATTGCCCACCTCGAGCGCAATGCCCTGGTGAGCGCCATGGCTCGACAGCGCATCGAGCTGCGTGCGCGGCACATACTTAATGCGGACGTCCGCGGCGTTGAGGTCGTCGACCAGACGCGACAAGGCGGCATCGCGCTCCCCGCCCTCGGCGATGAGCGCGCACTTGACGGGAAAGCCGGTACGCAGTGCCTCGGCGGCAGCACGACGACCTTCGATAAACTCGCCCTTGGGAACCTGAACGTTGTCACGGTTGCGATCTCGCTGCGAACGCGCAGCCTGGGCTTGGGAGCGCTCGCGCTGGCCCTTGGGAGTGGCAGCGCGGTCGTTGCGGCGAATCGGACGCGAGCCAGAAGCAGCCTGCTTGCCTCCACGCGGTGCACGTTTGCGATTGTCGGCCATAAAACGGCCTCCTTAAATAGATAACGAACAAGAATCGACCGTCCGAGCCACGGCACCTTGCCTTTCAATCGTTGGGCATGACCACCAGGTCTATGCCCTCCTCTTTCAAGGCAATCTGCCGCACCTCGAACGGTCGACAAATACTAGAGACTCTTAATACGAGTACCCGCGGCCGTATCTTCAATCGTCAGCCCGAGGTCCTTGAGCTGGTCGCGGATGGCGTCGGCCAGATCCCAGTTCTTGGCGGCACGGGCCTCGGCACGGGCCTCGAGAATCTTGGCAGCGGCCTCGTCCACGTCGTCACCCGTGTAGGCGACCAGGCCGGCGGCAACGCCCAGCAGGCCCAGCGGCAACTCGACCTTGGGCTCGGGGAGCTCGACGCCAAACGTATCGAGCAGCTCGACCAGCGTATCGGCAGCAGCAAGCGCAGCGGCCTTGTCGGCAGCATCGCCCGCCTGCTCCAGGTACTGGTTGCACTCGGTCACAAAGCCAAAGACAGCACCCATGGCACCGGCAGTGTTAAAGTCGTCGTCCATGCACTCCTTAAAGGCGGCACGGGTCTCGGCGGCCTTGGCGGCAAACGCCTCAGATGCTGCCTCATCGGCATCGGCCGCCGCATGGTTCGCGGCCCAGCGCAGGTTCTCGACCGTACCGGCGATACGCGTAAGCGAGTTCTCGGCACCCTCCAGGCGCTCCCAAGAAAAGTCGAGCGGCGAGCGATAGCTCGTCTGCAGCATCAGCAGGCGCAGGGCCGCAGCAGAGTGCTGTTCGAGCACCTCGGCCAGCGTAAAGAAGTTTCCGAGCGACTTGGACATCTTCTCGCCGTCTACCAGCAGCATGCCCGTGTGCATCCAGGTGTTGGAGAAACCCTGGTGCCAGGCGCAGGTGGCCTGGGCACACTCGTTCTCGTGATGCGGGAAGGCAAGGTCGGAGCCGCCGCCGTGGATGTCGATCGGGGTGCCCAGGTAGCGATGCACCATGGCGGCGCACTCGGTGTGCCAACCGGGACGGCCTTCGCCCCAGGGGCTCGGCCAGCTGGGCTCGCCGGGCTTGGCGGCCTTCCACAGGGCAAAGTCGAGCGGGTCGTTCTTGTCCTCGTTCTCCTCGATGCGCGCGCCAACCATCAGATCGTCGATGTTGCGGCCCGAAACCTGACCATAGTTGGGATCGCTGCGCACGGCAAAGTACACGTCGCCGTTATCGGCGGCGTAGGCATGGCCCTGCTCGATAAGCGTCTTGATCATAGCGATCATGGGGCCGATCTCCTTGGTGGCGCGGGGGCGCACATCGGGATCGAGCACGTTGGCGGCACGCATGACGCCGATGAACTTGTCGGAGAACTCCGTCGCGACCTCGGCGGCCGTGCGGCCCTGCTCGTTGGCGCGCTTGATGATCTTGTCATCGACATCGGTGAGGTTCTGGGCGAACGTGACCTCGTAGCCGCTCGCGATGAGCCAGCGACGAATCACGTCAAAGCTGATGAACGTGCGGGCATTGCCGATGTGGATGTTGTCGTAGACCGTGGGGCCACACACGTACATGCGGACCTTGCCGGACTCGATGGGCTGGAACTCTTCCTTTTTATGGGTAGCGCTGTTGTAGATACGCATTCGTTACTCCTTAACGGTTTTCTGTAGCAGGCAGACGGCCCAGGCGCCAATTCCCTCGCCTTGGCCTTCCCAACCGAGCTTTTCGGTCGTGGTGGCGGCGACGCCCACGTTTTCCACGTCGACGCCCAGGGCATGGGCAAGGTTGGCGCGCATGGCATCGCGGTGCGGAGTGACCTTGGGTTGCTGACAGGCAATGGTGCAATCGGCATCGACAAACTCAAAGCCCAGCTCGCGTGCATAGTCCATCACGCGGGCAAGTAGCACCATCGAGTCGGCACCCTCGTAGGCGGGATCGGTGTCGGGGAACAGCTTGCCGATGTCTCCCCCGCGGCAGGCGCCCAGAATGGCGTCGGCCAAAGCGTGCGCGAGCACATCGGCATCCGAGTGGCCCAGCAGGCCGCGCTCGTAGGGAATGTCGACCCCGCCGATGATACATCGACGCCCCTCCACCAGACGGTGAACGTCGTAGCCATGGCCAATGCGCAGGTTACTGAACATGGGGAAGGTCCTCTCCCTCGGCCATGCGACCGAGCAGAATCGCGGTTACGGGACGCAGGTCCTCGGGCACCGTCACCTTAAGGTTATCGCGCGGGCTCTGGACGCAGCGGACGCGCCCACCCATGCGCTCGACCAGTGACGAATCGTCCGTGCCGATAAAGCCCTCAGCAATCGCCGTGGCATGGGCACGCTTCATAGCATCGACGCTAAAGATCTGCGGCGTCTGCGCGGCCCAATAGAGCTCACGCGGCGGCGTCTCGACGATATTATCGCCATCGACGATCTTGAGCGTGTCGATCGCGGGCTGGCCGCACACGACGCCGTCGAGCGAGCGGTCACCCACAAGCACGTCGACCGCATGATCGATGGCCTCGGTCGTGATGAGCGGACGGGCGCCGTCGTGGATGGCGACATATTCGAAACCCGCCGGTACCGCATGCACGCCGGCACGGGTGGAGTCCTGGCGGGTGTCGCCGGCATCGGCAAAACTGATGGGCGTGTCATAGTCAAACGGGTCGATGGCCAGGCGGCGCATCTCGGCACGGCGCTCGGCAGGGCACACCACCACGATGTGGCCGACCTTGTTGCTACGATCGAACGCGCGGATGGACCAGCTCATGAGCGGACGGCCCGCCACGTTAACGAGCTGCTTGCCGCCGGGATTTCCAAAGCGCTGGCCGCTGCCGCCGGCAACGACCACGGCGCATACGGGCGCCATTATGCATTCCCCTGTTTGGTGCCCTTCATGCGGTACAGGGAGTCCGCAAGAATGGCAGGGTTGTTGACGCCAAAGTCGCCCAGGCGCTCCGGATCTTCGCTGATGTCGTCCATGAGCTCCTGCAGCGATCCATACTCGTCGACGATCTTCTCGGCCACGCCGTCGCGCACGACGGACACGCGCGAAAGCGTGCGCAGGCCCAGCGGTGTCATGACGGAGTCCTCGTCCAGGTCGTCGTAACCCAGAACCGCCGCCACATGCTGCGGGTCGGACAAGTCCTTGGGCGTCATACGGCTCAGGTTGGCGCGGATCTTTTCGGCATTGGCCTCGGAGGAATCGCTCGCATAGTCGCGAATCATCAGGTCGTACTCGGTATCCATGCTGGAGCCGGCGAGCTGCTCGAGCTGCATCTGCACGAGCTTGCCCTGGTTGCCCAGCTTGACAATGCAATCCTTAAGTTCGGTCTTTGCCTGCTGCATGATCTCGAAGCTCGAGAAAATCCCGGTAATGTCGGCGAGCGTAACGTAGTCGTCGAGCTCGAGGGCTGTCAGACGCAGCAGGGAGCGGTCGAGCGACTGACGGGTGGTCTGGAGCGTGGCGACGAGCTGGTTGACCGAGCTCATGATGGTGGTGACAGGCTGGATCTCGTAGCTCTTACCGTGGACGTACACGTTGACGACGGCACGACGAGCCGAAACCGAGATCACGATGGCGTCGGTGAGCACCGACATGCGAGCGGCAGTACGGTGACGCATGCCCGTTTCACTCGTGGCGAGCGAGGGATCGGGATTGAGGTGGAAGTTGGCGCGCAGGATCTGGGTGAGGTCGCCATCGATGACGATGGCACCGTCCATCTTGGAAAGCTCGAACAGGCGGTTCGAGGTAAACGAAATGTTGAGCGGGAAGCCGTCGTTACCGGCAGCGAGTACGTTTTCGGTGTCGCCGACGCAGATAAGGGCACCCAGGTGACCAGCAATGATCATGTCGAGGGCGGTGCGGATCGGCTGGCCGGGGGCAGTCAGGCGAATAGCCTGTTCCATACGCTTTTGCAGCTCGTTCTTATCCAAGGCATCGCTCCCATCGTATACGCTCCATAAACGCTAAATAGTTTCTCACGGTTTGTCCCCGCAGCGCTTGCGAAATCCGATGCTTACAGAATGAGCGAACACCGCTGGGGTAGTCAAAAGAGCCCCAACCCAAATGAGCTGCTTATGTGGTAGCATCGGGGTTCACATGAATGAGGGAGTAGTCGCGTGACCGGGTTCGCCTCCGGTGGCGCGGTAAGTCAACACACTGGCCGATGCGGCCTGGCTTGCCTTAATGAACGAGACTCGTGGCTGTGCGCGCAACGCGTACGCCACGGGTCTTTTTTGTTACTCCCCCAAGAGGTACACGCGGGCCCGCCCGCAGAGAGAGAGCCAGACTATGGGACTCGCAGAGCTCGTGCTGCTCGCCGTTGGCCTTTCGATGGACGCCTTTGCCGTATCCATCTGCAAGGGCCTTGGCATGAAGAAGATCAACCTTAAAGTCGCCGCGGTGCTCGGCCTGTTCTTTGGCGGCTTTCAGGCCGGCATGCCCGTAATCGGATGGGCGCTTGGCAGTCAATTCATGGGCATCATCGGACCCATCGACCACTGGATCGCCTTTATTCTGCTCGCCTTCATCGGCGGCAAAATGCTGTGGGAGGCCTTTACCGAGGACGAGGACGAAGGCGACAACAAGAATGCCGAGAGGATTGACCTGGGCGAGTACCTAATCCTTGCCATCGCCACCTCGATTGATGCCCTAGCCGTAGGCATCTCGTTTGCGGCACTCTCGGTCGACATCGTTCCCGCCGTATCGCTTATCGGCGTCGCAACGTTTATCTTCTCTGTCGCCGGCGTGGCGATTGGCCACACCTTTGGCGCACGCTACGAAAAACCCGCCACCATCGTGGGCGGCATCGTGCTCATCCTCATCGGACTTAAGATCTTGCTTGAGCATCTGGGGATTTTGGCGCTGTAACGCCAAACGCAATCGCTCAAAACTCAACGCCAGTACAAGGCCTCATGCAAAGTTTTGCATGAGGCCTTTTCGTGCAGACTTTTGCATGTCATACTGATATGCAAAAGTCTGCATGTTGGAGATCGCCATGGATACCCTTCCCATCACCACACCGCGCCAAGCTGGCATCTACGTGCGCCAGGCACGCGAGGCTCAGGGTCTCACCCGTGCCGCCCTCGCCAAAACGGCCAGTGTTTCAGAGCGCCTGCTCGCATCGCTCGAGCTAGGAGACGCCACCGGCATTCGACTCGACAAGTTGCTGTCCGTCTTTAACGCACTCGGCATAGGTCTCTTTGCGCAAAGCGATAACGACTCCATCGCATCGCCCTCCGAACATCCGACGACGAAAGCGGACCTCCCTATCGCGAACTCGAATGCCCTGCCAAAGCCAAGCGTAGGCAGACGACCCGCTCGACAGGGAACGCCATCTTCCTATGGTGCCTTGCTGGCCCAAATCGCAGCCGAGCAAGGCCTTTCCGACACTTCAGACCTCTCCTTTGACTGTAAGGTTGTGAAATAAATGGCAGAGATGGAGCTTGCGACCCTCATTTGTGGCGAAATCGCAGGCACTCTCCGGCAAGACGAGCATGGACTCTGCAGTTTTGTATACGCCCCAACCTATCGCGGAGCACCACTATCGCTTACAATGCCGCTTTCCAATCGCACGTATGGCCATAACATCGTCCGCCCGTTCCTATTTGGCCTTTTGCCCGACAGCCAAGAGCAGCGTCGCGCTATTGCCGCCGAGCATGACGTTGCATCCAACAACCCCGTCGCCCTCTTGTGCCATATCGGTCTTGACTGCGCAGGGGCCGTTCAGTTTTGTCGAACCGATCAATTAGGCGCCGCCCGCGGCAGGGTCTCGGCATACCGCCCGCTTACCAATTCTCAAATCGCTCACAAGCTCAAAGCAATTCGCGATAACGAAAGAGAGACATGGATGGGCTCCAACGAAAGCTGGTCCCTGGGCGGCAACCAAGGCAAATTTGCACTAGCTTGGCATGATGGCCAATGGTGCGAATGTCTAGGGTCATCCCCCACTACCCATATCTTCAAAAATGGCGTCGTTGGGTTCAAACATCAGGCCTTAAACGAATTCGTCTGCATGAAAACGGCTCGGCGTGTTGGCATTCCAACTGCCAACGTCTCCTATTGCACATTTGAAGACGAAGCCGCACTCGTCGTTGAACGGTACGACAGAATGGTCAATAGCAGCGGAAATATCGAAAGGCTGCATCAGGAGGACTTTTGCCAGGCGCTCGGTGTATTGCCAAGCCAGAAATACACCGACGACGGAGGACCAACCACACGAGACATCCAAGAACGACTGATTAACACAGTCCCCCACCACATGAATCTTGTGCTTTTTACCTATATGTTGTTCTATAACGCCATTATCGGAGCGCCTGACGCACACGCTAAAAACTACTCGCTCATCCTAGGTAAAGGCACAAACGCAGCGCTCGCACCCATGTACGATGTCGCATCGGGCTTGGCGTACGAGCGTATGCGCCGCCGGGCGCGCCTTGCCATGAGCGTTGGCGGCGAAAATCGAGTGGGGCGCATCGGTCCAGGCGCTATCCGCCGATACCACGGTATGGGCGACCCCGCGCTGGAGGCGGCGCTCACCGATGCCGGGCTATCCGAGAAGTTTTGCTTTGCGACCATGATGGACCTCGCCTACGAGGTGCCCATTTGCATGGAAGAGATCATGGACGAATACGCCGACCTGCCCGGCATGGCGGACCTGCGCGAGCATATGCTCGGCCCCGTCCGCGAAAACTGCCAGCGCACCCTCGACCTCATCAAGGCGGATATGGGCTAGGCGCCAATCAATCCACATTTCTTAAAAGAAGAGGGGGGCACCCGTCGCAAAAGTTCGGATGCCCCCTCTCGTAATGTCATTTGCAATCCGCTAGCACGTGGCTCGAACTGCTGCTAGCGCGACCCTTACGCGGCAAGGCGCTTGAGGACGTCGATGAGCAGCTCGTAGAAGCGCTCGGCAGAAGCGAGCTCCATGCTCTCGTCCGGGGTGTGGACATCGGAGAGCGTCGGGCCCACGGCGATGGCGTCCAGGCCGTGCAGGGCCTCAGCAAACAGGCCGCACTCAAGGCCAGCGTGAATGGACTCGATGCGCAGCTCGGAGCCAAAGAGCTCGCGATAGCTCTCGACAAAAACGTCGCGGACCGGCGAATGCTCGGCATAGCTCCAGCCGGGATACTCGAACTCAAACTTGGCGTCGAAGCCCAAGACATCGGCCAGCGTCTGCAGGCGGTCCTTGAACTCGTTCTGCAGCGAGGTGATCGAGGAGCGCGGGGACAGCATGATCTTGACCTGGTCGTCGAAAGTGGCGACCACGCCGATGTTGGAGGAAACCTCGACGGAGCCGTCGGTGGCGACGTTGCGGCGAATCACGCCATTAGGGGCAAGACGCAGGGCGCGGATGAGGGCAAGCGCGGACTTCTGATCCATGGCCTCGACCTCGGCGTCGTCGGCAATCTCGACGGTGCAGGTAAAGCCGGGGTCGAAGACCTCGAGCTCGGCAGTGACGTCGGCGATGATGTCCTTTGCGATCTGGGCCGCGGCCTCGGCGGCAGCGTGGTCGGCGTAAACCAGCTCGGCCTTGCACTCACGGTTGATGGCGTTGTCCTTAGTGCCGCCGTTAAAGCTGACGATGGCGGGCTCGCCGGCGACCATCAGGCGGTCGATGATGCGGGCCATGATGAGGTTGCCGTTGCCGCGCTCCAGGTTGATATCGTTGCCGGAATGACCACCCAGTAGGCCGGAGATGTCGAGCGTGAGGGTGCTGCCGGTCTTGTGCTCGCGCACGATGGGGCAGGTGTAGGTAACAACGACGCCGCCGGCGCAGCTGACGGTGGCAACGCCCTCTTCCTCGGAGTCAAGGTTAATCATGGTGCGGGCGCTAATCTGGGACTTGTCGAGCGTCTCGGCGCCGACCAGGCCAGTCTCCTCATCGGTGGTGAATACGCACTCGAGGGCGGGGTGAGCAATCGAATCGTCGTTGAGCACAGTAAGCATCAGAGCGACAGCAATACCGTTGTCGGCGCCCAGGGTGGTGCCGTTAGCGGTGAGGACGCCGTCCTTCACGACCAGGTCGATACCGTCGGTCGTAAAGTCGTGCTCAACAGAGCCCAACTTGTCGCACACCATATCGATGTGGCCCTGCAGCATCACAGTCGGGGCATTCTCGGCGCCGGCAGAAGCGGGCTTGCGAATGATGACGTTGTAGACCTCGTCCTGGTACACATCGAGGCCGCGCTCCTTGGCAAACGCAACCAGGAAATCGCTGATGCCCTTCTCGTTGCCAGACCCACGGGGGATCGCGCTGACCTCCTCAAAGAAATGGAACAGCTGGGCGGGCTCGTAGCCGGTGATCTTGTAGTCCATGGTGCCTCCTTGGCGCAACTGGTTAGACAGTAAGACATGCGCCTTGTATATTCCCAGACTTCGTTTGCATAAACCAGTCGAAAACGCCGAGCGCTCTCGCATCATCGGCTAACGGTGGACCGCATAGCGTAACGGTCACAACTACCGCAGCTCTACAAATCGAGGCGCCCTTGCCGGAACGCCTCGATTGCACAGATCAAATTGTCGCCACGCCCTACAGCGCGCCGGAACCGGCTTGCATCATGCCGCCGGGGCCCGAGGTCACGCCGCCGCTCACGGGCGCGGCGTTGCCAGTGCGCGGTGCCGCCGGGGCGGTATCACCACCGAGCGTGCCCGCCGGACGCGGTGCCGGGATCTCGCCCGTGCCGTGGCTAAAGACAAACTTGCCATCGGCCACGTCGCACAGGACGGTATCGCCCTCGCCCCACTCGCCGGCCAGAAGTTCCTCGGACAGCGGGTCCTCGATGAGCTTTTGAATAGCACGGCGCAGCGGACGCGCACCGTTGGTGAGGTCGGTGCCCTCGGCCACGATCTTGTCATAGGCCGCATCGGTGAGCTTGATGTTCATGCCGTTGGCAATCAGACGCTGGCGCAGGTCGTCCACCAGCAGGTGCGCGATCTTGGTGAGATTCTCGCCCGAGAGCTTCTGGAACACAACAATGTCGTCGATACGGTTGAGCAGCTCGGGGCGGAACAGGCGCTTGAGCTCGCCCATCGCGCGACCACGGATCTCACTCGACGTGAGACCCTGCTCGCCGGTGGTGCCAAAGCCCACGCTCGCATCCTGCGCAATCTCGCGGGCGCCCACATTGGACGTCATGATGATCACGGTGTTGCGGAAGTCGACCGTCTTGCCCTGGCTATCGGTCAGGCGGCCCTCCTCCAGCACCTGCAGCAAGATGTTGAAGATATCGGGGTGCGCCTTCTCGATCTCGTCGAACAGCACGACCGAGTACGGGTGGCGACGAACGGCCTTGGTGAGCTGGCCGCCCTCGTCGTGACCGACGTAGCCCGGAGGGCTACCGATGAGCTTGGAGACCTCGAACTCGCTACCGAACTCGGACATGTCGAAGCTGATGAGCGCGTCTTTGCTGCCAAAGAGATACTCGGCGAGCGTCTTGGCGAGCTCGGTCTTGCCCGTGCCGGTGGGACCCAGGAAGATAAAGCTGCCGCCGGGACGACGCGGGTCCTTGAGCGGCGAGCGGCTGCGGCGCACGGCCTTGGCGACGGCCTCGACGGCCTCGTCCTGGCCGATGATGCGCGTCTTGAGCACGCTTTCGGTCTGCAGCAGGCGCCGGCTCTCGCTCTCGGTAAGCGAGGATACCGGCACGCCCGAAGTCACGGACACGATATCGGCGATCTGACTCACATCGATGGTGAGCGGGCTGGCGTCGAGCTCGGCGGTCCAGGCAGCCTTGGCCTCGGCGAGTTCAATCTCGGCAGCCTTCTGCTGCTCGGTGATCTCGGCGGCCTTGTTCATGTCGTCGCTCTCGGTGGCCTCCTGCGCGGCGGCCTTGAGCTCCTCTATGCGATGCTCGGCCTCGCGCACCGGCTCGGGCGCGCGGTTGGCGGCGATTCGGGCGCGGGCACCGGCCTCGTCAATGAGGTCGATGGCTTTATCGGGCAGGAAGCGATCCTGAATGTAGCGGTTGGAAAGGTTCGCGGCGGCCTCGATAGCACCCTGCGTATAGCGCACATGGTGGTGCTCCTCGTAGCGCGGCTTGAGCGCGGTCAGGATCTTGACCGTGTCCTCGACGCTCGGCTCCTCGACATCGATGGTCTGGAAGCGACGCTCGAAGGCCGGGTCCTTGGTGAGGTACTTGCGGAACTCCTCGGCCGTGGTGGCGCCGATAATCTGGAAGGCACCGCGCGCGAGCACGGGCTTGAGCATGGAGCTCGCGTCGATGGAGCCCTCGGCAGAACCGGCACCGATGATGGTGTGCATCTCATCGATAAACAAGATGACGTCGTCGGCCTCGGTGGCCTCTTGGATCACGTTCTTGAGGCGCTCCTCAAACTCACCGCGATACTTGGCGCCCGCGACAAGACCCGGCAGGTCGAGCGTCCAGATATTCTGGTTCATGAGGTTCTCGGGCACGTTGCCAGCAGCAATCTGCTGCGCCAGGCCCTCGACGATAGCCGTCTTGCCCACGCCGGGATCGCCCAGGATAAGCGGATTGTTCTTGGTGCGGCGCGAAAGGATCTCCATCATGCGCTGGACTTCCTTTTCGCGGCCGATCACCGGATCGAGTTCGCCGTCGCGCGCCTTCTGCGTAAGGTTGGTCGCGAACTGCTTAAGCGTGTCGGTGCCGCTCCCCTTTTGCTGGGAGGCATCCGAGCCGCTAAAGAACGGCAGGCCCGTACCGGGACGACCAGCACCGGCGCCAGCGAGCGGGCGCTTCTTATCCTGGTCCTTGGCGGTGAGTTTCTCGATAGCCTTTTTGATGGAGGCGGACGACACACCCAGGCGCATGAGGATGTCCATGGCCATGCCGTTGCCCTCTTCGACGATGCCGATCAGCAAGTGCTCGGTCGACACGTAGGTCTGGTTGTTTTCACGCGCCACGCGGAATGAACGCTCCATCACGCTAATGACGAGCGGCGTAAAGGCGAGCTTGGCCGCCTCGGTCTCCTCGCTGGGCTCGGGCACCGTGGTCTGGACCTCCTTGAGGGTGTCCATGATATCGTCGTAGGAGATATCGAGCGAGCGCAGCGCCTCGGCAGCGATGCCCTCGTCCTCCTTGGCGAGTGCGAGCAGCAGGTGCTCGGTACCCACCTTATTTGAATGTAGATCGAGCGCCTCTTGCTTGGCCATGGACATGACCTTGCGCGCGCGATCGGTAAAACGGTCTAACATGCTAGTTCCTCTTAGACGAGCTAGTTTTTCAAACGCAAAGCGCCACCCCGCGGCAGCGCTTTGGTCTCTTTACCCATATGGAGTATATGTTAACCGTTGGGACCTTTCCTGCCCGTAGCCGCTCGACAACGTCTACAAAAAAGGAATTGCCAGGTGCGTCTGCATCGGCCCAACGAGCGTGGATTTTCGGACACCCATTCCACGAGCGTGGATAATCTCCCGTTTTGAGCCCGTAAACAGGCCAAAAACGGGAGATTATCCACGTTCATGTTTTGCGGATCAGTTTCATTTGCACCAATTAGCTGGTGTGGCGCCAGCGAGAGTCGGTGAGGGTTCTCGCCACGCCCAGGCCAACGGGCAGAAACGCCACAATGAGCACTGCACGCACAAACCAGCCGAGCATATTGACCGTGTCGAAGGTGCACATGTAATACATCGAGCGATACAGATACAAGCCCGGCACCATAATGACAATCGATGGCACCGTGAGGGCGATACGTGGGTAGGTGAGCTTGATTTCGGCTAAGCTCGCGAGCAGCCCCGATACCAGCGCGCCGATAAACGCTGCCGCCTCGGGAGGCATACCTACGCTCAGGCCCAGAAAGGGAAACAGCGTCGGCGCATCGACGAGCGTAAGGCGCAAGGTATTGGACACGGTGCCGATCAGCCCAGCTGCCGCGGCCATCTTTACCGGGCTGTTGAACATCACCGAGAAGCCGAATACGCCAACGAAGCTCATCACCACGCGCAGGAGCGTAAGGGCAAGCGGCGAAAGGCCGAGCGGGGCAAAATCATCCGGTGCCAGCCCCACACACTCGGCAACCATCCAGCCAACAAGGGTCGCCATCACAATAATCGACACGGCATACGAAAGACGCTCAATGCCGCTTCGCATATCGAGCTTAGCGATGTCGAGGCCTGCCGTAATGAGGGGAAAGCCGGGAATCACAAAGAGCATGGCGCCGATATAGCCTTCTTGGTGCGACATTGCCCCCGGTACGACCTGGCCAAGGCCGAGCAATGCCAGCAGATACGAAACGCAAGCGAGCGCAACGCCAATCGTCAGCGCGCTAAACTGGCCAAGACCCTGCTTGAGAATATGGGAGCGAGCGAAGTTGCCAACACCAGCGCCTACGAATGCGCAGGCCATCTCGATAGGGCCGCCGCCGAGCAAAAAGACGAAGGCGCCGCAAGCACAAGCTGCCGCAAGGCCCTGTTGCCAGGGAGAGTAATCGGGTTTTGAACTCTCAACGGTCTTGAGCATCTCGTGGTATTCGTGCACGGTAAACCGGCGCCCATACGTCTCGATTTCCTTTAGGAAGCTCTCCATCATCCAAATGCGATGGGTATTGACTCCCGTTGTGGGCAGGCTGACAACCTCGTTAAAGCAGTGGCCATCTTCGATGCAAGTGCACTCAAACGACAGAAGACTCAGGTCGACGTGAATCGTGACGCCGAGTACGGCAGCAACACGATTCATGGTATCGCGTACACGCCAGGCACCCGTTCCGCTCGCAAGCATAAGCATACCGGTGCGGCAGATGATGGATGACTTATCGGTGAGCGGCGCATCGACGGCAAGCTCATCGCCTGCCGTCACGATCTGGTGCCAGTCAGTTTTCATATGGAGTGCGCCGGCACGAACACCGTGGTGCATGGGGGCTCTCGAAAGCAGCGAGTCAAGGCGCGAAGACTGTGGGGACTCCGTTGATTCGTCCTCAACCTCATCAGTCTCTTCATCGACCAGATCAAATGAGTCAAGCGATGCCGGCTCGCGACGATCGATTAGCTCCTCATCCTCATCGTCAAAGTAATTGAACTGATCGAGCATGTCCTCTTCGATTGCACGCTCGCTCGCGTCGTCCATATAGACGCTCCCTTCCTACCGACTAACCCCCATCCTAGGCAGCAACGGCTAAAGGAAACATAAAAGAGACGGCTGCCATGCGAGCCATGTGCTCAATAGCCGTTGGGTAGTCGTTTAAGAACGTCCCCAATGACTATTGACGGCCAAGGCAACGCCGATGTATTGGCGACGTCAGCGAGCGGGTCGCATTTGAGACAAGGTGACGTGAAACGAAAGGGCGCTGACCTTCTGGTCGCGCCCTTGAAGTTGAGCGTCAGATTGTCCAAATGCGGCCCGCGCAGCGTCGAGCCGTTACGCGGTTCGTAGAACCGCGTAACTAGTTAGTACATCTTTGCGCCGGCGGGGATGGAAGCGTCGAGCTGGATCAGATTGAGACGCTCCTCGCCCTCCTCCTCGTGGATAGCGCTGATGAGCATGCCGCAGCTGGGAATACCCATCATCTTGCGCGGAGGCAGGTTGGTGATGGCGAGCAGAGTCTTGCCGACCAGGTCCTCGGGCTCATAATAACCGTGAATGCCGGAGAGGATGGTGCGGTCGGTGCCAGTGCCGTCGTCGAGCGTAAAGTTCAGCAGCTTCTTGGACTTCTTGACGGCCTCGCACGCCTTGACCTTCACAGCGCGGAAATCGCTCTTGGAGAAGGTATCAAAGTCGACGAACTCCTCAAACAGCGGCTCGACGGCGATCTTGGAGTAATCAACCGTGGGCTTGAGCGGCTTGACGAACGGGCTCGCGGCGTTGCCGGCCTCGGCAGCCTTGGCGGCAGCGGCACCGGACTGGAAACCCTTCTCGGGCTTCATGTGCGGGAACAGTAGCACGTCGCGGATGGAAGCCTGGTTGGTGAGCAGCATGACCACGCGGTCGATACCGATGCCGATGCCGCCCGCGGGAGGCATACCGTACTCGAGGGCGCGCACGTAGTCCTCGTCGTACTCCATGGCCTCGTCGTCGCCGCCAGCCTTCTCGGCCATCTGGGCGGCAAAGCGCTCGGCCTGGTCGACCGGGTCGTTGAGCTCGGAGAACGCGTTGGCGTACTCGTGACCGGCGATAACCAGCTCAAAGCGGTGCGTCAGGCGCGGATCGTCCTCAAAGCGCTTGGCAAGCGGGCTGACCTCGATGGGGTAATCGCACACGAACGTGGGGTTGACGATGGTGTCCTCGCCCAGCTCATCGTAAATCTCGGCGATGATCTTGCCAGCAGTCCACTCGGGCTTGATCTCCAGGCCCTTCTCGCGTGCTGCGGCAGCGAGCTCCTCGACCGGCGTGTCGATGGTGACCTGCTTGCCGAGCACGTCGGAGACGATGTCGGTCATGGGACGGCTGGCCCACTCACCAGAAAGGTCGATGGTCTGGCCCTGGTACTCGATGACCTCGGGGTTGCCGATGGCCTTGTTAGCCGCCTTAATGACACCCTGGGCGAGCGCCTTCATGCCCTCGAGGTCGGAGAAGGCACGGTAGGCCTCCATCGTGGTGAACTCGGGGTTGTGGGTAAGGTCCATGCCCTCGTTGCGGAAGATGCGGCCGATCTCGAAAACGCGCTCAAAGCCGCCGACGATGCAGCGCTTGAGGTGCAGCTCGGTGGCGATACGCAGGTAGCACTCCTGATCGAGCGCGTTGAAGTGCGTGATGAACGGCTTGGCAGTAGCTCCGCCCTGGATGGTCTGCAGGATAGGAGTCTCGACCTCCATGTAGCCATCGGACTCCATAAAGCGGCGGAACGTGGAGAGGATCTGCGAGCGCTTGCGGAAGGTCTCGCGAACGTCGTCGTTGGCGATCAGGTCGACATAACGCTGACGATAGCGGGTCTCCTTGTCGGAGAGACCGTGGAACTTCTCGGGCAGCGGGCGAACGGCCTTGGACAGCAGCGTCGCGCTCTTGGGGGCAACGGAAAGCTGGCCACGCTTGGTGCGCACGACTACGCCGGTCACGCCCAGGATATCGCCCAGGTCGAGGGCCTTGAGCGTATTCCAGGCGGCCTCGTCCATATCGTTGATGCGGCAGAACAGCTGGATCTCGCCGGTCGCGTCGCGCACAACGATGAACATGATCTTGCCCTGACCGCGCTTGGCGACCACACGGCCGCCGATCTTCACGACGTCCTCGGTGTCCTCGCCATCGGTGAGCTCGGCGTACTTAGTCTCAATGTCGACGACGTAGTCCTCAATCTCGGAGTGCTCGGGATAGGGGTTCTGGCCCGCCTCGAACAGGGCGGCGCGCTTGGCCAGGCGCGTGGCGCGCTCGTCGTTGAGCGTCGATGCCTGCTCGGCGGCGTTCTGGTTCTCTGCCATAGTTAGCTCCTCAAACTAAAACGCTCCCCAGGATTCGGTCCCAGGGAGCGAAAACATACCTTTACGCGGGACCGTGGTCTAGCGTGCGATCTTGGCGATGGTGTAGACGCGGGTCTTGCCCGAAGGCGTAACGACCTCGACGGAGTCGCCCTCGCCGTGACCGATGATAGCGTGGCCGACCGGAGACTCGTTGGAAATCTTGTGCTCGAGCGAGTTGGTCTCGGTGGTACCGACGAGCGTGACTTCCATGACCTCACCGTTGGGATCAATCAGAGAAACGGTGGAACCGATGGAGACGGTCAGATCGCCCGTGGTGGCAGCAACCTGAGCGTTGGCGAGGATGGCCTGGATCTCGGCAATACGAGCGGCGTTCTGGGCCTGCTTGTCCTTAGCGGCGTCGTACTCGGAGTTCTCCGAAAGGTCGCCGAACGCGCGGGCTTCCTTGATGTCCTCGACGATCTCCTTGGCGTAATCGCCCTCACGCCAAGCGAGCTCCTCGACGAGCTTCTGGCGGCCCTCAGCGGTCAGTACGATCTGGCTTGCGTCCATACGGATATCTCCCCAACTCTGATCAAACAATCAACTGTCAACAAAACGAAAAAGACCGGCTAGCCTGCGGGCAAGCCGGTCAGGTGCTCACCCCAAAGGGATGGGACTACTCTGCGTCCGCGTCGCTGTCCTCTGCCTGCTTCTTCTTGGCAGCAGCGAGCTTGGCCTCGAGCTCAGCGATCTCCTTGTCCTCCTCGGACTGCTCGACCACGACCTCCTCGGCCTGCTTGGTCTCGGCCTTATCGTCGCCTTCCATACCCTCGCGGATATTCTTGACGGTAGAGCCGAGGGACTTGCCGAGCTTCGGCAAGTTCTTGGGCCCGAAGATAATCAGGACAACGACGAGAATAATGATGAGCTCAGGAGCCCTCAGTCCAAACATGTAGACCTCCACAATACAGCGAGACAAGCTCGAATGAGTATACCGCGGGTATCGCGGTATCACAACAATAGCTAAAAAAAGGGACCGCAAGAAGCGGTCCCTCCTCATGCTCTGGTCGGGTTGACTGGATTTGAACCAGCGACCCCTGCGTCCCGAACGCAGTGCTCTACCAAACTGAGCCACAACCCGTTAGCTCGACTATAGTAACAAAGATTTTCGCCGCGTGCTAGATAATTTTTTATTTCTTTGGCGCTTCAATGCGAACCGTGTCGGAAACGAGCTCCGTTGCATAAGCCCACCAGCCGTTTTGTTGAGCCGTCGCCGCAAGATTGGCTGCCGTGGCGGCGCTATCGCAGAGAGCAAACGAGCAGGCACCCGAACCGCACACGTTTGTGGCAATGGTACCGTCCTGTGAACGAAGCCAGTCGAGCACCGTTTGAATCCGCGGCTCCATCTGCGCGGAAATGACACCCAGGTTGTTGTGGACGAGCGCGTAGGCCGCCTCTGCGTCTCCCGAGCGAAGGGCAGATGCGATCGCTCCGGGCTTGTCCGCAGGCGCTGGGGTCTCGTCAAAACGTCGATAGGCTTCAATTGTTGAAACGCTTGCCTCGCGCGGCTTAACCAGCACGACGGGTGTCGCGGGAAGTGCGGGGTACTCGGTTGCCAGCACGTCTCCCCCACCCACGTAAAATGCAGGGCTGGCATGCAAAAAGAAGGGAACGTCGGCGCCAATGCCGCGCGCGATGTTGTCCAGCGCGGGATCGGCACGGTCGATACCCCACAGCTCTGCCAAGGCGACAATGACCGCCGCGGCATCCGTCGAAGGACCGCCCAGGCCGGCACACAACGGGATGCACTTCTCGATCGTGATGCAGACGTTGGCTTCACGACCATAATGCTCGGCCATAGCGAGCGCAGCACGATACGCCGTATTCTTTTGCATGGGAAAGTCGGATGTCGGAATCGTCTGGACGGTCAGCGCCTGTGCCGGCGTAACCGTCACGGTATCGACAAGACCGACGGCTGCCATCAGGGAATCGACCTTATGGTAGCCGCGGTCGTCACGCTCGGTATGAACCCCCAGATAGAGGTTGATCTTTGCCGGCGCGGAAAGGGTCAGGGACCAATCGGTCACCGCTAGTGCTCCTCGAGCTGATTGCCGAGCGGGGTAAAAATGTGCTCGCCGCTCTCGGGGTCGAACAGCTCGACCTGGCCGGTGAGAACATCAATATACTGGTAGGACTGACGCGACTTGCGGCCACGGCGCTCGTCGACCTCGACGATAAAGACTGCCGGATGGACGCTCTTGATGGTGCCCATGCGCTCGACGACGCGGGTGCGGCCCATGTTGGCCTTCACCTTAACGCGATCGCCCACCATATCGGTCAGCTTCTCGTGGATGTCGTCGACGTGATTGACTTCCATCTCTTCCATGAACAGGGCCTCCAGAAGATGCAATTCAAAAAGGGGATAATACCCCTAAGATAGACAAAGTTCTAATACTATAGCACCCTGCTGCCGCCATACGCAAGTAGCTAAATAAACCCCGTCCCAAATACGTACCAGACGACAACCTCGCATGACCAGTTGTTACGCGGTTTGGTAAAACCGCGTAACCTAAAGGTTGTCCGTGTCCAAGACGATGGTGAATGGGCCGTCGTTGACCAAGTCGACTTTCATATCGGCGCCAAAGATGCCGTGCGCCACGTGTTCGACATCTTGGCGAACGAGCGTCAGGAAGTACTCGTAGAGCTCGTTGGCGACATCGGGGGCGCCGGCATCCGTAAACGATGGGCGGCGGCCGTGACGGCAATCGGCGAACAGCGTGAACTGCGACACTACGAGAACCTCGCCGTCGACATCGGCAAGTGCCAGGTTGGTCTTGCCGTTCTCGTCCTCGTTAATGCGCAAGCCCCGGAGCTTGCCCCACAGTTTATCGGCCTCGGCGCGCGTGTCGCCGTGGCCCACGCCCAGCAGCACCAGATAGCCGCGCCCAATTTTACCCACGCACTCGCCGTCGACCGTCACGCCGGCGTTGAGTACGCGCTGCACCACCGCACGCACGGCTTACTCCTCGCCCGTCAGTTTGGCGGACAGATGCTCGAGCGCATGGAATCGATGGCTGATGGCGTTCTTCTCGTCCGCCGTCAGCTCGGCCATGGTCTTGCCCGGCGTGTCGACCGGCAGGAACAGTGGGTCGTAGCCAAAGCCATGATCGCCGCGGCCCTCGTGTGCGATAGCGCCCTCGCAGGCGCCCTCGCCATAAGTGACCAGGCCGTCCGTGTCGATAAGCGCGACGACGCTCATAAAACGCGCGGTGCGGTCCTCGTCGGCCACGCCCTCCAGATTCACGAGGAGCTTGGCGTTGTTGGCGGCATCGTCGCCGTGCACGCCCGCATAGCGTGCGCTGTACACGCCCGGCTCACCGTCCAGGGCATCAACGACCAGGCCCGAATCGTCGGCGATGGCCATAAGCCCCGTCTCCTCTACCGCGGCCTGCGCCTTGATGATGGCGTTCTCCAAAAACGTCGTGCCGTTTTCCTCGGGGTCCTCAAAATCACCCAGCTGACCCAACGCCACAAAGCGAACCTCGGGCATGACCTTGCCCAAAATGGCCTCGATCTCGGTGAGCTTATGGGCATTGCCCGTTGCCACGACGATGGTCGCCGCCGGGTCGAGGGTGTCGATATCGATCTTCTCTAGTGCCATGACTGGCTTCCTTGTCTCTATAGCAATGCCGCCCAAGGGAAACTGGCCTCGAGCCCTCTCCCCTCCCTGGCGACAGAAACCTTATACTTCGACGTTTTCCCAGATAAAACCTGCCAAAAAAACCTGTCCCTTTTTGGCAGGTTAGGCGAGGGCCTGGCGCTGGAGCTCGATGAGCTCGGCAATGCCCTTGTCGCCCAGGTCGAGCAGGGCATTGAGGCGTTTACGGTCGAAGGGCGCCTGCTCGCCGGTGCCCTGCAGCTCGATCATCTCGCCGGTGTCGGTGGCGACGAGGTTCATGTCGACCTCGGCGTGGCTGTCCTCGGAATAGTCCAAGTCGAGCAGGGTATTGCCGTCGACGACACCCATGGAGATGGCGGCAACCTGGCCCGTCAGCGGAATGCGCTCGAGCTTGCCGGCCTCGACCCACATGGCAAGCGCATCGTGCAGGGCCACCCAAGCGCCGGTAATGCTCGCCGTACGCGTGCCGCCATCGGCCTGAATCACATCGCAGTCGACGGTGACGGTGTACTCGCCGAGCGCCTTCATGTTGACGACGGTACGCAGGCTGCGGCCAATGAGGCGCTCGATTTCCATGGAGCGACCCTTGCGGTTGGCGTGCTCGCGCTTGCAGCGCTTGCCGGTCGATGCCGGCAGCATGGCATACTCCGCCGTTACCCAACCGGCCTTGGCGCCCTTGCGCCAGCCCGGCACGCCCTCCTCGATGGTGGCAGCGCACAGCACGCGCGTATCGCCAAACTCGGCCAGGCACGAACCGTGGGCGTGCTTCATGACGCCGCGAGTAAGCTTGATGGGGCGCAACTCATCGGCGGCGCGGCCGTTGGCGCGATTGACCTGCATATACTCCATAGAAAAATCCTTTCGGCAAAAGGTGGACGTGAGCCTTTGGTCGGTGCCCTTATATCTATTTCAGTTCGTCGATATCGATATGCTCAATGCTCTTGAGCGGCTGGCCAAAGATAAAGCTGCCCGCCACCGCAAACTCGGCAATGTTATCGGCCGTCGTTGCAAAACGATGCTGCGGCTCGGCGGCGTCGCCCGCCAGCTGCTCGCGGCGCGTGAGGATATCGGTCAGCTCGCGCGTGGTCTCCTCGGCGGAACTCACGACGCGCACCCCAGGCCCCAGCGCATGGCGGATAGGTCCCACCAACAGCGGAAAATGCGTACAGCCGAGCACCACGGTATCGATACCGTGGTCGCGCAGCGGCTCAACCGTGGCACCCACCAGCGCACGCACGGCAGGCGTATCGAAGATGTCCTCGTTCTCAAGCCACTGCTCCTGCAGATGCGCACCCGAGGCGAGCTCGTGCTCAACGACCTCGACAAAGCTCGAGGCAGGGCAGCCGTATACGTCAACACCGGCATCCAGGTCCTGAATGGCGCGCGTGTAAGCACCCGAGCGAATGGTGAGGTTGGTGGCGAGCACGCCCACCCGGCGCGTGCGGGCGCTGTTGATTGCCGCGCGTGCGCCCGGTGCGATCACACCGATGACGGGGACGTCGAGCACCTGCTGGGCCAAACGCAAGGCCGCAGCGGTCGCTGTATTGCAGGCGATGACCATGATCTTGACGTCGTGCTTCGACAGCCAACGGCCCGCCTGCAGTGCAAACGAACGCACCTCGTCCTCGGTGCGGGTGCCATACGGGCAGCGTTTGGTGTCGCCAAAGTAGTAGACGGACTCGTGCGGCAACGCCGTCGCAATCGCACGCGCAACCGTCAGACCGCCCAGGCCCGAGTCGAACACGCCAATGGGGCGCGTGTCCCCGGCCAGATTCTCGATATCGGACATTACCTCACCAGATTCTCTCTCGAAAAGATATGGCTCAGAACGATAGGACCGCGCTACGAACGAGCCGCGACGAGCAGCTCTGCCGTTGCCGCCCAGCCGTCGACAATCTTGCCGCGCGTGACGTAGGCGTTATCGCAGGTATCCAGGAACTCGGGCGCGCCGGCGCTGGTCAAACCGTTCTCGACCAGGCAGAACGTGCCCACGTGGTCAGCCATGTAGAAGTCGGACTCGGAATCGCCGAGCGCGAGCGTCTCCTCGCGCTCGATCCCTAGGTGCTCGCAGAAACGCGCGATGGCAACGCCCTTGTTGAGGCCGGCGGGATTGATGTTAAACGCGCGGCCATCCTCGACGCGTTCGAGCTCGAGCGTCGTCGGCTTGGACAGATGTGTCAGGTGGCCGTTGCAGGCCCAGACCAAGCCGCAGCCGGCCTCGTCAAGAATGGCCTGGACCTCGTCGTCGGGCACATCGCCGCGCATGCCGACGGTGACCTCACGGTATTTGTAGCCGGTCGACATGTCGTTGTGGTACTCGATCTTGTGCGGCCAGTGAGCAAGGATCTTCTCGCACACGCCGGTCTGCTCGATCACCTGGTGCGGAGTAAGACCGCAGGCGGGGTCGTAAGGCATGTCGCCGGTCAGATACTCCCAATCGTTGGCTTTGAGGTCGTACATGACCAGGCCGCCCATCTCACCAATGTAGGAGTTGAGGCCGAGCACGCGCGCGTCCTCGTGGATCATGGTACGGTTGCGGCCCGAGGTGGGAACCACCTGAATACCAGCGCGGGCAAGTGCCACGACAGCCTCGACGAGCTTGGTCGAGGGATTGCCGTCGTTGTCGCGCAGCACGCACGAGCCGGGCGCGAGCATGGTGGCGTCCAGGTCGGTAAAGACGTACTTAACCTTGGCAAGACGCTCGCGCATCTCGCCCGAAAGCTCAGCGACGGTCGGCAGGGTATTGTGGGACATGGTCACTCCATTACGTAGAAGGGGCTTCTGGTCTTAGGCGGCGCGCCTCGCTTGAGGGGAAACGCGCTTGCAACGGCAGCGCGCTCGGGACGCCGCCCTCATCGCAGTTCATTAGTCAAACTGGGTAACATCGATTAAACGATTGGCAAGCGAAAGATCGCTCTCGATGGGTACGAACTCATCACCCACGTGCATGAGCTCCTCGTCGCCCTTTGCCAACAGCAAGACGATGGTAGGCGCTTCGGGGCTGACGTATTCCTCGCGCGCCGCCTTGAATGCCGCGTGCACAGCAGCCTCGCGATCGAGGATGATCTTGTTCGGGGTATCGTCGGGAACATGCTCGGCAAGCTCGCGACAGACCTTCATCGGGTCCTCGTGAGCCGGATCCTCGTTGGTAAAGATCAGCAGATCAGAATATGGTGCGGCCTCGCGCGGAAGCTGCTCACGGCGCTCCTGCGCCTTGCCTCCAGCAGCACCAAACAGCGCAATGACCGGACTGGCGGGAAACGCGCGCTTGACCGACGAAAAGAGCGAGCGGAACGAAAGTTGGTTGTGAGCGTAGTCAACAACGCAAACCACGCGTCCATCCTTCGACTCCACGACCTCCATGCGGCCCGGCACACGCAGCTTGGAGAGGCCCTTCTTGATGGCATCGATTCCGATGCCAATCTCGCGCGCGGCGGCGATAGCGACCAGCGCGTTCTCCACGTTAAAGTCTCCCGCAATACCCAGCAGGACCTTCTCCCCCGCCTCGGGCTCGTCGGCGCTCATGCCATGCAGGTTAAACTCGATGTTAAAGCCGACCATGCGGACATCGCTTGCCCACAGGCTCGCCTCGGGATGCTCGACGCCAACGGTCACCAAGCGCTCGGCCGTCGACGCGGCCTCCAGCACGCGTTCGACTTCATCGGTGCCCAGATTCACTACGGCGGTCTTAGCCTGATCAAAGATCCTGAGCTTGCTCTCAAAATAATCCTCGAAGGTCGGATGCTCGATCGGTGAGATGTGGTCACGCCCGATGTTGAGGAAACACGCCACGTCAAACGGCAGGTTCTCGACGCGCTGGTACTTAAGCGCCTGGCTTGAGACCTCCATGACCATGGACTGGCGACCAGACGCGCGACAGTTGGCGATATGGCGCCAGACCTCGGGGGCCTCGGGCGTGGTGTTGGTGCTCTCGTAGCACTCGATACCATCGTCGGTGTTCACCGAGCCGATCATGCCGCAGGACTCGCCCGCCGCCTTGATGATGGACTGGAGCATAAAAGCGGCCGTGGTCTTTCCCTTGGTACCGGTGATGCCCACGATCTTAACGTCGTGGTCGGGACGGTCGTAGACCTCGGGCGGCAACAGCGCCATCGCCGTGCGTACGCTATCAACAACCAGCATCGCAGCACCGTTCTCTTTCGCCAGCGGCTCCAGAGACTCGACCAGCGACTCTTCGCACACAAATGCGACAGCGCCCGAATCGAGCGCCATGCTCAAAAACGCAGGCTTAAAGGCAGCGCCCTTGCAAAAGAACACGTCACCTGCCGAAACCGCGCGCGAATCAAACGAGCAGCCGGTCACGGCACGCCCGTCAACCTGCTCCGATGCGCGCAGCTCGCCGCACACATCGAGAAGCTTGGCAAGCGTATCGACCGTGGTCACGGTCGCGGAATCCGAATGGTGCATCTTTCGCCTTTCTCAGCCATTTGGCAGGGACGGTTTTCATAGTAACTGAAACATGCTCGCGCAAAAACGGCTCCCGGAGGAGCCGTTACGCGCAGGCGTTCGTAAGCCGAGGCTAGGCAGCCTGAACAGAAGGCTGGCCCTCGTCGATAAAGAAGCGCTTGTACCACACCAAGAACACGAGCGGCGTATAGATCTTGCGCTGGAAATCACCCTTGCCCGCAAAGTGTAAGTCGAGCAGATGCATGAGCTCGTCGGTGTCGAAAAACTCGCTTGCCCACGGCGCGGTGAAGTACTCCTTGACGTAGTCGTACCACTTTTGCTCGCGCAGCCAGTAGACGATCGGCACCGGGAAGCCCACCTTGGGACGGGTAGCCCACTCATCGGGCAGCGACTTGTTGGCGGCGTGGCGAAGCACCTGTTTGTTGCCGTTCTCGTTGATGCGGTAGCGGTCGGGAATGTGCTCGGCGAACTCCATGACCTTGCGATCCAGGAAGGGCACGCGCAGCTCCAGCGAGTGCGCCATGCACATCTTGTCGGCCTTGAGCAGAATGTCGCCCGGGAGCCACATGTTCATGTCCAGGTACTGCTTCTTGACCAGCTCGGGCTGGCCCTTCACGCGTGCGTAGATGGGTGCAGCGAGCTCAAAGGCGCCGTCGCCGGTGTTGTACTCGGGCTTGAGTACGCCGTCGACCTCGCGCTCAGGCCATACCAAGGCCTGGCCCAGGAACGACTTCTCGGGAATCTCGGCACCCTTGACCAAGAAGTTGTGGCCCTTGAAGTACGGCATATGCAGCGCCAGGTTACCGAGCGCGCGACGGATGGGCAGCGGCACCATCTTTTTGTACTTGCGCACCGGGACCGTGTCCTCGTAGTAGGCGTAGCCGCCAAAGAGCTCGTCGGCACCTTCGCCCGAAAGCACGACGGTGACGTCCTTGCGGGCCATCTCGGCCAAGAACCACAGCGGCACGGAAGACAGGTTGGACTGCGGCTCGTCCATGTGATACTGGATGTCCTCGAGCGCACCGAAGAACTCGTCGGCGGTAATCATCTTGCGAACATTCTCGACGCCGAGCTTATCGGAAAGTTCCTTGGCGTAGTTAGTCTCGTTGAAATTCTTGTAATCGAAGCCCACCGAGAAGGTCTTGTCGGGCATGAGGCAAGCGGCGATGTAGCTGGAGTCGACGCCGCCGGAGAGGAACGACGCGACCTTGACGTCGGCGATGCGATGGGCCTCGACGCTCTCGTGCACGACCTCGTCCAGCTCGTCGACGTACTCCTCGAACGGCTTCTCGACGGCAGAGTAATCGCAATCCCAATAGCGCTCGATGTTCATCTTGCCGGTCGGGATATCGACGGTAAAGTAGTGCGCCGGCGGCAGCTTGTAGACACCCTCGAAGAAAGTCTCCTCAGTCGCCGAATACTGCAGCGTCATGTACGGACGCAGGGCCTTTTTGTTGACCGCCTTGTGGAAGTGCGGGTAGTCCAGGAAGCTCTTGATCTCGGAACCAAAGAGCACGCCCGGAGCGCCGTCGCCCGCATCGGCCATGGGATAGTAGTAGAGCGGCTTGATGCCAAAGATGTCGCGGGCGCCAAAAAGCTTGTTCTTCTTTTTGTCCCAGATGACGAAGGCGTACATACCGCGCAGGCGATCGAGGACGGCCTCGCCCCACTCCTCGTATCCGTGCAGGAGGCTCTCGGTGTCAGCACCGCAGTGGAACTTGTAGCCCTTGGCCTCGAGCTCGGAACGGAGTTCTTGGAAGTTGTAGATCTCGCCGTTAAAGACGATAACGACGCTACCGTCCTCGTTGGCCATGGGTTGGGCGCCAGCCTCGGTCAGGTCGAGGATCGACAGGCGGCGGAAGCCGAGGGCAACGCGGCCGTCGATAAACTGACCGCCCATGTCGGGACCGCGATGGACGATGCGGTCCATCATCTTGGTGAGCACCTCGGATTGGTTATCCGTCCCACCGACAAAACCGACAAAACCGCACATATACTATCCCCTCTGCTGTTGCTGGGCATCAAATCGAATCAGTAGCTTTTGAGTATACCCGAGGGCGTAAAGAGGGGCGGAATGTTCAGGCAATCTCAACTGAATCAGCTCCGCTGTGACACGCTGTGACACGCGCCAGTTACCTTTAATGGATATGAGGTGAATGAGGCGATTGTTTTGCTATACTCTCTCCGCACGGGCGATTGGCGCAACGGTTAGCGCAGGTGCTTTACACGCACAAGGCTGGGGGTTCGAATCCCTCATCGCCCACCACTGATTTGATAGGCTCCCAGCTATGGGGGCCTTTCATTTTTGGGCCCATCGCAGAGGGATTCGAACCCGAAAGGGTGCGGAGCTGAGGAAACGCGAAGCGTTTTCCAGCGCAGCACGCGAGGGCCGTAGGCCCGAAGCGAGAGCGGACGGCGTCAGCCGCACGCGACATCCCTCATCGCCCACCACTGATTTGATAGGCTCCCAGCTATGGGGGCCTTTCATTTTTGGGCCCATCGCAGAGGGATTCGAACCCGCCAGCACGTCTGTCACAAAGGCCGTGGCCAGAAAATGGCAAAAATGAGTACTGCTACCTTGCTTACAACATGTCAGAAGATAATATTTGCTTAAGTTACGCAACATATGTCCATTATAAGGACTAGCAATTGGATCAAAATCGTACATTCATCGCCATTTCGACTAGCTATCTGGCCTTATTAGTCCAAAATTGCTGTTACCAAATCGGTAACAGTACTCATATTTGATGTTTTTTGACCAGCAGGTCTCCCCGCCTTAGCAAATCTAAGGCAAAACGGGCTCCAGACCGCTGAATCGTGCCGCATATGGCACGTCCACAGTCCGGAACCCGGTTCAAATTGAGTTATTGCGCCGCGTTAGCCCAAGACACCCGACAGAATCTCGATCAGACTGTCCACGTCGGATTCCTCGCAGACGAGCGGCGGCAGGAAACGCAGCGTATGGGCACCCGTAGCGTTAATCACGGCACCGGCGGCCAGCGCGCGGGCAACAATATCATGCACGTCGCCCGCGGCATCATCCAAATCACAGCCGAGCATCAAGCCGCGGCCACGCACCTCGGTCACGTTCGGCAGCTTGGCGAGCTTTGCCTCCATATAGGCGCCCACCTTGGCGGCATGCTCAGCATAGCCGCCGTGCACGAGCGCGGAGAGCGTCGCGGCACACGCCGCGACGGCCAAGCAGCTACCGCCAAAGGTCGAGCCGTGGTCGCCCGGCTTAAACACGTCGGCAATCTCCTTCTTTGCTACGACGGCACCCATGGGCACGCCATCAGCAATGCCCTTGGCAAGGCTCATGATGTCGGGTTCCACGCCATAGGTTTGGAATGCAAACGGCTTGCCGGAGCGGAAGATGCCGCACTGGACCTCGTCGGCGATAAGCACGGCGCCCACTTCGTGTGCCAGGTCGCGCGCTGCCGCCATAAACTCCTCGGTCATGGGATGCACACCACTCTCGCCCTGGATCGGCTCGAGCATCACGGCGCAAACCTCGCTTCCCAGCTGCTTAAAGATTGCGCGCAGCTCATCGACATCGTTGGGCGTGCAGGCCACAAAGCCACCCGGCAGTGGGCGGAAACTATCCTGCAGCCAATCCTGCATGGTGGCGGCAATGGTCTCGAGCGTACGGCCGTGGAAGCCGCCGCGCATGCACACGATGGTGTTGCCGCCGTTACCGGCACGCTTGGCGTACAGGCGCGCGAGCTTCATCGAGCCCTCGTTGGCCTCGGCGCCGGAGTTGGCAAAGAAGGTCTCCCACACCTGCTCGTCCGCAGCCGGGGCACCAAGAGCAGCTGCCGTGGTCTCATCGCCGGCGGCAATGGCATCGGCAAGCACGCGCGCACCATCTGCGTCGTCGTTAGCAAGCTTGGACAGCAGCGCCGCGACCTGTCCGCGCTGCTCAATGTAGAAGTAATTGGAGACATGCATGAGCTTTTTGGTCTGTGCCTCGAGCGCCGAGAGCACAGCCGGGTTGCCATGACCTAGGCTGCACACGCCGATGCCGGCAAGAAAGTCGAGGTACTCACGACCATCGTCGCCGGTGAGTTTCATGCCGTGGCCCTCGACAAACTCGACCGGAGAGCGGCCAAAGGTATGCATAACGTAATGGGATTCAAGCGATTGCTGAGCTGCAAGTGACATGGGATGCCTTTCGTTGGGTGCCAGACGGCGCAGGCCTATGGGTGCAGGAATGGGGCGGCTGCGGGTCAGCTAGACCGTCTGAAGCTTCTCGACCTCGTCAAGGTTCTCGGTCAGACGCGCAGCAAACGTCGAAAGCGGATGCGGATGCGTATCGAACTCGTAAGCCGTCTCGGTGGAATGGATCACGGTGCCGACGCCGGCATCGGTCAGCAGCTCCAGCAGCAGCGAATGCGGCGTGGTGCCGTTGATGATGTGAGCGCGAAATACGCCGCCGGCAAGCGCATCGACGGCCGCACGCAGCTTGGGAATCATGCCCTTATCGACCTCGCCGCCGTAGAGCATTTCGTTAACCTCGTCGAGCGTTAGGTTGGAGATGAGTGAGTCTTTATCGCTAAAGTCCTTGTACAGGCCGTCGACGTCGGTCAAAAAGATCGCCTTATGCGCGTGGAGCGCTGCCGCAACGGCACCGGCGGCGGTATCGGCGTTGATGTTGAAGAAACCGCCGTCCTCCCCCGCCGCGACGGTAGCGATGACGGGGATGTACTCGCTATCGAGCAGGCGCTCGATATAGTCGGTGTTGACGTGCGTGACCTTGCCTACGCGGCCGAGTTCGGGGTCGAGCGGCTCGGCGATGAGCGTACCGGCATCGCTGCCCGAAACGCCCACGGCCAGGTTGCCGTGATGGTTGAGCGCCGCGACCAGCTCCTGGTTGACCTTGCCGCCCAGCACCTCGCGCACGATATCCATGGTCGCCGGCGTGGTCACGCGCTGGCCGTTCATAAACTCGACGGGGATGTCGTAGTGGCTAAGCGCCTCGTTGATAGCCTTGCCGCCGCCATGCACGATGACGGGGCGCATGCCGATGATCTTAAGCAGGACGATGTCGCTCATCACGTCGCGGCGCAGCTGCTCATCAACCATGGCGGCTCCGCCATATTTGATAACAACCGTCTTGCCGGTCAGGTTCTTAATCCACGGCAGCGCTTCGAACAGCAGCTGCGCGGTTGCTTCGTTGGATTCGCTCGAACGACAATCGCGTGCGAATTTCATAATCTGCCTCGTCTTTCGTATCGTTATCGCGCCGTGCTCCGCTGTCCGCAATCGCGGCAAGATACGCAGCGTGCCTGGAATCTAGGAACGGTAGTCGCCGTTAATGGAGATGTACTCGTGCGTGAGGTCGCAAGTCCACACGGTGGTCGCCGCGTCGCCCGCGCCCAGGTCTGCCGAGATCACAATCTCGGGCGCCTCAAAACGTCGCAGAGCCTCGTCCTCGTCAAAGGGAACAGTCAGACCGTCGCGACAGACAGGCATGCCCATCATGTCGATGGAAACGTCTTCCTGATTAAACTTCACGCCGCACTTGCCAAGCGCCATAGCAACGCGGCCCCAGTTGCAGTCGTGGCCGGCGATGCAGGTCTTAACGAGCGGCGAGTTGGCAACGGCACGGGCGGCGATATCGGCCTCCTCGTCGTTGGCGGCGCCGGTAACGTTGACCGTAACAAGCTTGGATGCGCCCTCACCATCGGCGGCGATATTGCGCGCCAGGCTCTCGCACACCTCGTGCACGGCAAATGCCAACTCGTCAAAGGCATCGGAGCCCTCGACGATAGGCTCGGCATCTGCGGCAGCGGCGCCGGAGGCAAGCATGATGCAGGTGTCGTTGGTCGAGGTGTCGGAATCGACCGTTACCTTGTTAAAGGTCTGCTTGACGGTCGAGAGCAGCAGGGCATGAAGTGCCGCAGGCTCGACGGGGACATCGGTGGTGATAACTGCGATCATGGTGGCCATGTTGGGCATGATCATGCCCGAGCCCTTGCACATTCCGCCTACCGTATAGACATTGCCCGCATGACCCGCAGCCTCACTGACGTAGGACACGGCGTACTCCTTGGAGTGCGTGTCGGTCGTCATGATGGCGCGAGCGGCATCGGCGCCACCGTGGGCGGAGAGCGCCTCGTAGGCAGCAGGAATGGCGGTCTCAAACGTGTCGATCGGCAGAATCTGGCCAATTACGCCCGTGGAGGCGACCAGAATCTGCTGGGGCTCGCAGCCGATGACCTGCGAGGCGATGTTGCAGGTCTCGCGCGCGCAGGCAAGGCCGGTCTCACCCGTGGCGGCGTTGGCATTGCCAGAGTTGACCGAAACGCCGGCAATGACGCCGTAGCCCTTGTCGGCGCCGCCCAAGTTGGCACGGCTCACCTGCACGGGCGCCGCACAAAAGCGGTTAGTCGTAAACACACCGGCCCCGGGGCAAGGCTTATCGGGCACGACGAGCGCGTAATCCAGGCGCTCGGGATTCTTGCGGAATCCGGCATGGATGCCCGCCGCCTTAAAGCCGGCCGCCGCCGTTACGCCGCCCTCTACGGCACGAATCTTGATATCGAACTGCTCAGCATTCATCGTCTTTACGACTCCTTATGTCAAACAAAAAATGGGCATCGGTTGGTGCGCCATGCCAGTCGTGATCATGAGACCAGCTTAAGAGTGGCGCCCCATTCGATGCCCGACTACCAAATCGTTAACAATCGAATGTGCTACACCGGGCACGCCACTGTAGGCATGCCTCGTCGCTCGTCAAAGCCAAAGACGATATTGGCGCACTGGACTGCTTGGCCCGCAGCGCCCTTGCACAGATTGTCGATGGCGCCCGTCGCCACCAGCACGCCCGCGCGCTTGTTGAGCGCGAGGCCAATCTGGGCAGCGTTGGTGCCGACGACCGAAGCCGTCTTGGGCTGCTGGCCGGCATCGAGCACGCGCACAAAGGTGCGACCGGCGTAGAACTGCTTGTAATGGTCGACGACATCCTCAAGAGCCAGCGTGTCGAAAGCCTGCGGCGCGAGCGGCAGCGTCACCGTGGAGAGCAGACCGCGCTTGAGCGGTGCCAGGTGCGGGGTAAAGACGACGCGATCGGTCAGGCCAAGGATTTGCTCAATCTCGGGCGTGTGGCGATGCTTGCCCACGCCGTATGCTTCCAAATTCTCGTCGGCGCTGCAAAAATGCGTACGAGCGTTGCAGGACTTGCCGGCGCCCGTCACGCCGCTAATGGCATCGACAATCACGGGACCGTTCTCGGCCACCCAGCCCGCGCGCACGGCGGGCGCGGCGGCAAGGCTCGTTGCGGTGGGATAGCAACCGGCGCAGGCGACCAGCACGGGTTTGCCGTCGGCATGGTCGGATGCGGCGGTCTCCAAGTCCTGGCAGAACAGCTCGGGCAGACCGAAGGCACGGGTCTTGAGCAGCTCGGGGCTCGTATGCTCGGCGGCATACCAAGCCTCAAAAACGGACGCGTCGTTCAGACGGTAGTCGGCCGAAAGATCAAAGCAGGAGACGCCCGATGCAAGCAGCGCGGGCACCTGTGCCATGGCAGCCGTGTGCGGCACGGCCAAAAAGACCGCGTCGCAGTTCTTGAGCTCGGGGGCATCATGCGTCGTAAAGACAAGATCGCTTACGCCGGTGAAGCTCGGGTACACCGCAGACAACGGCTGGCCGGCATCGGCGTTGGACGTAATGGCAGCAAGTTCAAACTCGGGATGACCGAGGACGAGGCGAATGAGCTCGGCTCCGGCATATCCAGCCGCGCCGACGATTCCAACCTTCAAAGACATATCAGACTCCTTGTCTGCGATTTATGCACCGATGCGCATTTCGCAGCAGTCGTTATGAAGTGGGTTGAAACTTTAGCACCAAAAGATGCATGACTACGTAAATGGCTTGCATATTCATGCATTGAAACATTCCCGACACATTCGCTTGAAGGAATTGACAAATGGAGCGGGCCCCGTATTGACCGGCGCTCCTAACGGCGCCGGGCAATACGGGGCCCGCCCATGCGAAAACCAAGTTGTTAGGATGAGCCAGCTGGCTAGAGCTCGACCGGCACCCATTCGTCGTGATTGCAGATAAAAGCCTCGGGATCCTCGACGCTAAAGAAGACGAGCGTGGGGTCGTTAGGCCCCTCATAGTGCTCGCCCAGGTGCTCTAGATGCTTCCACCCGGCTTCGCGCATTTCGCCTAAAACCCGGTCATCCAAGCCGGCACGCCCGCGCAAGATGAGCCAGCCATGGCCCGGCCACCAACTCGTGGCCTCAAAGCGCTGGTTTTGCAGCAGCTCTTGCCACACATCTTTGGTGCGCGCTGTTACAAACCACAGCTTGCCATCCTGGATCTGCGCAAACGAAAACGGACGCACATGAGGCTGTCCGTCAACGCTCGTCGCCAAATACCATGCCGGCACCGACGTCAGATACTCCAACACCGTATTCAATCCGTCCATGTGTCCTCCTGGCGCTAGCTAATTCGGAACGGGTAGTTTATTTGAGACGCGCTAGAGCTCCAGGCGCTCCTCGCTGCCGTCGATATCACAGAAGCGCGCGGCAATGTTGCGGACCGAAAAGAAAACAAGGCGGCCGTCGTTGGCACTCTCGTGTTCCTCGCCGATGCCCACCATGTGCTTAAAACCCGCTTGACGCACCTTGTCGCTCGCAACTGCGTCGTCCTCAAGTGCGGCCTCGCCGGTCAACACAATCCAACATTCCCCCGGCTTCCAGCCCGAGAGCTCAAACTTGGGATTCGCACTCAGCTCCGCCCACACGTCCTTGTCGCGCGACGTGCAAAACCACAGCTTACCGTCATCGACCATGGCAAACGAAAACGGCCTCACGCGAGGCTGATGCCCGTCGGTCACATCGGTCGTGGCCAGATACCACGCCGGAATGCGCCTGAGATACGAACAGGCGCGCTCAAGCTGAGCCGTGCGGTCGTTGTCGGTCATAGGGGCCCCTTTCTTGCGCTCGAATCGCGCCTAAACAAGTTGAAGATTGATGACGATGACGCAGATGAGCAGCAACGCCGTCACCACCGCCGCCAACGCATCGCCGCGGCCAAATGCAAGTGTATGCAGACGTGTGCGGCCCTGCTCGCCATGATAGCAACGGGCATCCATGGCGGCAGACAACGTCTCGGCATGACGGAACACGCCCGTGAACAGTGGAATCGCCACACTGCCGAGCATACGCACGCCGCCGAGCGGGCCACCCGTTACGCGTGCACCACGGCTTGCCTGCGCATCGGCCGTCTGCTTCATCTCGGTGGCAAACTGCGGCATAAAGCGCAGCGCGATGCCCATGATCATGCCGAGCTCGTGCGCAGGGAGCCCCACACGCGCAAACGGCGCGAGCAGGCGCTCAAAGCCCGCGGTGAGGTCGAGCGTCGGTGTGGTGAGCGTGATGGCGCTCATACCGGCCATCATCAAGGTCAGGCGGCACGCCATAAAGGCGGCGGAATGCAGCGAGCCCTCGCTTATCTGCAGAAAGCCGAGCTGCCACAGGATGCGCCCACTCTGATCGGTAAACAAGTTGAGCACCGCGACCACGACGACGATTGCCAGCAGCGGCGCCATCGACGACAGAACGCGACGAGCCGGCACCCGGGACACGGCATAGATCAGCACGACGAAAATTGCGACAGGAGCCAGTCCGCGGAAGCCGCCGACGGTCAGCGTCGTGATTAAAAACACAAAGCCCAGGAGCAGCTTGGTGCGCGGATCCAGGCGATGGATCGCACTATCGCCGGGATAGTAGCTGCCAAACGAAAACGCCTCCATTAGCAGCCCTCCTCTCGCGCGACCGTCTTGGATTTAGCAATGTCCGCGACGTTAGAAGGACCGTCCGAGCGACCGATTAGCAGGTCCACCAACTCGTCTGCCAGCGATTCAACCGTATAGAGCCCGCCGCAACGCAGCGGCACGCCCGCCTCCGCGAGCGCCAACGCCATGCGCTGGGCAGCAGGTACGCCCAAGCCGATCGACTTGAGCTCATCGGCATGTGCAAACACCTGCGCGGGGGTTCCCTCTGCAAACACCGCACCTTCGTTCATCACGACGATGCGGTCGCAGCAATTGGCCAGGTCATCCATACTATGCGAAACCATGACAACGGTCAGGCCATCGCGGTGAAGTCGATCGATAAGCTCAAGGAAATCCCTGCGCGCAGCCGGATCGAGCCCCGCCATGGGTTCATCGAGCACCAGGACTTCGGGCTCCATGGCGAGCACACCGGCGAATGCCACACGCCGTTGCTGACCGCCCGAGAGTTCAAAGGGGCTCTTGTCACCTATCGTGGCAAGGTCGAGGCCCACGCGTGCGAGCGATGACGCAACGCGGCGCGCGACCTCGTCTTGCGACAGGCCAAGGTTGTGCGGGCCAAACGCCACGTCCTGCGTCACGGTTTCGGCAAACAGCTGACGCTCGGGATATTGAAACACCACGCCGACCTTGGCCTTAACCGCGGCGGCGTCTTTCTTGTTTGACAGATCGAGCCCCAGTGCGCGAACGAATCCCTCCTGGGGGCGAATCAAACCGTTGAGATGCTGGACTAGCGTCGACTTACCCGAACCGGTATGACCTGCCAAGCCCAGGAACTCGCCGCGACGCACCGTCAGCGATACATCGCGCAGCGCCCACGGGCTGCTGGGGTCGTTTCCCCAGAGAGCCTGTTTGCTCGATTTGCCCGCAGTGACCGAGCGCTTATGCCAGCGGCGGCGCTCGCGGGCACTCAGCGAGTAACTATGCGAGAGGTGCGAAATCTCGATGACGGGCTCCGACACGGCTGTCCCGTCGGTTGCAGAGGAGACGTTGTCGAGCACACGAGAATCGGATGCAGAAGGCCGCCCTGCGGTGTCTTCCCCACTCCGGTCGGCATATACCTGCGCAATCTCGGCGACCATATCCGCCTCGCGCACCTGCGCATGAACGGGCACGCCCTTCGCACGAAGCGCCGTGCCCAAGCAGCACGACGCCGGCATATCCAAGTTGAGCTGCGCGAGCTCGTCCGCCCGCGTCAAGATCTCCTCGGGCGTACCGAGCATGGCAACGCGGCCCGCTTGGAAGACAGCAACGCGATCGGCCTCGGCGGCCTCTTCCATAAAGTGCGTAATCATCACGATGGTCATGCCGCGAGCGTGCAACACGCGGCAAGCCTTCATGAGGCCCTTGCGTCCACGCGGATCGAGCATCGAGGAAGCCTCGTCCAAGATGAGCACGCGCGGTTCCATGGCGAGCACGCCGGCAAGCGCCACGCGCTGCTTTTGGCCGCCCGAAAGCGCATGGGTCTCGTGGCGCTCAAAGCCCACCAGGCCCACGCCCTTCAGCGCCTCGCGTACGCGCTGCGCAATTTGCGCCGATGGCACGCCAAGGTTTTCGGGACCGAACGCAACGTCATCTTCGACAAGCGTTGCCACCAGCTGGTCGTCGGGATTCTGGAACACCATGCCTGCGGTCGAACGAATGTCGTAGACCAGCTCGGGATCGGACGCATCCATACCGTTGATACGTACCGTGCCCGCATCGGGCTGCAGCAGCGCATTCAGATGCTTGGCAAACGTCGACTTGCCCGACCCATTGCCACCGAGGATGCAGAAAAACTCCCCGTCCTCGATGTTCAGATCGACGCCGTCGAGTGCCGGTACGGCACCGTCATAGCTAAAGGAAACGCCCCGACACTCAATCATGCGCGGCCTTTGACCTGGTCCTTTTTAGGCGTGATGAGGTTGGAGACCGCCTTGTACACCGCAAGTGTCAATACCGAGTTAAGGACGGTCTTGATAAGGTTGAACGGCAGCACGGCAGGAATCATAAGCGGGGCGATCACATCGACCGAGCCATACCAGAACCATACGCCAATGGTAAGGTTTGCGACCATAGACAACGCCGTAGCGGCAATGACGCCGAGCACCAGGCCAATCACGGCACCCTTATAGGTATGCATCTTCTGGTAGACGATAGCCGCGGGCAGAATGTAGCCCAGCGTGGCAACCAGGTTCATAAGCGCGCCGACCCAGTCACCCGTGGTGAGCGCATGGATAACGATCGCCATAGCGGCAACAGCGGTACCGGCACCGGGGCCATACGCAAACCCGCACACCATCGCCGGCACCAGCGACGGGTCATACGTCAAAAACGGCGCCGAGGGAAGAATGGGCAGCTGCACATACATAAACAGGGCGCCCAAGGCGCACATCAGCGCCATGGTAACGAGCTGTTTGGTGCTCCACCTATTCGTGTTCTCAAAATGGATATGCTGCGACTGTTCAGACATTAAGATCACCTGCCTCTTTCATCCGGACTCTAACCGTTGGTACTGGAATCTCACCAGTTCAGCCGGCATGCGAACCAACGCACACACGGGTCGCGGACTCATCGGCTCGGCCGCAGGCATCTCGCCTGCTCCGCGGCACCCCTTTGGCACCGCCCGATTTACCGCCAGTGGGGAATTCCACCCCGCCCTGAAACAGCACTTGCAAGTGTAGCACGAGCAATCGTTCGCGCAAGTATGCCGAGGGTAATTTGTGGCGGGGATCAGTTGCCGCAACAACCACGTTCCCCACCCATCCCAAAGTAGCGCGCCTTTCGCGCAAAGCGCGAAACAGCGAAGGGGACAAGCCACTGCAACAACCACATCCTCCACTCGCCCCAAAGCGGCGCGCCTTTCGCGGCAAAGCCGCGAAACAGCGACCGGGACACGTATTCCCAACAACCAAGTCCTCCGCCCACGCCGACCTCAAGGCCGTAAACGCAGGGAATCCGGGGGCGTGACGGGGGCTTCTCTCCGGAACATTCCGCAGGACGCAGAGAGGCTCCGCAGCGCGAAGCGCGATGCGGAGCCTCTTTGCATGTCCGAGGACGTTCCGGAGAGAAGCCCCCGTCACGCCCCCGGATTCCCGGTGGGAGTTCTAGACCTTGTCGGCCTTAGTACATACCGCCGCCCTGCTGACCAGCGGTAGCAGCAGCGATAGCGTCCTCAAGCTGAGTGTTCTTGGGCACATCGGAGACGGTAGCCTCGGTGATGAGGATCAGGCTGGCGACAGAAGCAGCGTTCTGCAGGGTGACGCGGCTGACCTTGACGGGGTCGAGGACGCCCATCTCGATCATGTCGCCCCACTCGCCGTTGGCAGAGTTGAGACCCTGGCCGGCGGGCAGCTCGGCAACCTTGTCGACCACGACGGCGCCCTCAAAGCCAGCGTTCTTGGCGATGGTGGCGACCGGAGCAGTCAGAGCCTTCTTGACGATGTCGACGCCGATCTTCTCCTCGGGGTCGTCAAGCTCAACGGCGTCGAGCGCAGGAGCAGCGTCCATGAAGGCGACGCCGCCGCCGGCGACAATGCCCTCCTCGACAGCAGCACGGGTAGCCTGCAGGGCGTCCTCGACGCGGTGCTTGATCTCCTTGAGCTCGGACTCGGTAGCAGCGCCGACCTTGATGACGGCAACGCCACCGGAGAGCTTGGCCAGGCGCTCCTGGAGCTTCTCACGGTCGAAGTCAGAGGTGGTGTTCTCCATCTCGCCCTTGATCTGAGCGATGCGGGCGTCGATGGCCTCCTTGGAGCCAGCGCCGCCGACGACGACGGTGTTGTCCTTGGAGATAGTGACGGACTTAGCGGTACCAAGCATATCGGCGGTGATGTCAGCGACCTTCACGCCCAGCTCGTCCAGAGCAGCCTGGCCACCGGTGAGGACGGCGATGTCCTCCAAGATGCGCTTGCGGCGATCGCCGTAGCCCGGGGCCTTGACGGCGCAGACGTTGAGGGCGCCACGGATCTTGTTGAGGACGAGGGTCGGCAGAGCCTCGCCATCGATGTCCTCAGCGATGATGAGCAGGCCACGGCCAGCGCGCTGGACAGCCTCGAGAACAGGCATGATGTCCTGGACGCTGGAGATCTTCTGGTCGGTGATGAGGATGTACGGATCCTTCATCACGGCCTCCATGCGGTCGTTATCCGTGACGAAGTAAGCGGAGACGTAGCCCTTGTCGAACTGCATGCCCTCGACGGTGTCGATGGTGATGTCGAACGTCTGGGAATCCTCGACGGTGATGACGCCGTCCTTGCCCACGACCTCCATGGCCTCGGCGATCTTCTCGCCGACCTCGGGGTCACCGGCGGAGATGGTACCGACGGAAGCAATCTGCTCCTTGGTCTCGACCGGCTTGGCCTGCTTCTTCATCTCGGCGACGGCGGCGTTGACGGCCTTGTCGATGCCGCGACGGATGGCCAGCGGGTTGGCGCCAGCGGCGACGTTGCGCAGGCCGTCGTTGACGATGGCCTGAGCGAGCAGGGTTGCGGTGGTGGTGCCGTCGCCCACGGTGTCGTTGGTCTTGGTGGCGACCTCCTTCACCAGCTGAGCGCCCATGTTCTCGATGTTGTCCTCGAGCTCGATCTCCTTAGCGACGGAAACGCCGTCGTTGGTGATGGTCGGGGCGCCGAACGTGCGCTGCAGCGCAACGTAGCGACCCTTGGGGCCCATGGTGACGGTAACGGCGTCGGCCAGAGTGTTGACGCCCTTGGCGAGCTTAGCGCGGGCATCGGTGTTGAACGTAATGTTCTTTGCCATGGTAGGTAATCCTCCAAAAGAAATGTGACTCGCGTCGCCGCTTCCGAGTCCTATGCGGCGGGCGCGTTCAAAGACGAATCAGAGATTCTGACGAGACTAGGCCTCGACGACAGCGTAGATGTCGTCGGCGCGCATCAGCAGATACTTCTCGCCGTCGACCTTGACCTCGTTGCCACCGAACTTACCGTAGATGACAACGTCGCCTTCCTTGACGTCCATGGGGATGCGCTCACCCTTGTCGTTGACCTTGCCGGCGCCAACGGCAACGATGGTGCCGCGCTGCGGCTTCTCCTGAGCGTTGCTGGCGATATACAGACCAGAAGCGGTCTTCTGCTCGGCCTCGTCGGGCTTGACCAGAACACGATCTGCAAGCGGCTTCAAAGACGACATGCTTGTCTCCTCCTTTTTGGGCCGCGCGGTTATACCACGCGAATTAACCCTTTTTGTTTGCGTACGCGTTGAATGGTACCCACGAATGGCGGGTTATACAACACGGAGTCAAAAAATCTTATTTTTTGGCACTTAGATTTTCTGAATGCCGGGGGATAACTTAGCAGTGGCTCCCGTGTGGCTCCGGAGGGGCGGGGCATAAGGTTTCCTGCTCGGGCAGTCCTGCTCGCACGAAGGCCACATTAAGTGGCCTTCGGCTCGTGCGGAACTCGCGATAAACCTTATGCCCCGCCCCTCCGGAGCCACACGGGAGCCAGGTTAACTAATTCGGGCCCGGCATTCAGAAAAGTCAGTGCAGCAAAATGGCGATGCGGATAGGAACGTGGGCATGGTTTTCGCTGCGCGCACGGGTCCCCTGGGGAGCACCGTGCATTTTTGGGAGTATTCAGCAGGCCAGGGTGGCTGCATACGCGCCAGACATACCTTATTGGTCCCAAGAACGCCTTCAGCGGGCGGTTTTGGTCGGTGGGCAGACCCCGTTGGGACAAATGGGCGTACTTCGCGCCGTACCGGAGCCCAAAATGACGTCAATCTCCGTAACGTTACTCAGCCGCAGCGGCACCGGCAGAGCTCGCGGTGCTGAATACTCCGTTTTTTGCACGGTCCAGGCGGGGGTACATCAGGGCCAGAAAGAACATCGGTGGCGCGCGCAGACGTGGTGTAAGAGCGTCCCGAGGTCCGTCGCTGCAAGT
>NZ_NKXR01000040.1 GCF_002232035.1 Collinsella sp. TF06-26
AATCAGAACCACCCTTAAAAAGGGTGGTTTGCTCTTAGGGTATAACCCACGGGCCCCGGGCTCGCGTCTAAAGGCGCGGGCCCGGACTTCGTCCAGGCCTAGTGCATCTTGACCCGTGGCGCGCCGGTCGAACCGGCAGCATCACCCCCTCTTGAAGGGGTCCTCGTACTCCTTCACGCTCAGCCTGTCCAGTGCGATGTCGTGGGACTCCTGCTCCCTGATGTACTTGGCGATCGTCGCCTCGTTCAGGCCGACGGTGGACACGTAGTAGCCCTCCGCCCAGAACTTCCTGTTGCCGAACTTGTACTTGAGGTTGGCGTGCCTGTCGAATATCATCAGCGAGCTCTTCCCCTTCAGGTAGCCCATGACGCTCGCGACGCTGTACTTCGGCGGGATCGCCAGCAGCACGTGCACGTGGTCGGGCATCAGGTGCCCCTCGATTATCTCGATCCCCTTGTACTCGCACAGCTTCCTGAGGATCTCCCCTATGTCGCTCCTGATTTGGTTGTAGATCACTTTGCGCCTATACTTCGGCGTGAACACGATGTGGTACTTGCACATCCACTTCGTGTGGGAAAGGCTGTAGGCCTTCTGGGCCATGGCGACCACCCCTTCGACTCGAATTCTTGACGGCCTGAACAATCGTCAATATCGGTCGGAGGGGTGGCTTTGTAAAGCCGTTTGTCTCCACCCGCGTAGCGGGTGGTTTAAAGCTGGCCGCTGCGCGGCCAGCAGACTAAAGTCTTGAA
>NZ_NKXR01000041.1 GCF_002232035.1 Collinsella sp. TF06-26
TCATCGAGATTGAAGAAGGGGGAGGCCTCGCGGCCTCCCCCTTTTTTGCGTTTTATGCGACATTTGCCCTATCCGTTTTAGGAGTGCTCGGATTGGCTTTAGTCGAGGGCATCGTTGTCATCTGCGTTGAGGTAGAGCCGATCTTTTTGTTTATGTCGCTTTCTGTTGGCGCTCAGTCGGCTCTAGGGTTCTGTCGCCACGTATATCCGGACGGTTCTTTTGCTTCTTATTTCCAGTAAATCAATTAAGGGGTATTGTTTCAATCAAATACACTCCGCCAGCGGGGGCTCTATCTAATTAGTGATAGAGCCCCCGCTGGCGTTTTATAGGTTTGTTAACGTTGTCCTTCAATTTATGACGGGCTAACTAGCAGAGACCGACGAGGGTATAAAGATGCTATGTCTACAGTGGGCAGCAAGATTCCCGAGGTCATACGGTCTGTCCATGGTTTATGACCATATGTGTGACTCTGAGCAATTCGGAGCCCAGTTAATTTATTTGTGAACAAAATATGGAGTTCGCGATTCCCGCCCCCGGCGCCCCTCCGGTCTGGCAATATATCTCCTTGCCGC
>NZ_NKXR01000005.1:0-122883 GCF_002232035.1 Collinsella sp. TF06-26
GTCCCGCGGGCCGCGAGGTGCGGTTCCGGAAGAGCTCGGGCGATTAGTGCGGCTCGGCTGAGGACGTCGCCGTCCTTGCACCTGCCGTCTATCGACCAGGTAGTCTACCTGGGCCCTTACCGGAAGGAGAACTAATCCCTGGAACGGCTTCCCGCTTAGATGCCTTCAGCGGTTATCCGCGCCGCACGCGGCTACCCGGCCGTGCCGTTGGTCGACAACCGGTTCACCGGAGGTGCGTCCACCCCGGTCCTCTCGTACTGGGGGCAGCCTCCATCGATTCTCCTGCGCCCACGGAGGATAGGGACCGAACTGTCTCACGACGTTCTGAACCCAGCTCGCGTACCGCTTTAAACGGCGAACAGCCGTACCCTTGGGACCTGCTCCAGCCCCAGGATGCGATGAGCCGACATCGAGGTGCCAAACCTTGCCGTCGATGTGGACTCTTGGGCAAGATCAGCCTGTTATCCCCGGAGTACCTTTTATCCGTTGAGCGACGGCCCACCCACTCGGGGCCGCCGGATCACTAGAGCCTGCTTTCGCACCTGCTCGGCTTGTGGGCCTCGCAGTCAAGCCCGCTTGTACTCTTGCATTCAAAAGGACGGTTGCCGACCGTCCCGAGCGGACCTTCGCGCGCCTCCGTTACCCTTTAGGAGGCGACCGCCCCAGTCAAACTGCCCGCCTGGCACGGTCCCCGAGCCGGTTGACGGCCTCGGGTTAGGACGCCGGTCGCGCGAGGGCAGTATTCCAAGGGCGGCTCCCCGGGGGCTGGCGCCTCCGGATCGATGCCTCCTGCCTATCCTCTACACGCGGGACCAGCGGCCAATGCCAAGCTGCAGTGAAGGTTCACGGGGTCTTTCCGTCCTTCCGCGGGTAAGTCGCATCTTCACGACCAGTGCAATTTCACCGGGTCCATGGTCGAGACAGCGCCCAAGTCGTTGCGCCTTTCGTGCAGGTCGGAACTTACCCGACAAGGAATTTCGCTACCTTAGGACCGTTATAGTTACGGCCGCCGTTTACCGGGGCTTGGCTTCGGGGCTTCGCGCGATGCGCTAACTCCTCCGCGTGACCTTCCGGCACCGGGCAGGCGTCAGACCCTATACGTCGCCTTGCGGCTTCTGCAGAGTCCTGTGTTTTTGGTAAACAGTCGCTTGGGCCTCTCCACTGCGGCCCGCCTCCGCTCCCCGGGCAAGCCGGTTCACGTACGCGCGGGCACCCCTTCTCCCGAAGTTACGGGGCCATTGTGCCGAGTTCCTTGACCATGGTTGACCCGATCGCCTCGGTATGTTCTACCCACCCACCTGTGTCGGTTTGCGGTACGGGCGCGCACGCGCCTGCCTAGGGGTTTTTCTAGGGACCTCGGGCTCACTCGCTTCGCTTAAGTGCTTCGTCCGGAGCCTCGCCCTCGTGCGGACCGGATTTCCCTGGTCCGCGGGCCGCGCTCCATCACGGGGACGTCCAGAACCCCGCCGAGCCACCCCCATCCGTCGCCCCGTCGGTCGTAGCGCCGCGTGCGCGGTGCAGGAATGTCTGCCTGCTGCGCGTCGGCTACGCCTTCCGGCCTCGCCTTAGCCCCCGACTGACCCTGGGAGGATTAGCCTTGCCCAGGAAACCTCGGGTTCACGGCGGACGAGTTACTCTCTCGTCTCTCGCTACTCATGCCAGCATTCTCACTCCCATGCGCTCCACCGCCGGTCGCCCGGCGGCTTCACCGCCCATGGGAAGCTCCCCTACCGATTCTGAAAATCAAAATCCCGCCGCTTCGGTGTCCAGCTTAGCCCCGTGTATTGTCGGCGCATGTCCACTCGACCAGTGAGCTGTTACGCACTCTTTGAATGGATGGCTGCTTCTAAGCCAACATCCTGGTTGTCTGGGCGGACGCACATCCTTTGCCACTCGGCTGGAACTTGGGGACCTTAGCGGGCGGTCCGGGCTGTTTCCCTCTCGAGCACACAGCTTAGCCCACATGCTCTGACTGCCGCGCTCTGGGCCGCCGGCATTCGGAGTTCGGTTGGATTCGGTAGGCGGCGAAGCCCCCTCGTCCATCCGGTGCTCTACCTCCGGCGGTGAACGCGCGACGCTAGCCCTAAAGCTATTTCGGGGAGAACGAGATATCTCCGGGTTTGATTGGCCTTTCACCCCTATCCGCAGGTCATCGCCGCCGTTTTCAACCGACGTGCGTTCGGCCCTCCACGGGGTCTTACCCCCGCTTCAGCCTGCCCACGGATAGCTCACCCGGCTTCGCGTCCGCGGCGCGGGACTCAAGTCGCCCTGTTAAGGCTCGCTTTCGCTCCGGCTCCCTTTCGGTTAACCTCGCCCCGCGCCAGCGACTCGCTGGCTCATTCTACAAAAGGCACGCCGTCACACCCCGAAGGGTGCTCCGACTGCTCGTGGGCGCACGGTTTCAGGTACTGTTTCACTCCCCTCCCGGGGTGCTTTTCACCTTTCCCTCACGGTACTGGTGCGCTATCGGTCACAGGGTAGTACTCAGGCTTGGATGGTGGTCCACCCAGGTTCGGACCGGGTTTCACGTGCCCGGCCCTACTCAGGGACCGCGTCGCGCCGTCCGGTCTGGGTTCGCGTACGGGGCTGTCACCCGCTGCGGCCGGCCCTCCCATGCCGTTCCGCTCCCCAGCCGGACCTGCGCCCGGGGGCGGCAGCCCCCGGATGCGCGGCCCTGCAACCCCGTCGGCGGAACCCCTGCCGGGTATGCCCGCTCGACGGTTTGGCCATCGGTCCCCTTTCGCTCGCCGCTACTCGGGGAGTCTCGAGATTGATTTCCTCTCCTCCGGGTACTTAGATGTTTCAGTTCCCCGGGTTGTCCTCCCGGCCCCTATGCGTTCAGGGTCGGGATATCCACACCTCTGTGGATGGGTTCGCCCATTCGGAGACCCCCGGGTCGAAGGATGTGTGCTCCTCGCCGGGGATTATCGCAGCTTGCCGCGTCCTTCATCGGCTCCCTGTGCCAAGGCATCCGCCGTGCGCCCGTGGTATCTTGCGGGACCGCTCTCGGGCCCGCGGGATATCCACGTGTCGCTAATTAAGTTAAATTAATCGATATCATGAATAGCGCTCGTATGTCGCAATTCGGGTATCTCATACCGCGGCACAGTAGTTGACTGTGCTCGCGATCAGATGCTCCTCACTCATATATAAGTGAATTCTTCTTGTTTGGATCGGATGAATGATTGCTATCATTCTTGATTTAATCGCAGAAAAGAATCGAGTCTGGAAGAATGATCTTCCATCTCTCTCCTATCGCTATGCGGCTCTCAAGGTACGCGGGTGCGACCCCGGGGACCGGGTGCTGCGGGGACTTCCCCCGGGCGACATCCACCGGACGGGCTCCTGCCCTCTATTCGAGTTAAGTTGATCTCTCTAGAAGATTTATCTCCCTAGAAAGGAGGTGATCCAGCCGCACCTTCCGGTACGGCTACCTTGTTACGACTTCACCCCCCTCACCCTCCACACCTTCGGCGCCTCCCCCCTCTCGGTTGGGCCGGCGACTTCGGGTGCAGACGACTCGGGTGGTGTGACGGGCGGTGTGTACAAGGCCCGGGAACGCATTCACCGCGGCATGCTGATCCGCGATTACTAGCAACTCCGACTTCATGGGGGCGGGTTGCAGCCCCCAATCCGAACTGGGGCCGGCTTTCCGGGATCCGCTCCCCCTCGCGGGGTGGCATCCCTCTGTACCGGCCATTGTAGCACGTGTGCAGCCCAGGGCATAAGGGGCATGATGACTTGACGTCGTCCCCGCCCTCCTCCGCCTTGACGGCGGCGGTCCCGCGTGGGTTCCCGGCATCACCCGATGGCAACACGCGGCGGGGGTTGCGCTCGTTGCGGGACTTAACCCAACATCTCACGACACGAGCTGACGACAGCCATGCACCACCTGTATGGGCTCCTCTCGGCCACGGGGTCTCCCCCGCTTCACCCATATGTCAAGCCCTGGTAAGGTTCTTCGCGTTGCTTCGAATTAAGCCACATGCTCCGCTGCTTGTGCGGGCCCCCGTCAATTCCTTTGAGTTTTAGCCTTGCGGCCGTACTCCCCAGGCGGGACGCTTAATGCGTTGGCTGCGGCACGGGGGGATCGTCCCCCCACACCTAGCGTCCATCGTTTACGGCTGGGACTACCAGGGTATCTAATCCTGTTCGCTCCCCCAGCTTTCGCGCCTCAGCGTCGGTCTCGGCCCAGAGGGCCGCCTTCGCCACCGGTGTTCCACCCGATATCTGCGCATTCCACCGCTACACCGGGTGTTCCACCCTCCCCTACCGGACCCAAGCCGCGGAGGTTCCGGGGGCTTCGGGGGGTTGAGCCCCCCGCTTCGACCCCCGGCCTGCCGGGCCGCCTACGCGCGCTTTACGCCCAATGAATCCGGATAACGCTCGCCCCCTACGTATTACCGCGGCTGCTGGCACGTAGTTAGCCGGGGCTTCTTCTGCAGGTACAGTCTTGACTCTTCCCTGCTGAAAGCGGTTTACGACCCGAAGGCCTCCGTCCCGCACGCGGCGTCGCTGCGTCAGGGTTCCCCCCATTGCGCAAGATTCCCCACTGCTGCCTCCCGTAGGAGTCTGGGCCGTGTCTCAGTCCCAATCTGGCCGGTCGGTCTCTCAACCCGGCTACCCGTTGTCGGCACGGTGGGCCGTCACCCCGCCGTCTACCTGATGGGCCGCGGAGCCATCCCCTCCCGTCGGGGCTTTAGCCGGGGTGCCATGCGGCACCCCGGGGTATCCGGTATTACCCGTCCTTTCGGGCGGCTATCCCGGGGGAGGGGGCAGGTTCTCCACGTGTTACTCAGCCGTTCGCCACTCGCTTCCCTCCGGAGAGGGGTGCCGTTCGACTTGCATGTGTTAGGCGCGCCGCCAGCGTTCATCCTGAGCCAGGATCGAACTCTCCGTCCAAAATATTCTGGGCTTCGAGCCCGTCCGGTCCTCTCAGTCCATCGCTGATCGGTTCCGTTCGATTCATATGGTTCTGTATAGGAAAAGGAATTTCTCGGGGCCGCCTCTCGGCGGCCTTGCGAAAAACAAATCCAAGTTAGACCATTTCAAATGGTTCGATGTCTGCCCGGATGCGACACTGAATGTGTCCATCCTCGCAGTATCCGGTTCTCAAGGTGCACGCCTGGCGGCTGATCCGGTCCGACCGGGCCGCGCGGCAAGGAGATATATTGCCAGACCGGAGGGGCGCCGGGGGCGGGAATCGCGCACTCCATATTTTGTTCACAAATGAATAGGTCCCTCAGTCGCATCACTGAGGTTAAAACTGAAGCATTGGCTTCTGATATTGGCGATGACCAGCTGGTTTATAGGTGTTAAGGCATCGGTCATCTCTGGAGCGCCACTTTACTCCAAAAGCATCAGCTATTTGTTTCCCGTCGGTAAAAGGCAGGTTTTGTTCGCCAAGCGTTCTTATATATAGAGAAGTTCGGGTTCGAACCCGTGTCGCGGCAACAAAAAAGCGGCCGGCATCCGCCAGTCGCTTTTTTAGTCTATGGTGGGCCGTCAGGGGTCCAGCCTGCTCCGCAGGCGGCCGCTGCGGCGCTTCGCGCCTTGCTCGCTGCGCTGGCAAACGCTCACGCGTTTACTCAGCTCCGCGCCCCGACGGGTTCGAACCCATGAAAAGGCGACAAAAAAGACGGCCAACCGAAGTTGACCGTCTCAACAATCTTTGGGTGGGCCGTCAGGGGTTCGAACCCTGGACCTTGGGATTAAAAGTCCCCTGCTCTGCCAGCTGAGCTAACGGCCCGCGGGTGGCATTGTACCACGGTCTGGGACTATTCCCAACTCCATTGGCCGTTCTGGAAAATCACAACTTCACGTCCATCAGGCGTAATGCCCGTAATATCGATGTCGTCCGTGCCAATCATAAAATCGACGTGCGTGCTCGAGACGTTAACGCCATGCTCCAGGAGCTCTTCCTTGGACATGTCATACCCACCCTCGATACATTCGGGGAAACCGACACCTAGCGCGAGATGGCAGCTGGCGTTCTCATCATAGAGCGTGTCATAGAACAGAACGCCACTTTCACGGATCGGCGTGTTCTTGGAGATAAGCGCAACCTCACCCAGATGAGCGGCACCTTCATCGGTGTCAATAATGCTCGCAAGCGTCGCCTTACCCACGCGGGCATCGTAGTCCACTACGCGGCCCGCCTCGAACTTGATCCAAAAATCATCGACCTTGTTGCCGTGGTGGATGAGCGGCATGGCCGAGTACACGATACCGTCAGCGCGCATGCGATCGGGCGAGGTGAAGACCTCCTCGGTGGGGATGTTGGGGAAGAAGGGATGACCGTCGGGGGTCTCACCCTTACCGCCGGCCCACTCATGGCCCTTCGTCATACCAATCGTCAGATCAGTTCCGTTCGAAGCGGTGTAGTGCAGGTAATCAAATTGATTATCGTTTAGAAAACGCAGGTTCTTTTCGAACGCCGCGTCATGAAGCTCCCAATCGCTCTCCGGGTCCTGGCCATCTGCGCGAGCGGTGTGCAGAATCGCATTCCACAGCTTATAGATTGCGACCTCATCGGCGTCTCCCGGGAACACCTCACGCGCCCAAGCCACGACCGGAGCGCCGGCGATACACCACGGGTTGATGTTGTAATCCAGTCCACGGCGGAAGACCTTGCACTGCGTATTCCTTGCCTTGGAAGCCGCGGCTGGCTTGGCGGGATCGATACCCTTGAGAGCTGCAGGGTCCGCACCCTCGATAAAGATAAAGCAGGCACCATCCTGGGCCAGGGAATCAAGCTGCAGGCGCTTCCACTCGGGCGTCTGCTCAAAATAGCTTTGCTCGACATGCTCGTACGTGAGCCTCGTCACGGCATCATCGGCCCAAATAACCGTCACGTGACCGGCACCGGAGGCATAGGCCTCCGCGACCACCACGCGCGCAAACGGCGCGCACTCGACCGGAGACTGAACGACAACCTCCTGGCCGGGCTTGACGTTTACGCCCTTGCGGACAACCAGGCGCGCATAGTTTTTAATCTTGGGCTCTAGGGCCTTCATGCCCTCCAGAGCCTCTTCGACCGTCAGGGCAGCTCGAATCATGTGCCACTCCATCTATCTATAGAACAGTAAAAAGACGCGCCGCAAAAACGACGCGCCTTATATCTTAGCGATAAGTATGCATGCAAACGCTACTTCTTCTTGGAGTCCTTCTTGTCCTCCTCGGCAGCCGAGCGCTCGATAAGGGCGTTGAGCTTGTTCTCGGACATGCCCTCGGCCTGCGTGCGGTACATGTTGCGCAGGGGACGAATACGAACGAAGTCGTAAATAAAGTCACCCAAAATGACGACGTAGGACAAAACGATGCCGACCATCTGAACAGGGCTGGACACCATGCCAGCGGGAGCGAAGTACAGCGAAGCCCAAATGGCCACGACGAGCACCATGCCGATAGCGAGCACGGCCCACCAAATACGGCGGCGCTTGGTGTAGTCCTCATCCTGCTTGAGAAGGATATTCGACACCGTGTAGATGCGATCCTCTCGGGCGCGCTGCTTGGCCTTGCGGGCGCGTTTTTCCTCCTTGGAAAGGCCTTCCAGGTTTTCGCCCTTCTCGAGCTCTTTGCGGCGTGCCTTGGATGATGCCGGCACGACGTGAACAGAGCTCGCTGCCTGACGGGCGGGCTTAGCGGATGCGGCGGACTTGCGCGCAACCCCGGTAACCTCGCGGGATTGCGTGCGCTTGTTCGTGGCGCTGCGGGTACTCACTTACGCGTTCTCCTTCATGCTTGTGAACTGGGAGCCCGTGATGATCTGGAAGGCCTCGCGATAGCGCTCGGACGTGCCATCGATGACCTCGGCGGGCAGGTGCGGGGTCTCCCCCGTCATATCCCAGTTGGCTTTGAGCCAATTGCGGACGAATTGTTTGTCGTAGCTGGGCTGAATCTTGCCCTCCTCGTAGCTGGCGGCAGGCCAGAAACGGCTGGAGTCGGGCGTGAGGCACTCGTCGATCAGCGTAACCTTGCCATCGATGACACCAAACTCGAACTTGGTGTCGGCGATGATGATGCCACGGGTCGCGGCGTACTCGGCAGCGGCCTTGTAGATCTTGAGAGACAGGTCGCGAATCTGCGTGGCGATGCCCTCGCCAACGATCTCGCAGCAACGCTCGAACGAGATGTTCTCGTCATGGTCACCGATCTCGGCCTTCGTGGACGGCGTGAACAGCGGCTCGGGAAGCTTGGAGGCCTCGGTCAGACCCTCGGGCAGCTGAATGCCGCAGACGGTGCCGTTCTCGTCATAGGTCTTCTTGCCCGAACCGGTCAGATAGCCGCGGACGATGCACTCGATAGGAATCGTCTGGGCCTTCTTGACCAGCATGGCGCGGCCTGCGAGGTAGTCACGATACTCGGCAAACTCCTCGGGGAAATCCGCCGGGTCGATGGAAACGAGGTGGTTGGGAACGATGTCGGCAAACTTATCGAACCAGAATGCCGAGATGCGGTTGAGCACCTCTCCCTTAAACGGAATCTCGTCGGGAAGAATGAAGTCGAACGCAGAAATGCGGTCGGTGGCGACCATCAGCAGGTTTTCACCGGTATCGTAGATATCACGAACCTTGCCACGGGAATCCGGACGACGCTCCATCGTTGTCACGTGAGTCACTCCTTACCAAAATACGACAGTAATGCGGGTTCTTTCCCGCACGTTTTCGCAAACCCGGAGCGGCAAGGACAAGACCCCTCCTTCACCGAGTAGCGAAAAGCTAGTGCTCCATTGTAGTAGATGCCGCGTCCGCCGTGTGCTCGCGTGGCAGATGAATCGTAAAAGTCGTACCCTTTCCAAGCTCCGACTCCACGGATATGTAGCCGTGATGACGCTCGACAATCTGCTTGGTCACGGCGAGGCCCACGCCCAGACCGCCCGCCTCACGGGCGCGGCTGGCGTCGGCACGCCAAAAACGACCAAAGATGCGCGACAAATCATCCTTGGCAATACCGATGCCCGTATCCGAAACCGCGATATCGACGTGCTTGCGGTCGCTGAGCACCGACACCACGACCCAACCCCCCTCGGGGGTATAGCGCATGGCGTTACTCAAAAGGTTGATGACGCATTGCGTGATCATGTCGGGATCTGCCTCGACAACGTCATCGTGGCCCTGCGTCTCATCCGCAAAGCGCAAACGCAGGTCACGATCGGCAAACAGGCGCTCCTGGCCATTCACAATCGAACGCACAAACGGCACCATATCCACCGGCTCCAGGTTGAGCGGCGCGGTACTGTTTTCCATGCGCGACAGATCGAGCATCTGCTGCACCAGACGGGCCAGACGACGCGTCTCGGATGCAACGGTTTCCAGATGCTCGTCGTCGGTGGGATACACCCCATCCTGCATGGCTTCGACTGTCGCGAGCATGGCCATAAGCGGAGTACGAAGTTCGTGAGCCACGTCTGAGGTCAGGCGCTTCTCGTGTTTCATATCCTTCTCAAGCGAAGTGGCCATCTCATCGAAGGTCTCACCCAGCTGATCAATCTCGTCATCACCGCGCAAACCAGTACGAGCGGACAGATCGCCATCGCGAATTTGCTTGGCCGTGCTCGTAATACGATGAATCGGCTTGGTGAGCATGCGCGACACGAGCGATCCGATAACGACCGAAATGCAGATTGCAACAACCGCGGCGAGGGCCATGGCGTTAAAGGTCTTCTCCCTAAATGCAGAATCCGCCTTGGTGAGCAAGGCATCGGAGCCGATGGCCCATAGCTTTACCTGTCCGACATGCTCGCCCGAAGACGTTATGATTTCGACGTTGGCAACGCTATCGGAGTCGGTTGGAGCAGACGAGACCGGGCTATGCGATGCTTTTTTACCGCTCGAGCTGCTCGACGCCGATTCGCTCTCGCGCACATCGGCGGTCGCGCTTGCCGAAGGCCATGAGTCGTCATAGACGACAACGCCCTTCTTGTTGACGACCTGCATACTCAGGTCGTCGGATACCAAACTCGATGTCGCGACCGTGCGCAGCTCGCCCGCAGTCCAGTTGCCGTTTTCCTCATACGACGTCGCAAGCTTTTCGGCAGCAGAATTGGCGATCTCGACGATATTGGAGCGCGTGTAATCCGAAAAGACCGTGCCCCACACAACAGAGACCACGCCCACCAGCACCAATACCGTCATGAGCGATGTCAGAGCAAAAGCAAGTGCCATGCGCGAGGGATAGCTCATCGTTGGCCGTGAATCGGAACGAGGCGTGTTCCAACTAGCCTTGGAACCCGCCTCGCTCTCCTGCTTGTGCTTTTGTCCGATTTCAAAGCGCGCAGGTGTCATATGTGATTTCCCTATTTCTCGTCCGACTTATCGGTCTTGGCCGGAGCCTCGAAGCGATAGCCGACACCGTGGACGGTGTAGAGCCACTTGGGCTTCTTGGGATCATCGCCCAGCTTGGCGCGAAGGTTCTTCACGTGGCTATCGATGGTGCGCTCATAGCCCTCAAAGTCGTAGCCGAGCACCTTCTCGACCAGCTCCATGCGGTTGTAGACGCGACCGGGGTGACGGGCAAGCGTGGTGAGCAGCTTAAACTCGGAAGCCGTCAGGTCGACTTCCTTGCCCTCGACCAAAATCTTGTGGCCCGAGATATCGATGACCAGATCGCCGAAGTCGAGTACCTCGACGGCTGGCTCGTCGGCCTGATGGGCACGGCGGAACAAGGCGCGTACGCGCGCGACAAGCTCGCGCGGCGAGAACGGCTTGATCAGATAGTCGTCGGCGCCGAGCTCAAGACCGATAATACGGTCCTCGATCTCGCCCTTGGCAGTCAGCATGATGATGGGGACATCCGAGGTATCGCGAATGGTGCGGCAAACGCGCTCGCCGGGGATCTTGGGGAGCATAAGGTCGAGCACGACCAGGTCAAACTGATGCTTCTCGAACTCCTCGATCGCGGACTGGCCGTCGCCGACACCCACAACCCAGTAGCCTTCGCGCTCGAGATAGGCAGCGACGGCGTCACGGATTGCCTTCTCATCCTCGACCAGCAGAATCTTTTTTGCATCTGAAGCCATAACACGGCCCCCCTGTCTCAATCAGCTAAGAACAAGCCCATTTTAACGCACCTGAGCCCGCCGGATGCCACTATGACGCGGCAGCTCGGCGGGCGGTACTCACAATTACAACGCGTTTATTCCCCTGTTGGCGCCTTTTTAACCCCTCTAAGCTTAAAGAGAGAATAGGCGTGCGGTGACCGTCTCGGGTATACCCTGGCTGTTGCGCACCGTGGCGTACGTAAGGAATGAGTCCGATTTTCCCGCCGTAGCTGGATAATCGCCATATTCCAAAGCGCGGTCGGGCGACAACAGCGAGCCATAGGTCTTGGCAGAGGTGTCGATGAGAAAATGCGATGCCTGGACTTTAACCAGGTATTTATTTTTCCTTCCCGCAACGCACGCGAGCGGCTCACGCGAAAGGAAGAGGTACGGCCCGCCCTCGTTACCGATATAGGTGCCCATATTGCCCAGGCTACCCACACCGTTATACGTCGCCTCAATGGAGAACACGAAGGTGTCGCCCATATACACGGCCTCGAAAGGCGAAACCGACGAAGGAAGCACCAGCTGAGCTCGCTTCGTATTGTTGCCGTCAGTCAGGTCGATCGCCGTCATACCGTAATAGACGCCCTCATCATTGTGCACGCGGGGCGAGATGGTCAGGATGCCGTCGCTCACACGCGGGGCGGATGCGAAGCGGCCCGTCGACTTCCAAATAGTCTCAGGCTTGGACTCGCTGGGCGACTGACGGCAGCAGTACGAATCGTTACTCGTCTTGCTGCCGCCGGACGAGGGCATCTTATACCAGATGACCGACGACCCATACGCTGTGAAGAGCGGCGGATCGTAATTTTCGCCACCGCGATCGAGCTCGACAGCGTTGCCGGTAAGGGAGGAGCCTGCAAGGTTTTGCGCATAGAGTTTCCAAGACGCATTGGCAAAGTTCATCTCGACCCACGCGAACACGCCATCACCCGCGCGAACGTCGTAAAACGCATAACCGGTTCCCTCAACGGGATCCTCGATAAGTGTGGTAAGCGAGCCATCGCCCAGGTTGAGCACACCAAGCGTATTGGCATGCAGGGCAGAAGCAGGCGCCATCATCGCGGCAGCGTAGTCGCCATCGCAGTAGTACAGCAGCGTGCCCAGCGGCAGCGTCCACGACGCCGCCGGCTCAAGATCGATATCAACAGCTTCGTACTCATCAGTGATCGAGACAATCTTCGAATCGTCCTTGATAACTTGCGGCTCGCCGGCGGCATCGTCGCTGGTGCCCGTTTTTTTCGAGCAACCGGCAAGCACCGTGGCAGCGCCCGCGGCAGCACCGCCGAGCACAAAGCCACGGCGCGATATTCCATTCTTGATGTGGTCGGCGATACCCATTAGGCGATCTCGGCGCGAGCGGCCTCGATAGCGCGCGTAAGCTGATCGGCGCAAGAGGTCTTTTTCATACCGCAGGTATTACCGGCGAGAACCTCGATTACGCGATCGGCAGGAGCACCCTCGACTAACTTGGAGATTGCCTTGAGATTGCCGTCACAGCCGCCGGTAAACTCAACGCCCAGCACCTTGCTGCCATCGTCAGAGAGATTGAGGTGAATATTGCGAGAGCATACACCCTGCGGCTTGTAATCAAACGAAATCATGCGATCCCCTCTCAGAATGTTATTCGAGACGACTATTATCCCCGTCTTTCCCTAAATGCAACGAGGCGCTTTGCCGGCAACACACATTACCAGCAAAGCGCCCTAAAAAGCTAACGTTATGCCCGAACCTACTCGAAGCTCAGCTGCTCCAGGCGATCGAAGACCGTGTCGATGCGGGTGAGGAAGTCCCACGGATCAAAGATCTCGTCGAGCTTCTCCTGGCTGACGGTGCAGCGCGGATCAGCCTCGAGACGCTCCTTAAAGGTGGGACCGGAGACGCAATCCTGCACCTCGTGCCAGGTAGCCATGGCGTTTTCCTGCACGATCGCATAGGCATCTTCGCGGGTGATGCCCGTATCGACGAGGGCCAGCAGGACCTTGGAGGAGAAGATGAGACCGCGAGTCTTGTTGAGGTTGGCCATCATGCGAGCCGGATACAGCTGCAGGCCGTCGATAACGCGGATGAGACACTGGAACATGTGGTCGAGTGCGATAAAGCTATCGGCCTGGGCGACGCGCTCGGCAGAGGAGTGCGAAATGTCACGCTCATGCCACAGGGCGACATTGTCGAAGGCAACCTGGGCATTGGACTTCACGATGCGCGACAGGCCACAGACCTTCTCCATGGTGATCGGGTTGCGCTTGTGCGGCATGGCGGAGCTGCCCTTTTGACCCTTACGGAACGGCTCCTCGGCCTCAAGCGTATCGGTCTTCTGCAGATTGCGGACCTCGGTAGCGATGCGCTCGCAGGTGGCCGCCGTGGTGGCGAGGACGCCGGCGAGGTAGGCGTGATGGTCGCGGGAGATGACCTGCGTGGACAACGGGTCGTGGACCAGACCCAGGTGCTCGCAGACATATTCCTCGACAAACGGCTCGATGGAGCTGTACGTGCCGACAGCGCCCGAGATGGCACCGAAGGCAACGTTCTTGCGGGCGTCCTCAAGACGATCCAGGTCGCGCTTGAGCTCCCAGGCCCAAGAGCCAAACTTCATGCCGAAGGTCATCGGCTCGGCATGGATGCCATGGGTGCGGCCAGCGCAAAGCGTGTTGCGCTCCTCGAAGGCGCGGCGCTTGCAGATCTCGCCGAGCTTCTTGACGTCCTCGATGATCAGATCGCAGGCCTGGGTGAGCTGGTAGCACAGAGCCGTATCGCCCAGATCGGAGCTGGTCATGCCATAGTGAATCCAGCGGCTGGGCTTGGGGTCGCCCTCGGGAACATCGGCGTCGATGTACTCCTTCATGTTGGTCAGGAAGGCAATAACGTCGTGGCGCGTGACTTCCTCGATCTCGTCGACCTTTGCCTTCTCAAAGTTGGCGTGGTCGCGGATCCACTGGGCTTCGTCTTTAGAAATGCCGATCTTGCCGAGCTCCGCCTGGGCCTCGCAGGCCAGGACCTCGATCTCCTGCCAAATGGCGTACTTGTTCTCGAGGGAGAAGATGTGTCCCATCTCCGGGCGGGTATAGCGATCGATCATAGCGGCTCCTTTTTGGTTATTGGCACGTTGGTCGTAACCCAACCATTGTACCGTGCGCAGGTGCAAGTATGGGCAGCAGGCATTAACCTAACATTTTGGAATTGGAGCGGGCGACGGGACGTCCGCGTATTTGCTTCGCAAATCCGCACCGGCTGCGGTCGATCTCCCCGGATTCACGGAGACGATGGGGAAGACTTTGTTGAATTGGCCGTCCCAAGGTCTCCCGCGCTCGATGGAGCGGGCAACGGGACGTCCGCGTATTTGCTTCGCAAATCCGCACCGGCTGCGGTCGATCTCCCCGGATTCACGGAGACGATGGGGAAGACTTTGTTGAATTGGCCGTCCCAAGGTCTCCCGCGCTCGATGGAGCGGGCAACGGGACGTCCGCGTATTTGCTTCGCAAATCCGCACCGGCTGCGGTCGCCTATCGGCGACCTTGCCTGCTCGCTATAAACGCTTCGCGTTTATTTAACGCTCGCACCCTGTCGGGTTCGAGTCCCGGCACTTTATTGAAAAAGGCACAGTAACGAAACGTTACCGTGCCTGAAATTCGAATGGAGCGGGCAACGGGACTCGAACCCGCGAGTGTCAGCTTGGGAAGCTGATGCCTTACCACTTGGCGATGCCCGCTTGTGTGTTGGCTAGTATAACGCGGTTGTCTTGTTCGATACAAGGGTGGCGATGCTTGTTTTAGCTGTGGAGATTCGTTTGAAAATCGCGTCAATTGTGGAGATGAGGACCTTTGACCTCCTGTTCTCCCTATCTTCTACCTGCGCTTTTGCTTGGTTGTTGTATTTGAGCTCAATTTGTCAGGAATTGGGCAAGCTTTTGGTCAGGCTCCGGTACTTACCCGCATGAACCTCGGGGGTAGCCTCATCCTACGCGTCGCAACCTCCCCATGCGGCGCACGAGGGATAAGGAGCAGCCATGTCCAACGCACCCACGCACTCTGTCCACAGCGCAATCGCAACAGGTCCGCTGCTCCTGCTCCTCTTCCTGCTTTTCGGCTGCCTGGCACCGGGAGCCGCATTTGCCGTCGATGGCTACGACCAGCTCGGCTTCCGCACTATTAGCGATGATTGTGGGCCCTTCTTTATCGGCAAGTATGAAGCTCAAGACGCCTCGATTGCCTACTGCATGAACCAGGAGCGCCCCGGCCCCACCAAGCCGGGCGGCCCATGGCTCAACTTTGATCAAGGCTGGGTGTGGCTCGACGACGAGTTCGCGGCAATCGTTTGTCACGGATATCCTACCGCCACGTCGTTTGGCGGTTACCATCTTTCACCCGATCGCGCCCGCGCCGCCACCCAGCTTGCCGTATGGATGCTCAACGGCACTACCCATGTCGACGGCACCTACTCCTACACGACCGCTCAGGGTAAAACCAAGAGCGGACACTTTACCGCCGACAATGAAGTCGTAGCGGCTGCGCGGTGGCTCCACGACAACGCAAAATCAGGAAGCATCAAAGCCGCTCCGCACCGCGCGCGGCGCTATTTAGGGGCCGTATCGGGCGGCAGCAAACGTCAAGACATGCTCTATGTACTGCCAGCGGTCTCTGTTTCCTTCCAAAAGCAGTCTGCAAACGCTGCCATTACCAGCGGAAACAATACTTATCAGTTTGACGGGGCAACATTCGATGTTTTTGAGAGCGCCAGCGACGCACGTGTCGGCACCATCCAGATGGACGGCAACGGTCGAGCACAGGCAACACTTCTGCCCAATACGGCATACTACCTAGTTGAAACGAAGGCGCCGGCCGGCTATGTCCCCCGTCGTGATCGCATCGCCTTTACCACGGGGAATGACGGTGGACAGGTCGCCATTGAAGAACAGCCCGGCACCATCAACCTGTGTATCGTAAAACTCGATGCCGCGACGAATGCCGGCCCCCAGGTGGGATCTTCACTCGCAGGAGCAGAGTTCACGTGTGTGTCGCAATCAACCCCTGGATGGGCGCAAATCCTCACGACCGACGAAAGCGGCCGAGCCACCCTCACCGATGTCCCCCTAGGAACCTTTACCATCTATGAATCAAAAGCCCCCGAGGGCTACCTGCCATCCAACGACAGCTGGTCCTATACCGTTAGAGCCGACCAGCTCGGTGATTCAGGCGTGGTCGAGATTGAATCTCGCGTTTCCGATATCCCCATTGCGTTTGACCTTGAAATTTCCAAATTCAAGGACTACGGCAATAGCGACCAATCCGGCTTGGAGCAGCCGGCGGGAGGTGTTGTCTTTGAGGTTGTGAGCAACAGCTCTCAGCAGGTTGTTGGCACACTGACCACAAACATCTATGGCTTTGCCTCCACCAAAGATCAGCCCGAAGCATGGTTTGGCGCAGGCAAGCGACCCGCCGGTGTCCACGGAGCCATCCCATACGACCGCGCCGGCTACACCGTTCGTGAGGTTCCGGAAACCGTCCCCGAGGGTTTTAAACGTGCAGGGGAATGGACAGTCGAGGCCAATCAGATTTCCGACGGCGCCGAGCTTCAATATATCGTGGACAACCACGCTCTGTCGACGCATCTCCAGATTGTAAAACGCGATGCCCAAACAGGCGCTTCTGTTCCCCTAGCCGGATTCACCTTCCAACTCCTCGACAGCAATCACAAACCTGTCTCACAAACTTGCTGGTATCCAGCACATAACGTAATGGACACCTTTACGACCGACGCGACCGGGACCGTCACACTGCCCGAATCGCTCGTGCCGGGCACCTATTATGTACGCGAAACCTCGGCCAAAGAGCCCTATCTTGTCGGCAAAGAGATCGAGGTAAACATACCCGCCGACATGAACCTAACGCCCGTTGCAATCGCCTCGTATTATGACCACGCCGCGACCGGAAACATCAGGATCGCTAAAACCGATGTCGTAGACGGCAGCAGCCTCGCGGGCGCCATCTTTGAGATCCGTGCCTCGGGTGATATCGTGCGCCCCGACGGTAGCATTGCCGCGCTCGACGGTGAGACTGTCGCTACCGTCACAACGGATGAAACTGGAGAAGCACGCGCGGACGACCTCCCGCTGGGATCTGGCACCGCACGCTACGAGGTTGTCGAGACTCAAGCGCCGGCAGGCTTCTTACTCGACCGGACGCCCCATATCGTAGACCTCGCTTATGCCGACCAGAAAACACCCGTTGTAGAAGCACGGCTTAACGTATCCGACGATTACACCAAGGTTGATATCTCCAAGGTCGATGCAAGCGGAGAGCAGGAAGTGAAAGGCGCACAACTCACCTTATATGGTCCCGATAAAACCGAAATAGACTCCTGGACCTCATCCGACAAGCCGCACCGCGTCGAACATCTTGCACCCGGCACCTACTCGTTGCGCGAAATGATGTCTCCGCGGACCTATGACCTTGCCGAGGAGATAACGTTTGAAATAAAGGATACGGGAGAAGTCCAATCCGTCGCGATGAAGGATGCGCCCATCGAGATCAAAGGACAGGTCGACAAGCGTCAGGAGCTTGTCCAACCTATCGGGAAGGGTCTGCTGGCCAACGGCGATGGTAAAAATCGCGCCGCAACGCAAACCAATACGGACGGTCTTTTCTCCTATACCATCGACGCTCGAAACGATTCAGCTACCTGGGTTGATGAGTTCACAATTACCGATGATCTTGAGTGTGCCGAGGACGATACGGCGAGATTCGTCTCAATCGAAACCCCCGTCGCCATCGGCGACCTCAACGGTCTGTGCAACGTGTGGTATCGCACGACGCCGTTGGACTCGACAGACGTCGATGAGCCGGCAAACGCGACGCTTGACGATGGGCACGAAAATCCTTGGCTTGAGTCCGACGAAGTAAAAGAGAGTCTGGGTGAAGATTGCCGCCTCGTCGATTACGACGGCTGGCACCTCTGGAAGGCGGATGTCTCGACCACGGAATCAGCCACACTCGAGGCGAAAGAACTCAACCTTGCATCCAATACCGTCGTAACGGGCATTCGCATTGAATACGGTGCGGTAGCCGCCGACTTTACGACTCGAAGCGATACGGATTCTTGGACCCGCGATGATCTCAAAGATGAGCACGACGACCTTGACGATGCCAAAGCAATCCTTGGCACAGATGCTCGGGGCGCAGTCGTGCACATGCAGGCAACGTCGGCTTACACACCCCAAACCGCACTCACCAACAGCGCACGCGTCGATCTTTGTCGCAACGGCGGCGGCGATAAACTTGAGTCACATGACGAGGACCGTGTCATTCAACGCTGTACCCTACCGCAGGACCTACCGGCAACAGGATCAGCTCCCATCACCGCTTGCATCACCGCGCTTCTGACCTCGGGTGCCGCAGCCCTATGGTTCGCTCGCCTTAGGTCAATCCCAAAGAAGCGCTAGCGCGATGAAAAAGCGGGCGAGCCAGTCCCCCGGCTCGCCCGCTTTCAATCATTTAAATCGCCGCATCTACTCTGCAGACGAAGATCCACCATCAACGATTGCCTGCTCGGACTCAGGAATCCCATCGGCGCCCGTGCTCTGTTCTTGCTCCACCTCTTCGCTGATTGCGGAGGCGGGGGTCGAGCCCTTCGCGCCCACGATGTAGGCAGCTCCAAACCCTAACGCAATGGCAATCAAGGTCAAAACCACGTAGACAGGCCAATGGCGCTTAATATACGAAAACACGTTGACTCCTTAGAGCTCCGTCTACGAACGGCGGATAACCTCGGTCACGACCTCGGATACCGTGGCAATGTTCGTCGGGTTGACATTGTGGGGCAGGTCGTCCTCGGTACGAGCACAAGCCAGGCGCGTGCCGTCCACGCCGGCGATGGTGAGGGCTCGGCGGCTCGCCTCGAGCGCGGCATAGGCATCGGTCTTGGCATAGGGCATCTCGAGCGCGCCACAATCGACATGGAACGACTTGCACACCTTGCTGACCAGGTTCATGATGCGGCGATCGCCCTTGAGCAGCTGCTGTTCGCCCTCAACCGTCACCACCGAAAGCCTACCGGCGCCGACGGATTCAAGATTGATGAAGAATACGCCGCGGAGCTTATCGCGATGCGAAGCCAAGAAGGCCTTCATACCGGCGCCATCACAGTCCGAGGCGCCCGTTGCCACAAACCAGATATCGTGACCGAGCAGCTCATCATCGCCCATAGAGGCGACAGCCGAGAGCATATCTTCGGAAGAAGCGCCGTCGGAAGACGTAGCGCCGCCCTTCCAGCCATCGTTATCGTCCTCGAAATTATCCCACGAACCGATGCCGCGACCGGACTTCTTGGCATCGTAATCGTCTTCGACGCCCAGCCAATCACTCATGCTGTCCTGTTCGTTTTTCTTTTTACGACCGAACAGGCCGCCCAGGCCGCGCTTGCGAGACTTGGGTGCCGCCGGGGCGGGAGCCGAAATGGTCTCGATCGGCTGAGCGCCCGACGCAACGGGCATAGGAGGCGCAACGGGTGCCGATGTGGGTTCGGGACCCTGAGCGGTAGCAAAGGGGTCGTTGACCTGTGCGGAGGGGTCGGGAAGGTCGAACAGCGACGTGCGAGACGCAACGTTTGCCTGCTTCATCGACGGCAGCGACGGATCGGGGACCGAAGCCAGCGGAGACGAGGAAGGTGCAGGCGACGGAGCCGACGCCGGATCGGGAACATTCATCTGCGGACGTGGCGATGCCTGGGAGGAAATCTGGGCCATAAGGGAATCGACCGTTTCGTCCTGGGTGGGAGCAACATCGGCAACCGTGGCACCGGAACCACTCGGGGTCGGCATGGTGAAAATCTGCGTGGAGTAAGGCCTCGACTCATCTGTCTCGGGAGCCTCGGAAACCGCAGGCACTTCCTCCTGCTCGACCTCGGTCGAATCATCTTGCTCGGCTGTTGCGTATTGCTCTTCGTCAGAGTTGGCCTCGACGGGCTCGTCCTCGGCGGCATCTTGGATTTCGGCAGCATCAATAGGCCCGTCATCGTCTGCCGCGTCGCCCTGCTCATCGGAAACAGGAAGGGACTCGGCAATCGCGGTGCCTTGCTTTTCAAACGTTATCGTGGAATCGAACTGCGCGGCATCAAACGACATGGTGCTATCGACGTGCTGCTGAGCCTCGAAAGACGTCGTCGCCTCAACAACATCCGCGGACGCCGGTTGCTGGGACTCAAAGGACGTCGTAGCTTCGGCAGCGTCGACGGGCACGGACTGCATAGCCTCGTTCTGCTCGAACTCTTGCGCCGCGAGCTCACGTGCCGCCTCGGTTGCCTGCTGCTGAGCGATAGCCTCCTGCTCGGCGGCCTCGCGTGCGGCAGCGCGCTTCTCCTCGAAATCGTCGACAAATTTCCTGCCCTTTGCGAGCGCACCCTTAAAGAAGCTGGAAGCGCTGGCACCAATCGAAGAGAACGCGGATGCAATATCGGCATGGGGCGTTGCCGCGGGAATCTCGGCCGAGAAATCAGTATCGCTCTCGTAAGACACGCGCCTCGGCTGTTCAACGTAATCGTCGTCAGACTCGTCCGCAACGTCTTGCGCCGGCGAGGCGGGAGCCAAAATGTCCAGTCCTACCGCGGGATCGATCGCGGACACCGCCTCGGACTCGGCAACGGCAGCGGTAACCGCGGCAGACTCATCATCCACGGTCACGACGGGGGCAGGCTCGGGCTCAAACGTCGGCTCCTCGCCCTCCTCGTAATCGAGCGTGCAGGACTCGGGAAGCATCCCGAGCGCACGGATGGCATCCGAACCAAAGCGGATGTTGCCGGCGGCATTGCGATAGAGCTTGGGCTCGGGCTCGGCCGCGACAGGCTCCTCCGCCGGCTCGGCAGCGGAAACCTCGTCATTGAACTCTTCGGCCTGGACAGCCTGATTCTGATCCTCGGGCACAATGGCGCCAATCAGCGTCTCGTCGGCAGACGCACCCTCAAAGCCCTCGATCTGCTCGTCGAAATCCTCACCCTGTTCGGGCTCGGCCTGAGCGTCGGGAGCAATCGGCTGACCGAACTCATCCTCGGCGTAGGTAGGCTCTTCATACTCGATGGTGTTGCCGTAGTCGTTTTGCTGCTGGGCCGCGGCATACTCCGCCGCTGCGCGCGCCATTTCCTCGGCACGACGCTTCTGCTCCCCAAAATAGGTATCGAACGGAACATCGTCGGGAAACTCGTTTTCGCCCTGGAAGGGAGCAACGTTGTCCATGACGCCGAGCATAGCGGCGACAGAAGACTTGTTGCACACTGCGCCGGACGTATAGGGAAGAATGTGGCGGTTAGAGATGATGTTTGCCGCGTTGACAAGTGCAACGAGGGAAGCGAGGATCGCGACAATCCACAGCAGAACCTTGAGCGCGCCGGGGAGCGGCAGGATACGCAGGATGGCAACGGCAGCAGGGGCAACCGTGGCAACGGGCAACAGCTTGGCGATGAGTGCGCGATACGAAGCATAGGGCTCGCGGGCGAGCAGCTCAGCACGGGGAGAGTCGTAGTGTGCGACAACGACCACCGGGCGGTTGCGCGGAGACGCGAGCGGGCCCGAGGCCTTGTGGTAGGCGATGACATTTTGGCTCACGCCCGTCTTGCCCAGGCGCGAAACCACGGGGTGGCCCGTGCGCTCGAGCACGTAAAGAACGGCGCCGATGATGGCCAGCAAGGTGCCGACCAAGCCGATACCGCCGCCGATGCCCATCAGCAGGGCACCGGCAAACGCAAGAATACCGGTAACGGCAAATGCCAATCTACTGGGCGCCGGGGCATTGAACTCCTGAACCTCGGGATCAAAGCCGTGGTTGCGGAAGATTTGAGCGATATCCTCGGCAGCCAAGCGCTCTTCTTCGCTGCATGCCGGCGTAATGCCGGTGTTCTGCAGCAGGTGGTTAATATAGTTCTGGGTGTTCGCCATGTGCGCTCCACATCCATAATCCGACAAATAGGCCCAATGCATGCACATTAGAACCGTATATAGTCGAAAGTATACCCCGAGCGAGCGCAAACGACCGAATTCGGGCCATCTTAACGCCCCGAGCGGACAAGGATATAGCCTAATCTCCATATCGGACTAAAATCATGGCAGCAAACTACCTTCTCATGCGAGGACTCTATGACGGCAAGCGACGCGACCGCGACAATTAAAAAGGGAAATTCGGAGCCCAGTTTCGATAAAACGGCTCAGCGCATCCTCAATCTTTTCTTTGTGCTCAACAGCTCCCCCGAACCGCTGACGACCGAGCAGATCGTCTTGGATTCTGACCTGGGATATGGTTCGGGCAATATCGACTCGGATAAGCGCAAGTTTCGGCGCGATCGTGACAAACTGCTCGAGCATGACATCTTAATCAAGGAGGTTCGCCCCGCCGGTGCGCAGGAGACCGAGGAAAGCTCGTGGACAATCGACCGCGAGCACACGTTTGCTGCAGGCGGCCTCATCACCGCAGACGACGCCGATATCCTGCTCAACGCCATCGACCAGACGCTAGCGGCCGGCTCATCCACCTTTGCCGCGCCGCTTGCCGATATTCGCTCCAAGATTGCCTATCTCACCGGTAGGACGGCGGTGGACGAAGTACCGATCCGCCGCTCTCCAACCGTCGATGCGGTTTGGAGCGCCTTTGCCGAGCGTTGTGCGCTGCGATTTTTATATCAGAACGGACGCGGCGAGCAGAAAAAGCGTACCGTCCGCGTCTACGGCATGTTCGAACGCGAGGGCGTGGCGTACTTCTGCGGCCTCGACAATGTCACCGACGACATCAGGACATTCCGCTGCGACCGTATCGTTCGCGCTTGGCGTCCTTCGAAGGCCTACGTCATCCCTGCGGACTTCAATCTCAACGACTATCTGTTCTTTGAATTCGATTTTGCCGACCGCCCGCCCGTTGCAGCTACGTTCTCGTTCGCCCCTCAGACGCAGATCGATATGATCAACGGCCTCACGCGCGGGCGAGGTGAGCTCGCACACACCGATGCGGGATGGATCTGGACCGTTGACGTGCGCGACCTTGAAGCCGCCGCCTCATTTTGCATGGCCCACGCCATGGACGGCATGAGGCCCATGGCCCCCAAATCGCTCAAGCAGGCGTGGAACCGCCTCATTGAAAGGACGGTGCACGAGCATGCCCGTGCGTAAACTCACCAGCGAGCAGAGACTCTCGCGCGCCATCGACATCATGGAGGCCCTCTACGCCGCCGGCGAGAGCGGCATGACACGAACCGAGATTTGCAGTCGCTTTGACATCACGGGGGTGTCGCTCGACGAGATTCTCGAGATCGTCTCAACGCTCGCGGACCGAGAATCGGGCGTGCGCATCATCTGCGAATGCCACGGCGAGCGTGTGGTCCTCACCGGTGACGCCGGGCGCGTGCTACCGCTGCGCCTGAGTGCCGCCGAAGGCGCTGTGCTCAGCCATGAACTTGAATCGTTGGGGATCGAGCCGCATACGGCAGCTCGGATTCGACATGCCCTTCTACCCGAAGAGCTCGGCTATAACCAGCGCGTCTTTGACACCGTCAACCACGGGTCGCACTGGCAGCAGCTGAGCTGCGCCATTCAGGACGGCGTTCGCTGCCGCATCTCATATCGCTCGATGGACGATGCACGGCCACGCGAGCGTCTGGTCGACCCCTTGCGCATTACGGCAAACGGCGACCAAACATACCTGATTGCCTGGGACATCGCGGTCGATGGGCAGCGCACCTATCGCATGGATAAAATCGAGGGACTCACCTTGACGGAAGACTCCGTCGTGCCTCACGCACCGGACGTTGCATCCCTCCACGATTCCCTTGCCCGGACGCAGCGTAGCGCAAAGCTCTTGATGCCACTCGATATGGCGGAGCATCTGGACTGGGCCGGCATCACCCTCATCGAGCGCAGCGGGGCAGACAAGGCAACGGTAACTGTGCATTACGGCTCCGAGCGTTGGCTACTGAGCCAGATAATCGCAGCGGGCGGAGCCATCCGCATCTTGGATGACCCCGCCTTGTCAAAGCGTCTGTGCGAAATGGCAAAAACCCTCGTCTGTCCGCTTTAGCGCCGCCGCTCGTGGCGTGCGCGCCACAGTTGCAGATAGTGACCGATCTGCGCCGATTCGATGCGCTGATAGGAGCTCGTGGGCAGCGACGTTAAGAACTTCTTTCCGTAGCCCTTCGTCACCAGGCGCGGGTCGGCCAGAATCAGCACGCCGCAATCGGTCGACGAGCGGATAAGGCGGCCGGCCGCCTGCTTGACCTCGAGCACCGCCTCGGGCAGCGAATAGCGCGCCCAAGCGCGGTCTTCGCGCAGGTTGCGCTCGCACGAGAGCGGGTCCGTGGGGCTCGAGAACGGCAGCTTGGGAATGATGACGCAGCGCAGCGTCTCGCCGCTGGCGTCGAATCCCTCCCAGAAGGCCTTAAGCGCAAAAAGCGACGAGGTCGGCTCGTTGATAAACCGGTCGCGCAGGCGACGAGGAGATGAGTTGTGCTGCTGGCAGTTGAGTTCCAGACTCGCACGGGCAAGCTTGGGCTCGACGCGAGCGTACAGCTCCTCCATATCACGCCTGTTGGTGAACAGCGTGAGCACCGAGCCGCCCATGGCAAGATGAGCGTCGACCAGCACACGCTCGAGCGCCGAAAGATAGCCTTCGCGGTCGCGTGGATCGGGAATATCCCCAGCCACAACCACGGCCATATTCGAATCGAAGTCGTAGCTCGAGTCCAAGTGCAGCGATGAAGATGTTGAAGCACCGATGCGATCGAGCCCGACAGCATGGTTGAAGTGCTCAAAGCTTTTGGACACCGTCATGGTCGCTGAGGCAAAGATAGCCGTGTGAACCTCGGGCAGCCACTCGGTTGCCAAGGCCTCGCCAATGTCGATGCGCTCTGCGGTCATCGACTCTCCGCCGGCACGCAGCCTGCGATTGACCTGCAGCGAATACACGTAGTGTTCATCGGTGCCATCAATGATGAGTTTGAGGTTCTCGGCCAGCTCGTGCAGGCGGCGCGAGATATCACCCAGGTCGACAACAACCTCGGGCTTGTCGGCGGCGACGGCTTGCACCAGCGCGTCGACGCTCTTGTCAGCTTGTTCCAATGCGGCGATGGCAGTGTAGGCCGACTGTAAGAAATCATGCCAGTCGTCTGATTCGCGCAGCTCGGGGCCAATCCACAGATTGGCATTGTCATAGCCCCCACGGGCACGGCGGCCGAGCTCGCGTACTCCATCGAACACGTCGGCGATCGCCATGCTCGCGCGCGCAGCCGTCGACGTCGCCTTGGCAGTAAGGCCCAGATAGAGCGTAGAGCCCTCGGAGGTTGCCAAATCACGGGAAACCTGGCTTAGCGCGCCGGTGCTCGAGCCACCCAGGCGCTCAAACAGAACGCGTGATTCGTCCGCCGACACCACGCGCGCCCACTGGCGGCGCGCCTCGCGCTCGATGGAATGGGCCTCGTCGATTACCCAATGACGAATCGGAGGTAAAATCCTGCCCTCGGCCGCGACATTGCGGAACAGCAGGGAATGGTTGGTGACCACCACATCGGCATGCGCCGCACGACGGCGAGCGCCGTGGACCAAACATTTATCAGGGAAAAACGGGCAGAGGCGGCGAGCACACTCGCGCGAGGCCGTCGTAAAGTCGGGGCGGTTGACGCTGCGCCACCGAATGCCGAGCGAGTCGAGGTCGCCATCGGCCGATTGGCAGACGTACGCCATAATGACCGCGACCGCCGTGAGCGTATCCGCCGGATCGCGCTTGGTGGTAATCTCGACCTGGCCGCGGCTCATGCGCTCAAGCTTGCGCAGGCACGGATAGTGGTCATACCCCTTGAGAGCGCAAAACGACAGACCACCGTCCAGTTGCTCGGCAAGTTTTGGCAGCTCATGGTACATGAGCTGGTCGGCAAGATTGTTCGATTTGGTCGCAATACCAACCGTGATGTTGTTACGGCGTGCTGCCTCGGCAAAAGGCACCAGATAGGCCATCGATTTGCCGACGCCTGTGCCTGCCTCAATTACTCGATGAGTGCCCGTGACCAGCGCATCGCGGACCTCGAGCGCCATCGCGATCTGCTCATCACGCGGCTCGTAGGTGGGATACATGCGATTGACCAGGCCACCTGGCGCATAGTCTGCCTCAATCTCCTCACGACTCGGCATCTTGAGTACCGGCAGTTCATCGGCGTCCACCCGATCGTCGGCGCGATCGGCCTTGAGAACGTCAGCACGAGCGGCGCTGAGAGAGAAGATAGAACCAGGGTTCTGCCCTGCCAAGAACGAGAAGATAGGACGATAGGACCAAGGCACGTCCGGATGCATGTCGGCTAGGCGCGCCATGAGGCCCTGGGGCAAGTCGGTGAGCGCCACGAGCAACACGCGCCATACGCCACACAGGGCGTCGACGTCGGCATTGGCACGGTGTGATACCGAGTCGCAGCCAAACAGATCGGCCATAAAAGACAGCTTGTGAGAGGCCAGGCGCGGAAGCGCGATGCGCGACAGCGCCAGCGAATCGATCCAAATATCGCTCACGTTGACGCCGCCTTTGACCGACTCGATAAACGAGCGGTCGAACGTGGCGTTGTGTGCGATCACCGGACAGCCACCGACAAAATCGGCGAGAGCGGCGACGGCCTCAACCGCCGACGGGGCATCTGCCACATCGGCATTTGTAATGCTCGTGAGCTCGGTAATCTCGGCGGGAATCAGCTGCTTGGGATGCACGAAGGTATCGAAGCGGTCAATGACCTCGCGGCCCGAAAGACGGGCCGCCGAGATCTCGATCAGCTCGTTGTCCTGCACCGAAAGACCCGTGGTCTCGGTATCGAGGACAATCACATCTTCCTCGATAAGGCCGAAGGACTGCGTTTTGGCGCGGTCGGCAAGCGTGGCATAGGAGTCGATGACAAACTGCGGCGTTCCTGACGAAACCGCGTCCTCGATTAGCATGCAATGCCCGCTCGACGAAGGCCCATACGGATCAGGCTGTCACAGACCTGCGGGAACGTCATGTCGTCGGTGTGGCGGATCTCATCCGGATACAGCGACGTATCGGTCATGCCGGGAATGGTATTGGTCTCGAGGATAACGGGGCCGTCCTCGCTCACAATAAAGTCGCTGCGCGAGATACCCAGGCAACCGAGGGCCTTGTGAGCGGCACAGGCAAGTTCCTGAGCGCGAGCGTAATTCTCGGGTGAAATCTGCGCCGGAATGCGATGGATATCCGTAGGGTCGACATACTTCACGTCCAGATCATAGAACTCGCAGTCCTCGGGCTTACGAATCTCGACAATCGGCAGGGCGCGCACGTCATCTTCGCCGTATACGCCGACGGTGATCTCGGTACCCTCGATGCACTTCTCGACCAGCACTTTGTCGCCGTACTCAAACGCCTTGGCGATTGCCGCGGGCAGCTCGGAGGGCTCATGGACCAGGGAAATGCCATAGCTGGAACCGTTGACGGCCGGCTTCACAAAGCAGCGCTCGCCACAAACCTCGACGATATGATCGATATCGACTTCATCGCCCACCTCGAGCGCGAGGCCGGGGGCAATGGGAATGCCTGCCTTGGCGTACAGGAGCTTAGAGACCTCCTTGTCGGCACCGCAGGCGCTGGCAAGCACGCCCGAGGCTGTGTAGGGGATACCCAGGGTCTCCATGGCACCCTGCATGGCACCATCCTCACCGCCGGCGCCGTGCATGGCGATAAATGCCACGTCGAAACCACCGGTCGCCATGGTTACCATAAAATCATCGGCAGCCGTGTCGAGCAGCTTCACCGAAGTGTAGCCGGCCTCCTTCAGTGCCACCACAACGTTCTTTCCCGAATTGAGCGAGATCTCGCGCTCAGCGGAATGACCGCCCGCCAAGACCGCTACGTGCATGTTCTCTAGGCTTTTACCCGGCATGGGCAGACTCCTCCTCTATAATTTCTGCAGCTGATACCATATTGTAGCGATACCCTCTACGTTTCCCCAAAATCGAAAGGCTTCCATGAATCCCAGGACTAAATCTCAGGACATTCGCGACTTGAGCCAAAACGATATTCGTGAGCTCGTGGCCGAACTTGGCCAGCCCGCCTTCCGCGCGAAGCAGCTCATCGAATGGGTCTTTGAGAAGAACGTTTGTTCGTTTGACGATATGACCAACCTTCCCAAGGCTTTCCGCGAGCAGCTTAAAGAGGCTTTTGCCTTTGATACGCCGACTGAACTCACCAAGCAGGTTTCCAAAGATGGCTCGCGCAAGTATCTGCTCGAGTACCACGATGGCATTTCCGTCGAGACTGTCGGCATGCCCCGTCGTAACAAGCTTTCCGTCTGCGTTTCCACCCAGGCAGGCTGCGGCATGGGCTGTGCCTTTTGCGCTACCGGTCTCAACGGCCTCAAGCGCTCTCTGACCGCTCAAGAGATCGTCGACCAGGTGCTTCATGTATCCAACGACTTTGGCGAGCGTGCCACAAGCGTTGTCTTCATGGGCCAGGGCGAGCCGTTTGCCAACTACGACGAGGTTCTCAAGGCGCTGCGTATCCTCAACGACCCCGATGGCATCGGTATCGGCGCTCGTCACCTCACCGTCTCTACCAGCGGCGTTATTCCCGGTATTCGCAAATTTGCCGATATCCCCGAGCAGTTCACGCTTGCCGTTTCCCTGCATTCCGCCATCCAGTCGACGCGCAATAAGCTCATGCCCGGTGTTAAGAAGTACACGCTGCTTCGCCTTCACGAGGCACTTCAGCTCTACACCGAGAAGACTGGCCGCCGCCCGACCTATGAGTATGCCATGATCGAAGGCGTCAACGATACGAATCCCGAGATGCAGGCGCTCTGCGACTTCTGCGAGGGAACGCTGTGCCACGTTAATCTAATTCAGCTTAACGACATCGAGGGCAGCCCGCTCAAGCCGTCGCCGATTCATAAGGTTGAGGATCTTCAGCGTCGTCTTGAGTCCCGTGGCATCGAGACCACGATTCGTAACTCCCGTGGTAACGATATTGACGCCGCTTGCGGACAGCTGAAGCAGCGCTTCAAAGTTCAGAAGAACGCATAGGGGAGTCGCACCCCAATACGTTTCATGTGAAACATCGAACGACCCCGGTTGCAGGATATGCAACCGGGGTCGTTTCATTTATCGACCTCAATTTTGGACCAACTGCTACCTTTCCCATTTTTTACGGACAAAATAAAGGGCCCTTGTCTCATGAATCAGACAAGGGCCCCTCAAAATATGCAGGGTAATTGTTTGGTACCTAATAGCCTACATTTTCCCATTGGTTGCTAACCCAACCTTGATTAATCTTGGGATTCTTCGTTACCTGAGCAGTACGCATGGCAACATCTTCTGTCATAACATCCATTTTCTTCTTTGAAGTATCGACGATATCTTGCGCGCTACGAAGCAAACGACCTCGAAGTTCATCGTCTGTCGCGATCTTATAGCCAGCAAAGGCACCAGCCGCGACAGTCGTCGCCAATGCAATCGCAGTTATAATCTTATTCCTCATCTTGGCCCCCTTGATCAAACTGAATCATTTCACCAAGAATACGAGAAAGCTCTTCTTCGTCTTTAAACTCAATTTCAATCTTATTCTTTCCACGCGAGCTCTTCACACGCACGTTGGTATTAAATACCTGGCGAAGCACACGGGCAGCCTTTTTAAAAGATTGAGGCGTTGCAGGCCTCGGCGTCTTAGGCGTCTCTCCGGCAGAAAACAATGGAGCAAGATTTTCTGTCGCTCTTACGGAAAGGCCCTCTGCAACAACCTTTTCTGCAAGTCGAATTCGAGCATCCTCATAGGGAACTGCAAGAATCGCACGTGCATGACCAGCAGTAAGTTTACCCTCAAAAATCATCTGCTGAACTACTTCGGGGAGATCGAGAAGGCGCAACGAATTTGTAATTGCAGAGCGTGACTTGCTTACTGCCTTCGACAATGCCTCCTGGGTCATACCGCTGGCATCAATGAGCTGGCGATAGCCCTTGGCCTCTTCGACGGGATTCAGATCAGAACGCTGAAGGTTTTCGATAAGAGCAAGAGCCAGCATCTCTTCATCATTAACATCTTTAATGATGACAGGCAGCTCCTCAAGACCAGCAAGCTTTGACGCCTGGTAACGACGCTCACCAGCGATAATCTCATAGCCGTTTCCATGCTTGCGAACCAAGAGCGGCTGCAAAACGCCATGTTCTTGGATTGACTCGCTCAACTCGCGAAGTTCAGTTTCATTAAAATGAATTCGCGGTTGATTAGGGTTGGGAACGATATCCTCAATAGGTAGTTTTGTTTCAGATGCGGCATTTGAAGCAGATGCAGCAGAACCACCGGTCTCATACTCAGCCTCTGAGACCAAAGCATTGAGTCCGCGTCCCAATCCACCACGTTTCTTTGCACTAGGCACGCTTGATCACCTCTTTTGCAAGGTTCATATACGCTTTTGCACCCTTATTTTGAGGTGCATAGGTAATTATCGGTTCTCCAAAAGACGGAGCTTCAGAGATTTTAACCGTACGGGGAATCAGCGTCTTAAACGCCTTATCACCAAAGTACGATTGAACTTCCTCAACAACCTGATTCGACAAAGAAGTACGTGAGTCATACATGGTCATAAGCACACCATAGGTGTCTAAGCCCTTGTTCAGACGTGATTTGACCATCTTCATTGACTCTAGCAGCTTCGTAACGCCCTCGAGTGCGTAGTACTCGCACTGGATCGGAATCAAAACGCTGTCTGCTGCGGTCAAGGCATTGATAGTAAGCAGGCCGAGCGAAGGAGGACAGTCAATGAAAATAAAATCGAACTCGTCCTGAATCGGCTCAAGCAAATCTTTGAGGCGGGTTTCGCGAGCAATTGCACTTACGAGCTCAATTTCGGCACCTGCAAGCTGAATCGTAGCTGGAATTACGAATACCTTTTTGCAATTTGTATCAAGAACAAGCGATTCTGCCGGCACATCATTCAACAATGCATCATAGATGCAGTGATCAAGGTCTTCTTTTTCAATTCCAAATCCACTTGTACTGTTTCCCTGCGGATCAAAATCGACAATCAGTGTCTTACGACCCTGCTCACCCAGTGCTGCTGCAAGGTTTACAGCCGTCGTTGACTTACCGACGCCGCCTTTTTGATTGATGATTGCAATGATACGCGTGTCTCTTGCGTTCTTAGAACGCTTAACGTCGCGAAATCCCACGGTCCCTCCTGGTGTGTATTAAAGCTGTCAAACGGAGGATGTTTCACGTGAAACATTCCGATTCGATATCAACCGCCATGTTTCACGTGAAACACTGCAAGTTGTTAGTATCCATTATGTTTCACGTGAAACATCTAGGCAAGCGGATTCTTCTTTGCCATGCCATTTGCACGAGGCAATGAAACGGATGCCGGATGACTCTTTTTAAGAACAATGAACTCCCTGTGGCCCAAGCCCTCAGGCAAATCGATTGCGTCATTCAGAAGCAAAGTGAAGCCGCAAATCTTAGCTGCTGACATGCCGGAAGCAAGCTCCTCATCCGAAGGATTACCCTTGGTGATAACAAATAGCCCTCCGTCTTTGAGGAACGGAGCAGCATACTCAACAAGAATCGGTAGAGGGGCAAGTGCGCGGGCGGTTACGACAGAAAACTGCTTCTTATGGCTTCGAGCATATTCTTCAAGGCGATCATGAACCGCATGAGCATGTTTCAATCCAAGAACATCAACAAAAAAATTGACAGCATCAACCTTCTTACCAACAGAGTCAATATAAGTAGCTTTACGATGCGTGGTTATGGTTAACGGAATACCAGGGAAGCCCGCACCTGTCCCCATATCGAGCAAAGCTCCCTCAGGAGCCTTATTGATATAGGGGAGCAAAACAAGTGAGTCGAGGATATGAAGTACCGCAGCATCTTCTATGTTAAGAATACGGGTGAGATTGGTTGTCTTATTTGTTTCCAGAACCAAATCCAAATGTTGAATACATTTCCTCAGCTCAGTATCAGTTACGCTCAAGGAATACTCTTTGCAATAGGAAGTTAGACGACTCAACATCTCGTCAGCCTGCTGATCGGTAAGTACAAACAACGAAAGCTCCTTTCTGACAAAAATCAGTGTATCGAGAACTTTTGACAAAAAAAGGGGACGTGGAAACCACGTCCCCTTAGCATAAGCTCGAGTAGATTATCGAGCAACAATCACCACATGGCGATCGGGGTCAGAACCCTCAGAATGAGTATCGACGGCGTCATTGCCACGAAGTGCAATGTGAACCAGTCGGCGCTCGTAGGCATTCATGGGCGGAAGCGAAACACTCTTATGAGTGCGGATGGCACGCTCGGCAGCAGACTGAGCCATGGAGGCAACCTTGTCCTGACGGCGGCTCTTGTATCCCTCGACGTCCACTACAACCGGATACCTAAAGCCGAGCTTGCGGCTCACCAGCAATGAGAACATAACCTGAAGGGCATCAAGGGTGCGACCATGACGGCCAATGAGAACAGCAAGGTCGGGAGCCGTTACATCCAGAATCAGCTCACCCTCGTCGCCCTCATACTCATCGATAGGAGAGTTGGCGGCATCGAAGTGCGAAAGGATGGAACGCAGGATGGAAATCGCGACATCGGCAATGGTGTCGAGCTCCTCGTCGGTCAGCTCTTCACCAGCCTTGTAGCGCTGTGCAATCTCGGGATAATCGCCCGCGACCTGCGGGGCAACCTCCTCAAGCATATCCTCGATGATCTCTTCAGACATAACGTACTCCAAAAGTTAGGTACCTAAATAAGATTGATATCCCACTACTTCTTCTTGTGCGGGCGCGGCTTCTTCTCGCGACGAGTGACCTCAACCTGCAGCGGCGCGTTCTTAAGGCGCTCCTCCTCATCGGCCTTCGCCTTGTCGATGACCTTCTGCGTCACAAAAATCTGCTGGATAACCTGCCAAGCAGACGAGACGTCGTAGTACAGCAGAACACCAACGGGAAGGCTCCAGCCCATCCAAAGCATCATGACCGTCATGACAACGGCCATCATACGCATGCTCTGAGCCTGCTGGCCGGTCTGGTTGCGCGACATATAGAGCTGCGGAATCAGGGTCAGGACAGCGAACAGGATCAGGCAGACCAGCGCAGGCAGCGCGACCATAAAGCCATCGGCAAAGGAGGCACTCGGCGTGGTGGTCAGGTCGGGCAGAATATTAAAGAACGAGAACGTGCCGTCGTTAAAGTAGTCCGGCAGGTTACGCAGCAGCGTAAATAGGGCGAACAGGACAGGCATCTGAATCAACAGCGGCAGACAACCAGCCATCGGGTTGAACTTGTTCTCGCTGTAGAACTTCTGCATTTCCTCGGCCTGACGCTGGGGATCGTCGGCATAGCGCTCCTGGATCTCGAGCATCTTGGGCTGCAGCACCTGCATGCGTGCCGTCGACTTAGTCGACTTGAGCATAAGCGGCGTCAGCAGCAGACGGATGATGACCACCAGGATGATAATGGACAGGCCCCAGTCGACCGCAAAGGTCTGGATGAGCTTGAGCAGCTCGAAAAGGATGTTAACGATCCAATCCCACATGTAAGTTTTCCTCCGATAGCGAGTGCCCGCTAGGGCACAGGGTCATAACCGCCGACGTGCAGGGGATTGCAGCGAGCGATGCGCCTCACGGCAAGCCAGCAGCCTCTCAAAACACCGTACTTCTCAATCGCCTGGACGGCGTATTGCGAGCACGTTGGGTAATAAATGCAGGCGTCAGGCAATAAGGGCGAAATAACCTGTTGATATATGCGAATAGGAGCGATGGCAACACGTCGCAAAACGTGATTGCTCATCGCTCCTCCCCGGCAACGCCGGCGCGTTTCATAAGCGAACGCAATGCATTGTCCATCTCCTGCGGCGAGGAAACCCTCGTCTTGGGAGTTGCGAACAAGATGATGTCATAACCCGCAACGGGAAATCCACAGCTGCGGGCGGCCTCGCGCATCACACGCTTAGAACGGTTGCGCACGACAGCACAACCGAGCCGTTTAGCACCAACGAAGGCGACCCTTCCGGAGTCGCCTTCGCCAACCGATTCACATATGGTCATTCGAATCAGAGGGTGATTGAAACGACGCCCCTGACTGAACACATGCTCGAAATCTTGCCGAGACTTAATAGTCTTCATGCGAGATGTGTGTATCGCTGCTAGACAGTGAGACGCTTGCGGCCCTTGGCGCGACGACGGGCGAGCACGGCACGACCACCCTTGGTGGCCATACGGGCACGGAAGCCATGGGTCTTGGCACGCTTACGCTTATTAGGCTGATACGTACGCTTCATCTTAAGTTCCTCCTGCTGCATTTCGAGTGTCCGCGGGGGCGCGGACGCAGATATAGACACGTGAGCTTGAAGATTGTAGGGAAATCAATGTTCAAATGTCAAGAAATCAAAGGTAAAAGGTTGCGCAGTTCACACGGTTCCCCCATAAGCCGAGCTCGATTTAGCGGTGCATGGCAACTTTTCACGATATTTCATCGAGTTTTCAACAGGTCATGTTGGCAATGTTGAGAACTTTTCGTCCGTTTTCCAAAGTTTTCAACAGGTTTTGAAAAGTTGTCGAAAGATGAGAAACATTGCACGGTGAGCTACTATTTGTTCGAAACCTTTTGAAAGATTGCGAGCGGCATGTCTGACGACTTTTACACCATGGTCGATTCCGGAGACCCGGCACCCGACAACGAGCACATCACCGGCGTGCGCGAAGAGCGTAAGGAAGGCGAGCAGACGACCACGCAGGCGCCAAAAGCCATGTACGCCGCGCGCATCGCCGTCTATGACGACATGCTGTCGACACCGCGTGTGATCGTCATTGATCCGCAAGATGTCCGCACGTATTTGGAAGAGACGACCAACACCGTCTACCAGTGTATGAAAGAGCAAGGTGGCCACATCTCGCTCATGGTCATCCGCGAGATTGTCGAAAACTTTATCCACGCACACTTTGCCGAGCCCATCATCTCGATTCTGGACGGCGGAGACACCATCCGCTTTGCTGATCAAGGACCCGGCATCGACGACAAGGAGCGCGCTTTCGACTTTGGCGTTACCAGCGCAAACAGCAAGATGAAGCGCTATATCCGTGGAACCGGAGCAGGGTTTCCCATGGTGCAGGAGTATTTGGAAAACGCCGGCGGGGCCGTGTCCATCGAGGACAACATGGGCAACGGCACCGTGGTTACGGTAAGCCTGGACCCTAAACGCGTGCAGGAAATCGAACGCGCCGGCGGGCGCGGTGCTGCCGTGCGGCCCGAGACGGAGCAGCCCGCATATCCCCTGCCGGGAGCTTTTGCGCAGCAGCCCATGGCAACGCAACAGATGCAGCCCCGCGTGGGACAGATGCAGCAGCCCGGAATGCTTCCTACACAAGAGCCCCAGGCGGCGTCGATGTCGATGCCGCCAAACGTGCCAGAGGCCATGCCGCTGGCGGATCAGGATACAGCAGCAATGCAGCAGGCGACGGGGGCACCGGGTGGCCAGCAAATGGGCTATCAGCCGTACCAACAGGGATATCCATATCAGCAGATGCCGCCACTGGGATATGGCCAGCAGTTCCCGCAGCAGTACCAGCAGGGATATCAGCAGCCGTACCAGCAGATGACGCAGCAGCAGTACAACCCCTGGGCCCAGCAGATGCCTCCGCAGCCTTACCACCAGTGGCCTCAAAGTTTTCAACAGCAAATGCCGCCGATGCAGAGTTCTCAACAACCAGCAGCTCAAATGATGTATCCTAATGCAGCAAATCAGTATGCGCAGCCACAACCGGACGTGTTCGTAAGCGATCGCGGCAACGCCGCGCTGGGCTATCTGGCGCAAAATCAAGCGTGCGGTGCTACCGATCTGGCGAGGGCGTTTGGAAACTCGGCCCCCACTTGGTCACGCACGCTCAATGACTTGGCGCAGGCCGGCTTGGTCATCAAGCATGGCCAGAAATACCATCTGACCGAACTCGGCGCCGCTCGCGTGCGAGCTCAGAGCTAAAGAACGGGAGAGACAGTGGACGAGGAAGCAAGCATCATCCTGGGGGATGCCATCGCCTTTTGCCAGCGCGACGGCCGAGATGCACGCCTCATCAACATGCTGGGGCAATCGCGCGCCATAAGCCTGACCGAAGATACGCTCACGATCGAGGCCCCCTCGCGCTTTGCCATCGCGCAGCTCAAAAAGCATCAGCCGACCATTGAGGCCTATCTGGAAGAAATCGCCTTTGCACCGATCGCGCTCGACATCGTGGCACCGCAAGGCGCCGCGACGGAATCCGCTGCCGCGACGGCGCCTGCCACGGCTCCCGCTGCTTCCCCGGCGGTGCCGGCCTCCGCAGGCGACGTGCCGACAATCGAGCACCAGCACAGCGATGTTTCCCGTGAAACCATGGCACCGTTGCCGACCGCGGCGGCGACGTCAACGAACGCACCCGTCACGCACATGCCCATCGCTCACGACGCAACGACGGGCGCGGATTCGGGCATTGCAATCAAGAACACGCTCTCGGCCGATGATTTTCGCCGCATGATGAACCAGATGAAGGGCGGAGCGCCAACTAAATCCACGCAAGCTGCGACCCCCGCTTCACCCATGCCAGCACCGACCGCGCCGGCCGAACAGAATACGGATGGAGCCCCGCTCGCCGCGAACTCAAAATTTACCTTTGAGAACTTTGTCTACGGCCCCGAGAACAGCCATGCCTATCGCTCGGCACTCAAGTTTGCCGCCCTCGCGGACGAGCGGGGCACGTGCACATCACTGTTCATCTACGGCAAATCGGGCCTGGGCAAGACGCACCTGCTGCTTGCCATCAAAAACGAGCTCGCCGAAAAGTCGCCCGAGATCAAGGTCAAGTATGCCAACTCCCAGGCATATCTGGACGACCTGATGACCGAGTTCGACCGCCAAAAGAAGAGCAACGCCCCCATCATGCAGGCGTACCACGGCGTGGACGTGCTCATCATCGACGACATCCAAAACATCATCGGCAAGCGCGCGAGCGTGGACTACTTTTTCCAGCTCATGGACGAGTTCATCCGCAACAACAAGAAGGTCGTCATCGCGGCAGACCGCGCCCCCAAGGACCTGAGCATGGACGAGCGTCTGACCAGCCGCTTCAACGCCGGCATGCTCTGCCTGGTCGCAGAGCCCAGCTACGAGATGAAATACAAGATCTTGCAGCGCTATTACGAGAACACCATCGTCGCCGCTCCCGAGGCAGGCGACGACTCGCTGCTGGCGGCCTATGGGGGCGACGGCGGGCACCTAACCGACGAGCACTTTAAACACATGGCCGAGGTCTCGGGTACCAACATCCGCGAACTCGAGAGCTTTTGCGAGCGCTGCGCCGGCGAGGCGGGCGACCGCGAGCGCGAGGGCGGGGAGCTCACCTTTGACGATATCGACGCCATCGCCAGCCAGTACTTTGACACATCGGCCAAAAAGATCAACGTCCAGACGGTTCAGTCCGTCATCGAAGAGCAGTACGGCGTGACGCACGAGGAGCTCATCGGCCCGCGTCGCAACGCCAATATCGCCAAAGCACGCCATATCGCTATCTACCTGGCCATCGAGATGTGTGAGATGACGACCACGGCGGTGGGCGCCGAATTTGGCAACCGCAACCACTCGACCGTCAGCACGAGTTACAAAAAGGTCCAGAAGATGATCCAGGAAGACCGGACTGTTACCGAAGACCTCAAGTCGCTGCGCGATAAAATTACACTGCGCTCGTAGGTAAATGGACACAGCTGTTGAAAACTTGTCGAAACCACGGGCATAAGGTGTCTAAAACCCAACCCGCGGTGATGAAAAGTTTTGCGCAGGTTTTGAACGTGGAAAACCACCCCTGTTGCACACAGGTTGCTGTCGATTCTCTTTCTGGGTCTGACCTGCGTCTTTGGGAGTAATCAACAGTTTCGTCAGTGCTATTACTATTATTAAGATATTTATATCTATAGAAAGGTATTAAAAGATGAAGTTCACCGTCAGCCAGAGCTCGCTTACACAAGCCATCGGCGTCGTTATGAAGGGTGTCGCTTCGGCATCCACCCTCCCCATCCTGTCGGGCGTGCTCGTTAAGGCCCAAGACGGCATCTTGGAATTCCAGACCTCTAACTACACCATCTCGATCCGTCATCGCATCGCGGCGCATGTCGAAGAAGAGGGCGAGATGGTTATCCCCTGTAAGATGCTCTCCAATATCACCAAGACCCTCCCCGATGCCCCGGTCACCTTTGAGCTGTCCGAGCGCCAGGTGCTGATTGGTTGCGAGAAGAGCTCTTTTAGGCTGAACACGCTCGATGCCAATGACTTCCCCGAGTTTCCGGCCTATGCCATCGAGAGTGCCGTGGAGCTGCCGACCGATGTCTTGTCCGAAATGGTCGGCCGCGTGTGGCGCGTCACCTCGACCGACAAGGCTCGCCCCATCCTGGGCGGCGTGCACATGAAGGTCGAGAACAACACCGTACGCCTGGTGGCGACCGATTCCTTCCGCTTGGCCGTGTGCGATACGCAGGTCGAGACCTCGACCCTCGAGGGCTCCTTTGAGCTCAACGTTCCGGCTGACGCCTTTAACGACGCGCTGAGCATCATGGCCAGCCAAGCGACCATCATGATCGGGGCTACCGACACCCAGGTCGTCTTCGAGGCCGGCAACACCACCTACGTGTCGCGTCGCATCGAGGGCGTGTACCCCAACTACAAGCAGCTCATCCCCGATTCGTGCGTGACGAGCGTCAAGATCGATGTCGCCGCCTTTAACGCCGCCCTCAAGCGCGTGGCCGTTATCGCGAGCGCCAACCCCGCCGTCAAGTTCGAGATCGATGTCGAGAACGGGCAGATGGGCCTGTCCTCCATTTCCAACGACCAGGATCTGGCGCAGGAGACGATCGATGTCGAGGCCGAGGGCGAGTCGGGCACCATCGCCTTCAACTACCACTACATCTTTGGCTGCCTCAACGCCCTGTCCAAGGAGAAGGAGATCACGCTGGAGCTCAAGAGCTATTCGCAGGCTGGCATCTTCAAGTCCTATGACAAGATCAACTACCTGTACCTGGTCATGCCGGTACGCATCTAGCGCTGCGCCATGACCATGTTCGCCCGCGATCTTTCCGTCGCGCACTACCGCAGCTTCGATAGCTATCGCCTTGCCCTGGACGAGGGCGTGACGATACTTGCGGGACCCAACGCGGCGGGAAAGACCAATCTCATAGAGGCGCTGCAGCTGCTGACGAGTGGTGCCTCGTTTAGGCATCCGACCGCAGCCGAGCTCGTCCATGACGGCGTGGGCTCGTGCAAGATCGAGCTGAGGCTCGAGGGCGGCGGCCGCGTGCTTGATATGGGATTGAGCGCGGAGGACGGTAAGCGCTCGTTTAGTCGCAACGGCAAGAGATGCTCTGCCGCCGGTGTGCGCGGGATTCTGCCGAGCGTGCTGTTTTGCCCCGACCATCTGGACATGGTTAAGCGAGGCGCCAGTGTGCGCCGCGCCGCCCTCGATGACTTTGGCATGCAGCTGAGCGCGCGTTATGCCGATCTTGCGAGCACCTATGGGCGCTGCGTGACCCAGCGTAACGCCCTGCTCAAGGAGACCTGGTGCTGTCGCGAGATGCTCGGCGCGTGGAACGATTCGATTGCTCGCGCGGGCTCGGCCCTGCTCGTGCACCGGTTGGCCCTACTCGACCGGCTGGCGGGCCATGTGCACACTGCCTACGGGCAAGTGGCGTCCGGCGAGGCTGCCAACGTGACCTATGCGTCCACGCTGGGGGATTTGCCCCAGGTCGAGGATCGCGAAGAGCTGAAGGGTTGGGCGTACGAGCGCATGCTGGCTGCCCTTGACGAGCATGCCGACGAGGAAATTCGCCGCGGCGTGACGTTGGTGGGACCGCATCGCGACGAGATCGAGTTCACCGTGGCTGGTCGCTCCGCCCGTTCATTTGCCAGCCAAGGACAGCAGCGCACGCTGGTACTGTCCTGGAAGGTGGCCGAGGTGGCCGTGGCTCGCGATGTCCTGGGCACCGCCCCGCTGCTGCTTTTGGACGACGTGATGAGCGAGCTCGACGGCGAGCGTCGCGGCGCTTTCCTGCGGCTGATCGGCGATGATATCCAGACGGTCATAACTACGACCAACCTGGGGTACTTTACCGATGACCTGCTTGATCGAGCCAAGGTGGTGAGCATGGGTGAGACGTGCTAATTACGAGCGCGAGAGCGAGACAGTCGCCTTCAGTGGATTTTTGAACGCAGAGCGCCAGCGCATCCTGGCGGCTGCAACGCCTAAGCGCCGTGCGCAGATGGAGGCCGCCGAGGAGTCGCGCGCGGTCTATCGCGCATGGAACGCGGTGTGCTCGGGCACGCGCGAGGGACGGCATGTGACGGGGCTGCGCTACCTGCCCGAGTCCAATGAGCTGCTGGTGTATCTCGACTCGCCCTCGTGGACGCAGGAAATGACGCTGTTGCGCGAGATCATCCGTGCGCGCATGGAGCGCGCCGGTGCGCATGTGGACGGCCTGGTGTTCAAAACCACCGCGCCCGGTCACACGCCGCCCGCCGCCAAGGAGCGCCTGCGCCAGGCGACGACCGAGCGACCGCCGGCCCCGCACGCCGACCTAAGTGAGGCCGAGCGTACCGAGATCGAGCGCCAAGTGGCGCCCATCGAAGACCAAAAACTGCGCGAGGCCCTCGAGAATGCCATGAGAGCCAGTGCCGAGTGGGCCAAGGGCGTGCAAAGCAAAAAAGAGCCTTAAATCGCATCTGGTGGCCTTGTAGAGCCAAATACCCTCGTTCCCGAGGGTATTTTTTTACGATAAACTAGTAAGGCTGTACACATTTTCTTGACTGAAGGAGGACGTGTGGCAAACGAAAACGATTACGATGGCGGCGAGATTAAGATTCTCGAAGGTCTCGAGGCCGTTCGTAAGCGCCCGGGCATGTATATCGGCTCGACGAGCGCCAGCGGTCTGCATCACCTGGTGTGGGAGATCGTTGACAACTCCGTCGACGAGGCCATGGCCGGTTTCTGCACCGAGATCCAGGTGACGGTCCACGCCGACAACTCCATCACGGTCGTCGACAACGGGCGCGGCATCCCCGTCGACGAGCACCCTGTTAAAAAGATCCCGACGCTCGAGGTCGTCATGACGATCTTGCACGCCGGCGGTAAGTTCGATAACTCGGCCTATAAGGTCTCGGGCGGCCTGCACGGCGTGGGCATCTCCGTCGTCAACGCACTGTCCAAGCGCGTGGTCGTTCAGGTTCGCCGCGATGGCAACACCTACGAGATGGAGTTCTCGCGCGGCAAGACCGTCAAGAAGATGGAGGTCGTGGGCACCTCGGATTCAACGGGCACCACCGTCACCTTCTGGCCCGACGACGAGATCTTCGAGACCTGCATCTACGATTTCGATACGCTGCACAACCGTCTGCAGGAGACGGCGTTCCTCAATAAGAACCTTAAGATTGTGCTGACCGACGAGCGCGAGGCGACTCCCCACGTGGAGGAGTTTTGCTACGAGGGCGGCATCATCGACTTCGTCAAGTTCCTCAACGAGGGCAAGGACGTCCCCGAGGCCTTTAAGGAGCCCATCTACATCGAGGGTAAATCGGATCCGGACGCGCCTGTGACCAAGATGGGCGAGGTCGAGGTTTCCCTGCAGTGGAATAGCGGCTACGGCGAGAACGTCATGTCGTTCGCCAACGACATCTACACTCCCGAGGGCGGCATGCACCTTGAGGGCTTCCGCACCGCGCTCACCCGCGTAATCAACGATTACGCGCGCAAGCAGAACCTGCTCAAGGAAAAAGACGCCAACCTGACCGGCGACGATGTGCGCGAGGGCCTTTCGGCCGTTATCTCGGTCAAGCTGCCCGATCCTCAGTTTGAGGGCCAGACCAAGGCAAAGCTCGGTAGCTCCTATATGCGCGCGCTCACGCTCAAGATCGTGACCGACGGCCTCGCCGATTACTTGGAGGAGCATCCCAAGCCCGCCCGCGAGATTGTCAAGAAGGCGCAACAGGCCTGCAAGGCGCGCAACGCCGCCCGCAAGGCGCGCGAGGCGACCCGCCGCAAGAGCCTGCTCGAGACGGCGTCCCTGCCCGGTAAGCTCGCTGACTGCTCGGTGCGCGATGCCGAGCTGACCGAGCTCTTCATCGTAGAGGGTGACTCGGCAGGCGGTTCGGCCAAGGACGGCCGTCGCCGAGACATCCAGGCGATTCTGCCCCTGCGCGGCAAGATTCTGAACGTCGAACGCGTTGGTGACCATCGCGCGTTCTCGAGCGACACCATCCAGTCGCTGATTACCGCGATCGGCTGCGGTGTCACGACGAGTGCCGGCGACGGCGGCGACTTCGATATCACTAAGGCTCGCTACCACAAGATCATCATCATGACCGATGCAGACGTCGACGGTGCGCATATCCGCATCCTGCTGCTGACGTTCTTCTACAAGTACATGCGTCCGCTGATCGATGCCGGCTACGTCTATGTTGCCTGTCCGCCCATCTTTGGCATCAAGGTGCGCAACAAGATCCACTACGTGTATCCCAACGGCCGCCAGCCCGAAGACGAGATCCTGCGCGACACCATCCAGGGTCTGGGACTGAACCCCGACGATAACGACGAGGACGGCAAGGCCAAGGACGGCAAGATCACCAAAAAGCGCAAGGGCTATACCGTCCAGCGCTACAAGGGCCTGGGCGAGATGGACCCCAAGCAGCTTGCCTCGACGACGATGGACCCCAAGACCCGCATTCTGCAGCGTGTGTCGATCGAGGACGCCGTGGTGGCAGACCGCGCCGTGCGCGAGCTGATGGGTTCCGAGGTCGGCTATCGCCGCGAGTACATTGAAAAACATGCGCATGACGCGCGTTTCCTTGATGCTTAAGAGGAGGTAACGTGGCAGACGATATCAACAATAACGAGGGCATGGGCGAGGCCGGCGACGCCGGCATGCCCGACGATCTGAGGCGCCTGCTTGCCCGTGCTGAGCAGGGCGAGGACGGCGATCCGGACGCCTATAACCCCGATGCCGATGATGACGAGGAAGAGGACGACGGTGAGCTCGAGGAGAGCTTTGGCGAAGTCGACCGTGGCGCCTCGGCCGGCGAGGATATCAATGGCGGCCAGCTCCAGATTTCGGAGTTCGGTCGCGAGATGAAGCAGTCGTTTATCGAGTATTCGATGTCGGTCATCACGGCGCGCGCCCTGCCGGACGTGCGCGACGGCCTAAAGCCGGTGCACCGCCGCATCCTGTACGCGATGAACGAGAGCGGCATCTACCCCAACCGTCCGCACAAGAAGTCGGCCTGGACGGTCGGCGAAGTTATCGGTAAGTACCACCCGCATGGCGACTCCGCGGTCTACGAGGCCATGGTCCGCCTGGCGCAGTGGTTCTCCATGCGCACGCCGCTCATCGACGGTCACGGCAACTTCGGCAACATCGACGGCGACGGCGCGGCAGCCATGCGTTACACCGAGAGCCGCCTGGCCAAGCCCGCCATGGAGCTGCTGCGTGACCTGCAGAAGGATACCGTCGACTGGCAGCCCAACTACGACGAATCACTCGCCGAGCCCGTGGCGCTGCCTGCGCGCTTCCCCAACCTGCTGGTCAACGGCAGCCAGGGCATCGCCGTCGGCATGGCCACCAACATCGCCCCGCACAACCTCACCGAGGCGATCGAGGCCACCTGCTACCTGATCGACAACCCCGAAGCCACCGTCGACGAGCTCATGCAGATCATGCCCGGTCCGGACTTCCCCACCGGCGCCATCATCATGGGCAGCGCCGGCATTAAGCAGAGCTACGAGACCGGCCGCGGCTCCATTACCGTGCGCGCCAAGGCTCACGTGGAGTCCACCAAGACCGGCCGCAGCCGCCTGGTCTTTACCGAGATCCCCTACATGGTCAACAAGGGCACCCTGCAGGAGAAGATCGCCCAGCTCGTCAACGACAAGCGCATCGAGGGCATCTCGGATATGCGCGATGAGTCCAACCAGAAGGGTATCCGTCTGGTCATCGAACTCAAGAAGGGCGTCATCCCGCAGGTCGTGCTCAACAACCTGTACAAGTACACCTCGCTGCAGACGACCTTTGGCGCCAACAACCTGGCGCTTGTCAACGGCGTTCCCAAATGCCTGAGTCTGCGCGAGATGCTGCAGCACTACATCGACCACCAGGTCGACGTCGTCACCCGCCGCACCCGCTTCGACCTTAAGAAGGCCCAGGCCCGCGCGCATATCCTTGAGGGCTACCTGATGGCCCTTGACCATATCGACGAGGTCATCAGCATCATCCGCTCCTCGCAGACCGACTCCGAGGCCAGCAGCCGCCTGATCGAGCGCTTTGGCTTTACGCCCGAGCAGACCACGGCCATCCTCGAGATGAAGCTGCGCCGCCTGACCGGCCTGGAGCGCGACAAGATCCAGGAAGAGCTGGACGGCCTGCGCCGCGCCATCGCCTACTACGAGGACCTGCTGGCGCACGAGGAGAAGATCCTGGGCGTCATTAAGGAAGAGATGCGCGAGATCTCCAAGAAGTTCGGCGATAAGCGCCGCACCGAGATCAGCCATGTCGAGAAGGACCTGGACGTCGAGGACCTCATTGCCGATGAGGACATGGTCGTGACCATCACCCACACCGGCTATGTCAAGCGCATCCCGGTGGCCGCCTACCGCGCCCAGAAGCGCGGCGGCAAGGGCGTGTCGGGCGTCAACCTCAAAGAGGACGACGTCATCGACGAGATGTTCATCGCGTCCACGCACGAGTACGTGCTGTTCTTCTCGAGCAAGGGTAAGGTCTATCGCCTGAAGGTGCACGAGCTGCCGGTGGGTACGCGCCAGGCGCGCGGTACCGCAATCGTCAACCTGCTGCCCTTCGAGGAGGGCGAGAAGATCGCGAGCGTCATCAGCTGCCGCGAGTTCCCTGCCGACGAGTACCTGATGTTTGCCACCAAGAGCGGCATGGTCAAGAAGACCGTAATGAGCGCATATGACCGCAGCCGCCGCGACGGCCTGATCGCTATCAACCTGCGTGACGACGACGCGCTGCTGAACGTGCGCCGCGTGCGCGAGGGCGACAAGATTATCCTGGCCACCACCGCGGGCAAGGCGATCATGTTCTCCGAGGAACAGGTGCGCGCCACCGGCCGCGATACCAGCGGCGTTCGCGGTATCGGTATGAAGGACGGCGTGAGCGTTCTGGGCATGGAAGTCACTAACGGCAACGGCGATCTGTTCGTCATCACCGAGCGCGGCTACGGCAAGCGCACGCCGGTCGCGGACTACCCGGAGCAGAATCGCGGCGGCCAGGGCGTCTACACCATCCAAATGACCGAGCGTAAGGGTAACCTCGCGGCCATGAAGACGGTGGGCCCGCAGCACGAGCTGTTCATCGTGACGGAGGGCGCGACGGTCATTCGCGTCAAGACCGATGAGATTAGCCAGACTGGCCGCGCTACCCAGGGCGTCAAGATGATGACCGTCGACGACAACGACCGCATCTGCGCCGTAGCCCGCATGACGGCCGCCAAGGAGAAGCCCGAAGGTGAAGCCACAGAAGACGGCTCTGCCCCCGAAGAAACCCCTGTCGATCTAGGCGACGGCAACGACATGCCAGAGGATCTCCTAGACGAGTAAGAGGAACTAGCTGGTAAAAATTATCAGACCCCATATATCGGCGGTCGGCGCACTGCGCGCCGACCGCTTTTTGACAATCTTGGGACCCCATGGTCGCTGGGCTGGCGGGATGGTTTTGGTTTGTCGCGAGTTCCGCACGCAAAGAAGGCCACTTAATGTGGCCTTCGTCTTGCGCAGGACTGTCCGAGCAGCAAACCAAAACCATCCCGCCAGCCCAGCGACCACCCTCCCAAAGATTTTCAAAAAAGTTGTTGACGCGCGCGTAACGACTCGTCTAATATATCTCTTGCGCAATGGACCTGTAGCTCAGTTGGTTAGAGCGTCCGGCTGATAACCGGGAGGTCACAAGTTCGAATCTTGTCAGGTCCACCACTTTCTTTCGCAATAAACACCCCAGCGAGAGCCGAGTCGCCGCTGGGGTGTTTATTACTGTCTCCGTGGGGGTTTAGCTCAGCTGGGAGAGCGCGGGCTTTGCAAGCCTGAGGTCAGGGGTTCGATCCCCCTAACCTCCACCATGATGGACCTGTAGCTCAGTTGGTTAGAGCGTCCGGCTGATAACCGGGAGGTCACAAGTTCGAATCTTGTCAGGTCCACCATCAAAACTGTGAAGAGCCTCGAGGGTTTCCTCGGGGCTTTTTTCTTACCTGCTGGAGTAGTCAAAAGAGCCCCGTCCCAAAAAGACTACTTTGATTTTGTGTGCTGTGCGAAAGTTTGGGTAGTATAGCTATTCAATGCGGCGGGCTGCCGCGTGTTAACCGCTACGTACCGGAGGTGTTCCATGGTTCGTGTCGACATAGAGACCATCGTCATGGCCGCCGGTCCCGTGCCATCGCTTATCGTGCTTCGCGAGCGCTGCAGCAAATCGGACTTGCCCGCGCCGCTGCGTTCCCTTTCCATTCAGACTGGTTCGTTTGAAGCTGCTGCCATCAGCCGCGGCATCGATAGCGGTCGCGCCGAGCGCCCGATTACCCATGACCTGTTGCTCGATACCGTTGACGCCTTGGGCGCCAAACTCGAGCGCATCGAGATCGTTCGCGCCGAGCCGCCGGTGTTTTACGCGACGATTGTCGTACTGGCCGATGGTGACGAGCGCAAGATCGATGCCCGCCCCAGCGATGCCATCGCCCTTGCCGTGCGCAGCAATGCTCCCATGTTTGTGGAGGACGACATCATGAATCGCCTGGGCACCGTTTCTGCCCATGCCGAGGAAGTCGACGACGAGCAGGAGTTCGAGAAGTTCGACGAGTTCGTCCATACGCTCTCCCCCGATGACTTCTAAATGCGGGGCGTCCAGGTTGCGGAGCGTTCGCTGATGGCCGGCGGCATGTCGGCTGAGGCGGCCGCCATCGCGCGTGAAGCCCAGATGCGCTCGGAAGCATCCGAGGCGGCCCGCCTCGCCTATGTGACACAGGCCCGCACGCTTCGCGAGCGCCGCGGCTCGTTTATCAAGATGGTTGTCATCTCCGCCCTTGTCGCGGCAATCTGCTCGCGCCTTCGTGGTACAGTTGGTGCGCTTGGGTTTTCGATCTCTACGGGCCTGGTGATCTGGGGCGTGGTCGACGCGGTAATGCTGACCAGTCAGATCAAGGTGCTCGACAAGCGTGCGGTGGATATGATGCACACCCGCGACGCTGCCGCCAAGATCGCTGCTGAGGCACAAGAACTGTAACGACGCCGGATTCGATGGGAAGGTCTAAAGATGGCACAGGATATGCAGGACGCCGGTAACGTCTCCGCCGAGCTCGACGCCATGGTGTGTGACCTGATTGGTGCGTTCTTGGACGACCTTGCCGCCGGCGAGAATCCGGGCGTAGTTGTGGCGATCGAGGACGCTGCTTCCAACCGTTATCTGGCGGCGCTCGATGAGGATGGCGAAGAGGCGTGCCTCGAGGCTGCCACCAACTTTATCTCCGAGCACAAGATGGGTCTTAAGGACGAGGGGCTGGGCCGCATCGCCCGTTACGCCATCGGCTACACCGGTTGTGTCGAAATTGACGGCGGCTATCACGACGCCCTGCTCGTGAGCTTCTTCGAAACCACGCTCGAGAGCGGTTTTTCGGCATACGTGCTGTATGAGGGCATGGGTGCCGGCGATGGTTTTATGTGGAGCGACCCTGAACCTGCAGGTGAGGAAACCCCTCTTATCTAAAATCGCTAAAATAAACGAGTTTTCGGTAAAAGGCTCAATATTCCCGCTGAGCGTTGTATCGCTGGGCGGGCCGCATACGCGTGCCGTTTGTATATGGATAGAAGATAGGGGAACTACATGCGCGTAGACAATCTGAGGAACATCGCCATCATCGCCCACGTCGACCACGGCAAGACGACGATGGTCGACAAGCTCCTGCGTGCCACGGACGCCTTCCGTGCCAACCAGCAGGTCGAGGACCGCGTCCTGGACTCTAACGACCAGGAGCGTGAGCGCGGCATTACGATTCTCGCCAAGAACATCTCTATCGAGTACAAGGACGTTAAGATCAACGTCATCGACACCCCGGGCCACGCCGACTTTGGCGGCGAGGTCGAGCGTGTGCTGCGTATGGCCGACGGCGCCCTGCTGCTGGTCGACGCTTTTGAGGGCCCCATGCCCCAGACCCGCTTTGTGCTGCGTCACGCTATCGACACCGGCCTTAAGATCATGATCGTCATCAACAAGATTGATCGTCCGGGTGCTAACCCCGAGAAGGCCTACAACGACTGCCTCGACCTTATGGCCGACCTGGGCGCCACCGACGACCAGCTCGAGTTTGCCATGGAGCACGTCATCTACGCCAGCGGCGTCAACGGCTTTGCCCGCCTCGATCCCAATGACGGCAACATGGATATGTATCCGCTGCTCGATATGATTATCGACGATATGCCCGCGCCCGAGGTTGATGAGAACGCCCCGCTGGCCATGCAGTGCGTGACCATCGACCACTCCAACTTCGTTGGCCGTATCGGCATCGGCCGCGTGTACTCCGGCACCATCCACCAGGGCGACCAGATCCTGGTCGTCAAGAACGACGGCTCCAGCGCCACCGCTACCGTCAAGCAGCTCTTTACCTTCGACTACCTGGGCCGCACCGAGTGCCAGGAAGTCGGCGCCGGCGACATCGCCGCCGTCGTGGGCATCGACCGCACCGATATCGGCGATGTTTACACCGACCCCGAGAACCCCGTCGAGCTCGAGCCCATCGAGATCGACCCGCCGACCCTGTCCATCGTCTTTGAGGCTTCGACCTCCCCGCTCGTCGGCCGTGACGGCGACATCGTGGGTGCCCGTCAGCTCAAGGAGCGCCTGTTCAACGAGGCCGAGAACAACGTGACCATGAAGATCGAGGAGCTCGAGGACAAGAGCGGCGTCGAGGTCTCGGGCCGCGGCATTCTGCACCTGTCCGTTCTGATGGAGTCCATGCGCCGCGAGGGCTTTGAGTTCCAGGTCGGTCGTCCGCGCGTTCTGTTTAAGAAGGACGAGAACGGCAACAAGATGGAGCCTGTCGAGCAGGCCGTCGTCGAGTGCCCGGACGAGTACTCGGGCAAGGTCGTTGAGGTCTTCGGCACCTCCGGTGGCATCATGACGAGTATGGATACCTCGGGCATCGTGACGCACCTTGAGTTTAAGATCCCGACGCGTGGCATCATGGGCCTTAAGAACCGCATCATGAACGTCACCCACGGCGAGGGCGTGTTCTACCACACCTTCCTGGAGTACGGTCCCTACGCCGGCGAGATCGGCAACCGTCAGAACGGTGCCATGATCTCCATGACCACCGAGAAGGCCGTTGCCTATGCCCTGGGCACGCTGCAGGAGCGCGGCCAGCTGTTTGTTGAGCCGGGCACCGAGTGTTACGAGGGCATGATCGTGGGCGAGCGCAGCAAGGCCGGCGACATGGTCGTCAACATCGCCCGTACCAAGAACCTGGGCAACCAGCGTTCCTCGACCTCCGATATTTCCGTGCAGCTGGTGCCGCCCCGCACCTTCTCGCTGGAGGAGGCGCTGGAGTACATCGCCGATGACGAGCTGGTGGAGATCACTCCCAAGAATATTCGCCTGCGCAAGCGTCTGCTCAATGCCACCGACCGCAAGAAGGCCGCCGTCCGTGCCGGTCAGGTCAACAAATAAGCGCTGGGGCTTATAACCGCCAATAAGAAAGGGCGTCGACCGCGATGGTCGGCGCCCTTTTTGGTGCAAGGGGGACAGGTTCGCTTGCACCACCACAAAGGTGCCTGTCCCCTTTGTGGTGGTTGGCAGCTAGGCGGTGGGGGGTTCCGGCGTATTAGCCGGCTGTTGCGACTTGAGGTGAGCGTTGCGCCAGATGATCTGGATAACATAGCCGAGCGTGAAGACAAAGGCCACGCCGCTGATGAAATCGCCTACGAGGGGGATTGCCGTAAGTGCACCTGCGATCACGCCGCCGGCGGCCGCCATGGCGTAGCGGTTCTGGCTGTGTCCGACCATGCGCGCGATCGCGCACCCTGCAAAGGCACTCGACACCAGCGCGATGCCAATAACACCGCACATGAGGGCTCCGGCAAGCGACAGACCAGCGATAGAGATAATTAGCAGTAGGACGGCGGGGACGATAGCAATCGTGCCCAGAAGACCGCTCACCCACAGGGGCATGGGGCGCTGGTGGAGCATGCCGGCGGCGCTGGCGGTTGCGCGCGGAAAGACGAGTTCGAGCAGTAGGGCGACAAAGCAGGCCGAGAGTGCCGCGGCGACGATACCGCCGATGACATCGTTAACGGTGGAAGTATCCTCGCTCTCGGTGCGGTCGATCTTGAGCGCGCCGACCTCGGCTCCCGCGGCGCGCTCGGGGTCCTCGGAGACGTGCGCGTTCACGGTGCCGGTGATGTGGGCGTTCTTGCCCAGGATGAGCTTATCGGCCCAAACCTCGACATCGCCCTCGACGGTGCCATCGATAGTCACCGTATCGCCCGCAAGCGCTGCCGACTTGGTAGAGCCGCGCAGGGCAACCGTCTCGCCTATCGCATAGAAACAGTTGGTGGTGCTGTCGGAATTGAGCACGACATGCTGGCCGGCAACGGTCACGCTGCCATCAACCGTAGTCTTGGCAATGTCGATGGTGCGCGCCGCCAAGCGGACGGCGCCGCCCACCGTGCAGTCGCGGATGGAGAGGCTCTCGCCTGCTGCAATTATGTCGCGGCCGATGGACGCATCGTCCAAGTTGAGGGCCTGACCTGCCCAGTACAGGTCACCTTCGACGCCGGACGAATTGGCGTCATTGTCGGTCGCAAGTACGTTGCCTGCGGTGTCTGTGCCGGCGAACGACGCCGTGGGAAGTGCGGTGACCGCTAGGGCGACGAGCGCGAATAGGATCGTGATGCGGACCCACGCTTTACGGCGCTGGGTCGACGGGAATTGATTACAGGGCATAGTGAATCCTTCGTCAGATGCTCGACATACACCTAACAGGGTACCCAACGCGTGGGCGCTCTAAAAGAACCTCTCGGTTGCATTTCGAAGGGTCGTGCCGTGCTGTTTACTTTTTACGGTGCAAGAAGCGCGCGATATCTTCTTCGGTGGGGCTTTTGATGTCAAAGCGCAGCGAGAGCCAGCGCAGACCCATGGTCACGACAACGCATACGACCAGCGCGGCGACATTGCTCATAATGCCGCTCATAACGAGACACACATAGCTTGTCGATCCGGCGATGGCGGCGATGGCATAAAAGTTAGTACGTTGGAAAATGCCCGGAACCACGCCCATAAAGCCGTCGCGCAACATGCCGCCGCCCACCGCGGTGAAAAAGCCCATCATGATGCACACCGCCGGTGCAAAGCCGTAGACCAGCGCCTTGTCTGCTCCAGTGGCGGCGTAGATGCCGACCGAGATGATGTCGAGCAGGGGAATGAGTTTTTCGGGCTTGTCGACGATTGCCGGGAAAATATAGATGATGGCTGCCGTGGCAATGGAAAGCGGCAGCGCCATTGGCTGGTTGAGGATGTAGACGTTGCCCACCTGCAGCGTCATGTCGCGTAAAAGACCGCCGCCCAAGCCACAGACCACGGCAAGCGCGACCGCGCCCACCAGATCGAGCTTGTGCTCGCGCGCGACCAACACGCCCGAGATTGAAGCCGCGACGACGGCGAACATTTCGAGCCAAAACGGGATGGCGACCATGGCATCTGTGGCGTGTGAGGTAACGGTCATAGCGGCGACGACGGGCAAGATGGGGTCCTTTTGGTTGCGGGTTTAGACAATGCCCGTACATAGTACATGGTTGGCGGGCGTGGTGATCCTATTGCTCGGTAAACGGTCGGGACTGGGTGGGGGCGTAGGTTCCATGTTTGGGGATCTGGGTCGATGCTGAACGCGATGGGGGCGTGGCTGAATAGGAGGGATGTCCAAATTTTGAGCAGCGCTCAAAATTTATCCGGTCGGCTTACGCCGACCGCGCTGCGCTAAAAACGCGCCACTGGCGCGTTTTCTTTACGCTTTGCGCCCTGGCGGGTTCGAATCCCTCCTCCTCCGCCGTATTTGCTTGTAAGGGACTCTAAACAAAAAAGCCCCCGTTTTCGGGAGCTTTCTCAACCAAAATGGCGGAGGAGGAGGGATTCGAACCCTCGTGACCTTATACAGGCCAAACGGTTTTCGAGACCGCCGCATTCAACCACTCTGCCACCCCTCCGCGTGGGGTAAAAACAAAGCAGGCTCGAAGGCCTGCTTTGGAATTAACTGGCGGAGAGTCAGGGATTTGAACCCTGGAGACGCTTTTGACGCCTACACGATTTCCAATCGTGCTCCTTCGGCCACTCGGACAACTCTCCGTTAAATGCGAAAGTCAGTATACACGAGGAACCGCAAAGTGCAAACAGAAAAGTTGGCATTTTTTAAAACGCTTGGCCGCGCTTGTCGTTGCAGTGGGGTTTGAGGTGCCAAAAAACGGCTTCCGACCAGCGTGGTTGATTAACTCAATTGTTCAAAAGGGGTATTCATAAGCGACTTGGCAATGAATTTAAAAATCTTTGGGTGGCGCTGTGGACCACTGGTATGCATTTTGCGACCACAGCCTTGTGCCCGTTGACCTGTGGCTTGGCTCAGCTTGTCCCCGCGGCGTCGTATCTTGTCCACAAATCCGTCAAGCACTTGGTCAGCATTTGGTTGGAAGACGCATGAAACGTCGTGCGAGTATGGGCATATGTGGAGGTCATGAGGTTGTAGCTGCATATTCTTGCGGCCTAGGAGGTTGAAAGATATTATTACCAAGTCTTTTCCTGCTTCAGGCGCACCTTCACGACCTGAAGCCACATTTGCCCAGAGGAGGTGACAATATGAAGGCTTATGAACTGCTGTTCTTTGTTGACCCGTCGCTCGACCCCGAGACTCGTCTCGCTGTTATGAAGCGTATCGATACCACGATCGCTGAGGGCGCTGGCAAGGTCGACTCCGTTGACGACTGGGGCAAGCGCAAGCTCGCCTACGAGATCAACGACCTCACCGATGGTGACTACACCCTCATCAACTTCCACGCAGATCCTACCCAGATCGCCGAGCTTGGTCGCATCCTGCGCATCACCGACGCTGTGGTCCGCCACATGATCGTCCGTCGCGACGACCAGGAGTAAGACTGTCGTTTTGGACTGGGCTTGTGCCCCAAGAGGAAGTAGTGAGTTATGAGCATCAATCGAGTGAACATCACCGGTAACCTCACCCGCGATCCCGAGCTGCGCGCCACCGCCGGCGGAACCCAGGTTCTGTCCTTTGGCGTCGCCGTCAACGATCGTCGCCGTAACGCGCAGACTGGCGAGTGGGAGGACTATCCCAACTTTGTCGACTGCACTATGTTCGGCACCCGCGCCGAGGCCGTGAGCCGTTTCCTGGCAAAGGGAAACAAGGTCGCGATCGAGGGCAAGCTGCGCTACAGCTCTTGGGAGCGCGACGGCCAGCGCCGGAGCAAGCTTGAGGTCATCGTCGATGAGATCGAGTTTATGAGCTCCCGTGGTGGCCAGGGTGGCTACGATCAGGGCGGTTATGCCCCCGCAGCTCCCGCGCCTGCAGCACGTCCTGCCGCACCGGTGGCTACGCCGCCCGCGGTCGACGTCTACGATGAGGACATCCCGTTCTAAGGGTTGTTCACCTATTTTTGAGTGAGAGGCGGCTTCGGTTCGCCGAAGTTGCCAAATGAAAGGTATTTTGACATGGCTAATGATTTTTCTGCACGTCAGCCGCGTCGTAAGTACTGCCAGTTCTGCAAGGAGAACACTGAGTTCATCGACTATAAGGACACTCAGCTTCTCCGTAAGTACATGACCGATCGTGGCAAGATCAAGCCCCGTCGCGTCACTGGCGCTTGCACGCAGCATCAGCATGACATCGCCAACGCCATCAAGCGCGCCCGCGAGATGGCTCTCCTGCCGTACACCGTCCCCGTGGTTTCCTCTCGTGGCAACCGCGACCGCGGCTAAGAAGGGAGACGCATCATGAAGGTTATTCTTCTCGATGAGATCAAGGGCAAGGGCGGCGAGGGTGACGTCGTAGAGGTCGCTCAGGGTTACGCTGAGAACTTCCTGTTCCCCAAGAAGCTCGCTGTTGCCGCCACCAAGGGCAACCTCAAGCAGCTCGACGAGCGTCGCAACAACATCGCCAAGCGCGAGGCCGTCCGTCTGGCTACCGCCAACGAGACCAAGGCTGCCCTCGAGGGCAAGCAGGTCACCGTTGACGTCAAGGTCGGCGACGAGGGCATCCTCTTTGGCTCCGTTACCGCCGCTATGATCGCTGACGCCATCAAGGCTCAGCTCGGTATGGACATCGACCGCAAGCGCGTCGAGCTCGGTAAGCCCATCAAGGTTGCCGGTGCCCACACCGTTGCCATCTCGCTGTACCGCGAGATCAAGGCCGAGGTTGTCGTTCTCGTCGGCGTTACCGCCGAGGAGCTCGCTGCCGAGGCTGAGGTCGAGGAGGCCGCTGAGGTCGCCGAGGCCGAGACCGCCGAGGTCGAGACTGAGGCTGCTGCCGAGTAGCATTTGCTGCAACGCAACAATCTTGTTCTAAGAAGGGCGCTCTGGGAAACCAGGGCGCCCTTTTGTTTTTTGCGCTGAGTGAGTGTCATGGTGAACGTTGCGTCGAAGTCCTATATACAGGACCGTTCATCCGTTTGGTTCGGTGATGATTGGCGGCGCGCGGCGCGTTTTGGGACCGTGGCTGATACTATGGATGCTCGCAAGCGATATGAATGAGGATGCTCATGGCATATGACGATAGGGAGACCGGGCTGACGGTCGAGGACCGCGGCTCAAAGTTGGGTCTTCCCCAAAACCAAGATGCAGAGGCCAATGTACTGGCCGCTATGCTGCTATCGCCCGAGGTGGTCGAAGAGGCCCAGGTCGAGCTGCAGCCCGATGACTTCTACCGGCCCATTCATAAGACCATCTATACCGCGATGGTCGATATGTACAACAGCCGCATTCCCATCGACTCCATCTCGCTGATCGATTACCTGCGCAGCATCAACAAGCTCGATGCCGTGGGCGGCGAGGCCTACATTTTGGAGCTGATGGGTCAGACCCTGTCGCTCGTCAACTGGCAGCACCATGCCGCCATCGTTCGCCGCGACTCGATGCTGCGCGAGCTGATCGGTGCCACCAACGAGATCAACGCGCTGGCCTATAACGCCCCTACCGACACCAAGGAGGTCGTGGAGCTGGCCGAGAGCAAGCTGCTCAAGGTCACGGCGCGCGAGGTCAAGTCGAGCTACAAGACGTTGACCGAGTTTATGGTCGAGGCCTATAACGAGGCCGAGGAAGTATGCCAGGCCGGCGGCCAGGCTGCGGGCGTGCCCACGGGTTTCCCGTCGCTCGACCGCATGCTCATGGGTTTTCGCGAAGGCCAGCTCATCATCATCGGCGCCCGTCCTGCCGTGGGTAAGACGTCGTTCGCTCTGAACCTGGCACTTAACGCTGCCGCTGCTGGTTATACCGTCGGCTTCTTCTCACTGGAGATGTCGGGCAAGGAAATTGCCCAGCGTCTGATTTGCGCCTACGCCATGATCTCGATCAGTGACTTCCGCATGGGCCGCATTAGCCCCGAGCAGTGGGCCAATATCAACGAGGCCACGCAGACCTTGTCCAAGCTCGATATTCTGATTGACGATACGCCCGGCACCACAGTGACTGAGATTCGCGCCAAGAGCCGCCGCATGCTCCATAACAAGGAAAAGGCAATCATCATTTTGGACTACCTGCAGCTGGTGAGTCCTCCACCGGGACGCCGCTCCGAGAGCCGTACCGTCGAGGTTTCGGAGATGTCGCGTGGTCTTAAGATTATGGCCAAGGAGCTCAAGATCCCGCTCATCGCGCTGTCACAGCTCTCGCGTCAGGTCGAATCCCGTACCGGCAAGCGCCCGCAGCTTTCCGACCTTCGTGAATCGGGCTCCATCGAGCAGGACGCCGATATCGTCATGTTCTTGGACCGCTCCGCCGACGAGGCCGAAGCCTCGCGCGACGATCGACCCGACGAGGGCGTTACGCGTATCGTCGTGGCCAAGAACCGTTCGGGCCCGATCGGCGACGTCGACCTGATGTTCCTGCCGGCATCCACCAAGTTCTATGAGCTTGATGGGGCACATGCCGAGGAGTAGGACAGGCGCCCGTTGCACGGGTATACTGGGAATGTTTTGTGCTTCTGCGTGCCGGCGTGGCGCGTAGACAGTCCATGAATGTAAGGAGTAAACATGCCGTCAACCGTTTTGGTCGGTGCCCAGTGGGGCGATGAGGGCAAGGGTAAGATTTGCGACCTGGTCGCCGGCGACTTCGATGCCGTCGTGCGCTATTCGGGCGGCAACAACGCCGGTCACACCATCGTCGTCAACGGCAAGAAGTACGGCCTGCACCAGGTGCCCTCCGGCATCATGTATTCCGATCACGTGTCGGTGATCGGTAACGGCTGCGTCGTCAACCCCAAGGTCGTCCTTGAGGAGATCGACATGTTCGAGGCCGACGGCATCACCACCAAGAACCTCAAGATTAGTGGCAACGCGCATGTCATCATGCCGTACCACATCGATCTGGATGGCGCCTTTGAGCAGAAGCTCGGCAAGAAGAACATCGGTACCACCAAGCGCGGCATCGGTCCGTGCTATCAGGACAAGATGGCCCGCATTGGTCTGCGCATGCAGGACATGCTGGACGAGACGCTGTTCCGCGACAAGCTGGAGACCGCTCTTGCCCGCGTGAACCCCGAGCTCGAGCTCATCTACAACCTGCCCACCTACACCGTGGACCAGATTTGCGACGAGTATCTGCCGATGGCCGAGCGCCTGCGTCCCTACATCACCGAGACGAGCCTGCTGCTCAACAACATGATCGATGAGGGCAAGAACCTGCTGTTTGAGGGCGCCCAGGCGACGCTGCTCGACATCGACCACGGCACCTATCCGTACGTGACGTCTTCCAACTGTACCGCCGGCGGCGCCATCACCGGCTCCGGTGTGGGCATGAAGAACGTCGACCGCGTGCTGGGCGTCATGAAGGCCTATATCACCCGCGTCGGTTCGGGCCCCATGCCCACCGAGCTTTCCTATGAGTCCGAGGCCGGCCACACGCTGACCGAGGAGGGCTATGAGTACGGCGTGACCACCGGTCGCCGTCGTCGTTGCGGCTGGTTTGACGGCCCTATCGCCAACTATGCCTCGCGCGTCAACGGCCTCACCGACATCGCCGTGACCAAGCTCGACGTGCTTTCGGCCTTCGACACCATCAAGGTGTGCGTGGCCTACGACGTCGATGGCGAGCGCTACACGAGCGTGCCCGAGCATCAGGTGCGCTTTGAGCACGCCAAGCCCATCTACGAGGAGCTCCCCGGCTGGAAGTGCGATATCACCGGTTGCCGCAGCTTTGACGAGCTGCCGCAAGAGGCTCAGGACTATGTGGCGTTTATCGAGGATCTGGCACACACCCGCGTGACGTTCATTGGCGTTGGCGCTGGTCGCGAGCAGATCATCAACCGATTCTGGAAGTAATCGGGACCATTTGGTTATTGCGATATACCCCTTTGCAGCCCAAGTGGGCGGCCGAGGGGTATATTTGCTTGCAAAGGGCTCGCGCGGAGCGGGCCATTCATCCATAGAGGAGGCACCCTTGAAGGCGGACACTCAAACCATCGACATCCTGTTGTTGGGCAGCGGCGGCCGCGAGCATGCTTTGGCAGCAAAGCTCGCAGCATCACCGCGCGCCGGCAAGCTCTACATTGCGCCGGGTAACGGCGGCACCGCGAGCTGCGGCGAGAACGTTGTTCTCGACGACTGCGATCCCGCGGCCGTGGCGGCGTTTGCTCAGAGCCACGGATGCGGACTCGTGGTTATTGGCCCCGAGGCTCCGCTCGTGGCGGGCGTGGCCGACGCCGTGCGCGCGGCGGGTATTCCCTGCTTTGGCCCGGGTGCCGAGGGCGCCCAGATGGAGGGCTCCAAGCTGTTCTCCAAGCAGCTCATGGAGCGTGCGGGCATTCCGACGGCAGCCTATGGTTCGTTTACCGACGAGGCTTCGGCTCTCGCCTACGTGCGCGAGCAGGGCGCCCCGCTGGTCGTCAAGGCCGACGGCCTTGCCGCGGGCAAGGGCGTTATCGTGGCGACCGAACTTGAGCAGGCCGAGGAGGCCGTGCGCGAGTGCTTTGGCGGCACCTTTGGCGATGCCGGCAGCACCGTGGTCATCGAGGAGATGCTGACCGGTCCCGAGTGCTCGCTGCTGGCCTTTACCGACGGCAAGACCGTGCGCCCCATGGCCACTTCGCAGGACCACAAGCGCGCGCTCGAGGGCGACAAGGGCCCCAACACCGGTGGCATGGGCGTCTACAGCCCGGTGCCCATCGTGACCGATGAAGAGCACGCCACGATGGTGGCGGTCATGGAGCAGACCGTGGCCGAGCTTGCTGCCGAGGGCATCGACTACCGCGGCTGCCTGTATGGCGGCTTTATGCTCACCCCCGCCGGCCCCAAGGTGCTGGAGTTCAACGCCCGCTTTGGTGATCCCGAGACTCAGGTTGTGCTGCCGCGCCTTAAGAACGACCTGGTCGAGGTCATGCTCGCCTGCGCCAACTGCGAGCTCGATCAGATTGAGCTCGACTGGCGTGACGAGTGGGCCGTGGCCGTTGTCCTGACGAGCGCGGGCTATCCCGGCAGCTACGAGAAGGGCAAGGTCATCACTGGCATTGAGGATGCCGAGGCCATGGAGAACGTGACCGTTTACCACGCGGGTACTGCCGTGGTGGACGGCCAGCTCGTGACCAATGGTGGCCGCGTGCTTGCCGTGACCGCTCTGGGCGACACGTTTGAGAACGCTCGCAACCTTGCCTACGAGGCTTGCGAGAAGATTGATTTTGAGGGCAAGACCCTGCGTCACGACATCGGCCTGCGCGCGCTGCGCGGCCGCGACGCCTGGGATGCCTAAAATCCGAGAGGAATGAGACGGATGGACGAGAAGAACGAAGAGCTCGTGGACGCGCAGATCGTCGAAGAGGACAGCCGCATGTATGGGCACGCCGAGGGCGAGCCTGGTGGCGAGGTCGCTGACGAGCCGGCGCTGGTGCTGGGCGACGACGACCCGCACGATGCCGAGCTGCACGAGAAGATTCTTTCGGAGGAGTGCGCCTGGAAGGGCAAGATCCTCGACGTCCACCGTCTTGAGGTTGAGCTGCCCAACGGTCGCCGCAGCGCCCGCGATATCGTTCGCCATCCGGGTGCGGCGGCCGTCGTGGCGCTGACCGAGAGCGGCAAGATCGTACTGGTGCGTCAGTACCGCACCGCCATCGACCGCGTGACGGTCGAGATTCCCGCCGGCAAGCTCGATCCAGGCGAGGATCCGCTCGATTGCGCCAAGCGCGAACTGCATGAGGAGACGGGCTTTAGGGCTGGTCGTATTCGCTTTTTGACGTCGATTGTCACGTCCTGCGGTTTTTGCGATGAGATCATCCGCATCTACTTGGCTACCAAGCTCGAGTTTGATGCGCCCAACCCCGATGATGACGAGTTTGTCAACGTGGACCTGGTGCCGCTGCACGAGCTGATCGACGCCGTGCTCGACGGCAAGATCGAAGACGCCAAGACCGTCGTAGGCGCGCTTGCCTGCGACAGCATCGCGCACCGCTTGGGTGGGGCCGATCTTTAACGAGCGGGGATGATCCCGCAGGTCTGTGTAAGTCAGCGAAAGTGCTCCAATTGAGACAAGGTGGCCTAAAAGAGGAGGGAAGCGTATGGATATACGCGACCGACGATTGAAGGCCAGATTGTCCAAATGGAGCACTTGCAGCGTCGAGACGAAACGCGGTTTGGTAAAACCGCGTAAGGTGACTATGTTTAAGAGGTTTCTTTCTTACTACGAGCCCCAGATGGGGCTTTTTGTTGCTGATACTGTTTGCGCTCTGGTGCTTGCCGCCATTGACCTGGCGTTCCCCATTATCCTGCGCAATTTGACCGGTGGGCTATTTACTCAGGGTCAGGCTGCCATTATGCAGGCGCTCGGCATGATCGCGGTGGGCTTGGTGTTGATGTATGCCGTCCGCTGCGCCTGCCGCTACTTTGTGAGCTATTGGGGTCACGTGATGGGCGCGCGCATGGAGTCCAAGATGCGCGAGGACCTGTTCGACCAGTATGAGCGCTTCAGCTTTGCGTACTTCGACCGCAACAGCTCGGGCGACATGATGAGCCGCGTGGTCAACGACCTGTTCGATATCTGCGAGGCGGCGCATCACGTGCCCGAGTGGATCATCATCTGCGGCATCGAGATTATCGGCTCGTTTGTGATCCTCTTTACCATCGCCCCGGTGCTGGCGCTCGCCATGGCCGTGGTGACGGCGGCGTTTTCGGCCATCATGTTTTGGCAGAACATGCGCATGCGCGAGGTCTTTAGCGACAACCGCAAAAAGATCAGCGGCATCAATGCGCAGCTGCAGGATTCGCTGGCGGGCATGCGCGTGGTCAAGAGCTTTGCCAATGAGGAGACCGAGCGCTCTAAGTTCCGCGCCTCCAACAATCGCTATCTTTCGTCCAAGGAGAACATGTATCACGCCATGGGCGTCTATACTGCGACGTATGGCCTGCTCTCGGGTGTGCTCTATGTGATCGTGGTACTGCTGGGCGGCTGGCTGGTCGCCCAGGGACAGCTGCAGGCGGTCGATATGGCGACCTTTGCACTCTATATTTCGCTGTTCTGCACGCCGCTCGAGACACTCGTCAATTCGGCCGAAACGTATCAGAAGGCCATCGCCGGCTTTAAGCGCATGGACGAGGTACTCTCGACCGCGCCGGATATCCAGGACAAGCCGGGCGCCATGGATCTGCAGGTGACCGCCGGCGCCGTGGATTATCACGACGTGTGCTTTAACTACGAGGATGTTGAGCTGGGCGAGGGCGATGCCGACGAGCGTCCCGTTATCGACCATATGGATCTGTCCATCAAGCCCGGGCAGACCATCGCTTTGGTTGGCCCTTCGGGCGGTGGCAAGTCCACGACCTGTTCGCTGCTGCCGCGCTTTTACGACGTTGCCGCTGGGTCCATTAGCATCGACGGTCAGGACGTGCGCGATGTGACGCAGCAGAGCCTGCGCCGCGCTATCGGCCTGGTGCAGCAGGATGTCTACCTGTTTGACGGAACAATCGGCGAGAACATCGCCTACGGCAAGCCGGGCGCTACGGCAGAAGAGATCGCCGAGGCCGCCCGTCGCGCCAACATCGATGCCTTTATCGAGTCGCTTCCACAGGGCTATGACACGGTCGTGGGCGAGCGCGGCAGCCGTCTTTCGGGCGGACAGAAACAGCGCGTTGCCATCGCGCGTGTGTTTCTCAAGAACCCCAAGATCCTGATTTTGGACGAGGCGACGAGTGCTTTGGATAACGAGAGCGAGGAGGCGGTGCAGGAGTCACTCGAAGAGCTGGCACGCGGCCGCACCACGATTATCATCGCCCATCGTCTTTCGACCATTAAGCATGCCGATGAGATTGCGACCGTTGAGCATGGTCGCGTTGTGGAGCGTGGCACGCACGAGGAGCTTCTCGCCCGTGGCGGCACCTATGCCCGTTACTATCGAATGCAGTTCGAAGGTGCGCGTGCGCACGAGCTCGACTGATTGATATGACAGGAAGTTTATGGCTGACAAGAACCCTTTGACTCCGGAAGAAGTGACGGAGTTATTCTCCGAAATCGATGCATCCGGCGTCTTGGATCCCACGCTTGCCAAAAAGCGAACCGAGCGCATGCGTGAGAAGGAGGCTGCGGCCAAGCGCGGTGACAAAGCGGCGCTAGCGCAGCTGCGCAGCGAGGACCGCGCGAGCCAGGCAAAACATATCGACCCGCTGTCCGAGGACGATCCTTCGGGCTCGCAGGTGAGCCATACCATTACGAAGACCGCGATGGCCGTAGTCATTGGTATTTTGGTACTGATCGTGGGCATGCAGATTGGCTACGGCGTGATGCGTCGTCTGAACACCGCCAACCTGTCCGAGAGCGTTTCGGTGGATACCGTTTCGACGGCGCTGAAGGACGGCCTTGAGTGGGGCAACGGCTTTACGCAGTTCCCACTCGACTTTACCGTCGATGAAGCCGATGAGCGCACGGGCACGGTTGAGGTGACGGTGTTGGACACGTCGTCTGCCAATGAGCTCGAGCTGCTGTCCAACGGGCAGATCCAGGCCGCGGCGCTTGCGACCAACGCCCTGCTCAACGACAAGATTGACCGCGTGGTGTATAACGTTCACGCCTATATCGACGAGGATAGCAACATTCAGCACGATTCCTTTTTCGGCATGTTCCCCGCGCGGGGTCATCAGAGCGCCATTTTGACGTTTGTGTGGACCAAGAGCTCATCCAACGCCACGAGTATCGACTGGAAGATGCGCATCGTAAGCATGGACGACACCATTGCCGAGCGCATTCAAAAACAGGTGAACTCGGTTTCGTCGCTGATCGAGGACCCGGTGGTGGGCCAGACCAAGATTGACGAGGAAAAGGCCGAACGTGACCTGGAGCATCGTCTGCATGGCCGCGAGATTTTCCGCGGCGGCAAGCCCGACCGAACGCCGTCCGATCTGCTGGAACAGGACAAGCAAAAGTAAGAGGCCATTATCCCGCGTGAGTCACAAGCCCCGCGGGATGATTTTTAATCCCCGTCCCAGAAAAATCATTATGCATAGAAAGTCATAATTATCATTTCGTAAACATTTCGATGAAATTAACGCCATGAGGCATGCTTGCGGTTACAATACCGCGAGGCCTAACTACACACCTTTAAGCCGGTCCTGTGAGACCGGGAAGGAGAATTATGGCGAACAACCATACCGCGGGCGCTGCCGCCCGCACCTTCGCGCCCAGCGAGCTTTGCCAGCGTATGCTGGCCAAAACCAGCAAGGGTACCTGCGGTCCCTGTATCCTGTATCTTGAGGATGGGACCATTTTTTATGGACGTGCATGCGGCGCCGAGGGCACCGCGACCGGCGAAGTCTGCTTCAACACCTCGCTTGAGGGCTACTTTGAGGTCATGACCGACCCGAGTTATGCCGGCCAAATTGTAACCATGACCTATCCGCAGATCGGCAATTACGGTATCGACGAGACCGATGTCCAGTCGGCCTTCCCCGGCGACGCCGTGCGCCCTGCGAGCGCTCCGGCTATGCGCGGCATGATCGTTCGCGACATGTGCGCCACGCCTTCTAACTGGCGCTCGGCCGTCAGCGTGCCGGAGTACCTGCGCGCTCACGGCATCGTCGCTATCGAGGGTGTCGACACCCGCGCTCTGGTGCGCCATCTGCGCGACAATGGTTCCAAGATGGGCATTATCTCGACAGAGATCTTCGACGTCGACGAGCTCGCCGAGCGTCTGGACGCAGCGCCCACGCTGGTGGGCGAGAACCTGGTCAAGACCGTGAGCTGTCCCGCGCCTCACGAGTTTGTGGCCGCCGACCTGCCTGCCACGCATGGCTTTGCGCTTGCGGCTGCCGCTCCTGCCCGTCACAAAGTGGTCGCCTACGACTGCGGTGTGAAGCGCGGTATTCTGGAGGGCCTGGTCCGTGCCGGCTGCGACCTCACCGTCGTGCCGTGGGATACGCCCGCCCAGCAGGTGCTCGACATGAATCCTGATGGCGTCTTTTTGTCCAACGGCCCCGGCGACCCCGATGCCGTGGTGGAGACCTACGAGCAGGTGCAGCAGCTGATCGGCAAGGTGCCGGTCTTTGGTATTTGCCTGGGTCACCAGATGATCAGCTTGGCCTGCGGCGCCCAAATGGAAAAGCTTAAATTCGGTCACCGTGGCGGTAACCAGCCGGTTATGAATCTGGTGAGCCGTCGCGTGGAGATCACCGCGCAAAACCACGGCTTTGGCCTGCTGTTCCCCAGTCTGGGCAAACTGATTCCGGAGCTTTCCGGCGGCGAAACCGAGCATGCGGCCGATGGCGACCTGCGCGCCTGGGTGCGTCGCGGCGTCGCGCCGGTCGTGATGAACGAGCGCTTTGGTCGCATTCGCCTGACACATGTGAACCTCAACGACGGCACCGCCGAGGGCATCCAGCTGCTCGACGCCCCGTGTTTCTCGGTCCAGTACCACCCCGAGGCTTCGCCCGGCCCCACCGATGCCCACTATCTCTTTACCGCCTTTACGCGACTCATGGACGGCGAGGAGAACTACCTGGACATCGACACCGCGAAGGACCGCCTCGCCGGCTGGAATTTCGCCGAGTCCGAGAACGCTGCGACCGAGGAGAACTAACATGCCTAAACGTACTGACATCAAGCGCATCCTCGTTATTGGTTCGGGCCCCATCGTTATTGGCCAGGCCTGCGAGTTCGACTACTCCGGCGCCCAGGCCTGCAAGGTGCTCAAGGAGGATGGCTTTGAGGTCATCCTGGTCAACTCCAATCCGGCGACCATCATGACCGACCCGGGCTTGGCCGACCGCACCTATGTTGAGCCTATCACCGCCGAGTTTATCGAGCGCGTGATCAAGAAAGAGCGCCCGGACGCGCTGCTGCCCACGCTGGGCGGCCAGACCGGTCTGAACGCCGCCGTCGAGCTGGCAAAGGACGGCACGCTCGACAAGTACGGCGTCGAGATGATCGGCTGCGACCTGGCCGCTATCGAGCGCGGCGAGGACCGCAAACTCTTTAACGAGGCCATGGCCGAGATCGGCCTGGAGGTCGCGCGCTCGGGCTATGCCTACAGCGTGGCCGACGCCGAGGCTATCGCCGAGCGCGTGGGATATCCCTGCGTACTGCGCCCGAGCTTTACCCTCGGTGGCGCCGGCGGCGGCATCGCGCATACCCACGAGGAGCTCGTCTCCATCGTGAGCCAGGGCCTTGAGCTCTCGCCTGCCCATGAGGTGCTGGTCGAGGAGTCCATCGAGGGTTGGAAAGAGTATGAGATGGAGGTCATGCGCGACCACGCCGGCAACGGCATCATCGTGTGCTCCATCGAGAATCTCGACCCCATGGGCGTGCACACCGGCGACTCCATCACCGTGGCGCCGGCGCAGACGCTCTCCGACCTTGAGTACCAGCGCATGCGTGTCGCCTCGCTCGCCATCTTGGAGAAGATCGGCGTCGAGACCGGCGGCTCCAACGTGCAGTTTGCCGTGAACCCCCAGACCGGCCGCCTGATCATCATCGAGATGAACCCGCGCGTGAGCCGTTCGTCCGCACTGGCCTCCAAGGCCACGGGCTTCCCCATCGCCAAGGCCGCCGCTCGCCTGGCCGTGGGCTACACGCTCGACGAGATCGTCAACGACATTACCAAGGCAACGCCCGCCTGCTTTGAGCCCACGATCGACTACTGTGTGGTCAAGGTGCCGCGCTTTGCCTTCGAGAAGTTTAAGGGTACCGACCCCACGCTCACCACGCGTATGAAGGCCGTGGGCGAGATCATGGCGATCGGCCGCACCTTTGAGGAGGCCTTCGGCAAGGCCATGCGCTCGCTGGAGGACGGACACCAGGGCATTTGCGCCGGCGGCAAGGAGGGTGCCGACAAGCTGAGCGACGACGAGCTCGCTCGGGCCGTGGCAACCCCGACCGAGCACCGCATCTTCTTTGTGGTCGAGGCCCTGCGCCGTGGCTGGGACATCGCCCGCATCCATGCCATCTGCGGCATCGATCCGTGGTACCTCAACCGTATCAACGACATGGTGCAGGTCCAGGAGAGCATCCGCGGCCTGCGTGTGGAGGATATCGACGCCGACGCGATGCGCCTGCTCAAGCAGTACGGCACGAGCGACGCCGAGATTGCCGCGCTGACCGGCTCGGACGAGCGCTTTGTGCGCGCCTATCGCAAGGGTCTGGGCGTGGTTCCCAGCATGAAGACGGTCGATACCTGCGCTGCGGAGTTTTCGAGCGCCACGGAGTACCACTACAAGACGTACGAGAACATCTACCGCACGAGCCCGGATGCCAAGAAGTGCGTGGCTCCCGACGAGACCACGCCGGCGGACAAGCCCAAGGCGATGATCCTGGGCGCCGGCCCCAACCGCATTGGCCAAGGTATCGAGTTCGATTACTGCTGCGTGCACGCGAGCTACGCACTGGCGGCTCGCGGCTTCGAGACCATCATGGTCAACTGCAACCCCGAGACCGTCTCGACTGACTACGACACCTCGGACCGCTTGTACTTTGAGCCGCTCACCTACGAGGACGTCATGGACGTTATCGATGTCGAGCGCCCCGACGGCGTCGTGGTGACGCTCGGCGGCCAGACTCCGCTTAAGCTGGCGCGCATGCTCGAGGAGAGCGGCGTGAACATTATGGGCACCAAGCCCGATGCCATCGACTTTGCCGAGGACCGCGAGCGCTTCGCCGCTCTGCTCGACAAGCTGGGCATCATGTACCCGCCGGCGGGCCAGGCCACCTCGTTTGAGGAGGCCGAGGCCGTGGCCGCGCACATCGGCTATCCGCTGCTGGTGCGCCCGAGCTATGTGCTGGGCGGCCGCGGCATGATGATCGCCTACGATGCCGAGCATCTGCGCGATTACATGGCCGAGGCTGCGCGCATTAGCCCCGACTACCCGGTGTACCTGGACCGCTTCCTGGAGGGTGCGATCGAGTCCGACGTCGACGCCCTGTGCGATGGCGAAGAGGTATACATCGGCGGCATCCTGGAGCATATCGAGGAAGCCGGTATTCACTCCGGCGACTCCGCGACCTGCATCCCGCCGTTCAGCTTTAGCGAGAGCCTGCAGGCGAAGCTCCGCGAGACCACGCGCCGCATCGCGATGGCGCTGGGAGTCCGCGGTCTGGTCAACGTGCAATATGCCATCAAGGGCGAGACCGTCTACGTGATCGAGGCCAACCCGCGCGCCAGCCGTACCGTGCCGTTTATCTCCAAGGCCACCGGTGTGCCGCTGGCCAAATGCGCGGCGCGCATCATGGCGGGCGATTCCATCGCGAGCTTGGGCCTGCCGAGCGATGAGCGTCAGCTGGACTGGTTCTGCATGAAGGAAGCCGTTATGCCCTGGGGCCGTTTCCCGGGCGCCGACGTTATCCTGGGGCCCGAGATGAAGTCGACGGGCGAGGTCATGGGTATCGCCAAGAGCTATCCCGAGGCATACGCCAAGACGCAGCTGGCGATCGACTACAAGCTGCCCGACCCGAGCGCCGGCAAGGTGTTCATCAGCGTGTGCGACCGCGACAAGCGTCATATCCTTTCGGTCGCGCGTATCCTGCGCTACCTGGGCTTTGATATCTGCTCCACCGAGGGCACGGCGCGCGTGCTGCGCGGCGGCAACGTGACGTGCGAGATCGTGGAGAAGATTAGCGGCCCGCACGACGGCGAGCGCCCCAACATCGGCGACCTCATTGCCGATGGCAAGATCGCGGTGATCATCAACACGCCGTACGGTCCGGGCTCGCGCGGCGACGGCTATCTGCTGCGCACCGAGGCAGTGCGACGCGGTGTGACCTGCGTGACCGCAATGTCTGCCGCCAACACGTACGTGAGTGCCATCGAGGCGGTGCGCGAGGACCAGCAGGGTCACGGCAGCGCCAACGACATGGGCATGGACGTCATCGCCCTGCAGGACCTGCCGCAGCACACGGTGTAGATTGAGCTGTCCGGCCGGGGCGGAGGGGGCTGAGTTTCCCCCTTCGCTCCGGCTGCAAGCAGAGTCGCTCAGTGGGAAACTCAGCCCCCTCCGCCCCGGCCTGCGGTGACTTGGCTGCACCGTGTGCTGCCGAAGGGGCTTTGTGCGATGACTAGGGCTGAATATAAAATGAGTGAGGGCGCCGTCGTTCATTCGAACGAAGGCGCCCGCACTAATATTTCAGCCAACGTACGTCATAGCAATCCCCGGTAGGTCGCAGGCGCTTCGCGGGCGGGCCGGGCTTTATCTGAACGACTTTGCGAAGCAACCGGAGTGAAGATAAAGCCTGTCCCGCCCGCAAAGCACCCCTCGACCTACCGGGGATTGCTATGACGTACGTTGGCTGATTTGGGTTGGAATGAAAGGTTTGCGGAGGGTTGTGGACAGTTAGTTCAGATACGTATTTTTTTGGCCGTGCTTCTTGGCGCTAATAGAGTGGTTTGAAGTCACTTTGAGCCCCATGACAACCTTTCTCCCCCTTATATGAGCGTCTCCACCGGTTCAGAAAGTCAAATTCAGCCCAATCGGGCTCAGGTCGGCCTTTACACACCCTCTGAAAAATACGTATCTGAACTAACTGTCCAGCGACATTCTCGATCAACAGCAAAAGGCCTCCTGGCGAATGAAAATTCGCCAGGAGGCCCCTTACAAAACGTGGGCTCCTTCGTTCGAATGAACGAAGGAGCCCATACTCTTTTTTTAGGACAGGAGGCCGCGAGTCGGGCCACCAGCCGCCAATCAATCGCACTCGCCAAGCGAGCGGCGCAGCGTGCGCACAGCGCCAAGCAAATTGGCATCGTTGCCGTTCTGTGCTGGCTTGATGCAGGGCCTCGGTATGATGGGAAGAACGTGAGCCTGATCCATCATGCGCTCAAATGCCTCAAACAGCTCGGGACGGGCGCTGATTCCGCCGCCGACCACGATGACCTCAGGGTCGATGACCGACTGCAACCCCATCAGCATGTTGTCGAAGACCAACGCGTATGCATCCAGACCGCGACGAGCGTCCTCATCCCCCTCTTCAATCCAAGAGAAAATCCGATATCCGTCGATATCATCGGTCGGATCAATCCCCTTCGCCGCACACACCTGGTCTCGGAGCGCCCGCCAGCTGGTGACATCACCGTACACCGACCCAAAGGTCACGGGCTTGCGCACATCGTTGCTCACAAAGCACACGGTGCCGGCGAGATTGTGCGCGCCTCGCAAGATGTGACCGTCAACAACGATGGCACCGCCGAGACCCGTACCGATCACCACCATCAACCCCAGGGAGACCCCCTTCAGCGCGCCGACGGCATATTCTCCCAGTGCCGCGCACATCGCATCGTTCTCGATGGTTACGGGAAGCCCCGTGCTCTCGCGCAAGATGCGACCGAGCGGATATCCGTCCAAACAGTGAAGGGCGCCGCCTCCCCCAACCACGCCATCGGAATCGCCTTCGGAAAAGACTCCGGGCATACTTATTCCCACACCCCTCACCCGGGCGCGATGGGGCTCGATCACCGAGCGGAACGTTTCGATAACCTGGTCGGCGGGCGAGGTGCATGTTGGGATACTTCCGTGCTCCTCAATGTGGTAGTCGGCGTTCACCACCGCCCATTTCACCTGAGTGCCGCCCGCATCTATACCGAAATAGCAGTCCATAATCTTATCCCCTGTCCCATAGGGTTAGTCCAGGTCCTCGCCGTTGCTCTCGATGACCTTCTTGTACCAATAGAAGCTGTCCTTGCGGCTGCGCGCGAGCGTGCCCTTGCCCTCGTCGTCGCGGTCGACGTAGACGAAGCCGTAGCGCTTGCGCATCTCGCCCGTGCCGGCGCTGACCAGGTCGATGCAGCCCCACATGGTGTAGCCCATGAGGTCCACGCCGTCGAGTTCCACGGCATCCTCCATGCTCTGGATGTTCTTGCGCAGGTAGTCGATGCGGTAGCCGTCATGGATGGAGCCGTCGGCCTTCACCTCGTCGCTCCAGCCGATACCGTTCTCCACGATCCAAAGCGGCTTGTGATAGCGGTCGTAGAGCTCGTTCAAGGCGATGCGCAGGCAGTACGGATCGGTCGCCCAGCCCCAGGCGTTGGTCTCGAGGTAGGGGTTTTTCACCATGCCGAAAGCGAGATTGCCGGACGCGACCTCGAGCTCCTTCTGGCGCAACGATACCGTCGAGCCTCCGTAGCACGAGAACGACAGGAAATCTGCCGGATAGGTTGCGAGAAGCTCGAGGTCGTTCTCGCCCATTTCCAGCTTGATGCCCGCGCGCTCCATCTCCCTCAAGCGATAGGCGGGATAGTGGCCGCCCACCTGCACGTCGGCATACCACAGCGCGTCACGCTCGCGTTCCATGGCGAGCAGATGATCGGCGGGGTCGGCGGAATAGGAGTAGATGGGGTTGTACGCGAGCATCTGACCCACCATGATCTTAGGGGAGATTTGGTGCGCCGACCGAACCGTAAGGGCAGACGCCACGAACTGGTTGTGCGCCGCCTGGGCCTTCGCATGGGGGCTCCCATCCGTAAGCCCGCCCGCCATGAAGCTCCCCATGCTCATCATGTTGATCTCGTTGAAGGTGAGCCAGTACTTCACCTTGCCCTGATAGTGCTTCATGACGCAGGTGGCGTAGCGCACGAACAGGTCGATGAGCTCGCGGCTCTTCCAACCGCCGTACTTGTTCACGAGCGCGAGCGGGGTCTCGTAGTGCGAGAGCGTCACGAGCGGTTCGATGCCGTACTTAGCGCACTCGTCAAACACGGCGTCGTAGAACGCTAGACCCTCGGTGTTGGGCTCAGCCTCCTCGCCCGTGGGGAAGATGCGCGCCCAGTTCATGGACAGGCGGAAGCACTTGAAGCCCATCTCGCCCATGAGGGCGATGTCCTCGGCGTAGTGGTGGTAGAAGTCGGTGGCCGTGTGGCTGGGATAGTAGTAGCCATCAACCACCGCCACCTCCAGCCCTTCAGGAAGTCCCTCCTCGCAAACCGCATACACGGGAAGCGCGCCGGTTTCCCCTGTCGCGGTATTACGCCACGTTATCTGCCGTGACACCGTATGGCTACCGCTGGTCATGGCGTCCGAGGTGTTCGGTCCTTTGCCGCCCTCTTCCCAGCCGCCCTCATACTGGTTGGCGGCGGTGGCGCCACCCCACAGGAAACCTTCCGGAAATGCCATTGGGTACCTCCTCGATCGTGAAAACATCTTCATGAAACGGGAAGACGGGCTGCATGGCAGTCCCGGCTTCCCGTCAGATAATCAGTTAGGCGCTTGCACCCATGCGTTGATAGACCGTGATGAAGCGCTCGGCAAGGATACGGAAGCCCTCAGCGCTCATGAGCTGATCCTCCGCATGCAGCAAGATGATGCGAAACGGCAGCTCCTCGCCGCTGGCCTCTTGCTGAAGCAGTTTCATGTGAGCGTCGTGGCCTGCGTTGAACACCACGTTGCCCTCGTCGATAAGTTTCCGGGCGGCCTCAAAATCACCATTCTCGGCACAGGTTATCGCTTCGAGGTAGCAGCTGCGCGCGCTCCCCACCTGAGCGACGATAGAGAAGCACGTCATTTCAAACTGATCGATCGCTTCTTGTTTGATCTCTGACATGGCTATGCCCCCAGCAACTTTCGAGCCTGTTTGAGCACGGCCTCGCCGTTCATTGTCCCATACGCTGTCATATCAATCGGCTCCACCGGACAGTTCACTTGATTCTTCACCTTGTTGAGTTCAAAGCGAACCTGCGGTCCCAGCAGGATAACGTCGCTATCCGCATATTCCGCCGCTTGGTTGACAGGGTGCGCCTCGATGGTGCACACGAAACCGTCTTTTTCAGCCGCCTGTTGCATGCGCTGTACCAGCATGCTCGTCGAAGCGCCCGCGGCGCACATAAGTACGATATGTTTCATCCTACGCTCCCAACCTCATGGAAAATGATGGTGTGAATATGAAAATCCCTATGCGGCCGATTCCTCGAGAGCGGCCTGCTCCTCTCGCAACGCCTGGCGATCAGCCATAAGGGTGAAGGGGGTATACATGAGCACCGACACCGCCAAAACCGCAACCGAGATCACCAGGCACCCGATGCCGCCCTGCATGAATGCGATGACCGGCTGGGGAAGCACCCAGGGAAGCTGAATCGTGGGATTGAACGCAGCCCCAAGACCGAGGGCGTAAAGCGCCTGGACCACGATGGCGCAGACCGGGATGTTCAGCACGAACGGGATGAAGTACGTGGGATTCAGCACGACCGGCAGACCGAACATGAGCGGCTCGGAGATATTGAAAAGCGACGGAACAAGCGCGATGCCGCGAATCGCCTTGAAGCGCTCGGACTTGGTGAAGAGCAGCGAGATGCTGATGCCCAGGGCGTTAGCCTGGCCACCGATGGCGGTGCCGAGCGCGACGACGGCCCAAGCGCCATAGGGCAGTGCCTCGCCCGCGATGATGGCCTCGGTGTTAGCAGCGCTGCAAGCCATGATTACCGGAGCGTAGAAGTTGAGCATCACGTTGGGGTGGACACCGAAGAACCAGAAGATCGACTGCAGCGAGCACACGATGATATAGGCCAAAGGAGAGGCACCGACCATCGTGACCGGCGTGCCGATCAAGGTGTTGATCATATCGAACAGGTTGCCCCACGGGGTGAAAGAAAGACCCCACTTGGCGAACCACACCGCAGTGAATAGCACGATGGCGGCAAACATCGGCGACAGCGAGTCTGCAACCATGGGCGGAACCATATCGGGGAGCTTGATTTCAAGCTTGCTCATCAAAATGGCTGTCACCTTCGGCACGATCAGGCCAAGCAGAATGGCGACGAAGATGCCGTTCGATCCCATGTACGACGTGTTGATGAAACTCGCCATGGGAATATCCTCGAACGATTGCTGCGGCATGAATGCCAAAAACACCGCGCCGCTCACGATGCCACCGGTATAACCGCTAAGGCCGCATACCTTACCCCACCTCAAACCGATGAAGAAGGAGATGTATATACCCATCATGTTCATGGTAACGGTGAGGATGGAGTTGCCGGTCGCCATGAGACCGCTCGAAACCACCCAATCGGAGAACCCCGGAATGGGGAAGTTGATGAGAATCGCGATAACCGAGACGCCAAGGGTCATGGGCAGCGTGCACATCATGCCGCCCATGAGGGCGTCGAGCATCTTGCTGTCAGCAACCTTGCTTGCCACAGGTGCGATTGTCTTATCCATTATGTTTTGGATCTTGTCGAATACCGCCATGTTTCAGCTCCAATCTTTGCAGTGAACTCTATCGATGCCCGTGTGCGGCATCTTCCCCTCTAGATAGCGCATCCACCTCTCTTCAAAATCACAACGACGTGCTTCAGGCAGTACGCCATTCAGCGTGAATTGGCGAGATTGCCCCAGCGGACGCTTACGTCAGGTCCGCGTACGTCACGAGCCCCACGTCCTGCTCTGCAAGCCATGCGGCGACATCAGGGTCGACAAGCATCGCGGCTTCCCGGATGCGGGCCTCGAGCATGGTCGAGTTATCTCGCAAGTACGCGTCGATATAACCTGGGTGAAACACCATGAGACGGCATATCCCTTCCGGTGTCGTTTCAAGCGCCTCTCGAAGCGCCGCAAAGGGATCCGCTTCATATGACGAGAAATCCTTGGGAACATAGGAAAGCACCGGCGTCGAGCGAAAGGTGACTGGCTCGCCCGGAACACCCATCGCGAAATAGGGCAGGCCGTGACGCTCGGCAACGATCTCAAGGCCGCGGAAGAACATGGGGCTTGCGACCGCATGTCCCTCGAAGTAATCGGGCTCACGCCCGACGAGCTCAAGGAATCGCCGATACTGCGCCTCGATTTCGATAATGACCTCGTCAAGCACCACGAAGTCCTCCCCAGCCCGCGCGGCGGCGCGATATGCTGAGCTCCGCTTGAAATTGCCATCATCGTCAACGATGCTCGAGATGAGCGAGGAATCGCTGAGGGGCCTACCCGTGCAGATATTGGTGTGCTGACCCAAGCAGAGATCCTTGATTTGCAGGCGCGCCAAACCGCTTTCTGCAAGCGGCATGTTGGTCATGACGCCCACCGAGCGAATGAGCCCCGCTTGGACCGCGGCCGCTATCCCGCAATTAACACCGTCGCTGTAACCTAAATCGTCGGCGCGCAGCAATAACCGCTTCATCCGATCCTCCTCAACCGATATCTCGTCGAGCGGCAAAGCAACGAAGCGATGCCCTGTGTAGAGCCGATGCCGTGTTCCGGCGGGGCGGCAAGCTTCGTCGTCTCTTCTTGCATTAAGTATGACGCCGGCTATATCCAAAATCGGTTACATGCTGTGCCACAAGGTTGCGAGATGGCTACGCGAGTTTCATAACGTGAAACTCCGCAGGAATACCGGCATGTTTGAGCTATAGTTTGGTCAAATGAGGCCCTCTTATTCGGGCCACTGAGCATAAAGGGGACAGCCATCATGGAAAAATCCATCTCGATGGGATCGGTTGCCGAACGGTTGCTTGACTACATCGACACCGCAATGCAGCACGACACCAACTACGAGATAGCGACCACGCTGGTGAAAAACTACAGCAAGCTGAGCGAGCTCTCGATTGGAGAAATCGCCGACATGTGCTTCGTCTCGAAGGCTTCAGTGTCGCGATTCTGCCGGTTTATGGGTTTCGCTGATTTCAAGGACCTGCGCAACCAGCTTGAACATGACATCCTCAAAACCGGGTTGTTTCCACATGCCTTTGTAGAACAGCTGTCAAACGACACGGAAGGCGCTCTGGCATCCTACCGGGAGGCGATCCTGCTCAATATCGAAACGACCATCTCGGCGGCAAACATCGCGAAACTGCCCGCCATTGTCGATGATTTGCACGACAGCGGGCATGTCGCGTTCTTCTCCCACCACTTCCTCTGGGACGTGGGCCGCTACTTCCAGAGCAGGCTCACCATCATGAACCGCCTCATCGAGCTTTACCTCGATTATTCATCGCAGCTCGCCTGCGCGCAATCGCTCACCAAATCCAGCCTCGCCATCATTTGCAGCATAGGGGGAACATACCCCATTCGTTATCCAGAAATCGTCAACGCACTCGCCGCCTCCGGCTGTCGTCTTCTCGCCATCACACAAAACACCTCAAGCGCCTACTGGAACCATGCCTCCTGCATACTGAGCTGCGGAGTGACCAACAACATCGACACGGGCAAGTTCGGTGCGCTTGCCGCCATCGACTTGATAGTCATGGAATACCTGAGGCGTTATGGAGCCGATTCCGGTACTGGCGAGTAATCTCGTCGGACCACCGACGCTCAGCAGGGCAAGCCGTTTTCTCTAATCACGTCCTGATACCAGAAGAAGCTGTCCTTCCTGAAACGAGCGCATTGCTTCGCATCGGTTTCCGTGCGATCGACATACAGAAGGCCGTAGCGCTTAGTGAACCCCTGATGACTTGAGCATAGATCCATGAGGCTCCAAACGCAGTAGCCGAAGACGGGATAGCCTTCGCGAATGAGCTCCTCGACCTCGCCCAAATGTCGTGAAAGGTATTCGATGCGCACGGCATCATGCACCCTGTTCTCCTCGTCAAGTGACTCGGAAAGAGCCATGCCGTTCTCCGTGACAATCATCGGAAGCTGGTAGCGATCGTAGAGCTTGCGCATGCCCACGCGAAGCCCAAGGGGGTCGATGCCGTTCGACATCCACTCGGTCGGCGCGATCGCAGGGTTATCGCAGAGTTCGAAATCCCCGCCCGACCACGGAGGGAACCGGTCGAAGCGGATGGGCTCCGTGCGCTCATGCGCACAATTGCTGAAATAGTAGTTCACCCCAAGAAAATCGGGCCTCGTCGCGACCAGGATGTCGTGGTCCCCGCACTCAACAACAGGGTAGAAACCTTCGCGCTCCAGGTAATAGCGCGCATAAGGCGAGATGTCGCCGCGCACACTCAGGTCGAGCAGGTAGTTCTGCATCATCTCCTCGGCGTTCATGGCCGCAAGCACATCCGCCGAAGCGCTCGTCCGCGGGTTGACCACCTGCATGGCGACAACGGGGCCGATCTGCGCATCGGGGTCGATCTGTCGCAGGCACGCGATGGCGCGATGCTCGGCAAGAGCGACATGATAGCTCATCTGGTAGGCGTTCTTCTGCTGTTGGCGCGGATCGGTTTCGGTGTCACCCGTGTTGCTGGGCGCGGAGGTCGCAATTAGCTGTTCATTCACGGTAACCCAGCGCTTGACGCGCCCCTTGAAGTGCGTGAAGCAGATTTCGGCATAGCGCACATAGAAGTCGATCATCTTACGGCTCTTCCAGCCGCCGAAGGCCTCGACCAACGCACTCGGACATTCGAAGTGATACAGGGTGACCAAGGGCTCGATCCCTCGCTCCAGCAGGTAGTCAATCAGCTGGTCATAAAACGCCAAGCCCTCAGGATTGGGATCCCCCGAGGCATCGGGCATGATGCGGCTCCAAGCGAAACCCATCCGGTAGACCTTGATGCCGAGCTCGGCCATGAGGTCGACATCCTCACGCCAGTGATGATAGTGGTCCGAGGCGATCTTGTTATCGGCGATGCCGGGACGCCCCGGGCCGCGATCGGTGGTTGCCGGACCTTTGCCTCCTTCATCATACCCACCCTCAACCTGAAAAGCGCTGGTGGAAGCACCCCAGAGGAAACCTTCGGGAAACCGGTGCTGAGTCATGAGTTCAACCTCTCGTCACGGATGTCACTTCTTGCAACTCCCGTTATAACGGATGTACGAACCAAAGCCTGTTACTCATTCCCGGGCAATGTTTCACGATTTGAAAACGGCCGTGCCATCATGCACCGCAAACTCTAAAGAACATGCCGTCGCGAAGGCCAAGCCTCATGCCCGCCACCGTCACGTGCCGGCGCCGCACACCGCCAAGCCGCTACTCCCCATCGCGGAAGGTCAGGAGGTCGCGGTAGTCCGTGTCGCGCGTGCTGCCCGTCTTCGAGAACGGGTTCACCGAAGCAGGACACCTCATCCTCAAGATCTACCTCCTCGACGAAACCAAGGTCGATTTAGGAGACGCAACGTTACTACAGCGCAGGGAAAACGGCCCGCCGAATAAAATCGGATCGATCCCCCGTCTTTCGGTCGATTGCCACCATCATGGATGCCGGAAAGCGCACGGTAACTGCAACAAGCGGCTCATCAGCAACAACGCCAGGCCTGACATGGATGCGCTCAAGACGACCCGTCCAAGTCTCTTGCTCAAACTCTACGCTCTCGCGCTCGATATCTTCGTCTGTCAGGACCGATCCATCAGCTAGTTTGTACTCAGTCATTATCTAGAACCTCCCTCTCAGACAAACCATGCTTGAGAGCATTGCGGTGGACAATTGCCATGGAAGTATCCTCTCCTCCAGGCAGAGTTTGTCATACTCATTGCATGACAAACTCTGCCTTGATACGTTCCCCACCCCATGCTCATCGGCAAAGCTCAAGGCCATAAGCGAAATAAGCTTCTAACACCGAACAATTCCTACCGCTACCCATCAGACCTCTCCAGCAACATCCGTAAGTCATCGATGGGCGGCAGAGCATCGAGCAACTCTCGTGGCATATCCTTCGACGTCTTATAGGTGGCCACACCCATGGGTTTTGTGAAGTCTTGGATCACATAGTCAACAAATCCCTTGTCCATGTCTTTGCAAAGAACAAGGCCTATGGAGGGATTCTCGTGCTCGCGACGCTCAAAGTCGTCCAGGATGCGTAGATAGCCAGAGAGCTGGCCGAGATAGGCCGGCTTGAAGGGGCCGCTCTTGAGCTCGACTGCAACTAAACAGTTGAGGTCGCGGTTGAAGAACAGGAGGTCGATGTACTGATCGATGCCAAAGGCGTCGAGATGGTACTGGTTTCCCACAAACGCGAAGGCTCGACCGAACGTCATGATGAACTGCTTGATATTCTGCACGATGCCTTGCTCTAACACGCGCTCGTCGACATCCTCCGCATCGCGCACCCCGAGTTCCTCAACATTGATAAAGTCGAGCAGATACTCGTCCTTGAACGTGGCGATAGCGCGCAGCGCCTGCTGACCCTTTGGCAGCGTTGAGAGGAAGTTGTTGGAGACCTCTCCTTGATGATGAAAGTCGTCCGCCTTCAGCGAGCGTTTGAGCGCCTCCACACTTAAGTGCTCAAATGCGCACTTGTGAATGTAGAAGAGCCGCTCGTCAAGGGTCTTAGCACCTGCAAGGATATACCGATGATGGGTAAACCCAATCGCTAAAAAATCATCGAGAGAACATGTGTTTGAATTCGGCACTTGCAAGTGACGAATTTGCAGAAGGCCACCGTCTGAAGATTCGTCACTCACGAGTGACGAATCGAGAAACGCCTGTTCATCGCCCGGAGCAGACCAAGCTTCAAAGAAGATTCGCATATATTTGAGACTTGTTGTGGAGAAGCCCCTGAGTCCTGGCAGCTCCTTCCGCAATTGTTCGCTGATGGTTTTGAGCGCGTTGGTTCCCCACGTGCCATTGCGCGTGTTGGCGGAGACGTAGCCTCCCACGGCGAAATAGAGCTGCAGCTGCTGAGCGTTGGCGCTCTTCGCCGCAGCATACTGCGCACGCAATATCGCCGTCTTGATGGTCTGAACTTCCTCACGATAGCCCGTAATCTCTGACATCATGGCGTCCTCCTCTTCTTACGAACTTGTGTTCCATGACGCGTTCTATGCTATCAACGCGTGCGGACACAAAATTGCGCGTACCATAGAGGCGTTTTCTGCTTCGCCTCGTTTGGGAGATGTATGTCCAAACCCTCATCCGCACTCGACGCCAGCTCTTGCGATGTTTACGCCGACTCCGCGCGCCACCCTCTCACGCGCACATGGTGCGTAGCTGCGCTCGCCCTCATCTGCTGCGCGCTCTGGGGCAGTGCGATCCCCTGCATCAAGATCGGCTACGAGCTTCTCGGCATCCAAAACGGCGACGTACCATCGGAGTTTCTCTTCGCTGGCGTGCGCTTTATGCTTGCCGGCGCTATCGCACTTGCCGCTGCAGTCATAACAAGACGTCGCTTGCCTCGCGTCTCACGCACGGGATGGCCACTCGTTATCAGACTCTCGCTTGCCCAAACTATCGTGCAGTACGCCTTCTTTTATATCGGCGTTTCAAACGCTTCGGGTGTGCGCGGCTCAATCGTCAACGCTATGAACACGTTTCTCTGCGTGTTGATGGCAGCGCTCGTGTTCCGGCAAGAACGGCTCACTGCGCGCAAAGTCCTCGGCTGCGCTATAGGTTTTGCCGGAGTCGTTATCGTCAACCTCACCGGTGGCGATAGCGGCGGCGCCGTCACGCTCACAGGCGAGGGCTTCATCCTTATTGCCGCTGTCTCCTACGCTGTCTCGTCTGCCCTCATCCACACCTACTCCCAGCGCGAGGACCCCGTGGCGCTCAGCGGCTACCAGTTTATCAGCCCTAGTCATCGCTCAAAGCCCCTTCGGCTGCACCGTGTGCTGCCGAAGGGGCTTTGCGCGATGACTAGGGCTGAATAAAATTGAGTGTGGGCGCCGTCGTTCGTTTGAACGACGGCGCCCACGTTTTGGATTTATTGGGCTGTGGCGGTGAAGGTTGTTTTGTCGGCGGCGATGTGCACGTGCAGCTTTGCCTGACCGTCGCAGCTGATGAGCACGCCTACCTCGAACGGGGTTCCCGTCTTGTCGTAGGTCGAACGCACGATGCGCATCGCCGCCTTACCGGTGTTCTGTCCCAAAAGGCGCGCCTCATGCTTGTCGAGGTTGACCGTCTCGTAGACGGCATCGACGCTTGCAGGCAGGATGCCGGTCTTTTCCGCGATATAGGCGTAGAGCGAGCCATCCACGTCTTTGCGTGTGAGCTCGGGGCAAAGTGACACGGGGATATAGACGTAGTTGAGCTCCATGGGTTTGTCGTTGGCGAGACGCAGGCGGCGAATCTCCCAGACGGGTGTCCCCTCGGGCACTTTGAGCCCAGAGGCGATGCCGCGGACGGCCGGTATGCTTGAAAAGGCGAGAATCTGCGAGCTCGGAACCCGTCCCGCTTCGCGCATCCGCGCGCTGAAATTCAGGGCCAGGTCGATGCCGGGTGCTGAGGTTTGGGGTTTGATGAACGTGCCCTGCCCACGTTTGCGCACCACGCGCCCCTCGATGACGAGATCCTGAAAGCAACGGCGCACGGTCGCGCGCGATAACTCCAGCCGCTCACAGATTTCGAGCTCGCGTGGCAGCGGCGTCTTGGTGTCGAACGCCTGGCTGGCGATAAGCAGGGCGATTCGATGCTTAAGTTGGACATAGAGCGGCGTATCACCGCTGCGATCGAAGGGTTCGGAGGCGAGAAACGAGATCATGTCCATGGGGTACCTCCATGTCGTGAGCATACGTGACATGGTCTGACACTGCGGGACAAACCGGTGATGTCAGGCCCGATTCTTGCTGGTATGTATGGTACATAAGGAACATAAAACATTTACCAGGCAATCTACCTGCTATTTTAAAAATAATTGGAAGAAAAAATAATTTAGGCACAAAAATAGTTGCTACCGTTAACCGATGAATAGTTGCCGTTCGCAACTATTTTCTTGTACCGAACATGCCCCGGCGCAACAATAATCTCGGCAAAAAGCAAAGCCGTGCGACACACGGCAGGTCGAGAGGAGACCGCATGCGGTATCTGGTAATGGTCAGTCACGGAACGCTCGCTCCCGGACTGCACAGTGTCCTCAAGATGCTCGGCAATGACGCCCCGAACATCTTGTCGACGAGTCTCGTGGACGGCATGGGCGCTGACGAGTATGTCGAGAACGTCAAGGCGATGCTCGCTCCCGTTACCGCCGATGACGAGGTTGTCCTGCTCGGTGACATCCTGGGCGGATCGCCGCTCACCAATGCCATGAACACGCTGGCCGAGAAGGGCCTGCTCGCCCACACCATTGCCTTCGGCGGCATGAACCTGCCCATGGCTATGACCGCCATGATGGGGCTTGCCACCATGGACCTGGATTCCCTCAAGCAGATGATGCTGCAGGAGGGCAAGAACGGTATGTCCGAGCTTGTGGTCCCGACCGATGACGCCGACGACGAGGACGACGACATCTAGGCCGCACCAAGGTTTCATCTAGCTGCAAACGTTAGGAAGAAGAGGCCGCGACCGCGGGCCTCATGAAGGAAAGGGGAGAACGTATGATTTCGTTCATCCGCATTGACGACCGCATGATCCATGGACAGACCGTTACCCGTTGGGCCCTCGAGTATCCCTGCGACGGTCTTATCGCCGTCAACGACGCCGCGGCGTCCAACCCCGTGCTCAAGGAGGCCTACAAGAGTGCCTCGGGCAAGAAGACGTTCGTGTGGACCAAGGAGCACTTCAAGGAGGTCTCCGAGAAGGTTCTCAAGTCCGACACCAAGTACTTCCTGATCACCAAGAACCCGCTCGACATGAAGGAACTTCTCGTCGATTTTGGCTTTAAGCCCGGCATGGACCGCATCATCGTCGGTCCCTGCAACGATCGTCCCGGCACCACCAAGCTCGGCAACAACCAGTCGATCACGCAGGAAGAGGCCCAGGCGCTCGAGGATCTCACCAACGCCGGCTACACGGTCGAGTTCGCCCTTATCAAGGAGAAGTCCATCGGTGAGTGGCCCAAGTTCCGCGGTCAGTTTGGCTTCTAGTTAGGCGCCAGCCGCATTTTGGTATCTACAGCCCTTGGTGAAAGGGGCTGAGGAATAAAGAAAGGGGAAAGCATGGCAATCAATGCATTCCAAGCCGCGCTGTTCGGCCTGTTCGCCTGCCTGGCATCACTGCCTGGCATGGGCGGCACGACGATCGGCAACTACACTCTGGGTCGTCCTCTGGTCGCCGGCCTCATCGTCGGCATCATCATGGGCGATATGCAGACGGGCATCCTCGTCGGCGCTGCCATCCAGGTTGTCTACATCGCTCTCGTGACCCCCGGCGGAACCGTCTCCGCCGACGTCCGCGCCGTGTCCTATATCGGTATCCCGCTGGCGATCCTCGCCATCAAGAACTCGGGCATCGATCCCGCCTCCGCTGAGGCTGCCGGCATGGCCGCATCCCTCGGCGCCGCCGTCGGCACGCTCGGCACTGTGCTCTTCTATGGCACCGCCACCATCAACCTGGTGTGGCAGGGCATGGGGTGGAAGTGGCTCGAGAAGGGCGATCTCCACAAGCTCTACCTGGTCAACAACGTTCTGCCTTGGATTGGTCACATCGTCTGCTCGTTCCTCCCGACGTTCATCATCACCATGGGCGGCACCGCCATGGTCGACCTCATGAAGACCTACATGCCCATGGACGGCATCGCGATGAAGACGCTGTTCACCGTCGGCTCGCTGCTGCCTACCGTCGGTATCGCCATCCTGCTCAAGCAGGTCATCTCTAAGCCCACGGACTTCCTCACGTTCTTCTTCGGCTTCACCCTGTCCGCTGTCATGGGGTGCAACCTGATTGCCGCCGCCGGCATCGGCTGCTTCTTCGCCCTGATCAACTATGAGATCGCTTCGCTCAAGATCGACCTCGCAAACGCTCCCAAGGCAGCTATCGCCTCGGGCTCCGATGATGAGGAAGAGGAGGACATCTAATGGCAGAGAAGAAAAAGCTCTCTAAGAAAACGCTTGCCAAGTCGTTCCGCAACTGGTCCTATGGTAACCTGACCTGCTTCTCACAGGAGCACATGCAGACCTTCGGTTACCTGTGCGCCATGCTCCCGATCGTTGAGGAACTCTACGACTCGCCCGAGGAGCAGAAGCAGGCCCTCCAGACCTACTCCGCGTTCTTCAACACCGAGCCGCAGATCGGTACCATGATTGTCGGCGTCACCGCCGGCCTTGAGGAGGCTCGCGCAAACGGCGAGGCCATCGACGACGACGCTATCAACGGTATCCGCGCCGGCCTCATGGGCCCGCTCGCCGGCCTTGGCGACTCGCTGATCGTCGGTACCCTGATCCCGATCCTGCTCGGTATCGCCCTCGGTCTCTCGACCGGCGGCTCTCCGCTCGGTGCCATCTTCTATATTGTCGTGTGGAACCTGCTCATGTTCCTTGGCATGCGCTTTGCCTACAACCAGGGCTATGAGCTCGGTGGCAAGGCGGTCGAGGCACTGGTCGGCCCCAAGGCAAAGGCTCTTCGCGATTCCATCGTGATGGTCGGTACCATGGTCATCGGTGCAGTCGGTGCTACCTGGGTCTCCATCACCTGCAGCCCCAACCTGGTGCTGCCCGGCGGCGGTAAGTTCCAGGACACCCTCGATGGCATCTATCCGCACCTGCTGCCGATGGTCTTCATCATCTTCTGCTGGTACATGATGACCAAGAAGAAGGTCAACCCCATCGTTATGATGCTGATTCTCGTCGTGATCGCATTTGTGGGCGTTCTCATTGGCTTCTTCGATCCGGCGCTGAGCTACTAGTCATCATCCTTTGACCCCCTGCAAGGCCGTGCGGCCTCAACCGCACGGCCTTTTGATTTTACGCCGCCCTTCAAGGGCAATATGGCCAGCGACCTCCATCGCCTACACGACACCCGCTATATTGCTCTTGAAAGATGACGTATTCGATAAACGATGTTCTTGCACATGATGCACGCTTTGCACGAGGAGGACCCATATGCACGAGAAACACGGACACGACCTTTCGCGCGACGACTTGATTCGCGAGGCAAAGATGCAGACCGATGCTATTCAGCGGCTCAACGTTTGGCTGCGCCTGGGCTATTCGCTCGTGGCGATTGGCTTTTTGATGGGGATGTGGGGTATGCAGGGAGGCCCCGGCTGGGGTGTCCCCGTGGGCATCGTGTGCCTGGTGGTGGGCACTCCGCTTTCGATCGTGCTTAAGGTTGGCACGACCAACGCCAAAAAGAATGTCGAGCGCATGCTCGAGGCCGCGGGTATCGACGTTGAGGAGCTTATGCGACGCAAGAAGGACGAGCAATAGACTTCCGCGTTGGGGTATCATAAATAATTGTTGCGAATGTTAACTAATGTACGGCAAATGACGGTTTTATGGCCCTTCTAGAGTTGCAAAGGACAATATCCCCAGTGGATTACGATGACGTCGCTCGAAAACTGATTGTGTACTCACGTTCCCTTGCCAAGGGATCCTTGAGTGCTGCCGGCGGCGCCAGTGTGGGCGAGGCACCGGTTTTACAGTATCTATCGGGTATTGACGGTGATGTCATTCCCTCCGAGATTGCCAAGAAGCTGAAATTTTCCCGTGCGCGCATGTCGCATATCTTGGATTCACTCGAGAGCAAGGGTTACGTTCAGCGCAGGACCGATCCAAACGATCGTCGGCGTGTGCTGGTGAGCATTACCGAGGAAGGCCGTGATTTCGCGGCGAAAAAAAATGCCGAGAGTGTGGCATCGCTCTCGAAACAACTCTCAGCGCTCGGCGAGCACGATGCTCAGGAGCTCGTGCGCATCCTGAATAAAGCTTACAGCCTTACCTATGATGCCGACGACTACCTGGACAATCTATAAGGATGAAGGCAGACATTTAGGTGCATCTTGAAATGCACCCGGGACAGTTGTGCCCATTGACTACCGTCAACATCTCATTCCAAACCAAATCAGCCAACATATGTCATGGCAATCCCCGGTAGGTCGCAGGGCGGCGGTCGAGCTTTTCTCTCGGGAAACTTCGCGAAGCCCAGTTCCCGAGGGAAAGGTATGGTCTGTGTAATACCAGATAAACAGTACATTTTTGCTAGATTGGTATTTGACTGAAGAACCAATTGGTATGGCTTATTAAGCCCACCTTGCCGTTGACGCTTATTTTACTGCCGCTGGGAGAATTCCGAACTTGGGTGCGCAAGTGCTCCCATATGTTGATATGACCTAGTAGGTGGCTATCTGGTTACTACCAGTTGGCCCCTTGGTAACGGGTGGCCCCCATTGTGCGGAATGTACCGAACATCTCCGTTTGATACGTTTTCCCATGCTGCCGGGGGGGGGGCGTCCTCGGCACCTCAGCATGTCGGAAGAAAGGAGACCAGATGCGCAGGAATTCCATTTTTACGAAACGGTGGGTGAAGGGAAGCGCGGTCCTCGTTGCCACTGCAGCGACGCTCGTGTTTGCCAATCCCCAGCAGGCGATTGCCACGCCACTCAAGGGCGTCGACTCGGCGACCGTGTCCCAGTCTGCCTCGAATGTCGTCGACATCGATTTCGCTGACGGCATCAAGGGCCGTATTACGTTCCTCGAGGACGGTATTTTCCGTTATAACGTCGACCCCAAGGGTGAGTTTTCCGAGTACGCCACGCCGCGCAGTAAGTCCCACACGGCTAAGATCCAGGCTCAGCCCGATACCTCGGACACCTACAGCAAGCCGAGTGCGACGGTTGCCGACAAGGGCGACACTATCGAGATCACCGGCGGAAAGGCGACCGTGATCCTGGACAAGGCGACTGGCAAGATGAGTATCAAGTCAGGCGACCGTGTCGTGGTTTCCGAGTCCGCGTCCCTCGACCTTGATAAGAAGGGTACCGTCCAGACGCTCGCCAAGGAGAAGTCCGAGAACTTCTTTGGCGGCGGCACCCAGAACGGACGCTTCCTGCACACCAACCAGACCATCGCCATCTCCAACACGAACAACTGGACCGATGGCGGCGTTGCCTCGCCCAACCCGTTTTATTGGACGAGTGACGGCTACGGCGTACTCCGAAACACGTTTGCAGAGGGTTCCTACGACTTCGGTTCCACGGACTCATCGACGGTCACGACTTTGCACAGCGAGAATGAGTTTGATGCCTACTACTTCGTGGCGACCAACGAGGGCGCTTCGAACGTGGCAACCGAGATGCTGCGGGACTACTACAAGGTGACCGGTAACCCGGTACTGCTGCCCGAGTACGGGTTCTACCTTGGTCATCTTAATGCCTATAACCGTGACGGCTGGTCAACGACCTCGGGTCAAAAGAAGTGGGAGACCAAGGGCAGCAAGTCCTCGAGCGAGAAGGGCGACGTTAAGTACGAGTCTGGCATGTCGACGGGCTACAAGCTCGACGGCACACTTGCGGCCGAGACGCTCAACGGTGAGGGCCCTACGGTTGATACCGAGAACATGAAAGCGACCGATTTCGACCGCCAGTTCTCTGCTCGTCAGGTTATCGATGACTACGAGGACAACGACATGCCGCTCGGTTGGTTCCTGCCGAACGACGGCTACGGCGCCGGCTATGGCCAGAACGGTTACTACAAGACCGGCGGCGTCAACTCCGACGGAACGAGCTCGGCTGACCGTCTTAACGCTGTGCGTGCCAATGTCGACAACCTTAAGAAGTTCACCGAGTATGCCAACTCCAAGGGTGTGAGCACGGGCTTGTGGACCCAGTCCAACCTTGAGCCCGACAGCAACTCCGAGACCCCGTGGCACCTGCTTCGCGACTTCGACGCCGAGGTCAAGACGGGAGGCATCTCTACCCTTAAGACCGACGTCGCCTGGGTTGGATCTGGCTACTCCTTTGGTCTTAATGGCATCAAGACAGCTTATGACACGGTGACGACCGGCGCCAACAAGCGCCCCAACATCATCACACTCGATGGTTGGGCCGGCACGCAGCGCTTTGGCGGCATTTGGACCGGCGACCAGTATGGCGGTAACTGGGAGTACATTCGCTTCCATATCCCCACGTATATCGGTCAGAGTCTTTCGGGCAACCCCAACATCGGCTCCGACATGGACGGCATCTTTGGCGGCGACCCCATCATCTCTGCGCGTGACTACCAGTGGAAGACGTTCACGCCCTCTATGCTCGACATGGACGGTTGGGGCACCTACCGCAAATCGCCCATGACGCACGGCGATCCCTACACAGGCATCTCGCGCTTCTACCTCAAGCTCAAGGCGCAGCTCATGCCCTATATCTACACGAGCGCGGCCTCGGCGGCCAACATCGACACGGGTAACGGCGATGCCGGCCTGCCCATGATCCGCGCCATGCTGCTTTCCGACAACTCCGAGTACGCCGCAAGCACTTCGACGCAGTACCAGTATATGTTCGGTGAGAACTTCCTAGTGGCACCGGTGTATCAGGATACCCAGGCAGACGAGAACGGCAACGACATTCGCAATGGGATTTACCTCCCCAACTACGGCACCGACGAGAATCCCACCATCTGGATCGATTACTTCTCGGGTAAGCAGTATCGCGGCGGCCAGGTTCTCAACAACTACGAGGCTCCGCTTTGGAAGCTGCCGCTGTTTGTGAAGGCCAACGCTATCGTGCCGATGTACGCCGAGAACAACAACCCCGAGGCCGTGAGCGACACCAACACCAAGGGTACCGACCGCAGCCAGCGTATCGTCGAGTTCTTCGCCACCGAGGGCGACGGCACCTTTACGCAGTACGAGGACGACGGCTCCTCCATCGAGAACAACACGACTGAGGACGATTCCTACGGTACGATCGACAATATCTCCTACGGTGAGCATGTGAGCACCGTCTACAGATCCAAGGCCGCAGGCGGCACCGCGACCTTCACCGCCGAAGCCTCGCAGGGTGGCTACAACGGCTACGACTCCAATCGCACCACGACCTTCGTGGCCAACGTGTCCGCCAAGCCCATGAGCGTCGTCGCCAAGAACGGCGGATCCGCGCTCAACGTGGTTGAGGTCGACTCGCAGGAGACCTTTGACACCGCGACCCCCGAGGCCGGCCAGGCGGTCTACTTCTACAGCGAGACCCCTAACCTCAACCACTACGGCAGCGATGTGGACGGCACCGAGGCCGAGCGGGGCGAGAGCTTTAACAACACCAAGATCACCACGAACCCCAAGGTCTACGTCAAGTTCGCGAAGACCGATGTTGCTGCGGCGGCGCAGACGCTCGAGCTGGGCGGTTTCGTGAACGCCGACGCCACGCTCACAGCCGATCGCCTCAACGAGAACCTCTCCGCACCCACGAACCTTGCTGCCCCCGAGGACGTCACGACCCCAACGAGCATCAAGCTCACCTGGGGAAAGGTCGATGGTGCTACCTCCTACGACCTTAAGGTCGACGGCACTGTGTTCGCCGTGGGTGATGCGGCCGAGTTCACGCACACCGACCTCGCCTACAATAGCAAGCACACCTACCAGATTCGTTCGCGCAACGCCGAGGGTTACTCCGCCTGGAGCGATGTGCTCGAGGCGAACTCCGCACTCGATCCGTGGCGGAACGTCCCCGACGCCGAGCAAATCACCTGGGAGGGCTCACTTTACGGCAGCCATAAGGCCGAGCTCGCCTTCGACCATGAGTTCCAGTCGGGCGACGGCGGTTTCCACTCCGGTGGCAACGATCTGGGCAAGGCGCTTACCGTTGACTATGGACGCGCTTACAAGCTCGATAAGCTCGAGTACTATCCGCGCGATGACGCCGGCAACGGCACTGTGACCAAGATGCGTGTTGAGACGAGTCTCGATGGCGTCCACTGGACGAGTCAGGAGGTCGATTGGGCACGTTCCGCTGATTGTAAGACGGTAGCGTTTGACGGCACCGTGGCCGCCCGTTACGTGCGCATGATACCGCTCGCCTCGGTCGGCAATTTCTTCTCCGCGTCCGAGATTGCCATCTACAAGACCGATGGCACGGATGGCTTCGCCGTGGGCTCCAACCTCAACAAGGCCACGATCTCCGACGGAGACTACTCCAACATGAAGAACTATCTGGGCCTCGAGAATCGCGAGCCCGATACCCCGACGTTCGGTTCGCAGATCCGCGACCACTTCGCCGACCTCAACGATAACGGCGTTTACGACGTCTACGATTACTCGTTCACCATGGCGGGTCTTGACGGCGGCACTAAACAAAAGGGCAAGGTCGCAGGTTCGCTCGCGGTGATTCCGAGCAAGACCGAGGTCGAGGCCGGTGATGAGATCACCGTTGATGTCTATGCGGCCGACGCCAAGAACGTCAACGCCCTGGGCACTCTCGTCAACTTCAAGAGCGACCAGTTCGAGTTTGTGTCCGAGAGCATCGCGCAGGACGGCTCGACTGCCGGCATGGAGAACCTGTCTCGCGAGAAGGTCCAGTTCGCGGACAGAACGCAGACTATCAATCTCGCCTTTGCCAACCGCGGCGATGGCAAGCTCTACAACGGTACCGGCGCGGTGGCGAGTTTCAAGCTCAAGGCCAAGACCGCCGGCAAGGTCGAACTGCCCTCGACATCTTGGCTCATCGGTCCGGCATGCGACGCACTTGAGTTTGCGAGCGACGGCACGGTGACGTTGCCGGATGTTCCTCAGCCAACAGTCGCCGAGTACGGTCAGGATGCCTTCAACATCACGATGACCAACGATGAGCTCACGACCGACGACGGGACCAACGTCGAGAAACTTATCCAGCAGAAGAGCTATAACGCGCTGTTCGATAATAACGAGGGCGACAACGGCTTTGAGTTCCTATGGAACTGGAGCGGCAACTGGGACAGCGAGGGTAAGCTTCCGAGTTACGTGAAGCTTCCCACCACGATGACATTCGCATTTAAGACGCCGTCGAAACTCGATAGTGTCGAGGTCGTTAACCGCAACGGTGGCAACGGAACCGTGCAGAAGATCAAGGCTGTCGTGACGTTCGAGGATGGCTCGACCCAAGAGTTCGCGGGCGGGGAGTACGATTCCTTCCGGGCTCGCTACGCCTTTGGCCTCTCTGCCGAGAATAAGGGCAAGAAGGCGACCAAGGTCGAGGTCACGCCGCTTGAGGCATCGGGTGACCAGATGCTCACACTGCGTGAGGTCAACTTCAACTACACGCAGGGTGTCGAGGCCATCGAGGGTGTCGAGCTAGGCAAGAACCAGACCGAGTTCTTTGAAGGCGACGTTACGCCCGTCGACGCCAAGGCCACGCCTGAGAGCGCCGGCTACCCCTATGTGACGGTCGAGAGCTCCGACCCCTCTGTGGTAAGCGTCTCCGCTGTTCAGGCTGGCGATAGCGTGAGCTACTACCTGCGTGCCAACAAGGCCGGCAAGGCAAAGATCACGGTGGCGTCGGTACTCGACCCCTCCAAGACCGCATCCTATGAGGTCGAGGTCAAAGCTGGTGTCGATACCTCTGCGCTCGTGGCAGCGCTTTCCAAGGCCGCGGGCTACAGCGAGTCCGTCTACACTAAGGATTCCTATGCAGCTCTCACCGCTGCGGTCGAGGCGGCTCAGAAGCTCCTCGACGGCGGCCAAGGCAGCTATAGCAAGAAGGATGTCGCAGACGCCACAGCCAAGATCGAGAAGGCAATCGACGGCCTCAAGATGCGCCCTGTCGATGAGAAGATTCTTATCAACACGCCCGAGAACCGCAAGAACGTCAAGGTGGCCGGCTTCTCGAGTGAGGCCGACTACGAGGGCAGCAACGCCGTCAACGCTCTCGACGGCGACGAGCGGACGCTTTGGCACAGCGACTGGGCCCATGGGACCGGTATGCCCCAGTATCTGAGTGTCGACCTGGGCCGCGACTACGATCTCACCGACGTTACATTCCTGCCGCGCCAGGACGGCGGCACTAACGGCGATATCTTCGAGGCCGAGATACTGGTCTCCGACACTGCCGACGGTTATGAGATGGGCACCGCCGCGTCGATGGGTACGTTCGCCTTCGACAACGACGGCCGCGTGCTCACCGACCGTGGCGACTGGAAACAGATGAGCTTTGGCGCCGCGCGCGGTCGCTACGTGACCGTCAAGGTGATTCACGCCGGCGGTGGCAACGTTGATGCCTACTGCAGCATGGCGGAGCTCAAGTTCTACGGTACGGCCGTCCCCGATCCGGTGGCGAAGGATGATCTCGCTACCGCGATCGAAAAGGTTGATGCCGAGGTTGCTGCCGGCGACCTCAAGGCCGGTGACTACACCGAGGCCTCCTGGACGGCGCTCGAGAACGCCCTGGCGAGCGCCCGCGCCATCTTGAGCGACGAGAACGCCACGCAGGACGAGGTCGACCGGGCGCTCAGGGCGCTCGAGAGCGCCCGCGGCGCGCTCGAGAAGACCCCGGTGGCCCCGGTCGAGAATCCGACTAAGAAGCAGCTCAAGGCCCTGGTCAAGCAGGCGAAGGAGACTGACACCAGGGGCAAGACGGCCGAGTCTGTCAAGGCCCTGACGGATGCCATTACCTACGCCGAGGACGTCTTGGGTGATGAGAATGCTTCCGACACCCAGCTCCAGGCGGCCTATGACCAGCTCAAGCTGGCTATTGAGAGCCTCAAGGATGCCGATTCCGGCAATCAGGGCGGCTCGGGCAACCAGGGTTCCGGCAATGGCTCGAACGGCGGCAACCAGGCAGGCAAGCCCGCAGGCGACAAGGCCCAGGGCAGCAAGAAGAACGGTTCGGCGATTCCCAATACCGGAGACCAGACGGCGGCGACCGTCGCGACCGTCGGTGGTCTTGGCGCCATCATCGCCGCGATCGGCGCTTTCTTCCATCGTCGCAGCAAGGCTAAGTAGCCCCAGCAACAGCTAAGCAAGCGTGCCCGCCGTCCCACCCAAGGACGGTGGGCACGCTTTTTGAATGTAGGCGGAAAGCTCCGACCCTTCGGCCTTAATCTCGCAAAGCGTTCCGTCTCCCGCCGAACACATCAGCATCGGCGGCTATACTTGAATTATTTGCAGTTAAGGGTCGCGGATTGGCCGCGTCGCCGCTCTCAACAGGAGGTCTTTGTTTATGGCAGATCAAAAGCCGGTCGTCGGGATCATCATGGGTTCCAAGTCCGATCTGGGCGTTATGGAAGGCTGCACCGCCGAGCTCGAGGCGCTCGGTGTGCCCTATGAGCTCGTCATTGCGAGCGCGCACCGCACGCCGGCGAAAGTCCACGAGTGGGCTTCGACTGCTGCCGATCGCGGCATTAAAGTGATTATCGCCGCCGCCGGTAAGGCCGCTCACCTGGGTGGTGTCGTGGCTGCCTTTACGCCGCTGCCGGTTATCGGCGTGCCTATGAAGACGAGTGACTTGGGCGGTATGGATTCGCTGCTGTCGATGGTGCAGATGCCTTCGGGCGTGCCTGTGGCCTGCGTTGCCATCAACGGTGCCAAGAACGCCGCCATCTATGCCACGCAGATTCTGGGTGCTTGCGACCCCGAGTACCGCAAGGTTATCGAGAAGATGAAGCAGGAGATGGCCGACGCCTAGGAGGCTCGCCGTTCCGTTGTAATCACAGGGAGAGTCATGTCCGACTATCAGGGAAAACGTTTTTCGGCTTCTCAGATCCCCGATCCATCCAAGTCGGGATCGGCCCGCTCCATGCAGCAGGGTCGGGTATCCTTTCCTCAACAGGCTCGCGCGCCGCGCCCCGTAGCGCCGATGTCCCATCGCCGTCAGGATACGCCGGCTGCGTATCGCCCTTCGTCATATGGCACGGCAAAGAAGCAGTCCCGGACGACGGGGCAGCCGAATGACGCGCCGTCCGGCTACACCGAGCCGCCGCGCAAAAAGCGCCACTCCATTATTCCCATTCTGCTCATCATCATCGGTATCGGTCTGATTGTCGCCGCCGCCGCTATTTTTATTAATGCCCAGATTGGCTATAAGCAGGCGAGCGATTCGTATCAGAAAATCGAGAAGCAATATGTAAGCGATAAGGACGCCAGCGGCGTGCCGATTATCGACTTTGATGCGCTTGCTCAGACGAACCCCGAGATTGTGGGTTGGATTTACGTGCCGGGAACCAACATCAACTATCCCGTGGTGCAGACCAACAACAACTCCAAATACCTCAACACGCTGTTCGATGGCACGTCTAACGCCTCGGGTGCCATCTTCTTGGATAGCGATGACACCGCGCCGGGAATGGTCGACCAGCAGACCACGATCTACGGCCACCATATGAACGATGGGTCGATGTTCAACGTGATTTCGGATACGACTGACCAGGCAACGTTCGATAGCATTGAATATGTGTACTACATCACGCGCGATGCGACGTATAAGTTGCGCCCGCTGGCGACCAAGGTGGTCGAGGACACGTATGCCAAGGCGCGCACGCCCAATTTTGAGGGCGATGACGGACTGAAGAATTACCTGTCCGAGATGCTCGACGGCGCTTCGGCGGTGGCGAGCGATGCCACCGATCGTGCCGCTTCGGCAACCAAGGTCGTAACGCTTGTGACCTGCCGCTCGCTGTCATTTAGCAATACGCGCGCCGTCATGGTGCTCACGCCGGTCGAGGAATAAGTTGTTCGAGAGTAGCTAAAAAGTCCCGTCCCAAATAAGCTACTCGACGACGGTAAAAAGGAGAAATGATGCTTGAAAGTGGCAAATCGATGCCTTCGGTTGATGTTTGGCTGCGCGAGGCCAAGGCCGATTCGTCGGCTCCTGCGTGCGGTATGTACCTGACACACAACGGCGTGGTGCGTGCGACGCCTAAGTCCGAGGTGCGTGGGGTCGAGACAGATGGTGTGGCGCCTGGACATAAGGTGGGCGGCATGGTGTTTGGCTTCGATGCCGAAAGGGTGCAGGCCGCTATCGAGGCAACGCGCGCGATGCCGGGTATCGGCTATGTGCGCGTGTGGCTGGCGAGCGGCGAGCTTACCGTGGGCGACGACATCATGCTCGTGCTCATTGGCGGGGACATTCGCCCGCATGTGGTCGATGCGCTGCAGGCGCTCGTCGGTACCATCAAAAATGAGTGTGTGAGCGAGGTCGAGCGCGAGGCGTAATGCCGGCAGCAGCACTCGCCAACAAAAAGCCCGCTGGCAGTTCAAATCAGTCTGCCAGCGGGCTTTTCTGTGCGTTGGAAAATCTCGGCATTGCTTGGCGCTACACGCGCGTCGCATCCTTGGGACTCATGGTCATGCTCTGGAAGCGGTTCTCCATGTAGTCGTTATCGAAATACTTGCCGTAGAACTGCGCGACGGGAATATCCGGCTCCGTGCCGTTGACGCGCTGGTACCAGTAGTCGAGCGACTGCAGCGTCATGACGCCGTCGACCAGCATAATGACGGTAAAAATGACGGTAGCCGAGTAGCGACTCTTCCACGGAATCATGTTGATGAGCTTGAGCAGCCTCGGCAGCAGTAGCTTGATCCAGATAAGGCCGCCCAGGCCCCACAGGCAGGCAAAGCCCGTGCAGGTGCGTCCGCCCGTAAGGACGGCGAGTGGGTCGGGCATGCCAAACAGCTTCATGTGCGAGTAGCTCCATGAGACCACGCCAAATGAGGTCTGCATAAACCAGCCCACGAACACCTCGAAGCTTGCGCCGAGCACAGCGCTTACCAGGAAAATGATGATGGGGTTCTTTTTATAGAAGCGGTTGAGCACCATGGTCATGAGTACGGCGCCAAAGCCATAGATGGGGCTGAAGGGACCAAACAGCATGCCGGCGCGGTTCTGGTAGACGCCCGGGTCGTCGACCGTCATGTGCCAGATGTCCTCGGCGATCAGGCCGAGCACGCAGCAGACGAAGAATACCCAGAACAGGTTGAAGTAGTTGAGCTTGATATAGCCCTCGCCGGTTTCATCGCGGCCGAGCATGCCCTCCGCCGCGGCGTCGCGGTCGAGCATCTCCTGCAGGCGGCGCTGCAGTTCGCGCTCCTGGCGCAGCGTGGGGTCGACGGTGGCCGAAAGCGCGATGAGGATACCGAGCTGAATAGCGGGACGAAGCAAGAAGGGCCCGATGCCCTGGAGCATCACATCGACCAAAAGCTCGACGACGGTGAATGCAATAAGGATGTAGGACAGGCGGGCGGCATTGCGGCGCTGGTTCTTGATAAGGTCCAGGCCAAAGATGATTAGGATGACGGCACTTGCCGCAGAGAGCATGATGCCGGCGACGATAAGGCCGACCGCGACGAGTGTGTTGTCGCCGAGCTTGGCGGCGGCGTTGCCGTTGATGAGCGCGGTGATGACCTGCCACATAAAGGCGCCGACTGACGGGAGCGTTCCCACGCCGGACAGGATGCACAGGACGGCGTACACCTTAATGATGAGCGGGATCTTCTTGACCTCCGTGGCGCTGGGGACGCTGGGGTCGAGTTCGTTTCGATCCATACAGAACCTTTCTCGCTTTGTTGTAGGTTATAAGGATACGCCGCCGACCTGCCAAAAGACAGGACGAACGTCCCAATTGCAACTTTGTAATTCCCAACGGCGGACGCGGCGGCCATCCGGGGGCGCGGGCGCTTGCACTGGACAGACCGATAAAATGTTTGGCAACAAAACTGATTATTAGCTCGGTGGGCTTTTAAAAAGCGCTGTTCATGCGCGGGAGTGCTTGTCTTGCCGTGCGTATAATAGGGCAGGTAACGCCAAAAATACGAGGCTCTGAGGGGATACCATGTCTCAAGAAACCATCCGCGCGGCCGAGCGTGCCGCGGGACAGGTGAACACCATGTCGACGTATGATCCGGACTCCGACCAGCTGCATGAGGAATGTGGCATTTTCGGCGTATGGGCGCCCGATCGCGACGTGGCTCGACTGACGTACTTTGGCCTGCGTGCGCTGCAGCACCGTGGCCAGGAATCGGCTGGAATCGCCGTGGGTGACGGCGGTACGGTTATGGTCCGCAAGGATCTGGGCCTGCTCGACCGCGTGTTCTCCAACGCCGACTTGTCGACGCTCTCCGGTCAGCTGGCCGTGGGTCATGTGCGCTACGGCACCGCCGGCGCCAAGAGCTGGGAAGCCTCTCAGCCGCACCTCTCTACCATCAATAGCGTCATTATTGCGCTCGCGCACAACGGCACCCTCGTCAACACCGACGAGCTGCGCCGCCAGCTGATCGAGCTGGGCGTGCCGTTCCTCTCCAACTCGGATTCCGAGGTCGCGACCAAGCTCATCGGCTACTTTACCCAGCGTACGGGCCATCTGCGCGAGGGCATTCGCAAGACCATGGAGCTCGTGCGCGGCGGCTACGCCATGACGCTCATCAATGAGCAGGCACTCTACGCCTTCCGCGATCCGCACGGCATTCGCCCGCTCGTGTTGGGCAAGCTGGTGGATGAGGGACTGGACCAAGCCGACGCCGCATCCGTTTCGCAGCTGCCGTCGCAGGACGGCGCCGCGACGGTTGGCGCCACCACCCATGTCACCCGTGCCGGCGGCTGGGTCGTCGCCTCCGAGACTTGTGCGCTCGACATTGTGGGCGCCGAGTACGTCCGCGACGTCCGTCCCGGTGAGATTTTGCGCATCAGCGCTGAGGGGCTGGTGTCCGAGCAGGGTGTGCCTGCTGCCGAAGAGCCTGCTAACTGCATCTTTGAACAGGTCTACTTCGCTCGCCCCGATTCCATCATGAACGGCAAGAGCGTCTACGCCTGCCGTTATGACATGGGTCGTCAGCTGGCACATGAGGAGCCCGTCGAGGCCGACCTGGTCATCGGCGTGCCCGACTCCGGCCTGCCGCCCGCGGAGGGCTATTCGCACGAGAGTGGCATTCCCTTTGGCGAGGGCCTTATCAAGAACCGCTACGTGGGCCGTACGTTCATCGAGCCTACGCAGGAGCTGCGTGCCATGGGCGTGCGTATGAAACTCAACCCGCTGCGCGACAACATCGAGGGCAAGCGCCTGGTCGTCATCGACGACTCCATTGTGCGCGGCACCACCATGGTGCAGCTCGTCAAGATGCTGCGCAACGCCGGTGCCAAGGAGATTCATATTCGCATCAACTCGCCCGAGGTCATCTGGCCGTGCTTCTATGGCATCGATACCGACGTGCAGTCGCAGCTCATCAGCGCCAACAAGACGGTCGATGAGATCTGCGAGTACATTGGCGCCGATTCGCTGGCCTTCCTTTCGGTCGAGGGCCTGCTGAAGGTCATGCCCAAGGGCGGCTACTGCGACGCGTGCTTTACCGGCCGCTATCCCGTGGCGATTCCCGAGAGCTTTGGCCGCGATAAGTTCATGGAGGGCTTTAAGCCCCGCAACCTGGACAAGCCGCTGCACTTTGACGACGACGCCGTGGTCGAGAAATATGTCGACCGCAGCTGGGAAGAGGAGCACGGCGAGGCCTAAAACCTGCCATGTAGGGACAGGTTTATTTTGGTAGGTTTTACCTGCTGTTTTGTTGATATGACGGCGCGTGCTGTTATGGCGTGCGCCGAAATGACGCAACTATGAGCACCGTTTGGCGCCTGCTCGTCAGACGGTAGTGGGAGAGGAAGGCTCAGATGAGCGACAGCAAGCATGTGACGTACGAGGACGCCGGCGTCGATACCGCCGAGGGCGGCCGCGCCGTCGACGCTATTAAGCAGATGGTCAAGGACACCAACCGCCCCGAGGTCATCGGCGGCATCGGTGGCTTTGGCGGCCTGTTCTCGGCCGCCGCGCTTAAGGATATGGAAGACCCGATCCTGATCAGCGGTACCGACGGCGTGGGCACCAAGCTCGTGCTCGCCCAGATCATGGACCGTCATGAGACGGTGGGCCAGGACCTGGTCGCCATGTGCGTCAACGACATTTTGGCTTCGGGCGCCGAGCCGCTGTTCTTCTTGGACTACGTTGCCATTGGCCACATTGAGGCCGAGCACATGGCAAAGATCATCAAGGGCGTTGCCGACGGCTGCAAGCTCGCGGGCTGCGCGCTCGTGGGCGGCGAGATGGCCGAGCACCCGGGCGTCATGGCTCCGGCCGATTACGACCTCGCCGGCTTTACCGTGGGCGTCGTCGACCGTCCCAAGATGCTCGACCCCGCAAACGTCCGCCCGGGCGATGTGATCCTGGGTCTGCCTTCCACCGGGGTGCACTCCAACGGCTACTCGCTCGTGCGTAAGGTCATCGGTGTCGACGGCATCAAGCCGGGTACGCCCGAGGCCGCCGCTAAGGCCGAGGAGCTGAGCCGTCCGCTCGAGGAGCTCGGCGGTGCATCGCTGGCCGACGCTCTGCTGGCCCCCACGCGCATTTACGTTAAGCCGATTCTGGAGCTGCTGCGCGGTGGCGCCAACGTGCACGCCATCGCCCACATCACCGGCGGCGGTATTACCGAGAACCTCAACCGCGCGCTCGCCGACGACGTCGACGCTGTGGTCACCCGCAACGGTGCCGAGATGGGTTGGGACGTTCCGCCCGTCATCACCTACGTGTCGCGCCAGGCCGAGCTTGCGCCCAACGAGGCATGCAAGACCTTCAACATGGGCGTTGGTCTGTGCCTGATCGTTGCCCCCGAGGACGAGGCCGCGGTGACCGAGGCTATGGTCGCGCTGGGCGAGAAGCCGTTCCGCGTGGGCGAGTGCGTCGAGGGTTCCGGTAAGGTCGTGTACTCCGATGAGCGCTAACGAGCAGATGGGTGCTGGCGAGGGCCTGGATTTCGTGCCCTACGCCCGTCCGACCGGCACCGATACGGCCGAGCCGCTCAAGATCGGTGTGCTCATCAGCGGTTCGGGTACCAACCTGCAGGCGCTGATCGATCTGATCGCCGCCGGCAAGCTCAACGCTTCGATTGAGCTTGTGGTGTCGAGCCGTCCTTCGGCTAAGGGTTTGCAGCGCGCTGAGCGCGCGGGCATCCAGACGCTGACGCTTTCCAAGGACGTCTATGCCGACCCTATTGCCGCCGACGAGATCATCGCGCATGAGCTGCTCGAACGCGGTTGCGAGTATGTGGTCATGGCCGGCTACATGCGTATGGTGCACACGCCTCTGCTGGCGGCGTTTCCCAATCGCGTGGTCAATTTGCATCCGGCGCTGCTGCCGAGCTTTACCGGTGCGCATGCGATTGACGATGCGTTTGCCCGCGGCGTCAAGGTGACCGGCGTGACCGTGCACTTTGCCAACGAGATCTACGACAACGGCCCCATCATCGCCCAGCGTGCGCTGGCTGTTGAGGAGGGCTGGGACGTCGACACGCTCGAGGAGCACATCCACGCGATCGAGCACGTGCTGTATCCCGAGGTCGTGCAGATGCTCGCCGATGGCCGCGTCCACGTGCTGGAGAGCGGCAAGGTGGCTATCGACCCGGCGCGCTAGCGCGTGTAAACAGGTCACCTAGGTTTCTTTGTGACATAAGCAATCGAAATAGCCGCTTGGGGCATATGGAACCACATGTGCCCCAAGCGGCTTTTCCATCTCTTCGATTTCGGGCTCCTGATAACGTGACAGGTGGGACCGAAAAATGGGGGGGTGGTTGGCTGCGCGCATGATATGGATATCAGCGGCGATTTCTCCATCTCGGTAAATAAAGATGGCTTCAAGTTCAGTATCGGTTCGAACTTCGAGGTAGCAACCCTGTTCAACGATTTTCTTGCACTGACACCCATGTCATGAGCAAGGATAACTAGCCGGTATAGAGTCGCTTGAGCGGGTATGTGTCTGTTCAAGTGACCCATCGATTTGTTTAAGAAATAGTTAAACTACGAAACAAACGGCACGTGGGTAACTCACGACTCAGCGAGAGTAAAAGGAATAGGAGAAGAAGGTTCATGTTTTGCCCCAAATGTGGCAGCAAGATTGGTGATGATGCGCGGTTCTGTACCGAATGCGGTCTGCCCTTGGGCGGGCTCTCGGGCAAGACTGCGGCCGAGGAGGGGCCCAAGGCCGAGCCGTCGGAGCGAGAATCATCGTCCGCTGAAGTCATAATGGAACCCACAGATACCGAAACGGACTCTGCGATAGGATCCGCGAATGCCGAGTCCACAGCAGAACCGAGCCCCGAGCCGGTCTCGAAGACCGCGAATAGCGGTCACTCCCAGATGTACAACTTCTTTATGCAACGCTGTCAGGTCGGCAACCGCCTAGTGCCGCAGTTTGCTATCATGATCGCCGCATTTATCGCCGCTGCAGGCATCGCTTACGCTGCTTTCATGCTCTACAAGAACGTCATCGAGCCCAATCTCCAGCAGCAATCCGTGCAACAGGAGCAAGCGACCGAAAGGCCCAAGAAGGACGAGAGAGCGGTCGAAGAAGTTGTCTATACGTTGGAGGCAAAGTCATTGACGGCGTCTGCTCCGGTCGACCCTATGCTCGAACAGGGCGAGCGGAGGGACATGGAATGGTCCTATCCGCAACTTAAGAGCTCCACCAAAGACGACGTTGCAGACAAAATTAACAAGGCGATTCTCGAGCCCCTTCAAATTGATGCGGAGCGAACGAATCGAGCATCAGATAATGAGCAATCAGATGCTGAGTTGTACCCCGACGGCGAATTACCCTGCATATCGAGAAACGTGACGGTTACGTACATGGATGAGAACTTTTTCTGTATCCGTGACGAGCGCTATTCGACGGGATGGGGTCCGCATGGCGGCACGGTTGTGACTGGTGTTATTTTTGATTTGCATACGGGTGATACTGTTAGTCCTCAGGACATGTTTGGCATTGATACCGAGGATCTTGCCAATTCCATGAGTTCGGCAGTTTGGCCGTATCTTACGGAAATGGGCAGAGAACATCCGTCTGATTACAATTCGATGCTCATGCGGAGCAATTCTTCGGACTATTCAATCAAGGGCTCAACGTGCTTGTGTGTGACATCCAAGGGACTGGTGTATCACACCGAAGACTATGAGCTCGGTTCTTTTGCGGACGGCAATTGCGAGATTTTGGTTGCGTCCTGGGATGATGAGTCTCAAGTGGGGTCCGAAGTAACCCCTGATGAGGTCAAGGACGGTACAACGGTGAAAGTCGATAAGGAGGACTAACATGTTCTGTCCCAACTGTGGATTTGAGCTTGATGGCGATTTGCGATACTGCACCGAGTGTGGCTATGCACTCGAAGATGCAAAGGCGGTGCTGAACTCTGCCAGCAACGAAGTGGCAGAAGAGCCTTCCGTTATCAATGAGGCTGCGGAAGAGATTTTCGCTAGTGACGAAACGGAGAAGGAGCCTTCCGCCGGTGCCGAGGCGGGGGAGGAAAAGTCGCCCGTGGAGAGCGAGCCCGTAGCGGACGAAGAAGACGACCGGCCCAAGGACGACGTGTCGTCCGATGCAACGCCTTCGATTCAAGCCGTGCGCGCCGACCGGCCAAAGCCGAGCAATCCGGTCGCCAAGCCCGTCGCGGCGCCAGCCCCTGCGCCTGCGGCGAATGTATCCGCACAGAAAAAGGAGCCCAAGGCGCTCTATATCGTTGGTATCGTCGTTGGTCTGGCAGTCATTGCCATCTTTAGCTATCTGCTGTTCTTTAGCAAGTCCGGCGACGTTGCCCATTACGGCCAGGACAAGGCCATCGTGGTGGCCCAAGAATCCAAGATTACCCCGACCGACGCAAAGGGCGAGAAGATCAAGAAGTACTCGGTGACCCTGAACGGCGACAACGGCTACAGCACCAATGCTGAGGTTAAGGGTGACGAGGGCTTCACGGTAAGCCAGTTTCCCGATATCAAACCGGGAAAATATACCCTCACCGTTAGGGACTCCAAGACCAAGGTTGAGTGGAGCGTTCCTGTCGAGGTGGTCGACAATTCCAAGTCCGATGAGGCCGTGAAGGATGTTTCGCTCGAGGTGCCTAAGGCTGACAGCGCAGACGCAAAGGCGGACGAGGGCGACAAAAAGGACGGAAACGCCGCTGCGGACAATGCTGCTGCATCCGCTGCCTATAAGCAAAAATGCCAGGAATATCTTGCGCGTTATGGTGAACCTCAAATGGTTGAGATTGAGGACTATATGTCAGCCCTTAGAGGTTTTTGCTTGGCTGATTTGGTTGATTTCGACAACGACGGCGTTTCTGAGCTCGTGACGGTTGTTAACGATATGAGCGCGGACGATATGAAAAGCGCCTGGGACGGAAATATTGAAGAGCTTCAGAAGTCCTACACCGTAGAGGTTTGGTCGGCGGAAGACGGCGGCATCAAAAGGATATATAGCCAAAAATGGCTCGACAACTCTAACGGAGGATCGATGTACCTGCCTCTTGTTAAGGATGATGAGCAAAACGTCTTACTTGGCAAGCGTACGTACGAAATGTGCGATGCGCTCAAAGCAAAGCTCTCAGGTAAACAGATAACCTATGGCGATAACTGGTCTTTATTCGGCAAAAAGGATGATTCGCTTTCGTTGGTGTTAAATCGCGAAGCTTGGTCCGTCTCTGTTTCTGGCGGTAATCTTGGAGACTATTACGCATCTAACGGCAAGGAGATATCCGAGAAGGATTTCAACGCGTTAAATTCCTACACAGATTTCAATCATCAATACTGCACGTATTATTTTGTTGACTTCTCAAGCTCAAGTCAGGGGTCATTTTCAGATGTGCCCGTTGTTGGTTGCCGCCAAATGTCCGACCGCACCAATAGCACACTAAAAAAGTTGGGGATTGAATAAAAGTTGAAAAAGGGGCCTGGAAATTGCGTCCAGGCCCCTTTTCTTAGAGCAGCTGCTCAAGGTCAATAAGCCTTGTGTCGTTCACTTGGGCGGCTTGCTCTCGACATGCCTCCGTAAATCCACCCTTGCTAAACAGGTAATATCGTTGGATCGGCCTGCCCAACAATGTTCCGCGACGCATGAGCGTCTCAAGCACATCGACGTCAGCGGGCTCGTTTCTCCATTTGCACTCACCAACGATGAGCTCCCCATCGGCGCCCTCTAACACAACGTCAATCTCTTCTTGCCGGCGCGTGTTCGGGTTCGTGCCCCACCAAGAGCCGATTGCCTTGGGCAGCACATCCAGCTCGCTCTCAACAACCTGCCGCATCAACCACTGGCGGCATACCTCTTCAAATGCAGGACCTACAAAGGTGGACAAATCATGCTTGGCGATACGCGCGGCCACAGCGGCTCCGAGCCCCTCCTCAATTGTTCCTGCGTACTGTGGAACAAAACGATACCAAAACCTAAACAGGTTATCGCAGATCCGATAGACTACCTGGCGTTTTGTTGCCTTTACAACGGGCGTGACGCGCTCAACGATTCGCAGCTCGATCAATGCGTCGAGCAGCCGCGCGACCTGTGGCGTTGCGAGGTGGGTAACATCGGCAATCTCTTTGGAGCGTACATAGCCGTTGGCAATGGCGGTTATGACGGCATTGTAGATAGCCGGGCTGCGGACCTCTTGCAGCAGATAGTTCTGGGGTTCGGCATACAAAAACGCATCTTGACGCAACAGCGCATGCTCAAGGTTCCATTGAGTGGAACGCGTGCCATCGAGCTGTGATAGATAGAGCGGCATCCCGCCAACAACGGAATACAGCTCGATGACCCTTTCGATGGGTGCATCGGGAAGCATGAGCGCCGCGTCGAAGATGGTGAAGGGGTCAATGCGCAGCTGCATGGTGCGGCGTCCATAAAGAGGGCTTTGGTGTCCTAGTACCTGGTGTTCCATAAAGCTCATGGACGACCCGCAGAGTACGAGGAACAGCTTGCTCGTGTCTTTATGTCGATCGATAAGCGTTTGCAGGCACGAAGAGATGCCCGGATCGCTCTCGGCGAGGTAGGGATACTCATCAATAATCAGAACGATTCGCTCTGTCTTGGCGTGTTCGAAGACGGATTCGAGTGCAACCTGGATAGAGGGGAACGCTGCTCCTGCGGCGCTATCGCCAAGTATCTCGCGGCTGAGCAGCGCGAGATTTTCGCTTGCAACGGTTTGCTGCCCAGTAAAGAAGATCACATGGGGTTTGCCCTGTGTAAAGGCGTGAAGCAGGCTGGTTTTACCTACGCGACGCTTTCCATAGACTACAGCAAACTGAAAGGAACTCTTTTGATAGGCGGTTTCCAGGGATTCAAGCTCTTCCCGACGTCCAACAAACATGATGTGCCTCGCTCATATACGTATTACTAACATATATATTACTAACACGTATATGAGCAACTTTCCACCCGTCAATCGGATGGCGAGGAAATGACAGCGTTTCTACTTAACGAGGCGCTTGAGCTTGGCATAGTCCTGAATTTGCTTTTTGCGCTTGGCGTTGAGGAGGTTGTTGAGGTCGAGCTTCTCAGCGGTGCAGCGTTTGAGTAGCGCGGAGCTATCAAAGCCGTTTGACTCAATGTCTTCATCCAGATCGTGCTTGAGCTTGGTCCATTTATTGAGCTGCGAGCGCACGTAGGCCGCGGGACGTTCTATCTCGTTGGCGATGTCGCGTACGCTGGTGCCCGTTCCAAACAGCTCGCGTATCTTTGCCGTCTCCTTGCGCGTGCGCTCATTTTTGGCATCGGTCTTGCATCGATCGCTGCAGTAGTGCCGTTTGACGCCACGATGCCCGGCAAGTGAATAGGCGCGTCCGCACTGCTCGCAATAACCAATTTTGACGGTGCTCAGCTTGCGTGAAAAATCAAACCAGAGCCACGAGAGATAGCTGTCAAAGGAGAGGAACCCTGTGGACTCGTTACCCTGGAACACATCCACGTGCGCGCCCGAGAGATGCGAGATCACGAGCGCCTGCACCAAAGCGGTGAGTGCATCGCGGTCATCATTTTCAAGTTCTTCGCGGCGCTCCTGGATATCTGCTTGAGGGTCGATTACATAGAAGCTCTCCTCGCTATTGCTGACCTTGAGCCGCGCTGAAATCTCCAAGCTGGAGTCTTCGTCCATGTAGAACATCGCCTGCAAAACACTGAAGTCATTGGCGGTGAGCTCGTGTTCAAAAGAGAGCACGTTGAGTGCAACGAGGGATTCTTCCTCGTCGATCATAAACATAAAGGCGTAGAAATATCCCGCATCGGATTCGATTTTGCGCACGATGGGCAGGCTTTTGAATGAGTCGGTATAATCACCGCCCGCCCTCAGGATAGTGGTGTAGATCTTGAAGGATGACCCGTTTGCCGCGCAGGTCACCACTGATTTCTCGATTCTTTCCAATGCGGAGACCTTTGCGATGGTGCAGCTCCCGTTGAGGTATTCCTGGATGCGCATGGCAATAAGTGCTGCCATCGCGGCATTGGCCCAATCGCGTACGGATTCTATTGCGTGCTTGCCAAAAAGCGGCCCGGTCTGTTCGGCGTAATCAAGTACGTTAAAGAGGCTTGCGCGGAAGGGCTGCTCTTTAACGGCGGTGGGTTCGATGCATGATGCCAGCCTGATCAGATCGGCATGGCGCTCGCTGTGTGCGGGCCCTTCGTTGCTCTTGTTGCCGGCCAGCTCGGTGGGCATGTAGAGTTCAAAGACAAGCTGGGCCTCGCCAACGGGCCTATTGGGTTCGTTCTCTATGAGGTTGACTTTCTTAAACGGAATCGAACCTTCAACGGTGCGTGTTTGGGAGAACTCAAACATTGTTACCCCTGTCTCTAGCTGCAGGTTTAATAGCGTAGCACGTTTAGGAAAATTACCCGGTCAAAATCTCTATATCGGATAAACGACAAATCGTATCTTGTGATCGTCAAGAAAAGGGGTAACGAGAAAGGACCCGATTATGCATTGCAAACAGTGTGGAGCAGAGATTAACGACGGCGCCAAGTTCTGCGGCGTGTGCGGAACGCCTACGGTCGCGGCTGCGGCCAGCGCGGTGGGGGATGCGATTTACGTCGAGGCCCAGCCGATTGAGAGCCAGTCTGTCGAGGCTCAGTTTCAAGCGGCGGAGGATGCAGAGGCCGCTGCTTGCCTGCAGGATTCGCTTCACGAGTCCATCGGGTCGCTTGGGCGAGCAGCGGTGATTTCATTGCTCTATGTGCTCTTTTTCAATTACGTGCTGGGAGGTGGCTCGCTGGGACTTAACAATATGATTCCGCTGGCGCTGCTTCTGATTGGTCCCTGGAAGGTGATTATCTCGCTGTACCGCAGCGGTGTAAGGCTTCCCTTTGTCTATGGTAGCGGCATTATCGGTATCACGATTATGCTAATCGAGCTTGTGGTTCTCGTGGGCCTTCCTGTCGTGGTTCTGATGCTTTTTTACTGGTTGGGCAGCGTGATTCACGGGGCGGTTCCTGTTATTCCCGAATCGGTTCCGATGACGATCGTGGCGCTCTGGCCTATTGCCTCGGTTGCCAACATCATCTTCAAGGCAATCAAGCTGCACATGGCTCGCGCCTAGCAAGTAGCCCGTCGCATGCCTTCCGCGTGGGGTCAGGCGAATTTGAAAGGTGAAAGAAAAGGTTTACAGTCGAGCAAATTGCTCCTGGGCCTTTTCTGTTTGCAGGCTGTGGGCTATCGTTTCGATATGCTGAAGTTCTAGGGGGATTTATGTACTGTGCAAGCTGCGGGGCAAAGATCAAAGACGGGGCGCGATTCTGTTCTGCATGCGGAAAACCGTTGGATGTGGATGATGCGCCGGCGAATGCTCAGCAGCCGCTTCCTTCAGGTACACCAAAGGCGTCTGCTGATAGAAAAGCGACAAGCGATCCTGCTGTATCTCGCGCAGAGGGCCCTTCTCCGGCGCCCTCTGATCATATGTCCTTTGCGGCCTTTATGATGCAGCGTCGGCAGATCGGCCGTTTTGCTGTGCCTACGTTTGTCACCATTCTTGCAGCAATCATCTTTACCGCTGGTGTCGCTTACGCCCTGGTCAAAGCTTACGAAGCCTTTGTGCTGCCTCAAGCGCAGCAGCAGGAGCAGCCGGCTGCAGTCGAGGAGAAGTCGTCTAAAAAGAAGGTCGCGGCAACAAACAAGAAAGCACGCAGGGCTTACGAGGGCGTGGTTGCGCGTTACGAGGACTTTGCGAGCTATTGCGAGCAGAAGGGGGCTGGTGCTGCCAGCTACGACGACTGGGCCCAGGGACGCGGTGGTGATTCTGGACTGGGGCAGATATTCGTTTATAACAACCAGACTGCCCCCGGCTTTTTAAGCTACTACTATGCTTTCGATGATTTGAATGGCGACGGAATTGACGAGCTGCTTGTTGGGTTTGTCGATGCGCAGAACGATATTTCGGCGATTGTGGGTGCCTACTGCTTTGTTGATGGAGAGGCCGTTTCGGTTATGCCTTCGTCAGAGATGGTAGAAGGCTCCAGCAATATGACGAATCAGTACGACGGTTTTATTGCTCAGGGTGAGAGCCAAGTCATTACTGTCTGTAAGGACGGCATCGTTAAATTTACTTGTAGTCAGGATTGTAACCAGGCAGATTTCTATATTTCGCTTACTGCAAAGGGTCCTGAGGTCGTAGACGCGGTGCAAATTCAAAATAAGGAATTCGATAGGCAGAATGGCGCCTACTTGGTGAGGACCGTTGAGGATGGTGGCAAACCGCAGGAGGCGATGGTCCAGGGGCGTGAGGAAGCGTGCAGAATTCTTGACGAGCTCGCCGGGAAGTATCCGGAGGCCGACATTGAAATGCCGTCCGCAAGCAGCGATATGTGGAAGGCATTCAAAGGGGTGGAGCCTTCGGAGGGCTCTTTGAAGGACGGCTCTGGCACTGCGGACGATCGATCTGGCGCATCTCAAGCACCATCTGAAGCGGCATCCGATAGCAGCGACGATGGGGAGGCCGCTGCGCGCGGCGATGGCGTGATCGCCGACATGGATGCGTTCATTGCAAACGCCAAGCGCGAGTTGATTGTGCCAGATGACGCCTCTATTACGTTCAAGGTCGCTGATAAGCCAAACTATTGGGAGGGGGCGGCAACGTACGTTTGGTACGTCGAGTTTTATAAAGACGGAAAGGTCGTAGCGTCTGCGGAATGCGGCTCCGAAGGGTACCCATGTCGGTCGATTATGGCCTATCACGAGAGCTGGTAGCTTTAGCCGAGCCGTTTTGGCATTACAGCGCGCGCAGCTCTTATACCTTTCCCCTTGTTCCATCCGACGAGTTTAGTTGCGGCTAAAACGGACGTTACGAAGAGCTGACCGAGAGGCCGAACGCGCTCGCCCGCTCAGCGGATATGCCCCAAAAGGGCATCTGGGGTTCGAACCCTCCCGGTTCTTCGTCAGTTGACCAAAGGTGCGACATTATTGCCGCTCATCGGGGGTGGCTAAATGAGATGACTTGAGGGCTATAATTAGCCAAGCTAAGTTGGGGACAGATTGAGGCGCACAGGCTTTCGATGCGCCTGTCGACTCGGCAGTTCACAATTTATTAGACACGCGGAACGCGTGGTTTGGGATTAACGAAAGGAATCAGCATGTCACTGTTCCATAGCGATAACGAAAAGGAAGAAAAGCACAGCGGAATTCTCGGTGCCTTTTCTGTCGACAATATCAAATGGGAGCCTGGCAACGACGAAGATGCCTCGCTTGTCTCATTCCGCTATCCCTACGAGGATTTTCCCAACGGGTCCTATCTTCAGGTTGCGCAATCGCAGATTGCCGTTTTTACCAACAATATGGGGGCGGGCAGTTCTACTGACGCTACGGGTGCCGGCGATTCTCAGGTAAGCGTGTTTGTCGGTCCGTGCAAGATCAAGCTCGACACGGGAGACAGCCGATTCGCCCCGTTCCGCAATGCCGCCCATTCGCTTACCGGCGGTAGCTCGGCGTTTCATTCCGTTGTGTACTTTATCAATACTAACTACATGAACGAGCTGCGCTGGGGCACGACCGAGCCCATCATTGTCCAAGACCCTGAGGAAGACGTCAACGTTCATGTTCGCGCCTTCGGTTTGTTTGGCGCGCATATCGAGCAGAATGACTCGAGCCTGGTTCCCATTCAGGTGAGGAAGTTCCTCGTTAAGGTCGTGGGCACGCGAGATCGCTATACGCGAGAAGAACTTACTTCCTTTATGCGGGCAAAAATCCTTGAGTATGTTCCTGACCTGCTTGCCAAGGCGATTGTTGACCAGGAGGTTTCCGTTCTTAAAATTGCGACGCATCTGAGCGACTTCTCGTCTCAGATGCAGAGCAAGCTCGTTAACTATTTCGATGAGTTTGGTCTCACGCTCGATAACTTCTCGTTCAACAGCATCAAGCCCTTCGAAGAGGATCTTGCTGCCATCAACGAGATGAAGATCCAGCGTAAGCGGAGCATTCTCGAGGCGCAGGGTAACGCTGCCCAGATGGACATCGAGTCCGAGGCACTTGCCAGGAAGCGTGCGCGCGAAGGCTACAACTATCAGCAGGAGCGCGGCATGGACGTAATGGAGAGTGCTGCGGGCAATGAGGGGAGTGCCGCATCGGGCCTCATGGGAGCCGGCATGGGACTCGGCATGGGCGTTGGCATGGGCGGTGCATTTGGAGCTGGCTTCTCCAACTTGGCCAACCAGGCCATGGGCGCTGTTGCTCCCATGGTTGGAACGGCTTCCGCGTCCGCAGGTATGCAAAACGGTCCCGTGTGTCCCAGTTGCGGAAACGTTAATCCGATGGGTGCTAAGTTCTGCCTGGAATGCGGACAAAAGCTCGAGCAGGGTGTTGCGTGTTTGGCGTGTGGGCATCTTAACCCGGTCGGTGCCAAGTTCTGCCTGGAATGCGGGAACCGGTTGATCTCGCCAAGGTGCCCGAGCTGCGGAGCCGAGTTGCCCGAAGGGACCAAATTCTGCCCCGATTGTGGAACTAAGATCCAATAAGGAGAAACAAAGATGAACGGTTCTGTTAAACGTGTCATTTTGGGCGAGGCAATCGTCTTGGTGGCATGGCTTGTAATCATGTTTGTCTGCAAAAACTCGCTGATGAACCCTATCGTCTTTGCTATGTCGCTTGGCTTTGGGGTTTTGGCTTTTGCGGCGGCTTCGATTTCGGCTGCCATGTCCGATAAGCAGTCCACGGTCAAAAGCACGACCGAAATCCATTATTTGCCGGTCGCATCCAGCTGTGCCTACTTTGTCGTTGCCCTTCTGGCCAACACGTACTTTGTGTTTGCGGCATATGGGTGGGGCGGCAGCACGATTCCAGTCGTCGTAAACGTTGTCCTTCTTGCTGTGCTTGTCCTTGTGCAGATGGGTCTAGGCTTCAATGGTCGCCAGGTTGACCAAAAGGTTGCTGCCGTGGCCGCAAAGACGGTTCAAACGGCGCAGTTCGGATCGTATGTGGGACAGCTCCTCGCCGTGGCGCAGGACGCTCAGGTCAAAGCCGAACTCAAAGCGCTTAAGGATGACATCTCCTTCAGCTCCAACATGTCGCAACCCCATGTTCAAGAGATCGAGCGACAGTTCTCCGCCGCGCTTGAGGCGGTCTCGAATTCCATGAGTGCCGATGAGCCGGCAGATGTTACGGTTGGCCTTGTCCATGATGCGCGCAATATCTGGAAAAAGCGCAATGCGGCGCTGACCGCTGTCAAATAAGGGTTCGCGCTGCTTTTTGCCAGGGCACTTTGATGGTTGAAGTGGGGGAAGCTATTGGAAATCAACGGTATAACTTGTGAGGGCTGCGGCAGCACCGATGTCGAGTTTGACCCCGCAACTCGAAAGGTTCATTGCAACCAGTGCGGTCGCGAGATGTACTATTCGCGGGCGCGTCTGGGGGCCACGGGCAAAATCGCGTTTGCCAAGGACAATGCCATCAAGTTTTTTAAGGGTGGTAACTTTCCGGAGGCCCGCAAATTTGCCGCGGACGTGCTCAATATGATGCAAGACAACGCGGCGGCACAGTTTATGGTTGCGTACTGCGATGAGTTTTGCGAAGGTCTTTCGGGTTCGATGGCGGTTTTCTTTAAAAGGGCCGAAGATATCCCTCTCGAATATGACGAAGTGCGTGACTTGATCGACTTGTTTGAGTCGACGCTCTACAACATGCGTGACTTTGAGGTTCAGATGGTATCGCTCGTGGTCGCCAATATGCAGAGCATGGAGGATCGGTCTCGGCTTGAGAGCTTTATCGATGCTGTGTGCCCGTTCTGCATAGCGCGGTATGCTTCGGAAGACTTTATGACCGCAGAGCGGGAGAGCTTCTATCAAGATATCGCCGCCAACTGCAACATACCCAAGACGTGTCTCGCACTACTCAAGGGCATTAGAGAGAACCCCGGGTCCCCCTATAAAACTGGTTCGTTTGCGTTACGAAGAAGGACCTCGTACTTTCTCGAACACTATGTGGAGCCCGTCGGGCGCATCGTCAATTCGATGAAGGCAAGCCAATACAAACAGAAGTTTCTCGTGGCCTATCAGCAGGTGTCCGAGCAATACCGAAGCATGGCCTCTCAATAAAGCGGATGGCGGGTGCTTACTCGCTTAAAGCTATTGGATGATCTAAACAGTTCAAACTGAAAGGTGGTACAGATGAGTGATTCGGGATTAGATACTGCCCTTATCGAGCGCAGGATCGCCGCTATTGGAACAAAAGTTGACCAGATGACCACGAAGGTCGATAAGGTCGAATCCCAAATGGAGGAAGTGCGGAAGGACCTTAAAAAGCTCCGAAAGGACTTTCTCGAGATGATGCTCGAACAGCGTCGTACCGCCGCACTTGAGCAGGCGACTACGGAGCTCGTGAGCGTCCGGCAGGAGATGGACAAGAAGTTCGGCAACTACTCGGTGGTTCGAAACACCATGGTCGGTATTCTCCAGGCAACCGATGCGGCGCTCGTGCGCAAGGCGACGATTTCGACGGTCTCCGAGGAGTTAATGATTTCTACCCCGGACTACTGGCTGGCGCCTGTCCTGGTTGCCCTTGCGGCATGGATCAACAACAACCGAGATCTTGCAGAGCGCGCAATACGCGAGGCTGTCAAACGTGACAACGAGCACACGTCGCTTGCGATGGCTCTGATCTGCAGACGTAATAACCGCACGGCTACGTGCTACGAATGGCTAGCACGCTACTTCTCGACGCAAAACGCCGCCCGCATCGATGCCGATGCGATGGTCTACATCGATGCTTATATCAACGGCATCTTCGGAACCGACGAAAAGCACCTGTGCGACGACTATATGGCGGGCTGGATCGAGCAGATCAGAAATCAGAGCCCTGAGTTCGAGAATGAGCAGTCTAAGTCATGGGCGGAGTATTTTATCGGCTACGAGGAGGATATGAGTTCGAGATATCCGGCGCTCAAGGTGGTGGTCAAGGAGTTTGACTACATCAATAAGTATCTCGGAAAAGTCGAGGCAATCGAGAGCATCTCCAATGACTTCGCCGACCTCAAGGCTTCTGATGTTGACGAGAGGACGCTTGCCGAGCAGGTTGACAGGCATCTGATGGAGCTCGTTAACTCCGATGACTCCAAGGAGCGAAATTTGCGCCGCCAGGAGGAGTATCTTCTTGCGGTCAAGGCGTTTGGCGGAGACGTGGAGCGCGCCCGAGAGCTCGTCAATCGTCGCCGTGATGAGAAGCGTCAGCAGACGATGAATATCATCGACCAGATGACACGCTCGATGCGCGACCAGAGTGCGTCTGTGGATGTGCATAAGAAGAAGACCGCGATTCAGTTTTTGGGCTCCTATATCAACGGTGGTTTCAACCGGTATCGCAAGAGCGATATCCCCGAATTTCCGCAGGCGATCACCCTTGACTTCGACGGATGGACAAGCAGGGCGGTTACCGGCGATGAGGGTAATGCGCTGCGCGGCGATTATGTTCGCTATGTCGGTGAAGAGAAGAAAAAGGAGCTCGCTGAGCTTGATGTCAAGGTTGCGAAGGGCAACAAGAGCCACAAGATAGCGGCCGTTGTCCTCGCTGTTTTGGGAGTAGCTCTCTTTGCATTTGTAAACCAGGTTATTGGCATTCTGCTTCTTGCGGGGGCTGGCTATTGTCTAGTAAAGACGGGCCTCTCGAGCAAGCAGCGCGCTGCGGAGGCAGGAGAGATTGAGGCCAAATACTCCAAACGCATCCAGGAAGGCTGTTCCGAGATCGATCTGGCGCTTAATCAGTGGAAGAGCGCGAAGGAAGCGGCGGCCGAGCGCAGCGACCTGCTTAAGCTCGATAAGGTTGCCTAGCCGATAGGATTGACTCGATAACCATGAATGGAGTGAAATAGATGACTGATGAAGTGACTGATTTCGACCATAACGATGCCGCGATGCAGGACTTCGATGCATTGAGCGAGCTCGATAGTCTGTTTGAAGAGGACGAGCGACTGAAGCAAGCTGAGAACAATGTTTTGACTCAAAATCTCTCAGGCTTTGCAAACTGCTTTCCCGATTGGGATTTGCATCCGCCGGTAGCGTAGAAAAGCGCTTGAAACACAAGCTGCGATCATTTGGAAACATCGATGTTTCTGCGGGCTAGAAGCCATGGGGCTTTTGGCCCGCTGTCTTTCATATGCCGGTCGGCGGCATAGGACATCAACCGTATTCTAGGTTCTTGGACGCCAGGCCGGCTCGCTTCGGATCGGGCGCTACACCAACTTTCTCGAGACTACCAATCTGACAGGGCCTCGTCCGCGTGTGGACGGGGCCCTTTTGCGTGGCCTTTTATGTCTGCTATACTGCTAGCACGTAGAAAGGAGCCGTTATGGGAACGGCAATGGTGCAGCTCAACACGCGAATTGATCCCATGCTCAAAGCTGGTGGCGATGCGGTCCTAACTCGCAATGGGTTGGGGCCGAGTGATGCCATTCGCGCGCTTTGGGTCTATCTTGTCGAGCATCAAGCGCTGCCGGGATTTATGGTGGCGGATAAGCGCGAGGCGCCCCGTGCGGAGAGCCTGGCCGAGCAGGGGTGTGGCCTAGCTTTTTCCTCGTTGGGGCTAAGCGCTTCGGATTTTGCGCCAGCTGAATCGTCTGCGGAAGACTGGGATGCCGTACGCGATGATATGTATGACGCGATGATTGCCGACATAGAGGCGAATTGCCGATGATTGAGGCAAAGCATCTCTTGGTAGATACGAACGTTTGGCTCGATTATTACCTGCAAGAAGGGGCGTTCGACGAAGCGAAAAGATTGGTTGAACTGGCCGAGGCGGGAAAGATCGACCTTCTGTATGCGCCAACGACGGCAAAGGATGTGTTCTATATTTTGCCTCGTCGTCTGGCCCGGCGGAATGCGAATGGGATTAACGTGTCATTTACCTCGGCGTCATGGGCCTGCATCGAGCACATGATGCAGGCGGCAACCGCCTCTCCGCTTTCGTTGGCAGAGTGCGAGATGGCGCGCATGCTTGGCAAGCGCATGCTGGATCTTGAAGACAACCTCATCATCGCTTCGGGCGAGACGGCAGATGTTGACTACGTAGTCACGAGTGACCGACGCATGCTGGAGGCAATGCCTGAGGTGTGCCTGACGCCCGCGCGTGCACTCGAGATGATCGGGATCCTCGACTAACCTTGTCTGTCTGGTTTCGCTATCATATGGGGCAATGTGAACCTCATGCAACTTTGGAGGACGGTATGGCGGATAACGCCGAGATGCTATTCTCGCCCGAGCTGGTGTTTTTTGATTGGGAGTGTGCGACGCCGGGTGAGGTGTTTGCGCAGCTCGAGAGTGAGCTTGCTCCGCGCGGCTACATTGCCGACGGTTGGCTCGACGCCGTTCGCACGCGCGAGGATGCCTATCCCACGGGTCTTGCCATGCCGGCGGCAAACATTGCCATTCCGCATACCGATCCGGGGTTTGTGGCCAAGCCCTATATCGCGGTGGTGAAGCCCGCCGCGCCCGTGACATTTAACGCTATGGCTGGCATGGGCGCTCCGGTGCCGGTGCAGATCGTCATCAATCTGGGCATCGCCGAGCCGGGCGGCCAGGTCGAGGCCCTGCAGGCTCTCATGAACATCTTTATGGACGCCGATGCTGCGGCCGACGTGCTCGGCCAAACCACGTCCCAGGGCATGGTCGACGCTATCCGCCGTCACTTCTAAGGTGCCGGCTGCCAGAGCTGTCCCCTTTGCACCAAAATGGTGCAGATTAACCTGTCCCCAATGCACCAAGCGTGCCGCGGGGGCTGCGTTGTGACACAATGGCGTTTGTTCGATTCGTTATGCGAAAGGCCAACTATGGCAAATAAGAAAAAGAACCCCGCACCCGAGCCGACGCCCGAGCAGCAGGCTCGCGCCGCCTCCAGCTCTCGCAAGAAGCAGCGCAAGACCCGCGTGTCCAAGACCGTCAAGATCGTCCTGGTGGTTATTGGCGTGCTGGCAATGCTGCTTTCTGTCTCGGCCATGGCGTGCTCCGGACTTATGTCGCAGGCCGAGGACACCTCGGGCTACAAGCTGACCGGCGGTGTTGCTGCCACTATCAACGGCACCAACCTCACCGAGGACACCGTGACCAAGCAGATCATGAGCATGCGCACGTCCTACGGCTACACCAAGGACAAGGACTGGGCGCAGTATCTGGTCGACAACGACCTCACGCCCAAGAAGTACCGCAAGCAACTCATCGATTCCTACACGCAGCAGATTCTGCTTCAACAGGCACAGAAGGAGAACGGCGTGACGGTGTCGGACGAGGAGGTTGAGAAGGCTTGGAAGGACGCGTGCAAGAGCGCGGGCGGTGCCAAGGCCTTTAAGAAGACCCTCAAGACCTACGGCTATACCGAGGATACCTACAAGGATTCGCTCAAGGAGAGTCTGGCGCAGCAGAAACTCAAGGATGCCGTCGCGCCCACGAGCAAGCCCAAGGACAGCGAGATCGTCGATTGCATCAACGAAAACCTGTCCAGCTACAACGACGCCCGCCGCTCGTCGAACATCCTGATCAAGGTTGATTCCGACGCTTCCGACGAGGACAAGGCTGCCGCCAAGGCCAAGGCGCAGGAGTGCCTGGACAAGATCAACTCCGGTGAGCTGAGCTTTGAGGACGTCGTTGAGCAGTACTCCGAGGACACCGGTTCCAAGGAGAAGAAGGGCGATGTGGGCTGGGATAAGCTCACCACCTTTGTCGACAGCTACCAGACGGCGCTCGAGGGGCTCAACAAGGGCGACGTGAGCGAAGTCATCGAGTCGACCTATGGCTACCACATCATCAAATGCACTGACTACTTCCATGTCGATAATCAGGTTGATGACATCAACCAGGTGCCCAAGGACATCAAGAAGTACGTTTCCAACGTGGTGAAGACGCAGGCGGCCAGTACTGCATACAGCGAGTGGCTGGAGCAGTACAAGAAAGACGCCGACATTACCGTCAACCCCATGCCCAAGGATGTGCCCTACAACGTGAGCCTGAAGGGCGTCACCAAGAGCTCGACCGACGATTCGTCGACGACTGAGTAATCATGGGGCGGTGCTCGCGCGAGTGCCGCCCACGCTATTAGAGAGGATTTGCAGATGACCAACGAAGAGCTGCAGAAGGAAATGATCGCGGCCATGAAGGCTAAGGACAAGGTTCGCCTGTCCATCATTCGCCAGGTCAAGGCCGAGGTGAAGAATATCGAGGTTAACGAGCGCCGCGATGTGACCGAGGAAGACGTCAACAGCATGATCAAGCGTCTGATTAAGCAGACGAGCGAGACGCTGGAGATGTCCATCAAGGCCGGCACCGACCAAGAGCGTACCGACAACCTGACCGAGCAGGTCAAGATTCTGGAGAGCCTTCTGCCCGCGCAGGTTTCGGGCGAGGAGCTCGAGGCCCTGATCGAGCAGGTCATCGCCGAGCTGGGCGCCACGTCCAAGAAGCAGATGGGCCAGGTCATGGGCGCTCTGGGTAAGGTCACTGGCGGCAACTTCGATAAGCCGGCAGCAGCAAAGATCGTTGGAGCCAAACTCGCGTAGGGACCGAGCGGCATATAGTTGATGTTGAGGGGGCGTGACCATTGCGGTCGCGCCCCTTTTTTGATGGCAGCTGAAGGGCACTCATTGGGGACAGACTTAAATGAGTGCCCACTCCCCGGGTACTCATTTAAGTCTGTCCCCAATGAGTGCCCAATGAGTGGGCGGAAGGTTGCGGGTTCTTTACGGGGATGTAGTGTGGGCTGCGGAAACGTGGTTCTTTCCGTACAATAGTTCAACTCGTGTAAACGCAGGGAAGGGACATTCATGGCAGACATGATCGAGATCAAGCATCTCAACAAGTACTTTGGCGACCTGCATGTGCTCAAAGATATCAACCTCACCGTCAAGCGCGGCGAGAAGCTCGTAATGATCGGGCCTTCCGGCTCGGGCAAGTCGACGCTCATCCGTTGCGTCGACTATCTTGAGGAGCCCACGTCGGGCGAGGTCATCATCGACGGTACGCCGCTCACCAAAAAGAATCACCTGGAGATGGCCCGCAAGTATAGCTCCATGGTGTTTCAGCAGTTCAACCTGTATCCCAACATGACGGTGCTGGGCAACCTGACGCTCGCGCCCATCAAGCTACAAAAGAAGAGCAAGGAGGAGGCGACCGAGATCGCCATCGCCGCGCTCAAGCGCGTCGGCATGGCGCATAAGGCCGGCGAGTATCCGCAGAACCTCTCGGGTGGTCAGCAGCAGCGCATCGCCATCGCCCGCGCCCTGTGCACCAAGCAGCCCATCATCCTGTTTGACGAGCCGACCTCGGCGCTCGACCCCGAGATGGTCCAGGAAGTCCTGGACGTTATGATTGAGCTCGCGCAGGAGGACATCACCATGATCTGCGTGACGCACGAGATGGGCTTTGCGCGCCAGGTGGCCGACCGCGTCATCTTTATGGAGGACGGCCGCATCCTGGAGGAGGGTACGCCCGAGCACTTCTTCGATAACCCCGAGAACCCGCGCTGCCGCGAGTTCCTGTCCAAGATTCTGCACTAGGCGCGGTGATGGACATGACGGATATGACGAGGGCGGCCGTGTCGCGCCGTCACTTTTTGCAGCTGGCGGGCGCCGGCATGCTTGCGCTGACGGGGACCGCGCTTACCGGTTGCGGTAACTCTACCAGCGGCGAGGGCTCCGACAAGGGGTCCAAGCTTGCGGCCATTAAGTCGCGTGGTCATCTGAATGCCGGCGTCAAGAAGGACGTTCCCGGCTATGGCTATTACGACACCGCCAAGGGCCGCTTTGAGGGCATGGAAGTCGATTTGTGCTACCAGATCGCCGCTGCCGTCTTTGGCGTGAGCTACAAGGAGGCCCGCGCCCAGGAGCTTGTCGAGTTTACCGACGTAACGCCCAAGACGCGCGGCCCGCTGATCGATAACGGCCAACTCGACGTGGTCGCGGCGACCTACACCATCACCGACGAGCGCAAGAAGAGCTGGGATTTCTCGACGCCGTACCGCACCGACTACGTGGGACTCATGGTCAAGAAGCGTTCGGGCTTTACCTCGATTGAGGACCTGGACGGCAAGGTCATTGGCGTGAGCCAGGGTGCTACCACGCAGGGCCTGATCGAGCAGATGATCAAGGACAACGGCTTTAGCTGTAAGCCCGAGTTTAGGGCCTTTAGCGGCTACCCCATCATCAAGAGTTCCCTCGACGCTGGCAATATCGACGTCTTTGCCATGGACCGCTCCACGCTGGCCGGCTACATGAACGAGACCGTTGAGCTGCTGCAGCCCGAGGTCAAGTTTGGCGAGCAGGGCTACGGCGTGGCGACCAAGAAGGGCTGCGACCTTTCGGCCGTGGTCGATCAGGTGATTTGCGATCGCCTGGCCGACGGCTGGCTCGACCAAGAGGTCAAGACCTGGGGTCTTGTATAGGCGCATCGTCCAAGGAAGGAATCAAATGCTCGAAGGATTATTTGACGCCGACCGTTGGTCGACGACATTTCAAAACATGGGGCCCTTCTGGGAGGGCTTTGGCGTGACGCTGCAGGTGGTCGTTGCCGGTCTGCTGCTGTCGCTGGTGCTGGGCACGCTGCTGGGTGTGTTCTCTACCACTCGCTCGCGCGTGCTGCGCGCCATAAGTCGCGTGTACGTGGAGTTTTACCAGAACACCCCGTTGCCCGTACAGGTGCTCTTTATGTACATGGCCGGTCCGCAGTTTTTGCAGGCCATAACCGGTGCCGACCAGCCGGTGCGTATCGCGCCGTTCGTGTTGGGCTTCTTGGGCGTGGGCCTGTATCACGCGGCCTACATTTCGGAGGTCATCCGCACCGGTATCGAGGCGGTTCCGCGCGGTCAGATGGAGGCGGCCCAGAGCCAGGGCTTCACCCGGGCGCAGGCATACTGGTACATCGTACTGCCCCAGACGTTCAAGATCATTCTGCCGCCGCTGTGTAACCAGGCGCTCAACTTGGTCAAGAACACGTCGGTGCTGGCGCTTGTGGCTGGCGGCGACCTTATGTACCGTTCCGACAACTTTGTGAGTCTGTACGGTTACCTGCAGGGATACATCGTCTGCTGCCTTATGTACTTTATCATCTGCTTTCCGCTCGCCATGCTGGTGCAGTGGCTCGAGCGCCGCTCCAAGGAGCGTCCGCGTGGCGTGAGCCTGGCCGAGCTGGGGCTCGACAACGTAGAGGAGGCCTAGCGCATGGAAATCTTCAACGCGACCAACCTGCTCTACATTTGGGGCGGCTTTGTTAAGACAATCGAGATCTCGGCGCTGTCGATCTTTTTCTCGCTCATCTTTGGCACGGTGCTGGCGCTTGTTAAAAGCTATGCGCCCCGCCCGTTCCGTATTTTGGTGAGCGCCTATATCGAGCTGTTCCGTTGCACGCCGAACCTGCTGTGGATTCTGTTTATCTACTTTACGGTGCAGGGTTTGGACATTGTGATTTCGACCATCGCCTTTACGCTGTTTACCAGCGCCGTTATGGCCGAGATCGTGCGCGGCGGCCTCAACTCGATTCCGCGCGGCCAGTTTGAGGCAGCGCAGAGCCAGGGTTTTGGCTTCTTTGCCACCATGCGCTACATCATTCTGCCGCAGACGTTTAAGACGATCATCCCGGCTCTGTTTAGCCAGTGCACGACCGTCATCAAGGACAGCTCGTATCTTTCGGGCATTAATGTGGCCGAGCTCATGTACACGGCAAACGTCGTGATGGCCCACGCAATCGACCTGTCGCAGGTGCTTATGCTCTACGGCCTGGTGTTTGCAATGTACTTTGTGCTCAACTTTGGTATCTCGCTGCTGGTGAGGGCATATCAACGCCGCATCGTAGCCGCATAGTCCTGCTTCCCCAAGCACGGCACCTTGCCCCTCAATCGTCGCTTGCGTACATTTAGTACGCGGCGCTCCTCTTTCGGGGCAATCTGCCGCACTTGGGAAACCAGGACGGTCGTAAGTGACAAAATGGGGATCAGGAATCGCCTATTTTTCATTTGTTAGAAAGGAATCGCGATGAGCGATCTGGAGAACAAGAAGAATCCTGTGGTCATTACCATCGCGCGCGACTTTGGTGCCGAGGGACACGAGATCGGACGCATCCTCGCCAACGAGTTGGGGATTCCGCTGTACGACAACGAGCTGCTGGTGCGTGCGTCGCTGCGCGCGGGCGAGTCGCTCGATAAGATGGCCGCCTATGATGAGCGCCTGGCCGTGGAGAACATGGCGTTTCTGCCCGACCGCTACGATGCACGTTCGTACTCGGATAAGTTGTTCCAAAAGATGAGCCAGGTGATTTTGGATCTGGGCGAGACCGAGAGCTGCATTATCGAGGGTCGCCTGTCCGACTACCTGCTGCGTAACAACCCCAATCACATTGCCGTATTGGTGACCGCTCCCTTTGAGGACCGCGTCGAGATTGTGCGCAAGAAGCGTGGCCTCAACAAAAAGAAGGGTGCCAAGCTGGTCAAGCAGCAGCAGAAGGCGCGTGAGGCATTCTACAAGCGTTACAGCGCCGGAAAGTGGAAGATGACGAGCGGTAAGGATATCGTCGTCAACCGCGCCAAGCTGGGCCGCGAAGGCTGCAAAGACGTTATCGCCGCTGCCTACCGCTACAAAGTCGCCCAGCTCGAAGGCTAACCGACCAAAACCGCCACAAAGGGACAGACACCTTTGTGGCGGTTTTTGTTTTAGGCGGAGGGGAAGGCCTTGGCGGCAGTGCCTATCCTCGGCTTTTGCAAAATCTCGATCTGTAACACCAAGCCAGCGAAAATGGCTCTAACTGTTACAGATTTAGATGAACCGTTCGGCCGTCAGCCCAACGTCTTGATCTGTAACACCAGGCGGCATATTTGGTCTCTAACTGTTACAGATTGAGATAAAGCGACCGGGCAAGTCCCCAACCACCGCAAAGGTGCCTGTCCCCATCGTGGTGGTTGGGGCGGCCGGCATAGAAAAAGTCCCCGTCGGGCGTGTGCGCGACGGGGACTTTGCCGTTTGATGGCTAGCGCTGCAGGTGGTTACTCGCCCAGCAGGCTCTTGGTGATCGAAGCGGCGGCCTTCTTGCCGGCGCCCATCGCCAGAATGACCGTAGCGGCACCGGTGACGATGTCGCCGCCGGCCCAGATGCGGGGATCGGTGGTCTGGCCGGTCTCCTCGTCGGCAACGATGTAGCCCCACTTGTTGAGCTCCATCTTGCCGCCGATCTTGGCAGCGAAGGGGTTGGCGTTGGTGCCGATAGCCGAGATCGCGACGTCGCAGGGGATCTCCTCGATGGCGCCCTCGATGGGCACCGGGCGACGACGGCCGGACTCGTCAGGCTCGCCGAGCTCCATCTTCTGGACCTTGACGGCGCACACGGAGCCGTCCTCGCCAGCGACAAACTCGAGCGGGGAGACGAGCGGCAGAACCTCGACGCCCTCGGCCTTAGCGTGGTGCAGCTCGGCGCGACGGCAGGGCATCTCGTCCTCAGTACGGCGGTAAGCGATGATGGCGTGCTCGGCGCCCAGACGCTTGGCGGTACGGACGGCGTCCATAGCCACGTTGCCGCCACCAAAGACGACGACGTTCTTGCCGTGCTTGGTGGGGGTGTCGTACTCGGGGAACTTGTTGGCCTTCATCAGGTTCACGCGCGTGAGGTATTCGTTGGCGAAGAAGACGTTGGGCAGGTTCTCGCCGGGGACGTTGAGGAACTTGGGCAGGCCTGCGCCGGTCGCCACGTAGATGGCGTCGAAGCCCTGCTCGAACAGCTCCTCGGCCGTGGCCATGTTGCCCACGACGGAGTTGTACTCAAACTTGACGCCCATGTCCTCCAGGCCGTCAATCTCGCGCTTGACGACTGCCTTGGGCAGACGGAACTCGGGGATGCCGTAGACCAGCACGCCGCCGCCGGTGAAGAAGGCCTCGAAGACGGTGACGTCAAAGCCGTTGCGGGCGAGCTCGCCGGCACAGGTGATGCCGGACGGGCCGGAGCCGACGACGGCGACCTTCTTGCCGTTCTTGGGGGCCATCTTGGGCGTGGAGGCGAGCTCGGGGCGGTCACCCAGGAAGCGCTCGAGCTGGCCGATGGCCACGGGCTCGGACTTCTTGCCACGGATGCACTTACCCTCGCACTGGTTCTCCTGCGGGCAGACGCGGCCGCAGATGGCGGGAAGCATGGAGTCCTCGCGGATAGTATCGAGAGCGCCGCCGAAGTCCTTCGCGCGGATCTGCTCGATAAAGCGGGGGATGTTGATGTTGACAGGGCAGCCCTCAACACAGAACGGCTTCTTGCAGTTGAGGCAGCGCTCGGCCTCGGCCAGCGCCATCTCCTCGGTGAAGCCCTTGTCGACGGGGCGGAAGTCGCAGGCGCGCTCGGCAGCCGGCTCCTCGTTATCGGGGGTGCGGGGCGACTTCATATCGGCAACGAAACGACCGTTAACTAGTGGCATGCGCAGCTCTTTTCCTCATAGGCCTTGAGGGACTCGCCCTCTTCGGAACGGTAAGCGGCCTGGCGGGCACGAAGGTCATCCCAGTCGACCAGGGTGGCATCGAAGTCGGGGCCGTCGACGCAAGCGAACTTGGTCACGCCGCCCACCTCGACGCGGCAGCAGCCACACATGCCGGTGCCGTCAACCATGATGGGGTTGAGCGACGCGGTGATGGGGGTGTCGTGCTTCTGGGCGGTGAGGGTCGAGAACTTCATCATCGGAACGGGGCCGACGCAGAAGACCTGGCTCACGGCCTTGTCCTGCAGCAGGCGCTCCAGCGGAGCGGTGACAACGCCCTGCTCGCCGTAGGAGCCGTCGTCAGTGGTGATGTGGATGTGGTCCTCGTCGAGGAGCTCGCGGAACTGGTCCTCCATGAGCAGGAGGTCCTTGGTGCGGGCGCCCATGATGGCGTGCACCTCGTGACCGGTCTCGACCAGGTGCTTGGCGACCGGGAAGGCAATTGCCAGGCCGACGCCGCCGCCAATGACGGCGCAGGGGCCCTCGGCCATCTCGGTGGGAACGCCCAGCGGGCCCACGACGTCGCGCAGCGACTCGCCGGCCTCGTAGGTGGACAGCATCTCGGTGGTCTTGCCGATCACCATGAAGATGAACTCGACCCAGCCCTCGTCACCGTTCCAGCCGGCCAGGGTAAACGGGACGCGCTCGCCCGTCTCGTTGGCGCGGACCATGAGGAACTGTCCAGCGTGCGCATGCTTGGCGATTGCAGGCGCCTCGATGCGGAACTTGAACACCTTCTCCGAGAACTGCGTCTTCTCCAGGATCTTATACATAGAACCCCTCTCTTGTTGGGGCTACCGAACCGTGCCTCCACGGAAAAGGACGGTGGCCCGAATAAAACCGTACGCGCACAGGCGTTGTGCAGACATACGGTACAAATTATACCCTCATGGACATGTCACTTACGTGTTTCTTCGGCGGGTGGGAAAAGGGTTTATCCGCTCCTTGATTGGCAACTTCATCCGAACACCTCCCACATTCATCCGTACATGTACGGATGAATGTGGGAACCCGATACCCTGAGGGCCGGACCGGCCGGCCCCGGGAGATCGGAGGACGGCATGT
>NZ_NKXR01000005.1:122893-128336 GCF_002232035.1 Collinsella sp. TF06-26
GAGTCGTCCTCGCAGACGCTCAAGCAGGAATACCTCGATACATACGAGGGAGGCGAATGACATGAAACTATTTGAACAGCTGAAGTCCAATGCGTCGCGCATGGCTGTCTACGCCATCCTCGTGGCAACGGCTTTATGCGGAATCGCGGCACCCGTCTATGCGCTCAACGGGGAGAAAGGCGATGTCGAACCCGCGTACATGGCTTCGACGGTTAAGGACCGGTACAAAGCCTTCTCTGGAGACACGTTTTACGTAGCAGAGTACGACACGACCTACCGTCAGCTTCGCTACAACAAGGGCTACGACTATCTAGGCGCAGAGGCAATCAGCTATACGTCGGGTTGGTACCGCTCCAACTATGGACACATAACCCAGTTCAAGTGTAACTACCGTGTGTACAACTAAAGCAACCGGCCGGGACGAGGGGTGACGCAAAAGCGTCGCCCCCGTTTTTAACCATGCCAGCTGAACCTGGTTCAGGCTTCAATGCAAGAAGAAGCAGGCCGAGGTCCAGATTTCGGACAAGAAGAGGGCGCTCGCGCGCGAGGCGCGCAAGGCACGCAACCACGCGCTCATGGTCGCCGGCGGGCTCATCGTGAACCACGCGCCGTGCGGCAACTGGAAACGCATCGACTGGGACAGGCTTGCGGCGTGAATCGACCGCCACGGATACAAGATCACCGGCTCCACGCAGCACGGAATCTGGACCCGTAACCTTTCGTAGCCCAGATCAAAATACCGGTTGTTTCCAGAAATCCTCTAGGAGGCGTCTAGATAGAGGATTTCTGGAAATGCAAATAGCTTTAGATTCCGAGCGTATCGACCGGAGCAACAACGATGCCTTCGCTAGTTACGTGAGCCGGCATACCAAACCCGATGACGATGAGTTTCGCCGCAGGCGGCCTCTCCCCGCGATCGACCAGCTTTCGCTCAAGTCGAAGCAGATTTTCCACTGCCTCTGGGACTTGGGGGCTCCCGAGCTTAACCTCAACGGCAACCCACGAGCCGTCACGGCGATGGACAATCGCGTCGACCTCTAGGTCATCAGCGTCGTGGTAGTGAGATACGGTCGCATCGCTGACCGCCGCGTAAACCTTGAGATCGTGCAGCACAAGGGATTCGAAGAGCAAGCCAAGGGTCTTCGGATCGGATGACAACGACTCCGGATCCGCACCGATGAGGGCGACGGCGAGCGATGAGTCCGCAAGGTGCCGCTTCGCGCCCTGCCGCAACTTCACCGGCGACCTGAGAGCCGGATGCCACGCGGGGACATCGTCGACGATATTGATACGGCGCAGCGCGTCCATGTAGCCGGTAATCGTATTCTTTGAGACGTCAACACCCAAATCCCTTTCGATGGACCTCATGCCGGCAAGAGTCGATTCATTGCGTGCAAGCGACGAGAGCAAGGCCCTTACCTTAACCGGGTCGCGTTTCACTCCATCCGCCCTCGAAACGTCAGACTCGCAAACACCGTCAATATAGGCGGCGGCTATCCGCATTGCGTCGGCAGTTGTCTTACCGACCGCTTGGGGCCAACCGCCGCGGCAGAGCAAATCCGCGATACCGGCGATACCGGCGATGGATCCGAGTGACGCCGCAACGGAATCGCCATCGAGCAGCGCACCAAGCGAGACCGCTCCCGACGAAATACCGAGCTCGAAAAGCGTCATGGTATCCATCCGCAAACGGGCGATTCGACCCACGCCGCTGTGCATCGGCTGGTTCTCGGCTCGCGGCGTCGCAGATCCGGTGAGAATGAACTGTCCTGGCTCCCCTCCCCTGACATCGCATTCGAATCGCACGGCATCCCATAGCTTCGGTTCCTCCTGCCATTCGTCGACAAGCCTCGGGGTCGGTCCGACAATTGCCTGGGCCGGATCGAGACGAGCGAGCTGGAGGGCCGCAAAACCGCCAGATGGGTCGGAGAGAGATAACGATGACTCGGCAAATCTCTGAGCTGTCGTTGTCTTTCCACACCATTTCGGCCCCTGAATGAGCACTGCACCAAAAATGCCAAGGTCGCGCTCGACCAAGCAGTCAACACAACGTCCTATATACCGATCCATCGGCTTTCCCTCCAATCATTCATTTGAAATTATAGCGTCTATCTGCGTCGTTGGGACAAATAACGATTACTTATTGGGACGATTGACGGTAATTTATTGGGACGATTGACGATAGCTCGTTGGGACGATTTCAATTTTTCTAAGGCACCAATCAACAGCCGTGACCATATGACTGTGCGCACATGTTAGCATGGTCATATGGTCACATATTTATAGCTGCGGTTATGCTGCGACAACTCAACCGTTAGCGCTTATTAAACAGCCAACCAAATCCTGGTTTGTCCAGTTGGCGCATCTGCTCCACCTGAATCTCCGTCTCCACGCCATCCTTGCCGAAGACGGTGCTCATATTCTTAGTGATCGGGACGACCGTCTTCGCCTCATCCGTCGTTAGGTTGAAGCGCTGGCAGCCGACCTGGTTCTCAAGATGGATCTGGCCATCGGATCCAAAGACATTCTGGTACATGTCTGCCTCCTCGCAAGAAACTGTCGATCCCAAGATAACAGGCGGGCGAATCCGGAGCAGCAGACGCTCGATAATACATGATCATGTTAATGTAGTCATATGCTCACGTATTACAAGCTGGGACCTTATGTATTAGAGCTCAAACTGCGCCGCCGCGTCACCATGAACACCGACGGCGAGAACATCGACTACTTCAAGGCGGAGGCCGCCCGCACGGACGTCCCCTATCAGGTCATCATCAACATGTACCTGACGGAGTTCCGCATGCAGAAGAGGCACCTCGCGGTCGCGTAATACAAATAGGTAAGATCCCACGCGTGTCACGCCTCGGCGCAATCGGAGCGCCGTCTGCGGCGCGGGGCGGAATAAGACCGGGCGACCCGGGCAATCTGGTCCCGACTCTCCCGGTCGTATTCCTACGATATCGCCCCTAAATCACCAATGTGTCAGATAAAGAATGATGCAATGGCTATGATCACGCCTACGGCGGATGCGGCGACTGCGCCTTTTTTCCTCTCCTTTAGTCCGACGAATAGGGTTGCCGTAAAGTAAAGGGCGGAAATGCAGGCTATGGCAAGCGAAACGAGTTCCTTGGGCGGTTTCAGCAAAAGGTCGCTAGCAAAGAGTGATGCGAGCAGGGCAAAGCCGATTGTGGTCAAGTATCTCGATTGATTTTGCGACTGCATGGTAACTGCCTTTCAGAACATGCAAGTGAAAAGTCGGTACGATGTCATTGCGGTTGCAAACAAGGCGCCGCCAGGACCGGTTGTCACAAGACCGGCGATGACGCATTTTCTCGGTTTCCAGCTCATGACAGACCCCTCTCTCATGGTGAAACGCATACATTATGAGATATGCACATTATCTCGCTAATTAATTTCAATATCCATCATCTAACTAAAGAATACTGACTCACTGGTTCAGCGACGATGCGTTTTCGCCCTTGCGTTCCCACTCGCCGCGTCGGCGGTCGGAAGGGCCTCCGTCTCGCAATCAGCGACCTTGTAACCGTATCTGTCGAGCCAGGCGGCAAGCGCATCCCAATCGACGCGCTTCCAGTCGCCGCCCGGCGCGTGCTGCATCACGAGGCCTCCGGCGACCATGAGCGCGTGGATATGCCCTCCTTGCAGGCCAGCGATGATCCCGCCGGCGCATACGATGCCAGGTCGCTGTGCCGGCATGGCGCAAACGTATTGGCCTTTGTGCCCCTTTTGGCAACTTTAGCATGGCTGTAGGTTAAACCAACCCACAGCCATGAGCACGTTAACGTAGTACTATGCTACCTTGATTGGCAACTTCATCCGAACACTTCCCACATTCATCCGTACATGTACGGATGAATGTGGGAATCCGATACCCTGAGGGCCGGACCGGCCGGCCCCGGGAGATCGGAGGACGGCATGTCCGGAAAGAGGAAGAAGGGGGCCGGGAAGGCGGCCCCGAGGGCCTACGGCAGGCTCACCAGGCACGAGCGGGACACCGTGCAGAGGATGCTGGAGCGCGGGGCCTCGTGCAGGCAGATCGCGAGGGAGCTGGGCGGGTCGCCCTCGACGGTGTGCTCGGAGGTGGCGTCGCACAGGTTCGTGACCGCGCCGAGGGAGAGGCGCGGCGAGCGCGTGGACGCCTCCGCCGACCTGTCTGCGGCATGCCCGCGCCTGGCCGCGTGGCCGCGCTGCTGCAACGGGTACGGGCGGTACCGCGCGATCGGCTGCAAGCGCCGCCCGCACGTCTTCTACGACGCCCGCGCCGCGCAGCTGTGCGCGGACTCGGTCCTCGTCTCGTCCAGGCGCGGGATAGACGCCGACGAGCCCGCCGCGGCCGAGGCGCTCGCCCTCATCCGCGACGGCCTGGGCCGGGGGCTCTCGCCCGAGCAGCTGTCCGCCCGCGACGGCGGGCCCGTGGACCTGTCGCCCTCGACGATCTACCGCTGGGTCGCGGCGGGCTACGACGGCATGACCAACATGGAGCTCAGGAGGAAGGTCGGCTACAGGCCGAGGAGGCGCGCACCGACGGCCTCGGCCACGCGGCACTCGCCCCGCAGGTCGTACGCCGCGTTCCTCGGCCTGGGCGAGGACGCGTGCGCCGCCGCCTGGGAGATGGACACCGTCGAGGGCGCGCGGGAGGACGGCGCCTGCCTGCTCACGCTGCTGCACCGCCCCAGCAGGCTGCAGCTCGCGCTGCCGCTCGCGGCGAAGGACGCCGCGAGCGTGGCGGCGGCGCTCGCGGGCGTGCGCTCGGTGCTGGGCGCAGGCGGCACGGGGAGGGTCTTCCGCGCCGTGCTCACCGACAACGGCGCCGAGTTCTCCGACGAGGGCGCGATCGCCGCGCTCATCGGCGAGGGGCCCGGCGAGACGAGGCTGTTCTACTGCGACCCTAGGCGCAGCGACCAGAAGGGCGCCTGCGAGCGCAACCACGTCGAGATCAGGAAGCTGCTCCCCAAGGGCCGCGGCCTCAGGTTCGACCGGCTGGCCCCGGCGGACCTGTCGCTGGCGATGTCGCACGTGAACTCCGAGCCGCGCGGCGCGCTCGGCTTCGCGACGCCCGCCCGCGCCTTCCGGGCGATGCTCGGCGACGACGCGGCGGCGCTGCTGGAGGCGTACGGCATCGAGGACGTGCCCATCGACGAGCTCGACCTGACGCAGGGGCTCATCGCGCGGCCGCGCGAGGAAAGGGGCGATGCCCCGCTGTCCTAGCCTAAGGGAAAACGGAATAGACGGAACCGACCGTTCGGCTGAGTCTAGGAAAAGGTGCCGGGCGGCGGGCGGGGCATGGCCACCGGACCCATCGAAACACATCTCCACCGTTCCTTCAACTGGGAAAACGGCGCCCCCGGGCCCCGGGAGGGGCCGCGGGGGCGTTCGGCTAGGTGCGGGAACGGCCTATTTGCTCAATGTGTTCGGCTGAGAT
>NZ_NKXR01000006.1 GCF_002232035.1 Collinsella sp. TF06-26
ACTTGCAGCGACGGACCTCGGGACGCTCTTACACCACGTCTGCGCGCGCCACCAGGTATAGGGGACAAAGTACAAAAGCGTGGCGAAGAAGAACGACGGCGCAGCTGCCAAACCGATGGCCGCGTTGTTGTTGATGATGTTCTTGATACCGAACACGGCGGCGACCGTCATGCCCAGCAGAGCGAACGAACCAATCGTTCCTCGTTTTTCAGAGCTCATAAGCCCTCCCAATCATCCGTAATACCTCATCTAAAACCGTCCGGGCTGCAAGCGCAATCACGGACGGCACACCTGCTAAGGGGAATGGGGAAAAGGGAGTCAACAAAGCCATCCCCCTTAACGGCGCAAAGCAAACGTCCAAACGGACGAATACTACTTGTTGGGGAAGGAATAACCTTCAACCGTCACGTGCAGTACCACGACGCGGGGATCCGCGGCATCGGCCACGACACGGTAGGCCTCGTCAATTTCGACGACGGCAACGCCGCCGGCGGGAATCGTCACGGTCTCCCCCGTACCCTCAAAGCGCTCGCGATCGTCGATATCGCTGTAGGCGCGCGTGCAGGTAAGATCCGTCTTGGAAGCCACCTCGACAGTCAGGTCGCCGACGAGCGGGGCGAGCACGGCATGGTAGCGACGGTGACCGACCAGATCGGCGGTAGCTGCCTCGTGGGCGTTCACCCACCAGTACACCAACGAGTCGCCGATGGAGTACGCCACGTCGTGCTGCAGGCCGGCAACACCATCGAGCGCCTGACCGGTGCGCATCCACTTCTTGACAGACTTCATCTGAGCGTCGAAATCGGCGCGCGAGTTAAAGACATGCATGACTTATGCCTCCTTAATGGGTGCCAGCGCCTGAGCCAGATCGGCAGACGTCAGCGGTCGCAGGGACACCTCAAAGCTGAAGCTCTCAAAACGGGTGCGGTAGGAATCGAGTACCTCGGAACCCCAAGAGTTCGAGCCAAGGCCGAGCAGCTGGTCGTTGATGTTGACCGTGACCGTATCACCCTTGACAAGGTCGTAGACGTGCTTGGCGTTATCGATTGCCTCGCAGCTATAGGGCCATGCCGAGAACGAGAACGGGTTGGAGGCGGCGTCAGCCGGACGAGTCACCAACACGCCGTCACCGTGACTGGAGCGCAGGGCAACCCAGCGGGTACCCTCACGGTTGGCGCAGTCCTGAGGCATAACGTAGGGCGTGAACATGTCGTCGACCGTAGTGCGGTAATGACCGACCGGGTTGGCGCGCAGCGAGTCCGGATAGTTCTCGCCCGGGCCGTGGCCATACCACTCGACGGCACGATTGCAACCGGGGACCTCGAAGGAGATGCCGATGCGCGGGATGATATCCGAGTAATCGCCGTAGGGCTCGCCGGAAACCTTGAGGTCGACGCGACCGCTCGGAAGCACGGTGTAGACGAGCTCGACGCGCATGCCGAACGCGCGGACGGGAGGAGCGATACGCTGGCTCACGGTAACGACGACCGCATTGCCGTCCTGCTTCCAAGAAACCTTGCGGGTAGACGTCTGCATCACATCGATGAAGTTGTCCTTCCACAGGGAGTCATACTCCTGAGCGTGGTTGTCGACGAGCGGATGCCAAAAACCAACCTGGGGACCAGAGGCCATTACGTCGCGGCCGGATGCCTTCCACTCGCTCACGGTACCGTTGACTTTGCTGAAGGTCAGCTCGCCGTTGAGGGAGTGAATGCGGATCTCTTGCTCGGTCTCCTCGACCGTAAGCTCAGGACGAGCGGGGGCGGCGATGGCCGGCGCCGGATGGTTTGCGATGGCAAACTGGCTTGCGCCCAGCTGGAACATCGGCTCGCACCAGGCGTGAGCCGCCATGGTGTAGGCGCGCACGGTCAGCAGGGTCTCGCCTACCGCGGCCTCGCGAATCACCAGTGGCAGCTGGACGGATTCGCCGGGAGCCACCGCGCCGGGCATAAGCGTCTTGCGGCACACTACATCGCCGTCTACCAGGGTCTCCGCCGACAGGCAGACATCCTCGAGGGTAGTAAACCAGCGCTTGTTCGTGACGGTCAGCTCGCCCGCCTCGGTGTCATAAGCCATGCGAACCGGGCAGATGACCTGGCCATACTCAGTGAGGCCCGGGCTCGGCTGCTGCCAAGGGAACACCATGCCATCGATGCAGAAGTTGCTGTTGTTGGGGTAATCGCCGTTGTCGCCACCATACATATCGTAAGCAACGCCATCCTCGGTCACAGCAGCCAAACCGTGGTCGCACCATTCCCAGATAAACTGGCCTTGGATGCAATCCCAGCGATCGAAGACCTCCTGGTACTCGGACAGGCCTCCGGGGCCATTGCCCATGGAGTGGCCGTACTCGCAGTTGATGCGCGGCTTGGGGAACGGATGCTCACCAAAGTCGTTCATCTGCGACACACGGGAGTACATCGTGGAAATGACGTCGACGGTATCGGCGTTGCGGTCCTCCTCGTAGTGGACCGGACGACCGTCGAGCTCGTGAGCCTTGGCGTACATCGCGCGGATGTTGCAGCCATAGCCGCTCTCATTGCCCATCGACCACATAATGATGCAGGCGTGGTTGCGCTCCTGCATCACCAGGCGCTCGACGCGGTCGACGTAGGCCGGCTCCCATGCCGGGTCGTCGGTGACCAGAGCGATGTTGCCGATATTCTCGAAGCCGTGGCTCTCCATATCGGTCTCGGCGACCAGCATAATGCCGTACTCATCGCACAGCTCGTAGAAGCGCGGGTCATTGGCATAGTGAGAGGTGCGCACCGCGTTGATGTTGTGTCGCTTCATGAGCTCCAGGTCGCGGCGCATGCGATCGAGGCCCACGGCGCGGCCCTTGTGATCGTCGTGATCGTGACGGTTGACGCCATGCATCTTAAAGTAGGTGCCGTTGAGGTAGATATGGTTGCCCTCGACCGTCACCTCGGCAAGGCCCTGGCGATGCGGAACGTACTCGCTGACCTCGTCACCGTCGTAGACCTCAAACGTAAGGTCATAGAGGAAGGGGTCCTCGGGGTTCCAGAAGTGGGCATCGGCAACGCTGCACTCGGCATGGCCGTCGACGCACTCGCCCGTAGTGACCACGTTCTCGCCATCGCTGAGCGTAAACACGACGCGGGTAGCGCCCTCGGCCACCGTCTCGAGCGTGATCAGAGCGGCATCGCCCTCGCGGTGCGTGCGGAACCTAAAGTCGACCAGGTGCGCGGCGGGACGCTGCATAAGGTACACATCGCGGAAGATGCCCGAGGCCCACCACATATCCTGGTCCTCGATATAGCTGCCATCGCTGTACTGCAGGACCTTGACCGCAAACAGGTTGTCGCCCTCGACGAGCGCGTTGGTCACGTCGAACTCGGCAGACAGGCGCGAACCCTTGGTCATGCCGATAAACTGGCCGTTGACGTACAGCTCGCCATAGCTCTCGATGCCGTCGAAGCGAATGATCTCGCGAGCGCCGGCGGGGATGGCGGGAAGGTTGACGATGCGCTGGTAAACGCCCGTGGGGTCATCGGAGGGAACAAACGGCTGGTCCACCGGGAACGGGAAGCCCTCGTCGGTATAGGCAAGATTGCCATAGCCGTCTACCTGCCACAGGTGCGGAACCTCAACGTGATCCCACTCGGGCTTATACGTGGAGAGCTCCTCGTCGGAAACGGCCGCGGGGCCCTCAAAGAGGCGGAACTGCCACGAGCCAGACAGCTGGACAAACCCGCGCGACAGCTCGCGACTGTACGTAGCGGCGAGATCGGCGGTCTCATAACCCATAAAGTACGCATGGGGTGCCAGGCGGTTCCTGTGGGTGAGCGCTTGGTTTTCCCAATCGTTAATGGCGTCCATGGTGATGCTCCTTCGTCATCGTAGTGATTCTTGTGCAACCGGTTGTCCTTATCTTACGGGCGATGCAAAAAACTGTGCAACCGGTTGTCCGCTGAACGGTCGATTTGGCCGGATTAACGGTGCAACCGGTTGTACAACCGCGACACTTATGTCACCCTGAATATCGAAACCCAACGCAAAACATCGTTCTTAAGCTCGTAGGCAACCGCCACGCCCGCTGATATCTCAGCCACACGAGACGTATTCGATTGCGGCTTGGTTGCAAAACGACACCGGTCTCCGGATATCATGAACGCTGTTCAGGTGCACTATAGTAAGCTGTATCCGCACCAGCCCGTATCAGTGACAACATCGACCGCATTTTCCAGGAGACGCCATGACCCAGCCAGTTCGCACCGCACCTACGCTTGCCGAGGTTGCCGCAGCTGCCGGCGTGTCGCGCTCCACGGCCTCACGCGCCCTCAACGATTCGCCCCGCATTAGCGAGGAAACCAAAAAGCGCGTCCGTGCGGCGGCCAAGAAAGTCAATTTTGTCCCCAACGCTCGCGGCCGAGCGCTCGCTGTCGGGCGCACGGAAATCATCGCCGTGCTCGTGACCGAGCCCCTGAGTGAGCTCTTCAGCGACCCCACCTATAGCGAATTTTTGAGCGGCATTACCGAGGAACTGTCGGAGTCGTCCTATCTGCCCGTTATCTTGCAGGCGTCTTCTACGCATGAGCGCAACCGCGCACGCGAGCACTTTGAGCGCCGCTCGTTCGACGCCGTGATCGACGTCTCCCCTTACAAGGGCAGCGAGCTGCTCGAGGTGCTGCGCGAGCTGGGCGTACCCACCGTGTTGTGCGGCCAGCTCGAGGGCCACCCCTATCGCGATGTGTTCTCGACAGTCTACTCTGACGACGAAGAGGGTGGACGCTTTGCGGCACTCGCTATGAAAGATCGCGGGCGCAAAGATATCGTCGCCGTGTTGGGACCGCAAGACAACCCCGCTGTTGTCGACCGCCTGCGCGGCTACCGCACCGTCCTGGGCGAAGACCTCCCAGGCGCAAACGTTATCTATACCGGCTGGAACAGCGGAGACGGCTATCAGGCCATGCACCAGATCCTCGCGCGCGAGATTGCTTTCGATGGCGTGCTCTGCGGATCGGACCGTATCGCGGCTGGCGTCATCACCGCACTCAACGAGGCAGGCCTATCCGTTCCGGCAGACGTTTCTGTCGTCGGCTTCGACGATCACGAGATTGCGGCGCGCTGCGTCCCCGCACTCACGACCGTCCGCCAGCCCCTGCGCGAAGAAGGCCACATGGCCGCCAACATTGCGCTCGACATGATCAAGGGCGCCGAGCCCACCACCTCCGTGATGCACATGCAGCTCGTTCAGAGAGACTCGCTGTAGGAAACTGGGCCGGGCTTTTCGCCAGACAGTTGTTGCGGAAAGCCTGCCCCGTTTTGAGCGCTCATTCTGGGGCACAGTTTCCGTTAGACCGCTCAAGCGGAAACTGTGTCCCATTATTTTGCCGAATTCTGGGTCGCGCTTTCCCAGAGGACCCCCTTTGGGAAAGCGCGACCCGTTCTGGACGCAGATTCCGGGACGCACTTTCCGCAACGCCCGGTCATCCCATGCCCTCACAATCTCGGCGTATAAAAAACGAGGGAAGGCACGTGTCCTTCCCTCGTTACGGGCAATATGTAGCCGCTTGCCTACATCAGGCGCAGGCTGACGTCCTTGAGCTGGGCGCCGCTAACGGCACTCGGGGCGCCCGACATGAGGTCGGAGCCGCTGGCCGTCTTGGGGAACGCCATGACGTCGCGGATGGAGTCGGAACCGGTGAGCAGCATGCACACGCGGTCCAGGCCCAGAGCGAAACCGCCCATCGGGGGCGCACCAAACTTGAGCGCCTCCATGAGGAAGCCAAACTGAGACTCGGCGCGCTCTTCGGTAAAGCCCAGGAGCTTAAGCATGGACATCTGCATCTCGGCGTTGTGGATACGCATACCGCCGCCACCGGCCTCAAAGCCGTCCATGACAAAGTCGTAGGTGCAAGAACCGGCTGCCAACGGATTGGCCTCGATCTTGGCGATGTCGGTCTCGGTCGGCAGGGTGAAGGGCTGGTGCTCGGCAGCGTAAGCCTTGCGGTCCTCGTCCCAGTGGAACAGCGGGAAGTTGACGACCCACAGGAAGTCGTGGCCCTCGCGCTTGATCTCGAGCGCGTTAGCCATGTGGGAACGCATGCCGCCCAGGATCTCGTCGGAGAGCAGGCGCGGGCCGGCGGCGAACATCACAAGGTCGCCGGGCTCGACGTCCATGCGCTCGCGCAGGGCGGCCATCTCCTCGTCCGAGAAGAACTTGACGATGGGGCTGTTGATGGAGCCGTCCTCGCGGAATGCGATCCAGGCCAGGCCCTTGGCGCCAAACGTGGAGGCCACGCCGGCAAGCTTATCGATCTTGGCGCGAGCCCAGGCACCGGCGCCCTTGGCGTTGATGGCCTTGACGACAGAGCCCTCCTCGTTCGCGGCAGTCGCAAAGACCTTGAACTTGGAGTTGGCGAAGATGTCGGTCAGGTCGACCAAGTGCATGTCATAGCGGGTATCGGGCTTGTCGGAGCCATAGGTGTCCATGGCCTCCCAGTAGTTCATGCGACGCAGCGGCGTGGGCATCTCGACACCCATGCGGCCGAAGGCATCGGCAAGAACCTCTTCGAGCGCGCTCATAACGTCGTTCTGGTCCACGAAGGACATCTCGATATCGACCTGGGTGAACTCGGGCTGACGGTCGGCACGCAAGTCCTCGTCGCGGAAGCATTTGGCAACCTGATAGTAGCGCTCGACGCCACCGACCATAAGCAGCTGCTTCAGGAGCTGCGGGGACTGCGGCAGGGCGTAGAAGTTGCCCGGCTGGATGCGGCTGGGGACGATGAAGTCGCGGGCGCCCTCGGGCGTAGACTTGAACAGGGAGGGCGTCTCGACCTCCATGAACTCACGGTTGTGCAGCGCCTCGCGAATGGCAAAGGTAAAGTCGGAGCGCAGCTTGAGGTTGGCCATCATCTCGGGACGACGAAGGTCCAGATAGCGATAGCGCAGGCGGGTGTCCTCGCTGGTCTCGATGCCGTCCTCGATTTGGAACGGCGGGGGGACGGACGTGTTGAGCACCTCGGCGTGGTCGGTCAGGACCTCGATCTCGCCGGTCGCGAGCTTGGTGTTGGTGGTCTCCTCGCCACGGGCGCGCACGACGCCGTGAATCTTGATGGGCCACTCGGGACGCATGGTCTCGGCGATCTTAAAGGCGTCGCCGTCGGAGTGCTCGGGGTCGAAGGTAAGCTGCGTGATGCCCTCACGGTCGCGAAGGTCGCAAAAGATTAGGCCGCCGTGGTCGCGGCGACGGCTCACCCAACCGGTGAGGGTGACCTCTTCGCCCACGTTCTCGAAGCGAAGCTCGCCGCAGGTACGGGTGTGCATGGAATGCTCATCGATGGGACGGGTCTGGCTCATACCAGTGATCCTCCTTTATGGATCTGTGCCGCCCCGTGTCGTTCCGGGCGGCGTCGTACAGATTTGCCCAGCCTGCGTAAACCGCGCAGCCAGACATGGCGTTCTATCTTATCGCACTCGCGTCGATGTGCCGCGAAAAAGTGGCTCCTGCCCAAAGACTTGACGGAGACGAAACAATTGACGCGCCGCGACACCCGCCCGCGCTCGTCACGTGCGACAATGTGCCCCAATACAACTGCACTTGGAAAGGCCCGCCATGACTGCACGCCTCATCGTTATGGATATCGACTCCACGCTCATCAACCAGGAGGTCATCGACCTGTTGGGCGAGGAGGCAGGCGTGGGCGAGCAAGTGGCGCAGATCACCGAGCGTGCCATGCGCGGCGAGCTTGACTTTAAGCAGGCGCTCGAGGAGCGCGTGGGGCTGCTCGCCGGCTTGGACGAGAGCGTGTTCGAGCGCACCTTTGAGCGTGTGACATTTACCCCCGGCGCGTTGGAGCTTGTGCGCTCGGCACACAGCAAGGGCTGGAAGGTCGGCGTGGTGAGCGGCGGCTTTCGCGAGGTCGCCGATAAGATCGTGGCCGCTGCGGGCATCGATTTTTGCCTGGCCAACCGCCTGGAAGTCGTGGACGGCAAGCTCACCGGTAAGTTGGCTGCCGACATTGTGACCAAGGAGTCCAAGCTCATCCAGCTGCTGGACTGGGCAGTTGAGTGCGGCGTCGATATGGCCCACACCGTCGCGATCGGCGACGGTGCCAACGACATCCCCATGATTCAGGCCGCGGGCACGGGCATCGCGTTTTGTGCCAAGCCCAAGACGCGCGAGGCCGCCCCGTTTGCCATCGACGAGCGCAATCTGATGCTCGCCATGGACATCATCCTGCGCGACTAGCCAATCCGTCTAGCAATTGAATCAGTCTGTCCTATAGTTTCCGAACAATTCTGTCTTAGTGTTCGGAAACATACCCTTTGAGTGCTAAACTTTGCGCCGTCGAAGGGAACATATATGGATAAGCAAGATCTAGAGCAGCTGCTGAGCGATGTTGCCGGCGGAGCAGTCACCCCTGCCGACGCCCTCACGCGCATCCAGACGGCTCCGACCGCCGATTTGGGCTTTGCGCAGCTCGACCTTTCGCGCGGGGTGCGCCAGGGAGCCGGCGAAGTTGTCTACGGTGCCGGTAAAACCGCCGAGCAAATTGCCGCCATTATCAAAGCATTACTCGATGCCGGCCAGGAGCGCATCCTGGTCACGCGCCTGGACGACGAAAAGGCAGCCCGCACCTCGGAGCTCCTCGGCAACGGCATCGACCTGGGATATGTCCCGGATGCCCAGCTCGCCCTCGTGGGTGGCAAGCCCTCCCCCAACGGCAACGGACGCATCGTCGTCGCCTGCGCCGGCACGAGCGACCTGCCCGTTGCCGAGGAAGCCGCGTTGACGGCCGAGTTCTACGGCAACGAGGTCGATCGCCTCTACGACGTGGGTGTCGCCGGCCTGCACCGCCTGCTCGCGCATGCCGAGGAACTTGCCCGGGCGCAGGTGGTCATCGCCATCGCCGGCATGGAGGGCGCACTGGCGAGCGTTATCGGCGGTCTGGTGAGCTGCCCGGTCATCGCCGTTCCCACCAGCGTGGGCTACGGCGCGAGTTTTGGTGGCGTAGCCGCGCTGCTCGCCATGCTCAACTCCTGCGCCAGCGGCGTTTCGGTCGTCAATATCGACAACGGCTTTGGCGCCGCCTACCAGGCAAGCCTTATCAATCATCTGAGCGCCGGCACATCCTGCGCCCGTTAAGGAGCATTCCATGTCCAACCATCAGCACACGCTTATCATCGACGGCACCTCGGGCATCAGCGGCGATATGACCGTCGCGGCCTTGCTCGACCTGGGCGCCAGCGAGGAGCATCTGCGCAAACAGCTCGCCACGCTGCCGGTCGACGGCTTTGAGATTGCCGTTACACGCGTAAACAAGCATGGCATCGACGCCTGCGATTTCGACGTCCAGCTTGCAGAGGAACTCGAGAACCACGACCACGATATGGCCTGGCTCTACGGCAACGAAGCAGCTGCCGAGCACACGCACGAGCACCACCATCATGATCATGGCGAGCACGAACACGAGCACTGCCACGAGCATGATCATGAGGCCCACGGTCATGGCCACGAGGGTCACCATCACGCCCACCACCATCACCACCGTTCTTTGGCGGACGTCACCGCCATCATCGATGGCTCTCAGCTGAGTGATGGCGCCAAGCGTCGTGCGCTCGCCATCTTTACCGCGCTCGCCGCCGCCGAGGCCAAGGCACACGGCAAAACGCCCGAGACCGTCATGTTCCACGAGGTGGGTGCCATCGACTCCATCGTCGACGTCTGTTCTGTCGCCATCTGCCTCGATGACCTGGGTATTGAGGACATCGTGGTTGAGTCGCTCTCCGAGGGTCACGGTACCATCCACTGCGCCCACGGCCTCATGCCCATTCCCGTCCCCGCTGTCGTCAACCTGTGCCAGGCGGGCAATATCGCCCTCACGCCTGCACCGGTCGCCGGCGAGCTCGTGACGCCCACGGGCGCCGCCATCGTCACCGCGCTGCGCACGTCTGAGCACCTTCCGGCCCGCTATCGCATCGAAGCCGTCGGCTACGGCGCCGGTAAACGCCCCTACGAGGGCTGCTCCGGCACGCTCCGTTGCCTGCTCGTACACGTGGATGCATAGCCATGGATGCCCGCAAGGCAAAAAGCCGCGCCGCCATCGTCGCGGCGTTCTCCGAGCTGCTGCGCGAAGAGGACTACGGCAAAATCACCGTCGGCGACATCATCGCTCGCGCCCATGTGGGTCGGGCCACGTTCTACGGCCTCTTCAAGAGCAAAGATGACCTACTGTCCGAACTCGTGAGCGACATCTGCACCCACGCCCTCGACGACGATGGCACACCGCTTGACGACCCACTCGTACAGGTCGAGCATATCCTTAACAATCTCTGGGAGCGCCGCCAGGGCGTTCGAGCCCTCGTAGCCGGTGCCGGCTCACGCGTCTTCGCCGACTGCTTACGCAAGACCATCATGTCACGAGCAGCCGAAACCGTCCCCACCGACCCAAACGGCCCCGCCGCCACCATGGACCGAAGCTTCCTACTACACCACATAGCCTCAAGCTTCGTAGGAATGGTCCAATGGTGGGCCTGGCACAACTTCCAAGCAGATAGGGCCGAAGTAGCCAAAGACTACCTATCAGCCATACAGCCCCTCTTCAGCTAAGTAAGCCCCCATCCCAAAGCGCCATCCCAGCAAAGCGCCCATCCCTTCCCCAAGTCACGTTTTCTTGTAAGGGCACCCAAAAACAAAGCGCCCCTCCCATCCATATTCAGATATATATGTTGGGTTGCTTGTTCCAACGCGACTAAGATCCCGCAGCTGGCCGCATGGGGTAACTTCCCAGCGCATTCCGCAGGACGAAAGAACCCCCGCCGCACGAAGTGCGCAGCGGGGGTTCTTTCATGTCCGAGGACGCGCTGGGAAGTTACCCCATGCGGCCAGCGGACAACTATGTAGCCTTGGACTAGAACATGCCCAAGAAACCATGCACAAACAGCGCGGCCACAATAGCACCGACAAACGGCGCGATGCCAGGAACAAGCAGACCATACTTCCAGTTGTTGTCGGCCTTGTTCTTAATCGGCAGCACCTGATAGGCCATGCGAGGACCAAGGTCACGAGCCTGGTTCATGGCGAAGCCGGTGATGCCGCCCATGCCCATGCCAACAGCCCAAACGATCAGGCCAACGCAGATGGCGAGCATCAGAACGTTCTCGCCGGCGCGGCTAGCGGCAGCAAGGATGGCGCTGATGAACACAAAAGTGCAGATAGCCTCGCAGAAGAAGTTACGAGCATAGTTCGTGCCCTCGGTGGTGGGGTTGGTCGAGAAGATATTGCGCTGGGCAATGGGGTCGACGACGCCCTCGGAAGCCTTGAACTCATCGGCATACATAAGCCAAGCGATTACGGCGCCCACAAAGCCGCCGAGCATATCGGCAATCATGAAGGGGATGCAGCTGCTCCACGGCACCAGGCCTACGATGCACTGGGCAAGCACCATAGCCGGGTTCATGCACACGGCGCCGCCAAAGACAAACAGGCAGACCGAGATGCCAAAAGACCAGGTGGTGATGGCAAACATATGGCCGGAGCCCTGATACTTGGTGCCCTTGAGCACGGTATCGCAGTGCACGCCCACGCCAAAGATGATCATGAGGGCCGTTGCGCCGAATTCGCAGAGGAGTTTGGTAAGCATAAAACCTTATCTTTCTTGTCGGTTATAAACGATTCGTTTAGGCCGCGCACTAGTGCTGCGCGACGACAACGCCCAGGCCATCGGGAATGACGGCAACCTTGGCATCGGCACCCTTCATCTCAAAGGCGAGCTTGAGCGCCTCCTCGATAGTGTTAACCGGCGTCATGTGCATATCCTTGAGCATCTGGTGATCGCACAGGTCGGTGACCATGATCACAGGGTGATGCGCCAGGATGCGGGCAAAGATCTGGCTCGTCCACTGGTCGAGCAGGGTCTCGTCCTTGGGACGATCGATGCAGGCGCGCTCAAACTCTGCCGGATCGTTGTCGGCGATGTTGTGATAGAAGCCCTCGCCGCCGTGACCGTCGGCACAACCGGCGACGTCGATGATCACACCGCCCTCGGGAAGCGTGGCCTCGGCAGCGCACATGCCCTTCACGGCCTGATAGATGTTCTGGTCGAGCGGGTAGCCGCCGTTGGTGGTGATGGCAATCTCGCACTCGACGGGCTCAACGCCGGCAAGGCTCTTCACGAACTCGCAGCCAGCCTCGTGCGCCTTGTGGATGTCGCCGGCAAAGGAGCCGATGACCTCATGCTTGCCGTTGAGCACAACGTTGAGCACAAAGGCAAGGTGAGCCATCTCGGCGGCGGCGAACATGTCCTCGCTCACGTGGTTGTGGCACAGGTTGCCGGCACGCGAGTGGGAATCGTTCACAAACTGACCGTTGTGGTTGTACATGATGGTCTTGTAGCTGGCGATGCCAGGCAGGACGGACTTGCGGCTACCAGAGAAACCGGCAAAGAAGTGCGGCTCAATAAAGCCCTCGGCAAGCAGCAGATCGCAATCGGCGGCAATCTTGTTGATGATGCACTCGCCACCAGAAGGCAGGGTGCCGATCTTTTTCATCATGCTGTCGTCAGTCGCGACGTGCATAACGATTTCCTCGTTGGCAACGATCTCCTCGCCATATTTGTTGACGAGCTCCTCGTGCGTCGACGGACGGTGCATACCCGTAGCAACCAGAATGCGCACGCGAGCCTCAGGCGCAGCGGAATGGATGTGATGCAGCAGAATAGGCATCGTCACACGCGAGGGGACGGGACGCGTATGATCGGAGCTAATGATGACGATATCCTTCTTGCCAGCACAAAGCTCCTCGAGCGAAGGCGAGCCGTAAGGGTTGGCAAGCGACTCCTCCACCAGCTCTTCCTGCGATTTCGTGGTCTTAAACTCGTTTTGATGACCTTCCATCACACCCGCGAAGTTCTTATCCTCGAGCTCCAGATGCAACGTCTTGTGGTCAAACGGCAGTTCACATTCAAACAATGATGAGCGCCCTCTTCCTTTCAACTGACACACTAGATAAACCGTTGGAAGGATACGCCGCTCACCGAAAAACACCACCGTCCACCGACTCATTAACACAACGTTCATATTTGACCCACAACAAAACGACCGCGATCCCGCTTGGGACCGCAGCCGCTACAGTCGTAAGGCGAGAAGCGCCAAATGAATCTCAATCCTGATCGATAAGACGCGAGGCGCGAAGTGCCAAACGCGCCGCCGGGACAAACCCCATCCAAAACGCGCGAAGCGCGCTATCTTTTCCCCAGCAGTAATCCGTCGAAGACCGGACATCGCAGGGCCCGCCATCAGTTTACTTTTAGGCACACTCCGCAGGACGCAAGAAGCCCTCGCCGCACGAAGTGCGCAGCGAGGGCTTCTTGCATGTCCGAGGACGTGCCTAAAAGTAAACTGATGGCGGGCCCGGACGACTACAGGGCTATCGATTACCCCGTGTTCTGCAGTCCTGCCGAGACGCCGGTCACAGTCGAAAGAATCAGGCTCATGTACTCGGCCTTCTTCTCCTCGGCCATCTCGTCCTGGTTCATACGCACCTCGCGTAGGGCGCGGACCTGGGCGATAGACAGGGCGTCAACGTAGGGGTTACGCACACGGACGGCGCAGCCGAGCACGCGACGACGCTGCAGCGGCCACTCGTCACCGACGATGGCAAGGACCCACTTGCGCGTGAGCTGCATCTCGGTGAAGACCTTCTTGGACAGATCCTGGCGATCGCCCAGGTGCAGATACATCTTGGCGATGCGCTGGTCAGTCTTGGCGATCGACATCTCGATGTTGTCGATAAAGGTGCGGAAGAACGGCCACTCCTGGTAGGCAGCCTTAAGCTGGTCCAGATCGCCAAACTGCTCGCAGGCGGTGCCCAAGCCGTACCAAGCGGCCAGGTTAATGCGTGCCTGGCTCCAGCTGAAGATCCACGGAATGGTACGCAGGTCGTCGAGCGACTTGGCACCCAAGCCACGCTTGGCGGGACGCGAGCCGATCGGCAGCAGACCGACCTCGGTCAGCGGCGTCACGGTCGAGAACCACGGTGTAAAGTCCTCGGTGTTCAGCAGGTCCAGATAGCGCTCGTGGCTTGCGGCGTTGAGCTTCTCCGCCATATCCCAGAACTTCTGCGTGGTCTCGGTGTTGGTCTTCTCGACACTCGGGGCCGACTGCAAAAGCGTTGCGGCGGCAACGGACTCAACATGGCGCTGGGCCAGCGTGCGGTTGCCGTAACGGGCAAAGATGACCTCGCCCTGCTCGGTGAGCTTAAAGAAACAGTTGACCGAGCCCTTGGGCTGCGCCAGCACGGCCTTGTTGGCCGGGCCGCCGCCACGGCCCACGGCACCGCCGCGACCGTGCATGAGCACCAGGTCGATATCGTTCTTCTCGGCCCACTTGGCGATGCGCTCCTGCGCGGAGTGCAGCGCGAGCATGGCCGTGGTAGGACCGGCGTCCTTGGAGGAGTCGGAATAGCCCAGCATGACCTCCATGCGGCGGTTGGTCTGGGCAAGGCGCTTTTGCACCACGGGCAGCGTAAGCATCTGGTCGAGCACGTCGACGCAGCCCTCGAGGTCCTCGAGCTGCTCGAACAGCGGGATCACGTCGAGCTCGGGGACATCCTCTTCGTGTGCAAAGGACAGGTGGGCCAGCTCAAAGACGTCGGCCACATGCTGGGCGCTCTTGGTAAACGAGATGATGTAGCGATGCGCCATCTTCTTGCCGTAGCGCTTCTGGATGGAGCCGATAGCGCGGAAGGTATCGATGACCTCGCGCGTCATGGGCTGCAGGTCGCCATGGATACCGTTCTCGTGGATATCCTTGAGGGCGCGGGCGTGCACCACGGAGTGCTGACGGAACTCCATCTCGACCATATGGAAGCCGAAGGACTCGACCTGCCAGATGATGGTCTGGACCGGGCCGTAGGCAGCACGGACGGCACCGCAGGCGGCCAGCGAGCGCTGGACGACGCGCAGGTCCTCCAGGAACTCATCGGCGCTGTGGTACATGGTGTCGGTGATGCGACGGACGGTGGCGTTGAGTCGGTCTGCCATGACGAGCATGACGGCGCGATGCGGCTCGTGCTCGGAGATCAGCTCGGCGCGTGCCGTGTACTGGGTGCTCATCTCGACCTGATGGTTCCACAGGTTGATGAGCTCGGCAGACGGCTTGCTGTAGGTGGCCTCGAGCGTGAGGTTGCGGCCGATGCGGCGGCACTTGTCCTCGAGCTTGAGCACCATATGGGTGAAATACTTGGCGGCGACCTCACGGCTCACCTTGGCGGTGACGTTGGGGTTACCGTCGCGGTCGGAACCGATCCAGCTGCCGGGATGGAAGAACGCCGGGCACAGCGGCGGCACGGTACCGGCCTTGTCGCCCAGCACCCAGTCGTCAAAACGACGATAGATGACGGGAATGACGTCGAACAGCGTGTTATCGAAGATGTCGATGATGGTATCGGCTTCCTCGACCGGCGTGGGCTTCTTGAGCGCGATGGGGCTCGTGCGCACCAGGGCGTCAATCTCCTGCAGCATATGGCGCTCGTTCTCCACCAGGTCGGAGCCGCCCAGACGCGGACGCTCCTCCAGCAGGTTGGAGATACGGCGAATCTTGCCCTCGACGGCCTTACGACGGGCCTCGGTGGGATGTGCGGTAAAGACAGGGTGGAACTCGAGCTTGTCGAGCAGCTCGTTGGCGCCCTCGACACCCATCTCGTTTACCAACTGGTGATAGGCGACGGTGAGTTCGTTGGCGGGATCGACCTCGGTATCGGTCGACGCACCTGCCTCGCGCTCGCGCAGCTGCGCCACGCGGTAGTTCTCCTCCGACAGGTTTGCCAGATGGAAGAAGCTCGTAAAGGCGCGGACGATAACCTGCTGCTTATCGAGCGGCAGACTGTCGATCAGATCAACGACCTCGCGAAACGCCACGGCGGTGGGCTCGTCGGCAGTGGGCACGCCCTGCTCGTCGACGGACTCGTCGGCAGCACGGGTGCCGGGGTTTCCGGCATTGGCCACAATCTCGGCTGTCAAAATCTTGTCGAACAGGTCCGCGATCTCGGGATCATACTCGCTAAGCACACGGCGCTCCAGGCGCAAGAACAGCGCCAGATTGTCGCGCAGCTCCTCGGGGATCTCGATCTCGGCGAGACGCTCCTTGGATTCGGCATTCGAGCCGATTCGGTTAACGAGGCGGTTGACCACGGCAGCGACGCGCGCCGCGGCTTCGGGTACAGACTGGTTGCTTAGGTTCTCAGCCACGTTTCCTCCCATTCCTCCTTCTATGCACGTAACATGCGGTATTTATTATAGGCACTCGGCAAAAACTTTCGACGCTGATTGCGCTTTACCACACAAAAGTATTTTCTGCATTGCAAGGCTTTTTGCCCCAAATGGTCGTATTTCTCGGTGGACGGCATATGCAAACGGGGGCATTCCGCATAAATGCGAAACACCCCCGTAACAATCGCTCTCAATGAGCTGAGCGCTTTAGTGAGTCCACAGCTCAAAAATCATGCGCTACAGGCGCTCGCGAACCGCCTCGACCACGTTGGTCAAATCGACGAGAACCTCGTCGTGACTCTGCATGTCGCGCACCTTGACCTTGCCGGCGGCAAGCTCGTCGCCACCCAGGACCAGGATGAGCTTGGCGCCCACCTTGTCGGCCTGCTTAAACTGGGCCTTGAGCGAACGACCCTGGTAGTCGGCCTCGGTCACGATGCCTGCGGAGCGAAGCTCCTGCGTGATGGCAAAGACGTTCTGACGCAGATCCTTGCCGGCGTTGGCAACGTAGACGCACGGGACCTCCTCGGCACCCAGGTCGCTGCCAAAGGCCTGCAGGGCCAGCAGGGCGCGCTCAAAACCGACGGCGAAGCCGACGCCGGCCGTGGGCTTGCCGCCCTCGAGCTCGACCAAGCCGTCATAGCGACCGCCGCCACCGATGGAGCCGACACCGGCGCCGGGAGCCTCGACCTCAAAGACGGTACGGGTGTAGTAGTCCAGGCCGCGCACCAGGGTGGGATCCTCGACATACTCGATACCCGCCGCATCCAGATAGCGCTTGACCTGCTCGTAGTGCTCGCGGCACTCGTCGCACAGGTTGTCGCCCATCAGCGGGGCGTCGGCCATGATCTCGCGGCAGTGGTCGTTCTTGCAGTCGAAGGCGCGCAACGGGTTGAGCTCGGCGCGCTCGCGGCACTCGTCGCACATCTCGTCGGCGTGGTCGAGAATGAACTGCTTAACCTGCTCGCGATAGGCCGGACGGCACTGGGCATCGCCCATTGAGTTAATAAGCAGGCGGAGCTTGGAAAGATCGAAACCAAGGCGCTTGTAGAACTCCATGAGCATGATGATGCACTCGGCGTCGGCAGCCGGATCGGGAGCGCCGAGCCACTCGATGCCCACTTGGTGGAACTGGCGCAGGCGACCCTTCTGGGGACGCTCGCCACGGAACATGGCCTCGGCGTAATAGGCCTTAAACGGCGTGGAGCCCTGGGGCACCAGGTTGTTCTCCACGACGGAACGTACCACACCGGCCGTGCCCTCGGGACGAAGGGCCAGGCGCTGCTTGGGCTTAAGCTTGGTGTCGGTGCCCTCGGTAAAGACGCGCTCCAGGTTGGCGCCGCTAAACACGCGGAACATCTCCTTGCGCACGACGTCGGTCGACTGGCCGATACCGTGGACAAACACGTCCACCTGCTCGATCGCGGGCGTCTCGATGGGCTTAAAACCAAACGGCTCGAACACGCCGGCCGCAATCTGCTGCATCTTTTGCCAGGCGCGCATCTCGGCGCCGATAAGGTCGCGGGTTCCCTCCGCCTTCTGTGCCTGCATGGGCAAACACCTTTCTTTTAATATCGCGTCATAGGTAGTGGTCATTATACGGCACAAAAACAAAACGCGGCGGCGCGTCTGACCGAACGAGGGTATGGGGACTCGTTCGGCCAGACACGCCGCCGCGGTAGCCACGGACGAAGCGGACAAGCGGCAATGCGCTTTGGCCTATCTACTCCCCCGCCACGCTCGCGCGCAGCTTGGCAGCGATGGGCTCGGACGCCAACAGGAACACGAGCATAACCACGGAGCACACCAGGCACACGATCCAGGTGCTCGCAAAGGAGCCCGTGGCGTCGAACAGCACACCCGAGACGATGGCGCCCACGGTGCCACCGACCATCTCGAGCGAGGTAATGGTGCCCGTGACCTTACCCAGGTCGGCCATGCCAAACTGCTTAGACGCAGCGATCGTGGGCGTTGGAGATGTTGTACTGCGCAAGGGAAATGCCCAGGTCGCTGACGATCAACGGCTGGAACAGGCTCATGCAGTTGACGAAAATCGTGTAGCACGTGGCCATGATCACGAAGCCAGAGGCCACCACGAGCCAGCCGGGGAAGAACTTACGCTGCTGGGACATACTGCTCCTTATTTAACAAACGAATAGCCGGCGCCGGGCGCCGGTAGTGCCCAAGATTGCCTTGAAAGACAAGGACATAGGCCTTACGGCCATGCCCGCAGGCTTGAAAGGCAAGGTTGGGTGCTACCGGTGGTCGGCGATATAGCCCAAAGCGACGGCGGTATAGGCCGCGGCACCGAGCGGCAGTTCGGCATCGTTAAAGCGCGCCTTGGGATGATGCTGAGCAAAATGCTCATCCGTATCGGTTACAGCGGCGCCCACGGTAAAGTACGCACTCGGGATCTCGCTCGAGATCAACGCGAAGTCCTCGCTCGCCATGGCGTGGAACAGCGGCAGGAAGGCGGACTTGGGCAGCACCGCGCCCACGTAGCCAAGCGACGCCTGCGTCATATCGTCATCGAGTACGAGCGGGGGAACATCCGAGAGCGTCTCAATAGTCGCCGGCGTACGATAGGTCGTGGCAACGCCTTTGACGACCTCCGCGATGCGGGCCTTGAGGTGCTCCATGAGCTCGACATCGAAGCCACGCAGCGTTCCCTCGAGCACACAAGTATCAGGGATGACATTTGCGGCCTGACCGCCGGCGAACTTGCCAACGGTAAGCGCGACCTCCTTGGCCGCCGGCACTTCGCGAGCGATAAGCTCCTGAAGTGCCAGATGCACGTGCACACCCGCCGTAATGGGGTCGATGCAGATCTCGGGGCTGGAGCCATGGCCACCCTTGCCCTGCAGTGTAATGCGGAAACCGTACACGCCCGAGAGCGCCGGACTGCCGTAAAGCACCAGGCCAAGCGGCGACTGGCTATTGACATGCATGGCAAAGGCGACCTGAGGGCGCGGGTTCTGCAGCAGACCGTCGGCGATGGCGGCGCGGGCACCCTCAAAGGTTTCCTCGCCCGGCTGGAACAGCAGCTTAACCGTGGCGTTGGCATCAACAAGCTCAGTCTCGCGCGCTTTGAGCATACGAGCCGCGCCAAGCAGCGCCGTCGCGTGCATATCGTGACCGCAAGCGTGCATGCAGCCGTTGGTGGATGCAAAGGGCTCGCCGGATTCCTCGGCAACGGGCAGGGCGTCCATGTCGCCACGAAGCATGATGACCGTACCAGCCTGCTCATTCGTGCAGACGCCATTGCCTTGGGCCGCGGCGGCACCGGCGCCGACAAGGCCCACAACGCAGGAACCATCAACGAGCGTGGCAAATGGGATGTCCATCTCGGTCAGGCGCGCTTGGATATACGCAGAGGTCTGTGGGAGGCTATTACCCAGCTCGGGCATCTGGTGGAGATCGTGTCGCCACGCAGCGAGCTCGTCTGCAAAAGCCTGAGCTTCTGCAACAAGACCGTCACCGATAGCGGTCTGCGCCGCGGCGGTGGCCTTGGGCGCTGATTGCGGTTGAAGATCGGACAAAGCTGGTGCCATAGATGCCCTCCAGTATCGTTTTTGCAGCAAGCACTTTGATAGCGTAAAGTGCAAGGTACTACTTTAAGGGCGAGGCATAAAAAATGCCGCCCCGGGAGGGCGGCGCAACAAGTTGTTTACAATTGCGGGCGCGGCTTTCGACGCAAAAAATCGAAGTGAGTCTCGCTCAAGATAATCGACAGGAAGATAAGCACGAAGCCGGCGAGCAGGCGCGAGGTGAGCGCCTCCCCCATCAGCAGCACCGAAAACAACACGCCCGAAGGCGACTCCATCGATAGAAGCAATGAGCCCGTCGAAGCCGGGACGTGCGCCAAGCCGACGTTTTGGATGAGCAGCGCCACGCACGTGCAGCCCACCGAGAGAAAGGCCATCACGCCGATAAAGCTCGGCGTCCACACGGACGCGGGCGCTTGGGTCTCGAACAACAGCGACGAGATAAGGCTCAGGACGCCATTGCCCACAAACATCCAAAACGTGATGACGTTGATGTCCATCTTTCGGCCGTACTTGGCCGTCACCGACATCTGAATGGCAAAGAAAACCGCACCGCCCAGCGTGATGGCATCACCGATGTTGAACTCGACGCTATCGAGCGCCACCAGGCCAATGCCCGCCAGACAGAGCAATGCGGCGCCCAAGTTGTAACGAGTGAGCTTTTCGCCGCTTAGGAAATAGCTCGCGAACGGGACCAGAATGCAATAGGTGCCTGTCAAAAAAGCGTTCTTACCCGCCGTGGTCTGAGCCAGACCGACCGTCTGCAAGGCATAGGCTGCCCACATGAGCGCGCCCATGCTCAGACCAACAATCAGATTGCGAGCGTTAAGGTGGGCGGCGATGCGCTTGCGAAAGATAACAAGCATGACCAGCGCTGCGGGAAGAAAACGAATATAGAGCAGTTCGAACACCGGAATGGTGTCGAGCGCGTCTTTCATAGTGGTAAAGGAGTAACCCCAGATAATCGCCACCGAAAGCAGTAGAACTTTCCAGAACAACGGCGAACGAGCACCGGCACCACGGGAGGTGCCGCCCGCGCCCAGGTCCTCGCGAGCAACAGGGCTATCGGGCATGTTTTCGATTTCGTTGGCAGCGTATTGGGCCATGGAACATCCTCACACTCAAACTGGGCGTGGTGTCCGCACGCGTATGGCTGCGTGCCGCCTCATGGTCAAATAAAAACGGGACGCACCGGACCCCCGGCACGCCCCGCTACTGTAGCAACAACCAACACGGCATCGCAATCCAGCCCGCTAAAGTATCGAACAGAAAAACCTCGATGCTCCGGCAATGTCAGCGAAAACGACCCTAAGCGAGCAAGGTGACGTGAAAAAGTTTTGTTCCGCCGTTCTACCGAACGGCGGACCGGCCGATGCTGCGCGAGCCGCATTTGCGCTACATCAGCGTTAACGCTGCCGCACTAAATCAGCTTTGTGGATTCCAGCTTTTCGATAATCCAGTCGTTGGCTTTGATGACCGGACGGCGGAAGACCACACCCAGGGCCAGCGACGGAATCAGATAGCTCGCCAGAATGCCCAGCTCAACCCAGTACTCCATATGGTAGGCGCCAGCCATGGCGGCATGCATGGCGTTGATGCCATGGGTAAACGGCAGGAACGGATAGATTGCCTGGAACACGGGACCGGTCATCTCGATGGGGAACGTGCCGCCCGAACCGCCGACCTGCATGACCAGCAGCACAACGGCGAGTGCCTTGCCGATATCGCCAAACGACACCGTAAGCGTGTAGACGATATTGGAGAACACGAGACTCGCGACCCAGCCCGCCAGCACAAACTGCAGTGGGTTGTCGCACTGAATGCCAAAGAACAGGATGTCGCCCGCGCACACGAGCGTTGCCTGCAGCAGGGCCAGACCACCAAAGAACAGGTAGCGACCCAGGTAGATCTCGTGAAGGCGCACGGGAATGAGCTCGTTGATAAGCTCATCGTCGACCGACACCTTCATCATGGCCGCCAGCACGATCGAGCCGACCCAGAGCGACAGAATCGTGTAGAACGGCGCCATGGCAGAGCCGTCATTTCGAATCGGATAGACCGGCTTGCGGTCGAGTGCGACGGGGCCGGAAAGCGACGCGGCCAGACCCTCGGGGTCGTTGCCGATCATCGTCTTGATCGTGGCCAGATCGTCCGACATAAGGGCACCGTCGAGTTCGTCCTTGAAAGCGCTAATCTTGTCCGATGCCTCACCCAGCTGATCGGAGGCCTTGTTGACCAGCTTTGCAGCCTTAGAGAGGCCCTTTGCCAGCGAACCGGATGCGTCGGTCAGACCGTCTACGGCACCATCCAGATCGCCCGAGATGCTGTTCAGCGAGTCCAGAATGCCCGAAACCGTCTTCTTAAGCTCCTTGGCCTTAACCGAGAACGTGGAATCGTAGTCGGACTTGGCGCCCGAGATGCCCGCCTTGGCATCGGCGATAGCCTGGTCGACCTCGGCACGCGTGCTGTTGACCTCTGCCATGCTGTCAGAAAGGGACTTTGCGGTTGCCGTCAGGTCCTTGGCGTTGTTGCGATACTCCACCGCGATTCTGCCCAGCGATGTTGCCACAGATTTGAGGCTCTCCTGGAGTTTTTCGTTACTCACCTGCTCGGCAAAACTACGGAGCTGGTCGGCCGTGGCATCGATATCGTCGGCACGCGCATTGAGCGCCGCCGCGGCATCGTTGAGCTGAGACACTGTAAGGTCGACATGCTGATTTGCGGCATCGAACGCCTTCGCAAGCTCGGCGGACACATTGTCAAACGAGCCCGCGCTTCCGTCAATCGCGGCGTTGATGGCGTCGTTGGCGGCCTTCAGCGCATCCTTGGAATCGCTCATGCCGCTCTTGGCGTGCTCCATCAGCTGCTTGGTCGACTCATCCACCGTGCTTGTCTGCTGGAGCATACCGCTCGCCGACGTCAGCGAATCGGACGTGGAGCTCAAAATGCCCGCAAGCGACGTTGCGCCGGCCTGAACGTCCTGCAGGTCCTGGACCGAATCGCCGAGCGTCGAAGACAGGTTGGCGATAAAGTTGCTCACTTGGTCGGTGCTCATGTAGTCGAGCAGGTTGGACACCGTCTTAAGGCCGATAGTCGTAATGGTTTCGGTAAAGGTCTCGTTGACCTGACTCTGGACGGCGCTCGAGCCCTTCTCGGTTACGATCTGGGCAATGGCGTTGGCCTTCTGATTCTCGTAAAACTCGATATCGGCGTGCTTCACGTCGGTCGAGAAGAGCGTCATCATGTCGGCGCTAAACGTTTTGGGGATAACCACAGCGGCGTAATACGCGCCCGACTTGACGCCATCGATGGCCTTATCGCGATCGTTAAGCACGACCCAATCGAAGCTCTCGTTGCCGCGCAGGGTGGCGGTCACGTTTTCGCCCACGTTGACCTCGACGGGGATCAGATCGCTCTCGTAACCCTCATCGGTGTTGACCACGGCGATCTTAAGATTGCCGGTATTGCCGTACGGATCCCAGCTGCCGGCGATGTTAAACCACGCGTACAGGCACGGCACGATAATGAGGCCCATCACGACAACCAGGCCGATTACGGAGCGAGACACGTTTTGGACATCGCGCTTAAACAGATGCAGGATGTTCTTCATTTATGCCTCACCTCCTTTGGAGTGCTTGCCAAGCGGAGCGGTATCCCCGTCATTTACGGCTGTGTTGTCAGCGCCCTGAGATTTATGGCGCGAGCCTATATGCGGCAAGCGGTCCGTGGGCTGCTCGCCGCCCTTGGCGCCACGTTCGCTGGCGTTGAGACCAAACATGCGGCGGGCGGCAGGAATGGCAGCCGTGTGCTCGCGCATCTCGCGGCGCAGGTCCTCATCCGAAAGCGCTGAGATACGCATCTGGGTGTTGAGGCTCGATCGGATGTACTCGATATTGATAAGCCAGCCGCAAATGGCGATGACCGAGATAATCCAGATAACCAGCAGGATGATCTTGCCGTTGTTGTCGATGTCAAGGACCGTCGAAAGCACAAAGAGCAACACCTGAACGCCTACCACGGCGGCAAAACCGCCCTTGATGTAGTACGGGTAGCGATGCTCAAACGCCACGGCATGATCGAGCAGCTCGCGACGGTACGAATCCGAATCGAGCATGACGCGCATGGCCGTGCGCAGCGAATAGCGCTGGCGCGGCAGGTCGTTGGACTCGCAGATCATGAGGCCCGTCGTGGAAAGCTGCTTGTCAAAGAGCAGGTTGAGGTTGAGCAGCAGCGGACGCAGCTGCAAGCCAATAAAGAGTGCGATGGCAAGGAACACGCCCAGGATGCACAGGTTGAACAGGTAGTTGAACGAATACATGCCACCGACGGTCTCGCGCAGCAGGTTGATGCCATAGGTGAAGGGCAGCAGTGGGTGCAGCCACTGGAAGAAGCCAGGCATCATCTCGATGGGATACATGCCCGACGAGCCGGGGATCTGCACAATGACGAGGATGACGCCAATGGCTTTACCGATATGCTTAAACGTGGTGGACAGCGCATAGATGATGTTGACGTAGGTGAACGAAATAGCGATGCCGCCCAGTACAAAGAGCAGCGGATTGACGCACTGAACGCCAATGACCAGATCTCCCACCGTAACGATGATGGCCTGCAACGCACCCAGGATCACCAGCAGCAGCCAGCGGCCAAAGTAGCCCTGACGCGCCGTAAAGCTACCGATGCCCTCGCGGTCGACCTCGAGTTTATAGATAGCGATGAGCACATAGCCGCCTACCCACAGCGCCAGATTGGTGTAGAAGGGCGCGATGCCCGAGCCAAAGCTCTTGACCGGATAGATTGACTTGGACGTCAGCTCAACCGGAGATGCCATGAAATCTGCCACGTCATTGACGTCGACGTCCATGAGGTCGGCTAACTCGCCCATAGACTCAGAGGTCTGCAGCGCCGCAATGTCATTGGCGGCGGTCGCGAGCTTGTCCTGAACCTTGGCAAGGGAGGCGTCGGTTTGGGACAGCGTGGTCTTTGCCTGCTTGAGCGTGGCGTCAAGCTGCGCCAGCGTGCCGCGCGCGCTCGCTATCGTGGGGGTCATACCCGACACAATGCCGGTCAAATCGCCCGAAACGGCGGCAAAGGAGTCAAGCGCGCTCGAAGCCTTCGGAAGTGCGTTCTGACCCAGATCGGTCTGAGCCTGACCGAGGTTAGCCGTACCGGTCTGAATTGCCGCGTTGAGTGCGTTGCTCGCGTTCGAGATTGCCGTAGCGTCGTTTGCCATGGCGCTCGACTGTGCAGAAAGGCCATCCTTGATGCTCTGCAGCTTCTGGTTTTGCTCGCGAAGCGAATCGATGGTCGATACAATGCGCGCGTCAATTTCCTCGGAACCTGTCGACGTGTCATTAACGAGAATCTCCAAGTGCCCGATAACGGCCTTATTGTGATCGATCGTCGCCTGGAGAGACTCGAGCGAGTTGTCGATGCGGGTGGTCGTAGATGTGACCGTACCCGTTAGCTTGCCAATCGCAGCGTTCGCGGAGGCTGACGTCTTGGTGAGTGCAAGGCTACCTTCCGAGAGTGCCTTGGAGAGCGAGGTGATAGAGTTGCCCGCCGTGGCGCGAGCCTCGCCCAGCAGGTCGTTGCCCTGGGAGATTGCCTGCGTCAGCGACGGTGCCTGACCTTGCAAGCCGGCAAGCGCCGCATCAGCCGAGGCGATAGCGCCACTCGTCTTAGCGATGGCGGCATTCATATCGCCAATCGAATCGCGCACCTCACCCAAGGTGTCGGATGCCTCGGACACCGAACTTGTCAGCGAGTCCTGAGTCTGGGTTGCCTTGTCCTTTAAATCGACACCGGCATCCTTGGCGATACTGGCAACAGTCTCGCCCACCGTGGAGACAAACTCCGAGTTGATCTGCTCCTCGATGGTGTTGGCACCGGTATCGGTGACCTTGGGCGCAATGGCGCTCTTCTTCTCATTGACGTAATAGGTGAGCTTCGGCTGATGGTAATTGCCATCGAGCATCGAGACAAGATTGTCGGAGAAGTTCTTGGGGATTACGATCGCCGCGTAGTATTCCCCGCTCTCGACGCCCTCTTTGGCATCGGCAGCCGAGTCGACGAAGGTCCAGCCCAGCTGATCGTTTTCCTTGAGCTGGTCGACCACCTTATCGCCTGCATTGAGCTCGCCCACCAAGTCATTCTGGGTGCCCTGATCGTTGTTGGCGATGGCGATTTTAATGCCCTGGGTATTTCCGTACGGATCCCAGTTGGCAACGATGTTGTACCAGGCATACAGCGAGGGAATGACGCACACGCCCAAGGTAACCACCAGGGCGACGGGGTTCATAAGCAGTCGCTTAATGTCGCGCTTAAATATCGCAAAGGAGACCTTTGCGTTGGATAGTTTGCTGCCGAGACTCACGCTTGGACCATCCATCCTGTCGTTGAATCAAATCGTACTATCAAAAACCATTGTACGTAGGCGCTTTAGCGTCTCGAAGCACAATGGTGCTGAGTTTTGCGGGTAGCAATATACTACGAAGATAAGTTAACGTACAGATGTACAGTATCTTTAATTTCAGCAGGTCACAAAACCACAACCCGCACAAATTAGCAATCCGAATAGTCATCGGGGGCGTTCTTAAACTACCAGTCAAACAAGAACGTCCCCAACGACTAATGACTACTCATTTAAGTCTGTCCCCAATGAGTACCCAATGAGTAATTCTGCGGGCACTCATTTAAGTACGTCCCCAATGAGTGCCCCGCCGCAGGTTGAGCATAAGCCAGCGAGCGGGTCGCATTTGAGACAAGGTGACGTGAAACGAAAGGGCGCTGACCTTCTGGTCGCGCCCTTGAAGTTGAACGTCAGATTGTCCAAATGCGGCCCGCGCAGCGTCGGCCGGTCCGCCGTTCGGTAGAACGGCGGAACCACCTACATCAGCTCGCAGACAGCTGCGGCGAAGGCAACGGGGTCCTCGGGGAGGATACCCTCGACCAGCAGAGCCTGGTCATAGAGCAGACCGGAGTACTGCTTGATCTTGTCGGCGTCACCTGCCTTCTGGGCAGCGACAAGCTTGTCAAAGACCGGGTGCTTGGCGTTGAGCTCGAGAACGCGCTGGCTCTTGGGCATGCCGTCGGGCGCGCCCTCGGGCCCCTTCTGGAGCACCTTCTCCATCTCGAGCGAAAGCGGACCCTCGGTGGTGATGCAGGCGGGAGCGTCAGTCAGACGCGCAGAGACGGCGACCTTCTCGACCTTGTCGCCGAGCGCCTCCTTCATGGCGTTAAAGAGATCCTCGTTCTCCTTGGTGGCGTCCTCGGCCTCCTTCTTCTCGTCATCGGTCGCCATGTCAAGATCGCCGGTCGCGACGTTCTTAAGCTCCAGGTGACGATCCTCGACCTCGGGCTCGGCACCATCGGCAACTGCCTTCTCGGCAGCCTCGCGAGCAGCGTCATCCTCGTAGACCTTGGGCATATCGGCAGCCACGTACTCACGCATGGCCTGGAAGGTGAACTCATCCACGTCCTGCGTCAGCAGCAATACATCGTAGCCGCGGTCGAGCACGCCCTTCACGACGGGCATCTTGGCCAGACGCTCGCGCGAATCGCCGGCGGCATAGTAGATTGCCTTCTGGCCCTCGGGCATGCCCTTGGCATACTCGGCAAGGGTGATCATCTTCTGCTCCTTGGCAGACCAGAACAGCAACAGGTCGGCGAGCTCGTCGGCCTTCATGCCGTAGCTCGAGTAGATGCCGTACTTCAGACCGCGACCAAAGTTCTCAAAGAACTTCTCGTATGCCTCGCGGTCGTTATCGCGCATGTCCTCAAGATCGGCAGTGATCTTCTTCTCGACACGCTTGGCAATGGCCTTGAGCTGACGGTTCTGTTGCAGCGTCTCACGCGAAATATTGAGCGTCACGTCGGCAGAGTCCACGACACCGCGCACAAAGTTGTAGTAGTCGGGCAGCAGGTCGTCGCACTTCTCCATAATCAGCACGTTGGAACTGTAGAGCGCCAGGCCCTTCTCGTAGTCCTTGCTGTACAGATCGAACGGGGCGCGACCCGGCACAAACAGCAGCGCATCGTACTCAAGCGTACCCTCGGCATGGAAGCTGATAGTGCGCGCGGGATCGTCAAAGTCGTGGAACGTGGACTTGTAGAACTCGTTGTAATCCTTCTGCTCAACGTCGGAGCTGCGCTTTTTCCAAATCGGCGTCATGGAGTTGATGGTCTCGAGCTCCTGGTAGTCCTCGTACTCGGGCTTGTAGTCGTCGCCGGCGTCCTCGGGCTTGGGTTTCTGGCGGCTCTTGCTCACCATCATCTGAATCGGGTAGCGCACATAGTTGCTGTACTGCTGAATCAGGCTCTTGAGGCCCCACTCGGTCAGGAAGCGATCGTAGGTCTCGGCCTCGCCGTCGGCGTCGAGCTTCTCGTTCTCGCGCAGCGTCAGGATGACATCGGTGCCGTGCTCGGCGCGCTCGCCGTCTTCGATGGTGTAGCCCTCAAGACCATCAGACTCCCACACGTGAGCGGTGTCCTCGCCATAGGCGCGGCTGACGACCTTTACGTGGCTGGCAACCATAAAAGCAGAGTAGAAGCCCACGCCAAACTGGCCGATGATGTCGACATCCGAACCCTGCTGCTCGGCGTTCTCGGTCTTAAACTCCTCGGAGCCGGAATGGGCGATGGTGCCCAGGTTGCGCTCGAGCTCCTCGGCGGTCATGCCGATGCCGTTATCCGAGATGGTAATGGTGCGGGCGTCTTTATCAAAGGAAACGCGAATAGCCAGGTCGCCCTGGTCGAGCTTGACACTCGGGTCCTGCAGGCTCTTAAAGTTGAGCTTGTCGACGGCGTCACTCGCGTTAGAGATAAGCTCGCGCAGGAAGATTTCCTTATTGGTGTAGATGGAGTTGATCATGAGGTCGAGCAATTTTTTGCTCTCGGTCTTAAATTGACGCATGTGCAGTCCTTTCGCGCTACCCCCGTCCGCAAAAACGGCCCGGTTGCCCGAGCCGCATCGCAGACCTGCTATGTTCAGACTTAGATTTTATAACCCATTAGCGCGCATATATACATACGGAATCGAAAAACTGTATGTCCAAACGCTCCGATGCGCCAATTGCCAAGGAGTATCCCCAACTGCCGGCAGAAAAAGAACGTCCCTATCTGTCGCCCACGACCCGCTTGGCCATCCAAGCATGGGGCTGGCCCTCGTCTTCGTAGTCCACCGGGGCAATCTGCGTGTAACCCGCCTTGGCATAGAGCGGCAGCACGTATTCCTGCGCATGCAGCTTAATGAGCTTGGCGCCGGCATCACGCGCGCACGTATCACTGGCCTCGACAATCTTGCTCGCCAAACCGCGACGGCGCATGCTCGGCAGCACGGCCAAGCGCCCCATAATGTAGGTCTCCCCCGCCGCGACGCCTTCGTCCAAGTCGCACGCCGGCGACACCGGAGCCTCTGCGTCAGCCGCGCGCTCAAGCTCTTCGGGAAACACGCGCGAGCAACCGGCAAGCTCGCCGTCTACATAGAGCGTCACATGAATGCAGTTCGGATCCTCGTCGATAGCGTCGAACTCGTTCTCGTAGCCCTGCTCGTCCATAAAAACGACGCGGCGCACCAACGCCGCGTCATCAAAGCATCCCGTCTTAAGTTGGATATCCATGGCTGCCCTTTCATTCAATGCGAACGTTAGGGACAGATTTTAGCGAAAATGAGCTCCGCGCACGCTAAACTTCGCGCGAGCCTTCGCCAGGCAGTCGTAATGACCCACGTTATGGGCATCGCTCGCGATGAAGCTGTACAGGTTCTGATCGAACAGGCGCTGTGCCGGCTTTTTCTCGCGACCAAAGCGACCGCCGGCAATAAAGTCCGCCGAAGCCTGCAGCTTGCAGCCCATATCGACCAGGCGCTCCGCCACGCTTACATCCTTTTGAACCGCACGATAGCGCTCAGGATGAGCGATGATCACCTGGTAGCCACGGCACTGCAAATCGTAAATCGTGTTCTCGTACTCTCTAAACGCATACGCATCGGCATGCGTCGAAAGCTCGAGCAGGAACTCGTTGGTCCCATCGAAATGCAAGTGATCCGCGGCATCGATACCAAGCTCAACGAGCTTTCGATGGTTGACCTCGAAGCCCATCTGGAGCGGAAAACCGTCAGCGTTATCGCGCAGCAGCTCAAAGGCATCCCACATCTTGTCGTAATCAAAATAGGGATCACGGCAGTGAGGAGTGCAAACGATTCTGGTTACACCGGCCCGCTTGGCAGCCTCGAGCATCGCCAAGCTCTCTTCGAGATCGGCGGCGCCGTCGTCTACACCCGGCAAGATATGGCAATGAATGTCACGCATAGGTCAGCCTTAATCAACTAAACGTTTGCTCGGTTGGTGAAGATGCCCTTTTTGGAAGTGCCCTGATCGTCGGAGCCCTTCTTAACCTTCTTACCGTCCTTGGTGTAGTAAGAATAGTAGTACTCGCTGGTCTCGGTCTCACAGTAATTCATGACGGTACCGATGAGCTTGACCTTCTCGGACTTCTTAAGCTGGGCGATAGCGTTGAGCGCCTCTTCGCGCTTGGTAAAGTCCTCTCGCACCACGAACAGCGCGCCGTCGGTCAAGCTGGCAATCTCGGCAGCATCGATGAAGGTGCCGACCGGAGGAGCATCGAAGATGACGTACTGGAACTTGGCGGACAGTGCCTTTACCAGCTTGGCAAAGCGATGGGAGACGATGATGTCGGCAGGATTGGGAATGTGCGGCTCGGCATCGAGGAAGTAGAAGTTCTTCTGACCCGTCTCGACAATTGCCTGGTCAATGGAGATCTGCTCGGAAAGGACCGCATAGAGTCCGCCGCGCGAACGAACGCCGAGCATATCGGAAAGGGACCTGCGGCGCATATCGGCCTCGACCAGGAGCACGGACTTGCCGCTCGTGGCGATTGCCTGAGCAAGGTTAATGGAAACCGTAGACTTGCCCTCGTTGGGAATCGAGGAGGTAACGGTGATGGTGCGAATGGGGTCGTCCACGCTCGCAAAGCGGATGTTGGCCAGAAGGGTCTTGGCGGCATTCTGCACAACGAGCTTATCGGTGTTCTTTGCCTTAGCCATGCCTATTTACCACCTTTCATAGCCGGAATTCGGCCAACAACGGGAATACCCAGGAGCTCTTCTGCCTCTTCGGCACCGCGGATGCGGGTATTGAGCATGTCTGCCAAAACGACATAGGCAACTGCGATAAAGATACCGGCGAGGAACGCGACGGCAATATACAGCGTGCGCTTGGGGCCGCTGGGGGCTTCGGGGGTCTTAGCCTCGTCGATAACGTTGATGCTCTGGGCAGCGCCGACGTTCTGAGCGACCGTACTCACCGAGCTGGCAATGGCCTTTGCGACCTCAGCCGTCTCCTTGGCATCGGTGCCGGTAACCGAAAGCGTAATGACACGCGTGGTGGTCTCGGAGGAAACAGACACCTTGTAGTCATCCAAATCGGTGAGGCCCAGTTCTTTGGCGGCGCCGCTCTTAACGCTATCGCTATCCAGCAGCGTGGCGATATCGTTGGAAAGCATCTGGCTCGCCGAGAGATCGTTGTAGCTCATCTGACCGCTATCGTCGGTCTTGGCGAGAATGTACATGCTCGTCGTCGCGGTATAGGTGTTGTCCATCGCAACGAAGGACACGATGCCCATGGCGATCGCGCAGACCACCGGAAGGGTGATGACCAGCTTGAGGTGCTTCTTCAGCAGCTGGAACAGTTCGAGAAGGGTCATGCAGCTTGCCTTTCATTTCCCCAGTTCGGATTGACAAAACTGTCCGTATGTTATCGCATCTTTTTACCGAGGCCAAACTCTATACATAAGAAACAGGCTCTCCTGTAAAAATGTCGGAAGCAATCGTAAAATTGCACAACAACGCCGCACCCGAAAGTCAAATGCGGCGTCTACATCAATATCTATGTTGTATCGCTATGCGAATGGCTCGTCCTGCTGTATGGGAAACGTCACCGTAATGGTGGTTCCCACGCCCAACTCGCTCGACAGATCGAGCGTGGCGTGATGATACAGGGCCGCATGCTTGACAATGGCAAGCCCCAGGCCGGTTCCGCCGCGTGCCTTGGACCTACTCTTGTCCACGCGATAGAACCGCTCAAATACCTTGCCCTGTTCTTCAGGCGCGATACCGATTCCCGTGTCGGCGACAGCGAGGAACGGATGGCCTTCGTCGTTGGTGCCGCACTGCAGCGTAACCGTACCGCTGGGTCGATTGTAGCGGATGGCGTTGCTTGCCAGATTATAGATGAGCTCGTCGACCAAGCGCGACACGCCTTCGATGACCACAGGCTTGGTCTCATGACTTATCGTCACATTCGCTTGACGGGCGACCTGTTCAAGACGCTGCTCAACCGCGTAGATCGCACGCGAGAGCTCAATAGGCTCCGTGGACCCAATGGGCACTGCCTCGCCCTCAGTCGCACGTTCGGCCTCGTCCAAGTTAGACAGCGTAAGGATGTCGTTGACAAGCGCTGCCAAGCGGCCCGCCTCACGATAGATGCGACCGCCAAAGTTGCGCAGGTCGTCCTCGCCCTCGACCATGCCATTTGCGATGAGCTCGGCATAGCCCGAAATCGCCGTAAGCGGCGTCTTGAGCTCATGGGTGATATTCGCCGTGAACTCGCGGCGCATACGGTCGTTGTCCGCTAGCACCGCCATTTGGCGCTTGAGTTCCTGGCGCTGCGACTCGATACGCTCAAGCATGGGGACCATCTCGGCATAGGCGTGCTCATAGCTACGGCGCGGGTGGTCCAAATCCACCTCTTGCAACGGCGCGATGATGGCACGGGACTCGCGGCGCGCCATGAAAAACGAGAGTACCGCACCCGCTGCTGCGATAAGCAGCATCGGCGCCACCATCGACAGCAAAATCGCCGCAACGCCAGGCTGGGCCTGCGCCAAGCGGACAACCTGGCCGTTATCAAGGGCGACGGCGCGATACAGCATAATCTCGTCGAGCGTAGAGCTTGCGCGCTCCGCGGAACCCGAACCACTCTCAAAGGCCTCGATGACCTCGGGGCGATCGCCATGGTTGGGCAGTGTGGAAGGCGACGCCTCGTTGTCGTAGGCAACCGATCCATCCTTGTTAATCAGCGTGATGCGTAAGTCCTCGCGATCGAGGCTACGCAAGAACGGGACGGGCTCCTGCTGCTCGTCGAGGGCGGCAGCAATGAGCTCGGTTTCCTGCGCCAGATTGGCACTCGTGGCATCCGCCAAGGTGTTTTGCACAAAGAACGCACCCAGCACCGTAAACGCCACGATAACCGCCATGGCGCAAACAAAGATCGTCACAAAAACGCGGTGCGATAGCGTTTGTTTTCCCTGGGGGGCGAAGACCACGGGTTACTCCTCCGATGCGGTGGCCGCGGTGTCGTCGCCTTCGGCACCATCACCGGCAGAAGGCTCAGCCAAGCGGTAGCCCACGCCGCGCACGGTCTCGATGGCGCTGGCATGCTCGCCCAGTTTTTGGCGAAGCGTCTGCACGTGCACGTCAACGGTGCGCGAACCGCCGTCGAAGTCCCAGCCCCACACGCTCTGCAGCAACGACTCGCGGGTAAAGACCACACCGGGCTTGCGCATGAGGTACTCGAGCAGGTCGAACTCGCGCAGGGTGAGCTTAAGCGGCTCGCCGGCAACGGTCACCTCGCGATGGCTGGGCGAAAGCACGATGTCGCCCACGCTGAGCACATCGCTCGCCTGCTTGACCATGCCGCCGCGACGCAGCAGTGCGCGGCAGCGGCTCGCAAGCTCCATGAGCGAAAACGGCTTAGTCAGGTAATCGTCGGCACCGCCATCGAGCGCCATCACCTTGTCGAGTTCGGTGTCCTTGGCGGTAAGCATCATGATGGGCACCGTCGCCGTCAGGCGATCGGCACGCAGGCGACGCATAATCGCCAAGCCATCGGTGTCGGGCAGCATGATATCGAGCAGCACAGCATCGGGCACCCGTCGCGCCACGGCAGCTTTAAACTCGCCATCACACGAAAAGCCCTCGGCCTCGATTCCCTGCTTGCGCAGCGCGTAGACTGTCAAATCCCTGATGTTGTCATCGTCCTCGACGTAATAGATCATGTTGAACCCCTTTGCGGCCGATATGACCGCATCTTAACCCTAAAGGCACCTGCACTAGATGGTATCAGCCAAAACGGCCCGTCAAATAATCCGCCGTGCGCGGATCGGTCGGGTTTTTGAAGAGCTGAGCGGCGGGCGCATGCTCCACCAGCTCGCCCAGCAAAAAGAACGCGACCGAGTCGGAGATGCGCGCAGCCTGCTGCATATTGTGCGTAACGACCACCAGCGTGCAGGTCTCCTTGAGCTCGCAGGCCAGCTGCTCCACCACCAGCGTCGATACGGGGTCGAGCGCCGAGGTCGGCTCGTCCATCAGCAGAATGTCGGGCTGCACGGCCAGTGCACGGGCGATGCACAAACGCTGCTGCTGGCCGCCCGAAAGACCCAGGCCCGACTCCTTCAGTTTGTCCTTGACCTCGTCCCACAGGGCAGCGCGGCGCAGGGAGTCCTCGACCAACTCGTCGAGCACGACGCGGTCGCGCACTCCCATGCCGCGAGGACCGTAGGCGACGTTGTCGTAGATGCTCATGGGAAACGGATTGGGGCGTTGGAACACCATACCCACGCGCTGGCGCAAGCGGCAGATATCGTAATCGCCCAGGATATCCTGACCGTCGAGTGCAATCTTGCCTTCAATGCGGCAATCCTTGATGCCGTCGTTCATGCGGTTAAAGCAGCGCAGCAGCGTCGACTTTCCGCAGCCCGAAGGCCCGATAAACGAGGTGATCTGCTTGTCGCGAATTTTGATGTTCACGTCCTTGAGCGCATGATGGTCGCCGTAAAACAGGTCAAGACCCTCAACATCGATGCGCGTCGGCGAGACGGCAAGGTCATGCGCCGTGGGGCGAGTCGCATCCCCAACTTCGCGCTCGTGCGCGGCCTCGGCCTGCGCCTCCATGAGTTCCTCAAGCTCCATAGGCTCCATCGCCGCAGCAGCCGTCATACCGCATACCTCCATATCGATATCAATTCAGCAGTATCGATAGTAGAAATCGCGGCTCATACGCACGTGAGCGCATTGTCAAGTGTTTGTAAGGGCACGCTGGTTATGCAGCGGGCAGCGCAATGGTAAACACCGTGTGCTCGGGTGTCGATTCGCACGCAATGGTGCCGCTGTGCGCCGCAACGATCTCCTTGGCGATGGCAAGGCCAAGCCCGGCGCCGCCGCGATTGGTCGCGCGCGCCGCATCCAGGCGATAGAACTTCTCAAAGATCACCTTGAGCTTAGCCGCCGGAATCGGATCACCCTGATTGATAAAGCGAATTCGCACTCCACCGTCATCTTGGTGCCCAGCCTCAATCGTGATGGTCGATCCTTCGTAGCTATAGGCGATGGCGTTTTTCATGATGTTGTTGAACACGCGAGCCATCTTATCGCCATCTACGAGCACCGTCAGGTCCTCGCGCACATCAACTTGGACATCTTTGTGCTGCTCGTTGAGAATGGGATAAAACTCATCGGCCACCTGTGCCAGCAGCAATCCCAGGTCGACGTAGCCGCGCGTGAGCACAATATCGTGGAAGTTAAAGCGCGTGATATCAAAGAACTCCTCGATAAGCGCGTCGAGTCGGTGCGCCTTGTCGAGCGCCACGCCCGTAAAGTGTGCGCGCTGCTCAACCGGCAGGTCGGGCGCCTCCTGCAACAGCGAGAGGTAGCCCACCACGCTGGCAAGCGGCGTGCGCAAGTCATGCGCCAAGTATGTGACCAAGTCGTCCTTGCGATGCGACTCGTCGCGTAGGGCTTGCTGCACCTTACGCTCGCGATCGCGCGCGCGGTTGAGCGCACCCTCGACCTCCAGGAAGTCTCCGTCGATGTTGTCCCAGGCGTCAGGATGATCGATCAGGCGGTCCTGGATACGGGCCGCAAGCACGCGATCGGCATGCTGTTCTCCTTGCTCGTAGCCTTGGTAATACAGCGCTCGGCCGCAAAAGAACAAGACGCACACGGCAAGCGCCAGGACAAAGCCAAGCATGTTGAATACAAAGCCGGCATCGAACAGCACCGGTCCCTTAATGCCACCGAGTGTCACGGTGCCAATCGCCAGCGTCATGACCCACGCGGCACCGCCGATTACCACGCAACGACGCACGATTTCAAAGCGACCGATCAGCAAGAAGCCGATGAGTAGCACCGCCAAGATACCGGCGATGTTATCAATGCCGATTAGCAGCAGACTCAGCAAAAAGAGCAGCACCGTCGCAAGCGCGCGATTATCGACGACCGCCCTCACGTATTCAAAGAGCCGATCGGGCACCTCGAACGCCTGTCTATCGTCTTTTGTCATATCAAGATCCTCACAAGCGAACAGCGTTATTCGATGATGTAGCCGACGCCCCAGACGTTTTTGATAAAACGCGGCTTCTGAGCGTCGTCACCAATCTTTTCGCGCAGGTGACGAATGTGCACCATCACCGTATTGTTGGAGCCGGGCATAAAGTCCTCGTTCCACACCGCGTGGAACAGGTCCTCCACGGGCACTACGCTGCCGCGATGCTCGGCCAGATACAGCAAGATGGAATACTCGATGGGCGTGAGGCGCACCGGCGCACCGTCCACCGTCACGGAGCGAGCGTCACGGTTGATCTCGAGGCCGTCGAGCTGGAGGGTCGGCAACTCGGTCGCCTGCGCGCGGCTACCGTAGCTGGTGTAGCGACGCAACTGAGCATGAACGCGCGCGATGAGCTCCAGCGGGCGGAACGGCTTGACCACGTAATCGTCCGCGCCAAGCGAAAGGCCTTCGATCTTATCCTGCTGGGCATCGCGTGCCGTCAACATAATTACGGGATAGGTATGGCTGGCACGGATGGTACGCAGCAGCTCAAAGCCATCGATATCGGGCAGCATGACATCGAGCAGTGCCAGGTCAAACTCTTGTTCCAGAATTGCCTTGGCCGCATCGGCCCCGCTGTAGGCGATCTGGACGTCAAAGCCCTCTTTTGTAAGGTAGATACCAACCAGGTCGGCGATGGCCTTCTCGTCATCAACTACCAGTATGCGCTCGTTCATGCGTGCTCCTCTCGCGCTCCATTATGCCCGAGGCGGCGCCCGCCACACACAACAAGCGTGGGCGATTAAGTCGACCTTAAGCACCCTTGCGCCCATTCGAGCACGAATGCGGGCCATGCGCGCACGCAACGATCGTCGTCGCCGGCAAACGATATACTCTAGTGCCAGAAGAGACCATCCCGTCGAAAGCGAAATCTGTGAAGTCCCTCACCTCTTTTGCAAAACGCTCCGCCCAGCTTGCCGCCGGCTTTGCCTGCGCCATCGCCCTTGTTGCCGGCGCGCCCGCTGTTGCCGGCGCCCAAGTGCTCACGACCGACGACGTCTGCGGCAAGACCGCCGACGTCCGCGGCATCACGACAGAAAACCTGCCCGATATCGAGGCAACCAATGCCCTTGTTATGGGCAAGGACGGCACCGTCTACTATGGACGCGGCGCCGATGAGCAGGTCAAGATTGCCTCGATCACCAAGGTCATGACCGCAATCCTGACCGTCGAAAACTGCAAGATGGACGAGAAGGTCACGGTGAGCAACGCTGCCGCCACCGTAGGCAACTCGACTGCCGGCCTGCTCGAAGGCGACGAGCTCACCGTGGAGCAGGCACTACGCGGCCTGATGATCCCCTCGGGCAACGACGCCGCCATCGTGCTTGCCGAGTACGTGGGCAAAAAGATCGACCCCAAGACCAAAGACGCCGAGGCAACCTTTGTGAAGGCCATGAACGAGCGCGCCAAAAAGCTCGGCTGCACCGGCACGGTCTTTGAGAACCCACACGGTCTGGACTTTGATGAGTGGGCCGGCGACATGCACTCAACCGCACACGACGTAGCGCTGATGATGCAGGAGGCCATGAAAAACGATACGATCCGCGAGGTCGTAGCGAGCGAGGATTCCTGGATCGAGGTCACGGGCGCCGACGGCACCGACCATTCGCATTCCATGGACACGCATAACTATTTGCTGGGCCAAGATGGCAACATCGGTGGCAAGACCGGCACCACCGACGACGCGGGCTATTGCTTTACGAGCGCCTACAACCGCGACGGCGACGAGATCTACACTGTTATTTTGAACTCCACCACCACCGACCAGCGCTTTACCGATACCGCCACCCTTGCCAACTGGTACTACGGCCACAAGGTCACGGTCGCGATCGCCAACACGCAGGAGAAGACCGCCAACGGCAACCCGCTCATGGCGCGCATTAGCCAGACAGATTGGACGGACAAGACGATCGACGCCACGCTCGCCGACCCCGCCGCACAGGCAACGGTGTTCTCACTCGCCGGCGAAGTGACCGAAAAGGTTAGCTACGATGACCTTTCGGGCACGGTGCATGTTGGCGACAAGGTGGGCAGCGTTACGCTTAAGCAGGACGGCACCAAGATCGCCGTTATGGACCTGGTTGCCGACGAGGAAGGAACGGGGCCCAATCCCATCGAGTGGCTGCTCGTGAAGCTCGACCGCCTGGGCCGCCGCATCGACAACCGACCGCTCACAGCCGAGAGCGAGACCGTAGCCAAGACTCCTGAGGTGTAGGGCGCAAGAATAATAAGCCCACTGAAAGGAGGCGTCCGAAAGGATGCCTCTTTTTTGAGGGTTCGAATCAGCAGTTAACGTGGTTCAACTAAAAAAGGGTCCCTATCGGAACCCTTCTTTAAAGTCTTACTGGCGGAGAGCTGGGGATGTCCGGGCATGCTGCGCATGCCCTCCGGCTTCAAAGCCTGGCGGCTTTTCGCCCACGGGCTACAAACGCTTTCGCGTTTGCTTAACGCCCGTGCCCTCTCGGGTTCGAATCCCCAGCCTCCTTTCTCCGCACAAAAAAGGGCCCCAAATGGGACCCTTCTTTCAAGTCATACTGGCGGAGAGCTGGGGATTCGAACCCCAGATGCCCTTTTGGGGCATACTCGCTTAGCAGGCGAGCACCTTCGGCCTCTCGGTCAGCTCTCCGTAACAGCCGTTCTATAGTAACCAAACAGCCAAGGATGAGCAAGAGGAAATTTTCTAATTGCCTAGCAGCCTTTCCTTCTTGAAAGCTTCGCCTACCCCAGCGAGCGGTTGAGGGAGCCGAGCTCGTCATTGCCCATGGTGCGCCACATTTGGAAGATACAACCGCGCGCCAGGAAAAAGAAACCGTTGTCGACCAGTTGCACAGCGGCATCTGCCAGCTGATTCGCCACGGCGGACACTGGCGGCAGCTCTAGTCCAGCCTTGTGGATGGTCTCGACCGCTTCCTCGAACGTCGGAGGCTCGCTGACGCCCATCTCGTTCATAAGGCCCTGCATTTCTTCCAGCGCGCTGCTGCCCGACTCCTCGCCGCGCGGCACCAGACGGTAACAAGCCAGCGCCAGGTCGAGCTGATCGCAATTCCAATAGGCAAACGCCAAGCGATAGAACAGGTAGCCGATTGCAGAACGATCGCTGGCAATACGTAGGCCGTGGCGCGCCACCTCGATAATCTCGTCAAAGCGCTCCAGACGCGCAAGCACGTTGATGAGCGCAAAGTGCGACTGCATGGACGAGCGCGCCAGATCGTAAAGATGGCGCACCTCGGGCAGTGCTCGTTCAAAGTCCTCTTGCTCGGCGTAAAAGCTGCAGATCTCGTGCTGGGCAAAGTACAGCGCATCGGGCGCACGAAGGATTCGCACAGAGCGGTCTTCTTCCAACACCGGTAGCACCATGCGCACCAGCTGGTTATCGCAAAACTGCGTTTGAACCGGACCTGTCGCCAAAAGCTCGGCGACGGCGCACTTGGCCTCCAACTCCTCGACAAGACGGGAAAAGCCTTCAAAAGCACCTGTACGGTCGACTTTTGCCTGCTCGCGCAATTCAACAACACGGGCCACGTATGGGTCGTCGTCCTCTTCCATGACCTCCAGCTCGTCAGCCGTATCGGCAAGCAGCAGATCGCGCAGCGCCGGCGGCAGCATGCGATGGTCATCACGCGGACGAGCATGAACCTCCGCAGGTTCAATCGTCTCCGGAGCGGTTGACTCATATGCCTCAAGCACACGCTTGCACGGCATATCGTCCATGTCCATGCTCTCAAGATCCTTGGCGACAGGCACGCAATCGGCCAGATAGGCCGCGCGCCCAAAGAAATACGTTGCGACAACGCACTCGCCCTGCTCACTGTCGGGAGCAGCAATCTGCACATAGCAGCGCGTGATGCAGGTGCCCGCGGCAAAACACGCTGCCGCAAGCGTGAGCGCCACGCGCGCATCGTGCTCCGCGGCCCAGATCGCGCGCGTGTCCTCGTCCAACTCGCGCCAGGCGTCATCTTGAGCGTCGTATTCACGTTGTGGCATAGCATCAACGACAGACTGCCCAAACCGAACGAGCATGATCCCCTCGGCAACGTTTGCCCGATAGGTATAGTCGAGCCGCGTGACCACGTTAAGTGCCTCGACAATACGCGCGAAGCGGGTACGCACATCCCACTCACCGCCCGGCTGGCAAGCCACCGTACCCGGTTTGCCCCACGGGTTATCGCTCGAGGCCGTATCGAGCAGTCGGGGAACATCGTTGGTCGTCTTGGCGATATGCCACGCATCAAAGAGCGCGCAGCCCTCAAGGCTCGGCGAGGATGCCGCAGGGACCAATCCGGCCCCGATGCGCTCAAGGATGCCGGAGAGACGGTTGAGACGGCACTCGATGGCAAGCAGCATGTCAATCTCGTCCTGGTCCAGCAGGCTACGATCAAAATTGAGATAGAAAAGCTTTGAACGATCAATGCGAGCCAGGCTCATCTCGGACTTGGCAGCGATGGTGCGCAGGCGGGGCAAGTCAATTTCACTCATAAGGGCAGCGGCATAGCGCTCGATACCGCTCGGATTCTCGGCATGGTCAACGCGGTAAAGCAGCGTCTCGATAGCATCAGGGAGCGGTGCCGTGTTAAAGCCCAAAAACACCTCGACCGGCTCGGGCAACTTTACGAGCTTGATCTTGTCGATAACATTTTGCATACCCTCGTCGAGTCCGCCGGCGTCCGCCGTGCTCGCAATGGCATTTTCGGAGTCAGCGAATATCACGTAGCGCAGGAACATCGATGCCATGAACTCGCCGTAAGGAAGGGAGCGGGTCGAATTCCATGTCTCGTGGTCGGACTGCTCGCGCATGGGGCCTTCGGGAGAGCCGACGGTTCGCGCGCACGCGCGCATTGTGCCGTTGGCTCCCCGAACCACAATCTCACCAATACCGGAGTCCGACTCGTCAAGGACCAGTTCCATGTCGGGATCGTTGGGCAGCGGAGTCTCGCTAACGGGGCGGTCCACCTTGTACACCTCGCCCGAAACGCTTACGTAGCCCAAAAGCGACACATGGCTTTTGCCAACGAATTCGACGACATAGCAAGATTCATGCTGATCCTCGCCAAAGAGTTTCCAGACCACGCCATATGAACGTCCCGCAGGCTGCTCGGGCATCGCCGGAAAGCGCTTTTTGGGATCGAGAAACCTGAGCTTGTATGTCGGACGCTCTGCCACGAAGTATCACCCTGATCGGTCGCTTGAAGAAGGAGTGGTCGCGAATTAGTCGCGACATCTACTCGGAATCTTACACGAGTCGACAGGAAATCGTCCGCTTTACGCCCGCGCCTCGACCGAGGTTCGAATCCATGCGGTGTTTACGTAAAAGAAAAGCCCCCGTTGCCGGGAGCTTTAATCTCAAATGGTGCGGCGTATAGGATTCCGCGCATCCGCTGCGCGGATCCGCACCGGCTGCGGCCGCCTGCCGGCGTGCTCGCCCGCGGGCTAAAAACGCTCCGCGTTTTCTTTACGCCCGCGCCTCGACCGAGGTTCGAATCAATGCGGTGTTTACGTAAAAGAAAAGCCCCCGTTGCCGGGAGCTTTAATCTCAAATGGTGCGGCGTATAGGATTCGAACCTATGACGTTCTGATTCGTAGTCAGACCCTCTATCCAGCTGAGGTAACGCCGCAACTTGTTGATTATTATGCACAGGGACTGAATAATGGTCAAGCATTTTTTCAAAAAAAGTTATCGAATTTGATTTTTAATCATTTGGAGGGCTTGGCGCGATCTTCGACGCATCGCGATATAAGAAAAGCCTCCGTTACCGGAGGCTTTAAAGTTCAGTTGGTGCGGCGTATAGGATTCGAACCTATGACGTTCTGATTCGTAGTCAGACCCTCTATCCAGCTGAGGTAACGCCGCAACGCACGGATTATTATGCACGCGAGCCCCCGATGGGTCAAGCGACAATTAGAAAAAATTTTACGGAGTGATAATTAAGTTGTTCGTGCCTCGACCGAGGTTCGAATCCATGCGGTGTTGCCATAAAAGAAAAGCCCCCGTTGCCGGAGGCTTTCAATTTCAATTGGTGCGGCGTATAGGATTCCGCGCATCCGCTCCGCGGATCCGCGCCGGCTTCGCCCGCCTGCCGGCGTGCTCGCCCGCTCGCTACGGACGCTCCGCGTCCGCTTCACGCTCGCGCCTCGACCGAGGTTCGAATCCCTGTCTGGTCTCCAAAAAAGAAAAGCCCCCGTTGCCGGAGGCTTCAAGTTCAATTGGTGCGGCGTATAGGATTCGAACCTATGACGTTCTGATTCGTAGTCAGACCCTCTATCCAGCTGAGGTAACGCCGCAGCGCAAAACATATAAAACCACTTTAGCTTATTGGAGTCAAGCACAATCTCAAACTTTTTTTTGGAACGCAGTTTTGTCATGCTGTTCCGCATATACCGTCGTTCCCCGTACGATCGATTGGCTTTTCGATCACGTCAAACTTAGCATCAAGTTCCCTCAGGAGCGATCTCACCCGCTGGGCACAATCATAATCGGCAAACGAGATACTCAACATGCGAGCAACCTGGTTAGATGTCCGGACCCCATAGAAATGCTCCAGGGCCACAAGCCCCTCGTGCGCCACAAACGTCTCAACCACATGCGGCGACTCCTCGTAGCACCATTGGGTCAACGGACCCTCGCTCGTCTGTCGAACCACCAGGCCACCCATGCCAGACGGCTCACACGTCACAAGCAGGTACTCCCCGCCCTCGTCGCTCTCAAACAAAACCACCAGATCATCAAACAGCTCCATCGCGTCCCCTTTCTCTCGCTCTTATTTAGCAAAAGCATAGCAGGTAGATGGCTGTATACAGAACAGTTGTTCGTGTGTTTTCTATTGAGCTGTCCGCACAGCATGGTATGGCCGCACACAAAAAGGGCACCCCAAAAAGGAGTGCCCTAGCAAATCGCTTATGCAGCCAATCTACGCGACCGGCTCGATCTTCTCGAGGCCGCCCATGTAGGGACGCAGAACCTCAGGGATCGTGATGGTGCCGTCAGCGTTCTGGTAGTTCTCCAGAATGGCTGCCATGGTACGGCCAGCCGGCAGACCGGAACCGTTGAGGGTGTGCAGATAGCGCGAACCCTTGAAGTTCTCGGGGTCACGATACTTGATGTTGGCGCGACGGGCCTGGAAGTCACCGCAGTTGGAGCAGGAGCTGATCTCCTTGTAGGCGTTGTAGCTCGGCAGCCAGACCTCGACGTCGTAGGTCTGACGGGCGGAGAAGCCCAGGTCGCCGGTGCACAGGCTAATCACGCGATACGGAAGACCCAGCTGCTGCAGCAGGAACTCGGCCTCGGCGGTCATGCTCTCGAGCTCCTCGTCGGACTCCTCCGGCTTGGCAAACTTTACCATCTCAACCTTGTCGAACTCGTGCTGGCGAATGATGCCGCGGGTATCGCGACCAGCGGAGCCGGCCTCCTCGCGGAAGCAGGGGGTGAAGGCGGTGTAGCGGCGCGGCAGGGTATCGGCGTCGAGGACCTCACCGGCGTGCAGGTTGGTGAGCACGACCTCGGCGGTGGGGATCAGGAAGTTGTCGCCCGAGACGTGATAGGCGTCGTCCTCGAACTTGGGCAGCTGGCCCGTGCCGAACATGGTCTGACGCTTGACGACGATGGGCGGCCACCACTCCTTAAAACCACGGCTGGTGTGCGTATCGAGGAAGAAGTTGATGAGGGCGCGCTCAAGACGGGCGCCGGCGCCACCGAGAACGGTGAAGCGGCTGCCGGAGAGCTTGTTGCCGCGCTCGAAGTCAAGGATGTCGAGGTCGGTGCCCAGATCCCAGTGCGGCTTAAAGTCGAAGTCGAACTCGCGCGGGGTGCCCCAACGACGACGCTCGATGTTCTCGTCCTCGTCCTTGCCGTACGGCGTGGCCTCGCAGGGAATGTTGGGCAGGTGAGCCATGAAGTCGTACTGCTCCTGCTCGAGGGCGGTGCGGCGCTCGGCCAGACCGTCAATCTTCTCGTTGACGGCGCGCACGGCCTCCTTGGCGGCCTCGGCCTCGTCCTTCTTGCCCTCCTTCATCAGGGCGCCGATCTTCTTGGACTCGGCATTGCGCGTGGCTTGAAGTTCCTCAACCTCGATGATGACGGCACGACGCTCGTCGTCGAGCTCAAAGAACTTCTCGCGATCCCAAGACGTCTGGCGGTTAGCCATGGCGACATCGATGGCATCGGGGTTCTCGCGAACAAACTTGATATCAAGCATTAGATCCTCCGGCGATATACATTCCATTTAGGTTGCAACCTTGTACATGTATGGGCAAGTATATACTTATGAGCGTTTACGACCCAACTCAACTACGCAAGAAGGCACCCAATGGACGCAGTTTTTTCCTTTTTGTTTGGCACCCGCACCGGTTTTGCCATCCTTTTCGCCGGCGGCATCCTGCTGTTTGCGATTATTGCCTTTGTAATGGAGAAGCGCACCCATAAGATGTATGTCGACCGCGGCCCCAAGTCCGAGGACGAAGAAGACAGCTTCTGGGACTAACCTGCCAAAAAGGGACAGGTTTATTTTGGTCGGTTTTATCTGGGCAAACGCAAGTGCCCCGCAACTGGAATTGAGCCAGTTGCGGGGCACTTTTCGCTAAAAGGACAAAACCGCAGGAAAAACCTGCCAAAACAAACTGTCCCTTTTTTGGTCGGTTTTACTGGAGGGTTGCGTCGATTGCCTTGACCAGGGCGCTGCGCATGCCGGCGTCCTCGAGCGCAACGACGCCCTTGATGGTGGCACCGCCGGGCGAGCATACGGCATCCTTCATCGCCGCAGGATGCTGGCCAGTTGCAAGCTGCAGCTTTGCCGTACCCAGCACCATCTGGCTCACAATGCGATAAGCATCCGCACGCGGGATACCGTGCTTGACCGCCGCATCGCCCAAGGCCTCGATTGCCATGGCGACAAACGCCGGAGCGCAACCACCCACCGTGCCGCCCACAAACAGCAGGCTTGTGTCGAGCTCGACGACAGCGCCAAGCTTACCGAGCAGGTCGAGCACCACAGCACGCTGTTCGTCGTTAAGCGTCGAAGCCTTCTCGCAGGCGATGACGCCCTCGCCCACCGAAACCGGCGTGTTGGGCACCGTCGAGATATGCGCGACGCCCGGCAGGACCTGCTCCCACTTGGCACTGTCCCAGGTCCAGGCAACCGACAGAACGACCTTTTTGGCAAGAGCATCCTTGAGCGGGGCGAATACCTTCTCGATCATGTACGGTTTGACCGCAGCGACCACGATATCGGATGCGGCGACAACCTCGGCGGCATCGTGGCAGGCGACCATGCCGCGCGCCTCGCAGCGCTCAACCAGTGCGTCGTAGCGACCCGCGCAGGCGCACATGTCGCTCGCAGCTACACCGGCAGCGATCCAGCCATCGGCCATAGCGCTCGCCATATTGCCAAAACCGACAAATCCAATCTTCATATCGCATAGTCCTTTCAGACACATTCCTCAAAACGAAAGGTATTGTCCCACGCCATTGTTTCGTATTGCCGACCTATTTGTGATACGGCTCGCCACGACTGATCTTGCAGGCGCGGTAGATCTGCTCCAGCAGCACCACGCGCGCCAAGTTATGCGGCAAGGTAATACGTCCAAAGCTGAGCATCTCGTCGGCTCGTGCGCGCACGTCATCGCTCACGCCGTCCGATCCGCCAATTACAAAGGCGATGTCGCTGTTACCACGTAGCATAAGATCATCGAGCCGCGCCGAAAGTTCCTCGCTCGAGCGCTCTTTGCCCTCAATGGCCAGCAAGATCACATGTGCTCGAGGCGGCAGGGCTGTAAGAATCGCCGCCCCCTCCTTGTCGCGCGCGACATCCACGCCGCCCGCCTTAGCCGGGTCGATATCGGCCACCTCGCGGATATCCACCTTGGCATAGGCACCTAGGCGCTTGGTGTACTCAGCGCACGCGTCCTTCCAAAAGCGCTCCTTGAGCTTACCGACGCAAACGACGGTGTATTTCACGCGCGCCTACTCCTTCGAATCGTTTTGAACTTTGCCGGCGGCCAGCATCTGCTCGAACATCGAGGCCGACTGCGAAAAGTCGCTCGGCAGCACGACCGTCGAGGTTTTACCCGTGCGAGCGAACTCCGTCATCATCTCAGACCACTGCGTAAACATGAACAGTTGGTTGGCCTCATCGTTGCCGACACCCGTCTCCTGGATGATCTCGAGCGAATCTTTGATACCCAGTGCGATGGCCTTGCGCTGGTTGGCGATGCCCTCGCCCGCCTTTTCCATTGCCTCGGCCTCGGCGGTCGCCTCGGTGACGCGCTTGATGCGGTCTGCCTCGGCGAGCTCCTGTGCCGCAGCGCGCTTGCGCTGGGCGGCGTTGATGTCGTTCATGGAGTTCTCAACCTCGGTCGGCAGTGCGATTTTGGTGATGAGCGTCGACACGAGGGTGAAGCCGTAGGCGGCCATCTGCTCGGAAACGGTAGCGTTGACATCCTTGGCGATGTCATCCTTCTTGGCAAAGACCTCATCGAGTGTGTAGACAGGAATCGAAGAGCGCAGGGCGTCGGTGATGAAGTCACGCATCTGGTCGACGGGCTCCTGCAGCATGTAGTAGCTCTTGTAGATGCCCGAATCTGCCGGGCCGGCGCCCATGTCGTAGCTCACGTGGTACTGAGCGGAGACCTCAAGGCCGATGGTCACGTTGTCCTGGGTCTTAACGTCGATGCCAAAACCATTTTTCATGGTGCGCAGACTCACCGTGGCGGCCTTGCGGTCAATCACGGGCACCTTCACGTGGAAGCCCGCGTTGACGATACGATTGAACTTACCCAAGCGCTCGATGATCACAGCGTGCTGCTGCTCAACGACGTAGCAGGCGTTGGGGAGCAGCAACAACAGGATGATGATGGGAATCAAAAGGCTGGTAAGGGCGGCGATGATACCGGAAAACAGCATGGTCTCTCCTCTGATAGGCACACGTTGCCATTAGGATACCCGTCCAAGGAGATCGTGCATAACAAAAAAGCCCCCATTGCTGGGAGCTCTTTCAATCAATGGTGCGGGCGAAAGGACGTCCGCGTATCCGCTTCGCGGATCCGCACCGGCTTCGCCCGCCTGCCGGCGGACTCGCCAGCTCGCTAAAAACGCTCCGCGTTTTCTTGACGCTCGCTCCTTCACAGGTTCAAGTCCCTGCGATGGGCACATAACAAAAAAGCCCCCATTGCTGGGAGCTCTTTCAATCAATGGTGCGGGCGAAAGGACTTGAACCTTCATGGGGTTGCCCCCATACGGACCTGAACCGTACGCGTCTGCCAATTCCGCCACGCCCGCGTGCAGGAATTAGAATAACGGAGCGCCACCGCGAACGCAAGAACTATTTTTGAAAAAGTTTGCAGGCATTTTCCCAAGCGGCATGCGCGATTGTTTCGGCGTCCTCACCAGTGCGATCGACACGGTCGTTAACCAGCGCGTTTGCCGTAATGGAGATCATTGCTGGCTCGCATTCAAGACCGCGAATGGGCTCCGGCGCCATATACGGGCAATCCGTCTCGAACAAAATGCGGTCGAGCGGGGTCGCCGCAAATGCCTCGCGCACGTCGTCGTTGCGCTTAAAGGTGGCCGCACCACCATAGGCGATATAGCAGCCCAGCTCCACAAAGCGCTCCATCGTGGCGCGGTCCTCGCCAAAGCAGTGCAGCACGCAACCGGCCTGAGGCACACCCACCTCGCGCAGCACGTTGTACGCATCCATATGCGAGGTGCGCTCCCCATCCGAGTCCTCGTGCCGCAGGTGCAGCTCCACCGGCACATTGCGGCGCACGGCAACTTCGAGCTGACGCGCCATGCAATCAATCTGCACACTGTGGGGCGCCGGCGCGATGTCGTCGTCGTAATCCATGTGGTAGTCCAGACCGATTTCGCCGATACCGGCGCACAAAGGGTCATCGAGCGCAGCAACAACCTGCGCGTGAATGTCATCGGTATAATCCGGCGCGCCATAGGGGTGAACGCCAGCGAGATACTTGATCTGCGGAATATCCCGCATCGGCAGAATTTCGCGCACGAGCCAGTCGCTATAGTCCGTCACGCTGCGCTTGTCGGCGATGGGGTCGAAGACCGTCACCAACAGGTCGACGCCCGCGGCTTTGGCGCGCACGAGCGTCTCGGGCACTTCTTTTCCCCAAAACGAAAGCAGATGCGCATGCGTGTCAGCAAGCGGTGCCAAGGGCACGGGACAAGCAACCGTCTTCTTTTTCTTGGTAAACGTCACGCGTTCGGCATTAAGCGTCATGGGAAAGCTCCCGAGCCAGACACACAAAGTCGGCGACGCCGAGCGTCTCGGCGCGCGTGGTGGGTGCGATACCGCAAGCCTCAAAGGCGGCGTCGAGCACGTCCTTGGCAAAGCCGTTGGCGCTCATGGAATTGCGGATGGTCTTGCGGCGCTGAGCAAATGCAGCATCAATCACGCGGGCCACAAACTCGCGATCGAGTCCTTCGGGCGCCACGCCGTCAACACGGTCGATACGCACGACGGCCGAGTCCACGTGCGGTGCCGGCATAAAGCAACGTGGCGGCACCTCAAAGCGACCCGTAACCTGCGCATACAGGCCGAGCTTTGCCGTGTAGCCGCCATAGGTCTTGTTACCCGGCACCGCGGCAATGCGATCGGCAACCTCCTTTTGAACCATGACCACGGCACGCTTGAGCGCGGGCATCGTCTGGAAGAACTGCAGGATGATCGTCGCCGCCACGTTATAGGGCAGGTTCGCGACAAATACCGTCGGCTCACCGCCTGCAGCCTGCTCAATCTGCCCCGTCGTCACCTTGAGCGCGTCGCCCATGATAAAGCGGAAGTTGGCATAGTCGGCGGCATGGGCATCGAGCACCGGTTCGAGTTCGGGATCGGCCTCGATCGACGTGACGCACGCCGCCTCCTGCAGCAGCGCGAGCGTGAGCGTACCAACGCCCGGGCCAACCTCGAGCACGCGCTCATCGCCCGTGAGCTCGGAAAGCTCGCAAATGCGCTCAATTACATGGTTGTCGATCAGGAAGTTCTGGCCCAGGCGATGCTTGGTCGCAAGGCCAAACTCCTCCAGCAGCTCCCTTGTTGCCGTGGGGTTTGCCAAAGGCGAAGTTGTCATAGTTGCCTCCTTAGCATGATGGCGGCGTCTTGAAACGAAAGGGCATGGACCGTTGCGGCCATGCCCTTACATCTAAACAGCAAATTGCCGATATGGCGCTCGTGCGGTCTCTACGCCAGACGCGGGAACAGCGGATCGCCCTTCTCGACGGGCTGACCACCAGCAAGCAGGCCCCAAGCGCAAATGCCCTTGAGGTCGTCGGTCGCGGCCTCGTTCTCGCAGGACAGGCGGCGCAGGGCCTCGGCAGAGGTCTGAGGCATGAGCGGCATCAGCAGGTGAGCGGCAATGCGGATGGCCTCGAGCAGGTTGTAGATCACAAACGCCAGCTCGTCAGCCTTGGCCTCGTCCTTGGCAAGTGCCCAGGGCTCGGAGTCCTCGATGTAGTGGTTGGCGGCGTGGATGAGCTCCATGACCTCATCCTTGGCTCCGCCGTAATCGAGCACGTCCATCTTGGCCATGTAGCGGTCGACCAGGCCATCGGCGATCTTTGCCAGCGGGTTGTCGAACGCATCGAACGATGCGGGCTTGGCGGGCGCGCAACCGTCAAAGTACTTGCCGCTCATGTTGAGCGAACGCGAGATAAGGTTGCCCCAGCTGTTGGCCAGGTCGGCGTTGTAGACCTGCTCCATGCGATCGAAGCTGATGGCGCCGTCGGTACCGGGAACGACATCGGTCATAAAGTAGTAGCGATAGCCCTCGACGCCCAGCATGTCGATAACGTCCTGCGGAGCGATGGCGTTACCGCGGCTCTTGGACATCTTCTCGGCCTTGCCGGTCTCGGCATTGCGCACGGTCAGGAAGCCGTGGGCAAAGACGTGCTCGGGCAGGGCCTCGCCGATGGCCATGAGCATGGCGGGCCAAATGACGCAGTGGAAGCGGATGATGTCCTTACCCACGATGTGGAACTGCGCGGGCCAGCGATAGGCCAGCTCGGCACGCGCCTCGTCGGTGTCGACACCGTAGCCGACGGCCGTCATATAGTTGAGCAGCGCGTCAAACCATACATAGGTCACATGGCCCTCGTCAAACGGAACCTGGATGCCCCAGTCAAAGCTCGTGCGACTCACGGAAAGGTCGTTGAGGCCGCCCTCGACAAAGCTGCGAACCTCGTTCATGCGGAACGCAGGCTCGACAAAGTCGGGGTGCTCGTCATAGAGCTTGAGAAGCTTGTCCTGGAAGGCGGAAAGCTTAAAGAAGTAGGACTCCTCCTGGACGCGCTCAAGCGGACGGTGGCAGTCGGGGCATAGATGCTGGCCGACGCTGCCGTACTCCTCGTCGCCCTTCTGGACCTGCGTATCGGTGAAGTAGGTCTCGTCAGGCACGCAATACCAACCGTCGTAGCTGCCCTTATACAGATAGCCGGACTCCTTCATGCGCTCCCACAGGTACTGCACGGCATGATGCTGGCGCGGCTCGGTGGTGCGGATGAAGTCGTCGTTGGAGATCTCGAGCTTGCTCCAAAGCTCCTTGAAGTGCGGAGCCTGGCTGTCGGTCCACTCCTGCGGCGTCATGCCATGCTTGGCTGCGGCCTCGGCGACCTTCTCGCCGTGCTCGTCCATGCCGGTCAGGAACTTGACGTTATAGCCGGCGGAGCGGCGATAGCGAGCCTGAACGTCGGCGATGATGGTGGAATAAGCCGTGCCCAGGTGCGGATCGGCGTTGACGTAGTAGATGGGCGTCGTGATAAAGAACGAAGGCTTGCTTTGATCCATGGGGTTTGTCCTCCAGAAAAACGTTGCATACAGGGGATGATTCTAGCGCAAGGGCTGGATATCCTCCATCTATTGCATATCGAGCACCATGGCATAGACATCGCGCTTGCGGCGCGAATACTTCTGAGACAGGCGCTTGGCCACCGCAGAGGCGGGCTCCCCCTCCTCGAGCGCGGTGCGGATATCCTCGCGCAGGGCATCGTCGGGATCCGCTACCGCAGCGCCAACCGGCGCGATGCCGGCCTCCTCGTCCTCGCTCGGCGGCGCGATGACCAGCGCAATCTCGCCCTTTACCTCGCCGCGAGCACGCAGCTCCTCGGCAAGCTGGTCAGCGGGCCCGCGCAAGACCTCCTCGTGCAGCTTGGTGAGTTCGCGGCAGACGGCAAGCTCACGCTGGGGAAAGACCTCCGCCACGGCCTCGAGCGTCGCCACGATGCGATGTGGAGACTCGTAGAAGATGAGTGCGCCGGGCACCACGGCAAGGCGCTGCAAACGGCGCACACGGTCGCCGTGCTTTCGGCCCAAAAAGCCCTCGAAGAAAAAATGCTCGCAGGGAATGCCGGACGAAACGAGTGCCGTGACGCAAGCAGAGGGTCCGGGAATAACTTCGACAGGCACATCGGCCTCACGCGCCGCCTCGACCAGCGCCTGGCCGGGATCGGACACGCTCGGCATGCCGGCGTCCGAGGCAAAGGCGAGGGTCTCCCCCGCCAGCAGACGGTCGACCAGGCCGGCAGCGCGGCTGGCGATCACATTCTCGTCGCAACGGACAAGCGGCTTGGAAATTCCCAGGTGCATCAGCAGCTTTGACGTCACACGCGTGTCTTCGCAGCAAATGGCATCGGCGGCGGCAAAAGCCTCGCCAACGCGCGGGGACAGGTCGCCTAGGTTGCCGATGGGCGTGCCGACCACATAGAGTTTGCCCGTATGGGCGCTGTTTTGCGTCATATCAACCTATTCAATCATGCCGCGCTCGAGCGTACCGAGCGCCGCGCGGGCGTCCCATGCTGCAATGCGCTTCTCGGTCTTCCACGTTTGGAAGAACCAACCGGCAGCCGGCGCAAACGAAGCCAGCTGGTTGGCGATAAACACGCGCTCGTAGGCATTGCGGCCCTCGGGCGTAACCGACGAGTTAGCAAAGATCGCCGCGCCCGACCATTCGCCCACCAGCACGGGGAACCCAGTCGAAATCGCTTCTTTAAGCTCGCGCTTGTTACGCGAAATCGCCGTCGTCAGCCCGCGAGGGCTCGTGATGTCGAGCGCATACTCGTCGCGGTAATGGTACAGGTGAAGGTCCATGTAGACGTTCTTGTACTTGGCGCCGCGCATAAAATGCTTCCACTCGCTGGGATGCCCCGACGACGAGAAGACGACGATCTTATCCTCGGGCATATACGAACGGACGAGCTCGTAGGCATCGCGATAGAAATTGCGCAGGTAGTGAGCAGGAATGCCATCCGTCATGGTGAAGAGGCTCTTGCGAACGCTCATCTGCGGCGTGTCCAGCAGCTCAATGCCCAGCAGGCTCTCGGCCTCGCCATAGCGATCGGCCAAGCGCTCGAGCACGTCGAGTGCGACATGACGGCCGTTGGTGGACGAATGCCACTCGGCAACAGCCTCCGGCGTGGTGGGCGAATCGTTGGAATCGCCCTGGCCACCGGGCACGGTTGCCAGATCGAGCAGCACGCGGATGTCGTACTTGGCAGCCCACTCAATTGCGCGGTCGATGTAATCGACAACCGATATGTAGGAGGCATCGGACTCCTGTGAGCCAAAGGCATACCAGGGCACCGGCAGACGCACGGCATTGAGACCGATCTGCGCCATGCGGCGAAAATCGTCCTCGCTCACAAACGTCTCGTAATGGCGGCGCATGCGCTCGTTATAGGCGGCGGTACCCATGGCCTCCTGTAGCTCAGCCGCGTTGGATGCACCGGTCGCCGCGTACAGCGACGGGGTCACCCAAGGCTCGGGAATAAACCAGCCAGAGAGATTAACGCCGAGTATCCTCTCCATCACTGCCCCCTTCGGATCATGCAGGTCGAACCCGCATCGTATTGCGTAGGATAAGTATCGTTTTGAGTATACCCGCGTGTGCGGACAGGCGACCGAACGGTCTGCAAAGTGACGCGAAAGTGGGAGGAATGTCTGGGAGCAGACGGACTCGGAATGGTGCGACGAGGTGTGTACGCGCGCCGGAGGCAGGCACCGGAAAGTGTGTCCCGTTCTGAGCCCTTATTCTGGGACGCAGTTTCCGCAGAACCCTACATAAAAGAAAAGGACCCCTTTGCAGAGGTCCTAGTCAATTCAAGGTGGCGGGGAAGGGAATCGCGTCCGCGCGCTGCGCGGACGGACCGCTGCGGCGCTTACGCGCCTTGCGAGCTGCGCTGGCAAACGCTTACGCGTTTACTCAGCTCCGCGCCCTCACGGGGTTCGATTCCGTGCGAGGGCTACATAAAAGAAAAGGACCCCTTTGCAGAGGTCCTAGTCAATTCAAGGTGGCGGGGAAGGGAATCGAACCCCTGACACGAGGATTTTCAGTCCTCTGCTCTACCAACTGAGCTACCCAGCCATTTGAGGTGTGCCTTGTTTCAAGGCTTGATTAGTATAACCAAGGACGCGTTCCGGTCAACCGAGAATTTCAAAAAAGTTTTTGAGCACAGCCTCGGTTCTTTAAATCGGCACGTCAGAGGCATCAGCCGGCAGCAAGAAGTTTTTCGCTCAGAGCCGCACGGGCAAACTCACTTGGCGTCATCCCCTCGGCAGCCGCCCGTCGACGAATGGCCTCCTTCATTCCCAGAGGAATCTTGACCGACAGCGTTGCCGTCCCCTCACCTGAGAGTGGGGGCCGTCCATGCACGATCCCACCAACGGTGTGTTCGCCATCCGGAAACTCTCCGCGCTCGTACGACTCGCACCACGCGTCAATCATTTCATCCGTTACGACCTGACCATTAGCGGCCGTATACGTCTTGCCCATCATCGACCCCTTTGCCGAGCCCGTTCAATCTCCTGCCAAAATTTCTTCTGGACTGGAGACAAGGCATGAATGATAAGCCCCCACGGACAAGCTCGACCGCGACAAGCTCCACGCTTCGTCCGTCTGGGAGCCATCCAATCGCAAGCCATCTCGGCGGCTCGTCCTTCGGCTCGCGACGAATGCACTCAGTAACCGCAAGCCAAGCGCTAAGCACCTGCTTTTCCGTCAGGTGCTTTTTAGCGTTGGGACGGATCTCAACATCCATGCATCTTCTCCTCCATCTTACCCAATTTCGTATGACGAAAGTCCGCTGTCGCCAATTCTTAAGCCGGCACGCGTTGGAGAGCAGGGGTCGAAACAATGATTGAAGGACGCTCTAGTACGGCCCAGGCGCCGGGGCAGGAGCACATACGCCAGGGACGTACGTTTTCGTAGCATACGAGGACATAGCCACGTGCATCGATAAAGGCGATATCGATGGGATAGGCCATAAAACACGTATGGACCGAAGAGCAGCGTGGAAATGCCATGACGAGCGGCAGACCGTTGGCGGCAACCGGACACCGTCCCAGCATGCCGCGCAGGCGCACGGCAAACGACTCCGCCACCGCAAACTCGGCCGGCGTCCAGCCCAGCCTATTGAGTGCCCGCGCGTAGGCGATGTAGGACGAGACCGCGGTCACATGACCACCCCCGGACGCCATGGATCGACCGTCACCGCGCGCTCGTGCGACAACGTTGTCGGCGCCCCCAGCGGAACGCCAGCGATGCTGAGAGAAGTCGGCCACGGCTCATAGTGCATGGTGCAGGTGTAGGTCCTAAACGTACCGGATAGGGAGAGCAGGCCACCATCCGATGCCTCCGCGCCTTGCTCGCTCGACACTTCGATCTGCAAGTCATAGCCCTCCATGGCATTCAGAATTTGAGTCTGAACCGTCGCCGAGGCATCGGCAGAGCTTTCGTCGCCCTCCCCCTCCGACGCCACGGCGTGCGCCAACACGATGTCGGGCACCACGCGGTCGAAGCGCGCGACAGCGCTGGCAAAGATCATGACGTTGTACACGATGAGTGCCAGCACCAGCAAAACGGGCGTAACCACTGCCATCTCCACCGTCGCTTGGGCGCGCTCCTCGCGCAGACGCATGCGGATACTCATTACGACCCACCGCCCAGAGCGCCAACCAGCGTGGCGACATCGACGGTGAGCGGGATGGAGCCGCCGCCGGGCAGAGGAATCTCCGCAAGCGTGAACATCGTACCGCTGATGGTGCGTTCGACTTGATATTCCAACGCCTCGCAAAGCGCCTTGGGATCGGTCACGCCCAACGGAATACTTCGCAGTTTGTCTTGCGCTTGAGAGAGGCCAGCAATGTCAGACCCCGGGCTCTTAATGACGTTGGCGGAATCGGTCAGCACCGGCTTTCGCAGGCGCAAGTCGCACGGTTCCAAACCCAGCGCCGCCACGGACGCCGAAACGGTATCGCCGAGCCACGATGCAATGGAGCCCAACGCGCCGCTGCCCCCTCCTAGGCCTTTAATCATCTCGTCCATAAGTTCGTCGGCCGAACCTTGGATGTCTCCGTATCCCACAAGCAGCCGTCCCCAGACATCCATGACGCCGTCGAGCACGCCGGCAACGCCGCCCGAGCGTTCCTTCAATGTCGAGAAAAATCGCGAAAGCACGTTGTTTTGCGCCGTCGCCCCATCGGGCGCCAGCACCGCGGCAGAGATGGCACCGCGATCGCCAAGTCTGACTGCCGTGTTAAACGAAGAGTTGAGTTCATCGGAGCTCGAGATGGCACCCGAAACCGCAAAGGCAACCACGCCGTTGCGACCGGGCGGAGCGATACGCGGGCGCTCACCGGAAAGTTCTTTGATGGCGGTATCGAACGCATTGCCCGCACGGTCGGCTTCGTCCTCGGTCTGACGCTCGAGCTCGAGCTCCTTGTTGCGACAGTCGACGTAGTCCTCCAGGGCGTCTTTAAACTTGTCAAAGTGATACTCGAAGCCGTTTTCGATAGAGGTTGAAGGCGCCGCAACAGCACCAAGCGACAAAACGCCAAAATGGCATTTGCTGCATTTATCCTGTCCATCGTAATCGGCAACCGAAGCAAATCCGCTCGGCGTCCCTTTCTTATAGTTAGGGCAGGTCGTCCCGTAATGCAGATACGCCTTGTCATCGTTCACGCTCGTCGGCCACACCGCATCGGTATAGAGTTCCGTCGCCCGAACCTCATCAGAGTTGCGCGGCAGCAGCGGAATATAGGAGGAAACCCTGTCTCCGTTCTCGGTTATATATGCCCGATCGACCTCCGCGTTCGCATAGGTATAAAACGCCTTACGCGCCGCAGACTCTGCCTTCATCTCGACACTCGAGCCCTGGGGCTTCTCATTTGTCAGACGCCAATGGTAGTAGTCCTTCGCGCGATCAAGGGCAACTTGAGGCTCCCACGTAACGCTCGATGAGTAATGCGGATTTTGAACACCGGAAAGATCCGTTAGGCTTTTTGCGCGCTCCCACATACAAGAACAGCTGCCGACCGAGCCCTTGTCAGACCCACCACAATCCGCCAGCCAAGCGCGCTCCTTTGCCTTCGCCGTCTCCTCCGAGGCCTTCCGCAGCTCCTCGGCCGCACGCTCTAAATCATCTGATGTGTCTTTAATGGTATCGGTCGAGATCTCTGACCCTTTGAGCGCAGCAAAGTCCGACTCGGATGTCCTGGGCACGGCAAGCGCCGTACCGGTATAGGTCACACTATCGGTATCCTGCGCCGACACCGCCTGCGTGGCACGCGCGGCGATCAGATACGGCAGAGCCGTCTCGATTTTCTGTAAGCCTTCCGATGCGCTTTTGGCAAACTTGTTGCGCGTTTTAATGATCTCGATCCCGGTGTCGACCATATTGCCGGCAACCGGCTCGGCACCCGGGATGAGGATGGCGACCAGGCCCGTCCCGATCGTGGCAAACCCCGCCAGCCCCAGACTCAAGATACTCGCATCAACCACCGTGGCAGCCGTGTGATAGGACGACACTACGTTGGCACCCGCCAGCGCGCCGCTATCGGCCGCCACCTGGGTGTCCCCGGCACGCGACATGCTCCATATCGCCGCGGTCGACGAAAACAACAATGTGAGCACCACTAGGATGACCACGGCAGAAGAAAGCGTGGTATAGGCGCCGTCTTCGATAAACAGATCGACACCGGCTCGACCCATAAAGCCGCCTCGCTTGCAATGGCAGCTCGGACGGCGCGTCAAAACGCGTCTAGACCAGAAACGCTTAATCCCATGTAGCAATCCACGAATCATAATCTCCCTCCAGCCATTCGGGACGCGATTGATACGAGACATCGACCTTGAGCTCAACGTAGCCGCCCTCGGCGGCACCACCCATAGCCTGCGCAAACGCACCGATCACGGGCAACGGCTTGACCTCGCCGGAAACGGACACGGACGAGACGCCACCCGCACCGGCCCGGCCAAGCTCGATATCCCACGACAGCGGCCCGCCGGCATGAAAGATCGAAACGTTGGGCACTGCGGCAAGCCGGCGGCGGGTGAACTCCTTAAGATCATCGTCCTCCGCCGTCGTCGTGGTCATGAGCCGCGCGGTCTCGGCGGCGGCAGACTCCATGACCGCGCGCGTATAGAGCAGGCACACCGGTTGCAGTGCGAGAAGGATGAGCGTCAGAAACGTCGGCAGCAAAAAAGCGGCCTCGACCGTAGACTGCGCCCGGTCCTCGCACGCGATATCAATACAACGCGATGTCCTTAGCGCCCGCAGCGGCGTCGATAACCGACATCGAGGCAACGCCATGGGATGCCGCCCGCTCGACCAGCGCCGCCAAGCGCCCATCGGTGCCAGCACGCCAAAGTCCCGCAATCGCCAGCACGATCGATAACAGCGCCACCGTGACGATGGCGTATTCCACAGTCGCTTGGGCAACCTCCTCACGCAGAACGCCATGCATTTCACGACCCCTCCTTTGAGTTTATTGTTTGCGGGACCAGGCGCACGGCGCGCAGACGACACGAAGCATCGCCAGTATCCGCGGCAACCGTCACCATATCGACCCAGCCGCGTCCGTCGCGCACGATGGCGCCCCACACGTTTCCCTTGATGTCGAGATAGCCGCTCAGAGCAAGTTGCGCCGTGGGTACCTCGCGATAGGCACGCAGCATATCCGCCGCCGCTTCGGTCATCGGTCGGTCCTCGGACCATGCAAGCCGGACCGCAATCGCGTTGCCCTCAGGCGAATCCGTCGCAGTGCCAGACCGCTTGTCGAGCGTCCGCAGAAAGGTTTGCGCCGTGACAGCGACATCCGAATCGTCCGCATCTCGCATCTCATCTTTTTGAGACGCCACCGCCGAATCTGAGCCCAAATCGGAGGCGGTCCCAGGACGCTGCTGCCGCGCGGCGTTAAGCCCCCAAAGCACCGCCGCTATCGCCACGGTCAGGCAAGCAAACACCAGCAGCACCCCGATGGGGCGCTCGCCCTCTACAGGCTGTTGATGCCCTCGCTGATAGCGTTCCATAGATCTTGGACCTTGCCCTTAAATGCGACGATGGCGATAATCGCGATCACCACGAGCACGCCGACCAAGATGGCATACTCGGTGGTACCCTGTGCACTCTCCTCCTGCAATAGTTCCTTGGCGCGCTGACGAACATGTGCCGCCCGGCAAAACGCCCAGCCCTGGACCTTGCCAGCAGCGTCAGTCATCGTGTTCATGTATTCCTCCCTACATCATCCCGCCTGCTCCCAGCAGCGGGCCCAATATGGACAGAAGCAACGCCGGCAAGATGAGCGTGCCGGTGGGAATCAGCAGCTTGACGGGTGCACGCTCGATCTCGCGCTCGACCGCGGCGCGATGAGCCGCACGGATCTCGCGACTTTGAGCGGCCAGCGTCTCGGCAAGTGGGGCACCCAGGGCGAGCGCCTGCCCCACCGTGATGGCAAAGGTCTCGAGCGCTCGCACGTCCAGGTCGCGCGCGGCGGCCAACAACTCGTCCTCACGCGTGCCCACGCCCACCTGCCACGCCATGCAGGCGCGCTCAAGGCGAAGAGCCAGCACTGACCGGCGGTTGGCGCAGAAAATCTCAAGCGCCGCATCAAACGAAAGACCGGCCGAAAGACCCAAGCGCACAACATCGATCATCTCGGACACTTCGCCGAGCGACACTCGCGCCGGGCCGCCCGCTCCAACCGCGCCCTTCACTCGCGCGGTCAGAGCATCGACCACCGAGCGACCCGCGGCAGCGACCAGCACCGCCTCGCGCTTGCAGGCCCCTGCGATCTTGCGTGCATCCGCCCGATCCAAACCCGTCGCGACAAATACACTCAGGGCGCACAGGCAAGCCGCAACTGCAACCGGGGCGCTCATAGCTCCACCCGCATAATGCGCCGGATAACCACCAGGGCAACGGCGTTGAGGGCAAGACCCAGCACCACAGCGCCCGCGCCGGCAGGCGTCGCAAGACCGCGACGAAAATCTGCCGAAAGCAGCGCCAACACCGCGCACATGCCCGCCGGCATCGCCGCGACCATATGCGCAGACATGCGAGCCTGCGACGTCTTAACATCCAGGCGGCGCTTGAGCTCAATGCGCTCCCCCACCATGCTCGACGCCTCGGACAGTAAGTCGGCAAGCGGAGCGCCGGTGCGCTGAGACACCTTAAGCGCCAAGGTCACAAGCGAAAGACCGGGGGCGTCGATACGCACGAGCAAGTCATCGAGCGCGTCGGTCGCCGAGATGCCGCAATCGATCGCCGCCGCCACCCGCAAAAACTCGGTATGCACTGGCTCTTGCGCATGAGCGCCCACAAAGCGCATGCCCTGGGCCAGCGAATGTCCCGAGGCAAGCGACATGGAAAGTGCGGTAAACGCCTCGGGCATTGCCTCTTCTGCATCGTGTTGCTCGCGCCGGCTCTCAAAGCCATCCCGAGCGGCACCAACGGCAAACGGAGCAACAAGTCCCAAGGCAAATCCGAGGGGCGATAACGACACCATCGTTAGTAAAACGCAGCAGAGACCGCTCGATAGCAGCAGAAACGCCAAACGTCCCGAAGCATCTTCGATCACGAGGCCAAGGCGATGCGCCGGAGCCAGCGATGCCCACGAACGGGCGATCTTTTTCAGCAGATCGTTTTCCACCAGCTCACGCGGCAGCTTCTCTGCCACCGTCTCGAGCGCCTGACGTGTCAGCTCCGCCGGCGGTACCTGCGGCACACGAGGTTCCGCCCCGCACGCCGTCGCGACAGAAAGCCCTGCCAAGCCCCCTACGACGAGGGGCACAGTGATCTCCATTCGTCCACCTCCTCTTGTGTGAGCGTCCCCGACCGCAGGCCTTCTGCGATAAACGGCGGCTCGCGGTCAAGCGTCCAGGTGCGCTCGGCGGCATCGAACGTCACATAGCGCTCGAGCTCTACGCCGCCCGATGCGGCGCGTCGCACCCCCGAATACGAGGAGACGAAACGCCTGCCATCGGCGTGACGCTCGGACATCACGATGCCGTCGAGCGCCATGGCAATCTGCTCCTCGATGAGCTCGCTCGGCAGATCGATGCCATAACGTGCAAGCAACGTCAGACGCACCACGGTCTCCTGTTCTGAACCCGCATGAAGTGTGGTGAGCGACCCGTCGTGGCCCGTGTTCATGGCCTGCAACATGTCGCAGCACTCGGCACCGCGCACCTCGCCCACCACGATGCGGTCGGGGCGCATGCGCAGGGCATTAGTTACCAGGTCGCGGATCGTCACCGCGCCCTCGCCCTCAATTGAAGCCTCGCGCGCCTCTAGGCGCACCACGTGCGGATGATGTGCAAACTTGAGCTCAGCAGAGTCCTCGATCGTCACGATGCGCTCGCCGGTGGAAATCTCACATGACAACGCGTTGAGCAGGGTGGTCTTACCAGATCCCGTGCCTCCCGCAACCGCCAGGTCCTGTCGCAGCGACACCGCACACGACAGCAGCTGCGCATACCAAAGCGGCAGCGACCCCAGCCCCACAAGCTCGTCCAGCGAGCAGATACGGTCCGAGAACTTTCGGATGGTGAGAATCGGTCCGTCAATCGCCACAGGCGGAATCACCGCGTTGACGCGATAGCCCGTTTTGAGGCGGGCGTTGACGATGGGGCTGCGCTCGTCGATACGGCGACCAAGTGGCGAGATAATGCGGTCGATAAGCACACGGATCTGCTCATCATCCTCAAACGCATGCTCGATGGGGTACAAGACGCCGCCGCGTTCAAAGAAAGCCGAGCGGCAGCCGTTGATCATGATCTCGGTAACGGTGTCGTCCTCGATGAGCGGCTGCAACGGCCCCAAGCCCACCACGTCATCCAAAATCTCGTCGATGATGGTCTCGCGCTCGGGCGTCGCGAGATCGGTCGGCTCCTCAACATTGAGCGCCGCCTCCACCGCAGGACGCAATTCCGAGCGGGCAAGTGCCGGGTCGATATAGGCGCTGATACGCGCCACTTCGTCGTAACCCATGCGGTCCATCACGGCGCGCTTGGTGCGTCGTTTCACGGCGCGGCGACGCCCCGCATCTACAGGCGCTGCCGCCGCCGCAGCGCCGGCAGCCTTAATCCTCGTTTGCAGGCTCATCGCTGATCACCCTCGCGCGACCAGGGAAGGCGGATACGCGGGCGTTCGGTGCGCGTTGCACGGTCGGCGACCATATCGCTCCAAGGGCCGACGGCGCACCCCAGTTCCACGAGCATCTCGCGCGTGGCCTCGCGCACGCTAGTCGCAAAAGCGCTGGTCTGCCCCACTGCCTCGTCAGCGCGCCCAAACGCCATGAGCGCGGCGAGATCCTGCCCGCCATCGGCGATACGAATCTTGGAGCTTAACGCACAGGCAATCTCAAAGCGCATGGCGACGTCCTCGTCTGCCCCGCGCGCACCGAACCGGTTGAACACGGCGCTCATGCGCGTGCGCGGCACACCTACTCGACCTGCCAGTTCAATGACGCGCGATGCCGATGCCGCGGACGACACCGCCGCATCGCCAACGACCAGGCAACGGTCGCTCGCCGCCACCGCAGCCGCCACGGCGTCGCCCCAAAAGACCGAGGTATCGATAAAGACCACGTCGGATTCGCGACGCAGAACATCAAGCAGTAGCTCCACCGGACGCGCCATGAGCTCGGCTTGCTCGGGCGCTGCGACGGGACCCCAGAGCGTAACGCCCGGTGCCACGCGCATCGATGTGGCTACGATATCCGGCTCGGTGAGCGTGCCCGCCGCCGACGGCTCGATAAGTGCCGCCATATCGCGCGGAGCATCGACGCCTAACAAGTCGTAAAGGTTTCCAAACATCAGGTCCAGGTCGAGCACGGCGGCACGCAAGCCCAACAGCGACGATGTGTGTGCCATGGTGGCAACGATCGTCGACTTGCCGCAACCGCCCGAACCCGAAATGGCGCAGATGACCGGAGCTCGATGCGGCGAAGCGGCAGCGTCTGCCGGCGGCATCGGAGGCGGCGGGGCGGGCGTCGGTGACAGCGTCCCCGTCTCCCCCGCCGCAACCACGTGCTGCGTCCAAGCCGGCATGGCTGCTTGTTCGGTCTGCGAGGCAGGCTCGTTCTGCGCAATCTGCTCATGCTGCATCAGCGACAACTCGCCGCACCCGGCAAAGCCCTCAACTTCATCGAGTTCATCCGCCAGATTCACGCCGTGCACGTATCCCATATCTACAGCCGGGGAATCGCCAGCATGCTGCGCCGGCCCTCCAGCGTCATCGTATACAAGGGGGTTCCGGGGGCGCCGACCATGCTCGGCTTCCGCTTTTCCATAATCATCAACACGCGGGCCTCTTGTAGCGCGAGGCGCCCCGGGTTCCCTATCAACAAAAGCATCGGGCTCAATCGTCATGCTCCGATCGGAATCAACCGCTCCCTCGCCCGCGCGCCCGTTGCCGCATATACTGTGTGCAGCGATGACCTCGGTCGCCCCCGCGCGAAACAGCCCCTCGATATCCGACGGATCGAGCGCTTCTATCAACACGACCACGCGACTCACGCGGCCTTCGGCCGTCAGGCGCGCAACAGTCTTGCGCACATCTTCGGTATCAAACAGAGACGCCGCGATGATGGCAGCCCCGCGGCGCGACGGAAACGCCCGCGCCATGGAAACCAGCCCGTCCAGGTCACCCACGCGAAGCACCTGTGCACCCACATCACGGCCCTCGACTTCCCGCTGCAACAGCCCGTAATCGCCGCACGCGCAGCACGCAAGCCAGATCGCCTTCATCACTCGTCGCCTCCGCTCTTTTTGCCGCGCGCCGTGGCGGGAATCGTCAAGCTGACCGTTCCCTTGCCCGAGGCTCCCAGCAGTTCCTTGACGTCTTCGGGGTCAGCCGCCAGCGTCACCCATTCGATCTTGCCCTCGCGCGTGGCACCGGAATCCTCACTGGTATCGATCACGTGCGCGCCGCACAGCCGATCGGTCACGCCGTCTTTTTGCACATACACATCCACGTAGCTGCCCACGCCCGTAGCACCGCCGACCGAGTGCTCGGCATCGACCGCCACCGAAACGGCGACCTTGCCCTTAGGCACCTCGAGCTTGCGGCTCTCGACCTTGGTGTAGACATTGCAGATCACGGCGTTTTTGGGAATACGCGAAGTCGTCACGTCGCCGCGCACCTGGCGCAGCTCGGTCGCCGCGTCACGCGGCAGCAGACTCGTCAGCCACTCCTGGGTTATGACATTGGTCTCATCGAGGGTCTCGCCCACTTCGATATCGCGCGCCGCGACGCATACCTCGACGCGATCGCCACCGTACTTGGCCAAGGTCTCAGCCTGGACCTGTTCGGCTTGTGAGCGGATCGACGAGCCGTAAACCATGCAGAGCAGAGCAGCGAGCACGCCCGCGACCAGACTGATGGCGATGCGCTTGCTCTTGTTCACGGCCGCTCCTCTCATGGCAGTGCCGGGCGAATGCCCGTACCACCATTGTCTGGGCGGTCAGAGTGCAAAGCGGCGCAATCGCAATCTTGGTTTTCGATGTCAAACCAATCGCTGACTAAAAGCTGACCAGCCCGTCAAGCTCGTGGCAAGGTTTTGGTCAGCACGTCAGCAAACTGCATGTTTCGAGGCTTTTCCGCAGCAAAAAGCCGTCTCCCGAACAGTTGGGAAACGGCTGTCATAGGAAAAATCAATTACAGATGGACATCGGGATCGAGCATTTGAGCACTCACGCGCATGGATGACGCCAGGTTTTGAAACGTTTCCAGACGCAGGCTATCGATCTGCCCGGCGTCCTCGGCCTCGCGAACGGCGCAACCCGGCTCATGGGTATGCGTGCAATCGCCAAACCGGCACGTGCGCGATGCCTCGACAATCTCGGGGAAGGCGCGGGCCAGTCCCCGCTCGTGACCCACGAGCGGTAGGCTGCGCAGGCCCGGGGCATCGGCGATCACGCCGGCGTCGCCCGGCAGCGTCACCATCACGCGCGCGACGGTAGTGTGACGGCCCCGGTCGTCGCGTTCGCGCACACCGCCGGTCGCCAACGTATCGTGGCCCAGCAGCGCATTGAGCAGCGTCGACTTGCCGGCACCCGACTCGCCCAGAATCATGGCGCAGCTCCCGGCAGGCACGCAGGCACGGACCTCGTCCAGGCCGCGGCCCTCGGCAGAGGACGTCACGATCACGCGCACGTCCGGACCCACCAGGCGGCGCACGCGGTCCAGATCGCGCTCGAGTTCCTCGGCATCGCAGCGGTCAGCTTTGGTGAGTACCACCACCGGCTCGGCATCGCAGTCGAGCGCCAATACCAGCGAACGCGCCACACGGTCGAGCAGCACCTCGCCGGCACCGAGCGCCTGCACGATTAGCACGCTATCCACGTTGGAGCAGAGCACCTGGCGCTCTCCGCGGGCACGGCCGCGCCAACGCTCAAAGCTCGTACGGCGCGGCAGCACGCATTCAATCACGCCCATATCGTGCCCGGGAGCGCGGCGCACCGCCACACGATCGCCCACGGCAGGCAGCAGGACCTCGTCCCCACCGCGCGACTTGGCAAATCCCACGGCATGCTCGGCGCGGAAGGTATCGTCGGCAGTCGCCACCAGTGGAAACCCGCGATCCAAGCGCACCACGGCGCCAAGCTGCATCTGCTCGGGCTCCTCGGCATGCGCGCAGAAATCATCAAAGGCAGCCTGCTGGGCTTCATCGACCGGCAGGTCATCAAACGCCGGAACGTCCCGCAGCGCGTCAAGCCCCGGTACACTCGCCAGCAACTCCTCAGCAGATGCAGGGGGTTCGGTCGCGAGCTTCCGACGACGATCGCGCTTAGCCCGCGCCCCCGTCGTCTTTTTCTTCGCCTTAGCCTTAGCCTTAGCCACAAACGCCTCCCAGCACCAAAAATCACAACTGAGCAGGTATTTTAAATCAAAAAGAGCTGGCCGGGCAAAGCCCGACCAGCTCACAAACTTTCCCTCAGCCAATGGTCCCGAGAGGTTATCCGAAGGCCCGCCCGCCGGGAGGGGTTTCTTCCGAGCGATCCCGCAGCGCGAAGCGCGAGGACCAGCGAGGAAGAAACCCCGCAGGCGGTCGGGCCGGTGGGAAGGATGGCCTTTCGACCTACTCCTTCTCGACCGCGCGCATGATCGCCTTGTAGATCTCCATCAGCGGGATGATCAGGAAGGCCAGGCCCAGCGCGGCAAGAACGCCCTTGAGCTCAAGCGTCACGGGGCCAAAGAACATCTCGGCAAGCGTCGGCTGCACGGTTACGATCACCGTCAGCACCAGCGCCAGCGCGGCGGAAGCCCACAGCCACTTGTTCTGCTTCTTCATGGTGAACAGCGACGCACGACGGCTGCGCATATTGAAGCAGTGGAAAATCTCAACCATGTTGAGCGTGATGAACGCCATCATCACGCCTTCCTCGTCGGCATTGCCGGCGATCATATCGGCGATATGGATGTAGCCCATGTCAAAGTACACGCCCACAAAGAAGCTCGCCAGCACCAGCACGGTGATGATTAGGCCCTGGACCACACAGTCCAGACCCATATGTCCGGCAAAGACACCGTCCTTGGCGTTGCGCGGCTTGCGCTTCATGATGTCGCCCTCGGCATCCTCCATGCCCAGCGCGAGCGCGGGGAAGCAGTCGGTGACCAGGTTCACCCACAGCAGCTGCACCGGCTGGAAGATGGTAAAGCCGATGAGCGTGGCGATAAACACCGAGAAGACCTCGGCAAGGTTGGCCGAAAGCAGGAACTGGATGACCTTGCGGATGTTGTCGTAGATGCGACGGCCCTCTTCGCAGGCACCGATGATGGTGGCGAAATTGTCGTCGGCAAGCACCATGTCGGCGACGTTCTTGGTGACATCGGTACCGGTGATGCCCATGCCCACGCCGATGTCGGCGCGCTTGATGGACGGGGCGTCGTTGACGCCATCGCCCGTCATGGCCACGATCTGGTCACGCGACTTCCAGGCCTCGACGATGCGGGTCTTGTGCTCGGGCTGGACGCGGGCGTACACGCCGTAGTCCTCGATGTGCGCGTCGAGCTCCTCGTCGCTCATGCGATCGAGGTCGGCACCGGTGATGGCATGGCTGCGATCGGTGACGATGCCCAGCTGCTTGGCGATGGCCACGGCGGTGTCGATGTGGTCGCCCGTGATCATGACGGTGCGAATGCCAGCGTCGTGGGCCTCGCGGATGGCTTCGGCGACCTCGGGGCGGACCGGGTCGATCATGCCGGACAGGCCGCAGAAGACCAAGTCGTGCTCGAGCGCAGCGGGGCTGCAGTCGCTCGGGACCTCGGTGTAGGTGCGGCTTGCCAGCGCCAGCACGCGCAGAGCCTCGTCGGCCATGGCCTTGTTGGCGGCCACGAGCTCGGCGCGACGCTCCTCGGTCAGCGGGACGACCTTTTCGCCCTCGTAGATATGGGTGCACAGGCCGATCACCACGTCGGGCGCGCCCTTGGTGTACTGCTCGTACTCGCCATCCAAGGTCTCGACGATCACGGACATCATCTTGCGGCCCGAGTCGAACGGGGCCTCGCCCACGCGCGGATGCTCGGCAGTCAGGCCGGTGAGGCCAGCCTTGCCGGCGTCGTTGACGAGCGCGCACTCGGTCGGCTCGCCCACGGCCTCGCCCAGCTCCTCGTCCCACTGAGCATCGGAGCACAGCGCCATGCCGGCCAGGAACTTCTCCTTGGGCGCAGCGAGCTCGTGCTTGACGACGGCCATCTTGTTCTGGGTAAGGGTACCGGTCTTGTCGGAGCAGATGGTCTGTGTGCAGCCAAGGGTCTCGACAGCAGAGAGCTTGCGGATAATCGCCTGGCGCTTGGCCATCTTGGTCACGCCAAGCGAAAGGACGATGGTCACGACGGCAACAAGGCCCTCGGGGATGGCGGCGACGGCGAGCGAGACGGCAACCATAAAGGTGTCGAGCAGGGCAGTCGGATCGGTAAGGACGTTGCCCACGCCGTGGCGGAGGATGTCAACGCCAAAGATAACGACGCAGATGACGATCACCATGATGGTGAGGATGCGGCTGAGCTCGGCGAGCTTCACCTGCAGCGGCGTGAGCTCTTCCTTGGCCTCGGCCAGGGCGCCGGCGATCTTGCCCATCTCGGTGTTCATGCCGGTGCCGACCACGACGGCGCGACCACGGCCGTACACGACGGTGGAGCCCATATAGCACATGTTCTTACGGTCGCCGAGCGGCACGTCGTCGGTGCCGGCGGCGAGCTCGATCACGTTGGCATGCTTCTCGACGGGCACGGACTCGCCGGTGAGCGCGGCCTCTTCGATCTTCATCGTGGCGCTCTCGAGCACGCGGCAGTCGGCCGGGACGGAGTCGCCCGCCTCGAGCATGATCACGTCGCCGGGCACGAGCTCGGCGCTCGGCAGGTGCACGAGCTTGCCGTCGCGTAGCACCTTGGACTGCGCCGCACTCATCTCCTGCAGGGCCTCGAGGGCCTCCTCGCTCTTGGCTTCCTGGACCACGCCCAGCACCGAGTTGACGATAACGACGAACATGATGATGGCAACATCGGCAAAGTCGGGCTCGCCCTTGACCATGCCCGTGAGCGCACTGATGACGGCGGCAACGATCAGCATGATGACCATAGGGTCAGCCATCTGTTCAAAGAAACGCCTCCACAGCGGCGTCTTCTCAGCTTCCTCGAGCTTGTTAGGGCCTGTCTTGGCGAGGCGCGAAGACGCCTCGTCGTTGCTCAGGCCGAGGTTCTCATCGACACCTTGGTCGCTGAGCACCTCCGCCGCGGCGGACAGGTATTCCTTTTGCATATAGAGTCCCCTCCTGGGATTCGGGCCACTCAGCAGATTGATGCCCGATCATAATTCCCAGGAGAAGGGCAAGGGCTCATCAAGGCTGCCGTGCTGAGCGGCAGTTGATAGTGGAGCTATGGTACCCCAAAGCGACGCGTCTAGCCAAAACAATCGGTTTGGAAATATGGTCCGCACGCAACGGTGCAGACCGTGTGATGCTCAACATTGGTAAAACGTTTTTTCTTCGGCACATCGCCAAACTGACATATCGCCCAGATAGCAGCGGTTAGAGCGGTTGGTAAATTTTTTCATAGGCTATGTCACAACAAACAGTTGATAAATAGCCATTTTTATAGGGGAGTATCAGAACTCCCCTACAAACTGTTATTTGCAGTTATCTATACTCATTTGGAATTTCGATATGAAGTGTCTCACACAATAACTTCACATCATGTGCATCATTTTCATCAAACTCGTATCCCAGATGGAACATTACTTGACTATATGGTTCAATACAGGAAACCTCTATTTCCTCAATTCTTCCTTTACCCGAAAAAGTTTCTACCGGAAAACAATCCCCATCATAAAGAATTTCACCTTCGTCCGTATATTCAAAACAATGCAAATCAATAATTCTGTTTTTCAAATCTTCCCATACAGTATGGTTCAATGTTGTATATTCCATCTTAATCTCATAAAAGCCATTAGCTTTCATTATTTCTATAAAGTTCTGATAATCGTTCTTTTCTACAAAAATGTCAATATCATTATGGGCTCTTGACTGATATCCAAGAAGAGCATCTACACCCCAGCCACCATCAAGAAAGACTTTAATCTCCGCATCTATTGCAAATTGAAGAATCTGTTTTACATCTGTTATATTGACCATCTTATCATCTCCACAAATTCTAATTAGGCGACCAGAGGAACTGCTGGTCTGTTTGATAAATCTCTGCATTTAGCAGTTTTCAATGTTGCCAAAACGAAAGTTAAGAAGATGTTCCTTTTCTCCATGTCGCTTTCTTTGGCGTAATTTACAAGGTTATTCCACACAAGATAGTTGTTCAGATACTTGGTAGAAACACCGTTAAAGCCACGCATAAACCTCTTTAGCTGGCTATGGTAGCTATTGATATGTTGGATATTATAAATGCCTTTCTTGGCTTTGCCAGTCTTTAACTGCACAAGGTCAATGCCATTGGCATTTGTAAATCTCACATAGGAGTTCATCTTGTCCGTAACAAGAGTGGAATTGGTCTTAATCCTACCATCATAAATATGATGTAAATCTCTTGTAGAAACTCTACCAGTATTCGTAATCTTGGAGATAGACAAGCCATTCCTATTAACCGCACAAGGAACACATACCTTTTCTTGGGACAAGCCTCTGATATGTGTAGAATGACCACGCTTATGAGCCTTGCGTGGCATAGCAAATGTCTTACTCTTGCTATGATTGCCCTTGTACGAGATGGCGAAAAAAGTTTCGTCAGCCTCAATAATGCCGTCAAGGGTAACATCGTCTGCCATATTCTGAAGTGCATCCAAAATCTTGTGTCTCCAAAGGAATGCGGTGTTTCTGTGAATCCCACAAGCAACAGCAGTCTTACGAATGGATAAGCCATTCATCATACAATCAATGTACTGCTCCCACACGGACAAGTCTTTTCTTGTACCAGACACAATGGAGTTCGTAGCAATCACGAAGGACTTGCCACAATCCTTACATACATATCGCTGTGTGCCATCTTTACGATGACCATTGCGAACCACATGGATACAGCCACAAAGAGGGCATACACGACCATTTGCAAAGCGTTCCTTTGCTACGAAATCTTCAATATTCAAAGACTTTACAAAGGCAGGACTTAAAAGCATTGTTTTAAGGCTTTCCTGCTCTGCGACAGTCAACTTACCGATAATATCTAATGCGTCTTTGATAGTAGGCATATCCAATTACCTCCTTCGGTGGTACTGTTTCTTACTATTATTATACGCTATTTCTCGTCAAAATCAACCATTTGTTGTGACAGAGCCTTTTCATATACCGTTTATCCCGCAAAAAATGAACTTCTAATTCGGCATACGGTCGATTTTATGGGGTATTCGGTCAGCATTTCGTTATAATCAACACGGTTTTATTTCTTATGGTTTATCTATCAGCGCAAGACGATGTCAGATGGAGGTCTGAATGTACAAGCGCACTAAGATTGTATGCACCATGGGTCCCGCCTGCGATAGCGACGAGACCATCCGCGAGATGATCAAGGCGGGCATGAACGTCGCCCGTTTTAACTTCTCGCACGGCTCCTACGACGAGCACCACGGTCGCATCGAGCGCGTCCGCCGTATTTCCAAGGAGCTCGGTCTGCCCGTCGGCATCCTGCTCGACACCAAGGGCCCCGAGGTCCGCACCGGCCTTCTGGTCGACGGCAAGAAGGTTGCCGTCAAGACCGGCGATAAGATCGTCGTCACCGCTCAGCCTACGTCCGAGGATTTCCACGGCACCGCTGAGCACATCTCCCTCGACTACCTGGCTCTGCCCTCCGAGGTCGAGAAGGGCTCCCTCATCCTGATCGATGACGGCCTGGTTGCCCTCGAGGTCGAGTCCGTCGACGGCCAGGACATGACCTGCGTCGTCAAGAATGACGGCCTGATCGGCGAGCGCAAGGGCGTCAACATGCCCAACGTCAACATCTCGCTGCCCGCCATCACCGAGCGCGATCGTCAGGACATCCTCTTTGGCCTGACCGAGAACATCGACTACATCGCCGCTTCCTTCATCCGTGACGGCGAGTCCGTCCGTGGCATCCGCAAGCTTTGCCGCGAGAACGGCGGCGAGCACGTGACGATCTTCCCGAAGATCGAGTGCGCCCTGGGCGTCGAGAACTTCGACGAGATCCTCGAGGCTTCCGACGGCATCATGGTCGCCCGTGGCGACCTGGGCATCGAGATCAAGCCCGAGCTCGTTCCCCACATCCAGAAGGAGATCATCGCCAAGTGCAACGCGGCCTACAAGCCCGTCATCACTGCTACGCAGATGCTCGACTCCATGCAGCAGAACCCGCGCCCGACGCGCGCCGAGGTTGCCGACGTTGCTAACGCCATCTACGACGGCACCGACGCCGTTATGCTCTCTGGCGAGTCCGCTGCCGGTAAGTACCCGGTCGAGGCCGTCAAGATGCAGGCCAGCATTGCTCTCGAGACCGAGAAGTACCTCCCGGCCCACGCTCCGCTCGAGGTTCCGGCCGATGCTCACGGCACCCGCGTCGTCAACAACGTTGTGGGTATGTCCGCTGTGAACATGGCTACCACCGTTGGCGCCAAGTGCATCACCGTGCCGACGACCACCGGTCGTACCGCTCGCCTGATCTCGCACTTCCGTCCCAACATGCCGATCTGCGCGTTCTCCCGCCACGAGTGGGCCGTCCAGCAGATGATCATGTACTGGGGCGTTATCCCGCATCAGGCCGAGATTACCCAGGGCACCGTCAACGGCACGATCGTCAAGGCGATCGAGACCGCTAAGGAGCTCGGCTACGTCGAGGCTGGCGATTTGACCGTCGCTACCGCCGGCGATCCCCGCATGAGCGTCCAGCTCGAGGACAAGGTCTCCTCGACCAACGTCGCTTACGTCGCTCAGGTGCGTTAAGTCGTACTTGCAAGCATGTTTGCATTGCAAAGGGCCCGGAAGGCATTGCCTTCCGGGCCCTTTTTAGACCTTCTTCGTATGCCGCATCATCGATTTGTGTTCAGTCGCAAGCCTCTCCGATGCCGAGCGCACCACCGAAGACGCCCTGCGACGGGAGCCGTTGGTCAATTGGAATGAACTGTTCACCGTTAAGCCGGCCGGCTAGCAGCTAGCGATCAGGGGGACTGCGGGAACGTCAGAAGCAGCGACGCGAGCCGCAAATCCCGCCTCGGTCAGCTCGATGACCTCGGTAAACGTTGCATCGAAAAACTCCTCGGTTAGCAGGCGATACGGCGGATGATCGGGCTCGCCGGGGTTTTCGCGTACAATCTCGTGCATGACGCCGATAGTCTTGAGCACATATTCTTTATGGATGGGATACTGCCCAAAACGCGTCGCAGCGGTATAGAGGCGATCGGTCGCACGCGGAATGGAAACGATGCCCAGCGTCTTGCCAAACCAGTCAAAATCGCCCTGCTTTTTAATGCGGAATTCCTCGCACGGCTTGCCGCCGCGTGCTTCCAGATACTGGTTCACACGCGTGTTCCATACCGTGTCGGCCACCAGATGCGACCAGACGCCCAGCGTTAAATCGAGCAGCGACTGCGCCACATCTTCGGACGCAAGCGAGAACTCACAGGCGCCGGGACCGACAACCGGCTCGGCATCCCTGTAGCGCTGAGGATAGTGCACGCGGTTCAGTCGCTCGCGCTCCTCGACAATCGAGGTAGCCTCAGCAGGTTCGCCCGCGGGTGCGCCTTTAAGCAGCGGCGCCACATAGGTATCCCAGAACTCGTGCTCGCGCGGCTTAGGGATAGGCTCGGGCTTTGCAAAGTGCGTAATGCGATACGGAATGGGATCGGCGATGCCAGGGACCATATAGCCCACGAAGATATCCGGAACCACGCAGCCAAACAAAAAGGCATTACGGTCGCGCACGCTATCGGCAAGCACGCTAGCACGTGCCAGCAAGCGCTCCGTTTGAGCGATATGAATGTTCCAACTTGGCATAGCCACCCCCATAAAACCTGGTTAACTATACCATCACGGCAGAGTCGCACAGGCGGCCATACATACCCTACGCAGCAACTATTCCGCAGCACCGCTTTCGGTTCCATACGACGGCACGGGCGCCTCGACCACATGGTGATATCGATCGATATAGATGGCACGGGCCTCCAGGCGGCGCACCAAATCTTGATGGTGCGTACTCATCAAAACCGTCTTACCGGCAGCAACGTAGGCCAGCAAAAAGTTGACTACGATGTCGCACGAGTCCTCATCGAGCCCGTTGGTGGGCTCATCGAGCACTAGGATATCGGGGTTCATCGACACCACCGCAGCCAGCGCAACGCGCTTCTTTTGCCCGCCCGAAAGCTGATAGGGCGAGGCATCGACCAGATCGGCAACCTGGAACAGCTCCATGGCATCGCGGACGCGGCGCTCGAGCTCGTCTGTCGGCAGCCCCATCTGCGCGGGGCCAAAAGCAACTTCCTCGCCCACCGTAGCGCAGAACAGCTGGGCGTCGGCATTCTGGAACACAAAGCCCACGCGCTGATGAAAACGCTGAGCGGCTGCGGAATCCTTGAGATATGCCGCATCGATCACGTGCCCGTCAAACAGGTACGCACCCGCGTCCGCTAGTTCAAGACCGTTGATAAGGCGCATAATCGTCGTCTTACCGCAGCCGTTGGGACCGAGTAGGGCAACGAGTTCACCACGATCGACCTGCAGCGACACGCCATCGACAACCGTATGCCCCGCATAGGAGAACACTACGTCGCGAAACTCGATGAGCAGCGTGGCCTCGGCGCTTGCAGCACCGCTCGCGCCCATCGCGCCATTTGTATCATTTGCCAAAACGTCGCCCTTCCCTATTCACATCGACGGCTCGGCCGTCCGCACTACAGCACCGCGCACAACACGGCGAGCAGAACCACAACGGCCGCGTAAACGACATCGCGCCAGCCAAACACGGCGCGTGCGGGCGCCGGATACGCACAGGCAAAGCCGCGGCAAAGCATAGCCTCATCCATCGCACGGCTGTATTCCATCGCCTTGATAAAGGTCATGCCCATGATACCCGCGATCGAATCGGTGCGCGAAAAACCCGCAGGCGCACGCCCCACGCTGCGCAGCATGACCGACTCGCACAGATCGTGCGCCGTGCGACCCAGCACCTCGATGTGCTTGAGCGCCATATCAAACGTAAAGATAACCTCGTCGGGTAGATGCAGCATCTTGAGCGCCGCCGACATGCGGCTCCAGGTGAGCGTCCACGAAACACCCAGCACCAACGACACATTAATGAAGGTCTTGAGCGCGATCTTGAGCATGGCACCCGTGGCAGACGCGCCCAGCAGCAGGGCAGGCAGCGCCAGAACCACCGCGAGCCCCGCAGCGCCAAGCACCGGCACAAAGGTTGCCCGCAGCCCGCGTACGGGGCGCACGGCAACGAGCACCAGCGCAACAGCCGCCATCAACATGAGGTACAGCGGGCTCTGCGTCAGGCACACGCACAGGACGCAAACGAACATCCCCACCAGGCGCACCGGGGCCGAAACGGAAGAAAGGGCGCGGTCGACCATCGACCCGCCCTCGTGCGCGCCTCCACCCAAGCGAACCCGTTCAAGCAGGCTCGCCAGGTGCAGGACATTCTTTTGCATCACACGATGCCGAGCCCCCACGGGCTCATATCGCTCCTCAGCCGCAAGCCAGCTAGGCAGCTCGGCTATTGCCATGAGCACCGCTTTCCTTGACCGTCAGCGAGACCAAGCGGAATGCGATAGTGAGCACCGCCACGCCAATCACGCCCGAAAGAATATACATCGCGGCCTGGCCGGCAAAGCCAAGGCCCTGCTCCTCGGAATAGGCCTGCAGATAATCGCCCGTGGGCAGGGCATCGGCAAAGGTCGGGGTATCGAGGCCGACCGAAGCCTGCAGACTGTCGTCACCAGCCTCCTGAACGGCGGTCGCGGCGCCCTCGGCGTCCCACTCACCCCAGGCGTCACCGGTGGCAAGCAAGCCGAGCGGCGTAGCCACGACAAGCACGGCGACCAGAATGAGCGTGGGGATCAGGGAAGTCTTCTTGGCGGTACCATCGGCGGCAAGCTGGCCTTCGGCGGCCTCGGGGCCGACGATAATGCCCGGCGCCGTCTTCTTGATAAAGCCGTAGATCGCGGCCGTCGCCACGCCCTCGACCACACCGGCAACCAGCATATGCGGGACCAACATGGCAGGAATAGCCACGGACAGCGGGAAGGGGCAGTACAGCGGGGCGCCCGAAGCGTTGGTAAAGAGCATCGGCTGAATACCAAACTCGATTGCCGCGCACAGGGCCGCCAGGCACAGGCCGACCCAACCGCTCACGATGGCAGAAACCGAGGTGCCCCAGCTCTTGTCGTGCAGACGGCTGTTGAGCGCACGGAACACGATAGCAGCGGTAAACGGCAGCACAAAGGCCATGTTAAAGCAGTTGGCGCCAAAGGACAGAACGCCGCCGTCACCAAACAGCAGTGCCTGCAGCGCCAGTGCGACCGAGACCGCGATGGCAGCGGCCTCGGGACCCAGCAGCAGTGCGATGAGCGCGCCGCCAACGGCATGGCCAGTGGTACCGCCGGGCAGCGGCACGTTGAACATCATGAGCAAGAAGGAGAATGCGGCGCAGATGCCCAGGAACGCCATATGCTCGCGATCGAGCGTGGCGCGCACCTTTTTGATGCAGTGAACCCATACGGGCACCATCGCCACCGCCATAACGGCATCGGTCTGCGGGGACAGATAATTATCGGGAATATGCATGAGCCCTCTCAATCAGAACGTTGTGTGTTACGTTTCCAACAATCCGTAACACCGACTCTGCATACTAACAAAAAGGCGCACCGCCCACAACGCAGCACGCCCTTGCAATACGTACGTTATTAGCCCAGGTCCACGCACCGCCCAATAAAGGGCCCATGCACTCCCAACTTTCCGGTCACCCGGAAGAAGGTGCGATCCGCTCGCAACAAGGTTAACGCAGGAACCCGCCCCCGAGAGGGGTTTTCTAAGGCAACATCCCGCAGCCGCGAAGTGGCGAGGACGTTGCCGTGAAAACCCCGCAGGGGGCGGGTTCCGAACAGCAAAGATTACGAGCGGACTTCGCCGTTTACGCCCTTGCACACCTTGGTGACGATCTTCTGGTGCGCCTTCTCGACCTCTTCGCTAGTAAGCGTGTGGTCGTCCGAGCGATACGTGAGCGCAAAGGCCATGGACTTCTTGCCCTTGCCGATACGAACCGGATCGCGGTAGACATCGAACAGGCGCACGCCCTCGAGCAGCTTGCCGCCGGAGCTGGTAATACGGCGCTCAAGATCCTCGCAGGTCACGGCATTGTCGACCACAATGGCAAGGTCGTGCTCAACGGCCGGGTACTGCGAGAACTCGCGGTAGTTCTCCTGGTTGCGGGCGCCCTTGATCAGCTTGTCCAGGTCAAGCTCAAAGGCAACGACAACCTCGTCGATGCCGCAGGCCTCGCGCGCCTCGGGGTGGATCTCGCCGACCCAACCCAGCACGGTGCCGCCGGACAGAACCTCGGCCGCACGACCCGGCTGCAAAAAGGCATAGCCCTCGCCCTCGACGGGACGGAAGCGAACCTTCTCGATGCGCAGCTGGGCGAGCAGCTCCTCGACGATACCCTTGCCAAAGAAGAAACGCAGTTTACGGTACTTCATGTTCCAAGACTGCTCGCTCCACTGGCCCGAGAGCACACCCGCGACGGACTTGGTCTCCTTGGGCAGGCTGGCGTTCTCGCGACCGTGGAACAGGCTGCCGACCTCGTACAGGTGCACGTTGGGCGTACCGTGCGCCTCGTTGTAGGCCACGGACTGCAGCAGGCCCGGCAGCAGCGAACGACGCATCTCGGTCTGCTCGGCCACCAGCGGGTTCATGAGCACCACGGGGCAGCCGCGACCCTCGGTGGGCATGCCGATCTTCTCCAGGTCGCCCGGGGCGGCAAAGCCAAAGGTCGTGGTCTCGTTGAGGCCGCAGGCGCGCAGGATCTCGCCGACCTTGCGGGTGAGCTTCTGCTCGCGGGTCAGGCCGCCGATGTGGTTCTTGGCAGCCGGGATGGTCGCCGTCACACGGCCCATGCCCCATAGGCGCAGGACCTCCTCGATCAGGTCAATCTCGCGCGGCAGGTCGGGACGGAAGCTCGGCGGGGTAACCATAAAGTCCTCGCCGTCGCGCTCGACGGTGCAGCCCAGACGGGTAAGCGAACGCTCGATAAAATCGGGCTCGATGTCGGCACCGCAGATGGCATGCACGCGGGCCAGGCGCAGCTTGATGCTGTCGATGGTCTTGGGCGCGGGGAAAACATCGACATAGCCGGGAGCAACCTCGCCGCCGGCGATCTCCTCGATGAGCGCGCAGGTAACGTTGGCGACATCCACGCAGCCAGTCTCGTCAACCTGGCGCTCAAAGCGAATGGAGGCGTCGGAGATCAGCGACAGATCGCGGCTGGTGTGCGAGGTGCGACCGGCGTTGAAGCAAGCGCTCTCGACCATCACGTCGACGGTGTCGTCCTCGATCTCGGAATCCATGCCGCCCATAACGCCGGCCAACGCCACGGGGCGCTCGCCGTCGGTGATAAGGCCCATGCCGGCGTCGAGCACGCGCTCTTCGCCATCGAGCGTCGTGAATTTCTCATCCTGCTGGGCGGCGCGAACCACCACGCGACGGTGGCCATCGCGCTCGGCAAAGGTGTCCAGGTCAAAGGCGTGCAGCGGCTGACCGGTGAGCATCATCACGTAGTTGGTGATGTCGACGATGTTGTTGTGCGGACGCACGCCCAGGGCGTTAAGGCGCTTGACCATCCAGTCGGGCGACGGGCCGACCTTCACGTTGCGCACGATGCGGGCGACATAGCGGTCGCACAGGCCCTCGTCGGCAATCTCGACGGAAAGCTCGTCGTCGGTCGCGCGGCCAGTCTCCGCCTTGATGGCGGGCAGCTCCACGTGGAAATCGCGGTCGAAAATGGCACCGGTCTCGCGGGCCATGCCGATCATGGACAGGCAATCGGGACGGTTGGGCGTGATCTCGCAGTCGAGCACAGTATCACTCGAGCCCACGTACTCGGCAAACGGCATACCGCAGGGCGTGTCCTCGGGCAGAATCATGATGCCGGAGTGGTCGCCACCCAGGCCGAGCTCGCGCGCAGAGCAGTTCATGCCCATGGACACGACGCCGCGAAGCTTGCTCTTCTTGATCTTGACGTCGCCGGGCAGGACAGCGCCGATCATGGCCGTGACGATGTGGTCGCCGGCCTCGAAGTTCTGCGCGCCGCAGACGATCTGCAGCGGAGCGGGATTGCCGTCGGCATCGAGGTTCTTGTCGCCCACATCGACCGAGCACACATACATGTGGTCGCTATCGGGGTGCGGGGTCTTGGTGAGCACCTTGGCGGTCACCACGTGGTCGAAGGACTCGCCCACGGTGTCGATCGCCTCGACCTCGGTGCCGGTACGGATATATTCGTCCGAAAGGGTCTTGGGATCCTCCGGAATATCGATCATGGTCTTGAGCCAGTCGTAAGAAACACGCATCTAGCTCTCCTTTCATACTGAAAGCCTGCGAAGAGATGCAGGTGGAAACTTCAACTTTGTGAACATTCCTTACAAAGCGAGGGTTGTCCAAGTGCGGCAGATCGGCCCGAAAGAGGAGTGCCGCGTACTTTGGTACGCAAGCGACGAATGAGCGCCGAGGTCCGTGCTTGGGCAAGCCGCAGCCTAGAACTGATTCAAGAAACGCATATCGCCTGTCATGAGCGTTCTGAGGTCCGGCAGGTCGTAGCGCAGGGCCGCGACGCGCTCGGCGCCAATGCCAAAGGCGAAGCCGGTGTACTTCTCGGGGTCGATGCCGCAGTTGATGAGCACGTTGGGGTCGACCATGCCACAGCCCAGGATCTCGATCCAGCCGCTGTGCTTGCAGAAGTTGCAGCCCTTGCCGCCGCACACGTGGCAGCTCACGTCCACCTCGCAGCTGGGCTCGGTGAAGGGGAAGAAGTGCGGGCGGTAGCGCGTCTTGCGGTCCTCGCCAAACATGCACTTAACAAAGTAGTCGAGCGTGCCCTTAAGATCGCCAAAGGTGATGCCCTCGTCGACGACCAGGCCCTCGATCTGGTTGAACTGCGGCAGGTGGCAGGCGTCGGCCGTGTCGGGACGGTAGACGGTGCCCGGGCAGATCATGTAGATGGGCGGCTTTTGCGACTCCATGGTGTGGATCTGCACGCCCGAGGTCTGGGTGCGCAGCAGCACGTCGGACTCGCCGTGGGCGTGAGCCTCGGGGTGCGCGACGCTGCCGGGGTTGTTGTCGACCACGTAGAAGGTATCGCGGGCCGAGCGGCTCGGGTGATCCATGGGGGCGTTGAGCGCAGTGAAGTTGTAGTAGGAAGTGTCGACCATGGGGCCGGACTCGACGGTGTAGCCGATGCCGCAGAAGATGTCCTCGGCCTCCTCGATGATCTGCTTGATCAGGTGCTGGTGACCGATCTGAGGACGGATGCCCGGCAGCGTGATGTCGACGGCCTCGTGCTCGAGTGCGTGCTTGAGGGCGGCGGCCTTCATCTCGGTGGTGCGCTCGTCGAGCATGCCCTCGATCAGCTGGCGCATCTCGTTGGCGCGCTTGCCCATGACGGGACGATCCTCGGGGGCGAGCTTGCCCATCATGCGCATCAGGCCGGTGATACGACCCTTGCGGCCGAGCAGCGCGACGCGCGCGGCCTCAAGCTTCTCGGCGTCGTCGGCGCCTGCGACGAGCTCCTTGGCCTCTTCCTCGAGTTTGACCAGATCATCAATCAGACTCATGTCTTCCCTTTCGTCTCTCGCGCATCCGCTTGCCGGGGCGGCTGGCACCGCCCGATGCTTACGAATGTGCGGCCCGGTTCGGTAACAAAAAACCGTCCTCGGGCATGTGCATTGCCCAAGGACGGTTGAATTCCGCGGTACCACCTTGTTTGACCCGGCGGATGTCTGGCCCGCCGCGCCCACTCTTTGCCCCTTTTCGCGAGGCTCACGGCTTCCCTACTGGGGCTTTGCCGCCGCGTGGCCGCGCGCCCGTTGAGGTTGCTGCTCGGGAGTGAACGCTTGGCCCTTGCCACCGCAGGAAGGCTTGCAGCCCATGACCTTCCCTCTCTTGCCGGCGACGCGGCGGGCAAAACCCTCTCCGTCAACGCATTGGGCTATAGGATAACACATTCTGCGTGTGCATCGCCGCGTTCCGTTTTGTTCGCACTGGGTACAAGGCAGGTAGCTGTGCAAACTGGCCGCACGCCCACCCGTGGCGCTCGACCTGCGAGATCAAGGATATAGGTATGGGAAAGAAACTCGATAAGAAGGCCAAGGCGGGCAAGAGCATCAAGAAGCTCCGCAAGCTCGAAGGCAAGCTGTGGACTCGCGAGTACCTGCTCAAGATTGCCGAGTTCGATGGAGCGACGATTGCTCCTGCCAACGGCGCATCAGCGCGTGCCGACGCCATGGGCACGCTTGCCGGCGAGCATCACAAGCTGCTGACCAGCGAGAAGTCCGTTGAGCTCGTACGCTCGTTAGCGCGCGAGACCGTCGCCGGCGGCAAAATCGACGACCCTCAGCTGCTCGACGAGATCCGTGTGCTCGGCCGCGATCAACGTGAGGCCAGTGCCATCCCCACCGAAGAAGCCGAGGCCTGGACCAGGCTCACCTGCGAGGCGGACGCCGTGTGGCACAAGGCCAAGGCAGCCAACGACTGGGCGAGCTTTGAGACCTATGTGGATAGAATCGTCGCCCAACTTAAGCATCAGGCCGAGCTCATGGACCCCAAGCGCGATCCATACGACGTTTGGCTCGACCAGTACGAGCGCGGCCTTTCCGCCAAGAGCTTCGACGCGTTTTGCGACGAGGTCAAGGCCACGGTCGTGCCGCTCGTGCACGCCATCGGCGAGCGCGGCCAGCAGCCGGCTGCCGACTTTTTGCACGCCCACGTGCCCGAGGCTGCCCAGCGCGCCATGAGCTTCGACCTTATGAAGCTTGTCGGCCTGGACCTGGACGACACCGCGCTTGCCTTTACCGAGCATCCGTTTAGCGAGGGCTTTGCCGTGGGCGATGCGCGCATCGCGACGCACATCTACGAGGACGACTGCATCTCCAACGTCTACAGCATCATCCACGAGGCGGGGCACACCATGTACGAGCTGGGCGTCAATCCCGCCTATGCGCGCACGTGCCTGGAGGGCGGCACCTCCATGGGCATCCACGAGAGCCAGAGCCGCTTTTTCGAGAACACCGTGGGTCGCAGCCGCGCCTTTATGGGCCCGCTGCTCGAGGTGCTGCGTCGTCACGCGCCCGAGGTCTACGGCGACGTCGACGAAGACACGCTCTACCGCGCCGTGAACATCGCGCAGCCGTCGTTGATCCGCACCGAGGCCGACGAGCTCACCTATCCGCTGCATATTATGGTGCGCTACCAGATCGAGCGCATGCTGTTTGCCGGCGAGGCTACGGCCAAGGACATCCCCGCGCTTTGGAATCGCTTTATGGACGAGTACCTGGGCATTCCAGTTCCCGACGACACGCACGGCTGCCTGCAGGATACGCATTGGAGCGGCGGTTCGTTTGGCTACTTCCCCACATATGCGCTGGGTAGCGCCTACGATGCCATGTTTGTGCCGGCCATGTGCCGCGACGGCGTCGACCTTACCGGTGCCTGCGCGAGCGGCGACTTGGCACCCGTCCGCGCGTGGCTGGGCGAGCACATTTGGCAGTGGGGCCGCGCCAAGGACGCGCCGGAACTCATCAAGGGTGCCTGCGGCATGGATTTTGACGCCCGCTACTACTGCAGCTACCTGCAGGACAAGTTCACCACGCTGTACGAGCTGTAAGGATTGACCAGCACGCCATCGCCAACGCCAACCATGTTGACGCCAATGTCTTGGCAACGTCAGCGAAAACGACCCTAAGCGAGCAAGGTGACGTGAAATGAAAGGGCGCTGACCTTCTGGTCGCGCCCTTGAAATTGAACGTCAGATTGCCGCTTAGGGGCGTTTGCAGCGTCGAGCAGTTACGCGGTTTGGTAAAGCCGCGTAACTACAGAGCCTCGAGTGCGTTGGCGATGCGCTTCATGGCGGCATCGGCGGATGCTTGGTCGGGCGCCTCGGCCAGCACGCGGATAACCGACTCGGTTCCGCTCTTGCGCACGAGCACGCGGCCCTCGCCTGCCAGCGCAGCCTCGGCCTCGGCGATGGCGTTCTGCACGCCCATGTTCTCGAGCGCGGCGTCCTTGTCCGCCACGCGCACGGCCACCCGCGCCTGCGGTAGCAGCTTGCACGGAGCCGTGAGCTGCGAGAGCGTCTCGCGCTCGGCGCGGATCACTTCCATCACGCGCAGCGAGGTCATAATGCCGTCGCCCGTGCGCTCGATATCGCCAAAGATCGTATGGCCCGTCTGCTCGCCGCCTAGGCTGTAACCGCCCTCGCGCATCTTGGCATACACGTGACGGTCGCCCACACCGCTGGTCACGGCACTTAGGCCGGCAAGCTCCAACGACTTGATCAGGCCAAAGTTGCCGGCAATCGTCGGAACCACGGTACCGCCCGAAAGGCGACCGTGCTTGTTCAGGTACACGCCGCACACGTACAGGATCTGGTCGCCATCGACCACGCGGCCGCGCTCGTCCACGGCCAGGCAGCGGTCGGCATCGCCGTCATAGGCAAAGCCCACGTCCAGGCCCTGCTCCACCACGTGGCGCTGCAGACGCTCCATATGCGTGGAGCCGCAGTCGACGTTGATGTTAAAACCATCAGGCGCGGCATTGATCACGCGCACGTCGGCGCCCAGCGCGTCGAACACCGGCTTGGCCACCGAGGACGCCGAGCCGTTGGCGCAGTCGATGCCGATCTTGACGCCCTGCAGCGAAAAGTTCGCGCTGGCGATGAGCGAGGCAATGTAGCGGTTGCGGCCCTGCATGTAGTCCACCGTGGCGCCGATGTGGTTGCCCGTGGCCAGTGGCACCTCGCTCTTGCCATCGACGTAGTCCTCGATGAGCTCCAGTACGTCCTCGTCCATCTTAAAACCGTCGCTATTGACGAGCTTAATGCCGTTATCGCAAAACGGGTTGTGGCTCGCGCTGATCATGATGCCGCAATCGAAGCAGCCTTCCACGGTCTGATGCGCTACACCCGGCGTGGGGATCACGTGCAGCATATAGGCGTCCGCACCGCTCGCGACCAGGCCACTCACCAGCGCCGCCTCGAACATATAACTCGAGCGACGCGTGTCCTTACCCACGATGACGCGCGCCTTGCGCTCGCGGTTGGCGCCGTAATACCAGCCCACAAAACGGCCAATCTTATAAGCGTGCTCTACCGTCAGCCCAACGTTAGCCTCACCGCGAAAGCCGTCGGTGCCAAAGTACTTCATGCGCTCTCCTTACAAAATAGAGGCGAACAGATTGCCTGTCCGCCCCAAAATGGTACTCGATTATCTGCGCTACCAGAAAAACCCTACGCCGACGCGCTGTCGCGAGCCGCCTGGCATGTAGGAGTCTGACGCAGCGTAAGCGGCTTGTCCCCCGCCTCGGCTGACGTGGTCAGCGTATATGTGATCGTCGTCGTCTCGCCAGCATGCAGGTCAACGGTGCCCGAATAGAAGGGGATTCCATGCCACGTAGCGGCGCCAAGACCAAACTGGGTGCCCTCGACGGTCAGATCAGTAATGATGCCGCCCGTCGGGGCAAACAACGAGACATTCAGACGCTCGTCGTCGCGCGCGGCATCGGGCGCGCTCGCCGCGACGTAGTCGGGCAGCTTGCCGGCCTCCTCCTGCGTCATGATGTTCGTCAGGGTAACGGTGATGCGATACGAGCATGTGCCGTCACCGTTCTTGATGCCCTGGCCAATCTGCGTATCGGCATTCAGGTACCAGTCGAGCTTGGAGAAGCTCAGGTTGTTAAAGTAGACACCAGCAACGGGATCTTCACTCGGGTCATCCGGATCGGGCAGCGAGGCGTCGATGTTCATCTCCTTGATAGCGTTCTGCTCGTCATCGTTTTTCATCCACGCGATCAGGCGGCCCTCTTCGGCACCGCGCTCAACGGCGCTGACAAGCTTCGTAACATCGACATCGCCGATACCGCCAAGGATCTTGTCGAAGGCAGCGCTGGCGACGGATGCAAAGATGCCGTCCGACTCCTCGACCGGATAGTTCCAGTACACATCGTGCATGAGGACCTTTGCGGCGTTGGTGCCGTCGACAACCGTTCCGTCGGGCAGCGACACGTTACCGACCAGGCCCAGCAGATACTGCAGGAACACCGGGTCGATACCCACGACGCCGTCAACGTCCTGGCCATATTGAGATTTCCACAGGGCTGCGACACGCTGCGAGTTGCGGGGCCAATCAGGCGAATAGGTATTGCCCGAGTTGTACAGGTTACTGTGGTTGCCGAACAGCGCCTCATCCTCTTCGTCGACGCTCTCGACTGCCTCATCCTCGCTGAGTCCAATGCGGGGAACAAACTCGCCAATCGACATCTGGCCGTCGGTGACCGAAATCAGGCCCTGCGAACCGCCAAAGCCGCCGCAGGCACGAATCTCGACGTTGTTCATGGCGTACACAAGGTAGTTGCGCGTCTGGCCGTTGGCGCCGAGCATCTGCGGAAGGACGGGGGCGACCTTCTCCGCCGCGTCAACCGCGCCGTTGAGGGTGGCAAAGCCGTCCTTGGCCTTATCGACCAGCTCGGTCACCTGGGAAATATGAGTATCGCCAATGCCCTGGACCTTCTCGTTGGCGCTCTTGAACACCTTCGAGCTGCTGGAAAGCGAATCGGCGACCGCCTGCAGCGCGGACACGTTAATCATGCCGTCCTGAAACAGCTTGCCGGGCGTGGCCTGCGAAAGGTTATCGGCCATGGGAACCAGCGCATTGCTCGAGACATCGGACAGGGCGTCGATCATGGTGCGGGCCGCATTGATGTCGCTGCCATACACCGGGATAAACGAAGCCGCCGTCCACAGCGGGCTCGAGGTCTCCGCCTTCATGCTGTCGCAAAGCTCATCAATCTTCTTCGCGTCGTCAGGCAGCGTCGAAAAATCGCCCGACGTGACCTTGTCCTTAAGGCCACCGACAATCTCGACGGCCTCCTTCGCTTCACTCTTTACGGTCTTTGCCGAGTTAAGCAGCATAAAGCCGCTTGCGCCAAGCGCAACGAGAAGCACCGCGACTACAGCGGCAATAATGGCGCCGGTGTGACGCTTTTTGCGTTCGCCCTTGCGATGGCGATGACGGACCAGACCGTCAGAGGTCGAACTCGACGAAGCGTCGCTACCGTAGTTCAAGCCAAAATCGTAATAATCTTCCTTGGAACCCGAGCCCGCAAACTCGGCACCGCTATCATCCAGGCGGGCGAACGTGCCAGTCTCGGAGGCACCGGTGTAAATCGTGCCAAGGTTACCCGTAAGCCCCGCGCCACCGGCAGAGGGAGTATTGTTGGCGGCCTTGCCGGCATTAACGTTGCCGGCGGCATTTGCGGCGTTGGCAGCACCTGCGTTGTTCGCAGGTACCGAAGGAGCCCCGCTCGGCTGCGACGCGGAGGTTGCACCGCCCGCAAAGACATTCCCTCTTGCACGGCCGGTCTTTTTTGCCTTTTGAGACTGCTCGTACAGAGCGGTAAACATCGCCGTCTCGCCCGGGGACACGCGCTTACTGGAACCGCCCTGTCCAGCGCCGCCCGGCGTGCCGGCCTTACCAGCCCCGTTCGGACGCGGCGGAACTGCAGGACGGCCGCTATCGCTGCCCTTAAAGTGATTACCAGCCATAAAGAAATCCTCGCAATTGAGTCGCAATGAAAAAATCCATAACATTGCTAGTTTATGGCATTTTGAGCATCGACAGCTAAACTCCAGACACGGACGTCAATTGGCGAAAATGCGGCACAACACCTTTTCTGTCTTGGCGGCGGCGCCAGCTACACCGTGAGGAACATCATCACGATGATCATGGCAAAGCCGATAAGGTCGGTCGGCAAAAACACCGTGCCCAGCATAACGGCGCTGGTGATGGTCGCCGAAACCGGCTCCACAGTTCCGATGAGGCTCGCACGCACCGAGCCGATGTCCTTAACGCCCTGCATATAGAGCATGTAAGCAAAAAACGAGCCGATAACCACGAATACCGCGAGCGCCTCGACGCCGGCAGCGTCGAGTGCCGGCATATGCGCCCAAGGCTGCACGAAGACGCACGAGACCACGCCCGCCGTGAGCATTGCCGAGCCCGTGACGATGGGGCTGCCGTATTCGGGCAGGATCTTGGCGGGAATCACCGCCATACACGTGGCGCTGACCGCACACATAAGGCCTGCGACCAGGCCAAGCGGCGATATGCTCAGACTGGTAGGGTCGCCGCCGGTAGCGATTAAAAAGGTGCCGCCCAGGGCCAACCCAATGCCAACGGCCTCACGCACGCGAGGCATGCGGCGATCGGTCACGCAGGTGTAGCCCATGACGATAACGAGCTGCAGGCACTGGAGCACCGTCGCGGTTCCGGCGTTCGTCAGGCGCACGGCCGAAAGATAGCAAAACTGGTTGAACAGCAGACCAAAGGCGGTAAAGAGCAGCAGCTGCTTGCGATCGGCGGGTGTGGTCCAGAGCTTAATCAGGCGCTCGCGGTCGCGCGTAACAACCACGGCCATAAAGAGTAGACCGGCGAGAATCTGACGCACGCTCATAAGCCACAAGGTGTCGACGTGGTAGGTATCGAACAGAAAGCTCGCGCTGGTGCCCGAGAAGCCCCAAAACGAACCGCCCACCAGCGTAGCCAAGACGCCCGTGATCATCTTGCGCGTCGAAGCGCTGTTCAGGCGCTCGCGCCAAGCGCGGCGGGTGCTACGGCTGAGCTCATCGGTGCCCTCGGGCACATCAATGTTCGATATATCGGTCATCGGCACCGAAGCCCCTGCGCCTTCGACCTGCTCGACACGCTCTTTGCTCATTCCATTCCCTCGAAGCAGCCTGGAAACAATTCGGCTTACCTTACCACGGCGAAGGCACCAGCCGAAGGCTTGTCCGCTTATCGGTAGGACAATTCCGCAGACGTCTTTCCATAGCTCGATACCGCAATGGCCTTGCATTATGCGACAGTCAAATCGCGGCAGCGGGCTCTTTTGAAATGGATATGACAAAGCCCCCGAATTCCACAATGTAAGCGATTTTTAAAAATGTTCTTGCCACCGAGTTCAGGCTCCGTTATATTATCCCTTGCGCGCTTGCGCACCCTTGATCGGGCGTTTAGCTCAGGGGGAGAGCGCTTCCCTGACACGGAAGAGGTCAGAAGTTCAAATCTTCTAACGCCCACCAAATGTTCGCAGCTCAGAGGCTATGTCCTCTGGGCTGTTTTGTTTTATGTCGCCAAATCCACTGGCAGCTCCAACCGTCATCGCAACGTAACACCAATTCACCTGACAAATGGCTGCCAAACAAATTCAATACCCCAACACCAACAATAGCCAGACACAAAACTGCGCCACAAGCTGCTCCAACCGCCCAACTGGCCAAAAGCCGACCATCTACTTACCAATCTATCCATCGGCATAACCAATCAGTCCGCACCGCAACTTCTCAGCAAAACGCCGCGATGTCTGCGCCCTGCGGTATCCTTGAGCCACTTGCACCCGCAGCACCAAGGAGCCGCCATGCGCACCGAGCTCGATGTCCCCTTTTCGCACAAAGAAGAAGCCAAAGCACTGGGCGCCAAATGGGACCGGACCAAGAAGATCTGGTATGTACCCAGCGGCGTCAACCCCGAGCCCTTTGCCGAGTGGCTGCCCGGTGTTGACCGATCCGACCCCTCAGCGCCGTATATATATCTAGTACTGGGCAAGCGCGAGTGCTGGAAGTGTCACAAAGAGACCTCGGTCGCGGCCTTCGGCATTCCCTATCGAACCGATAACGACCAGAGCATCGCCATCGCGCACGCGCCCAACAAGGCCGGGCACATTGCCATCGACACGGCCAACGCCAACGCACTCGCCATCGTGCCCGCTCTTGGCTGCGCGCCGGGCGAGATCCGCGACTACCTTCATAAGCGCTGCGGCTACAAGCCCGTAGGCGCGCGAGCCTTCAAAACCCCGTCGCTCGGCAACACGTGCACCAGTTGCGACGCGCTGCAAGGCAGCCGCTATCTGTTCGAGGAGCCCTCGTCCCCGTTTGCCCTCACTGCCATCAACAAGCTGCCGGCACTGGAGTTTGTGCGCGTCGAAGTTGCCGGCGTCTTTGGCGTCCCGGCCACGCGCACCGACTTTGACCAGGCACTCTTTACTTGGGCACGCGACCATCACGCCGAGTTCCACAAGCAGCTCGGTGAGGGGGTTTATTTATAGGGACAGAGATGCCTTCACAGCCAGCTCCTCCGCATCACCTATCCCTCGTCGCCGGCGTCATACACGATATCGAGGCCACAAACAGGGCATTTCTCCTGATACACCGGCATATGAACGCCTGTCCGTTTTCTCACTTCGTCGCTAAGTCTGTCGCACGCATCGATGAACCGAATGTCGAGGCACGGTATTTGCGAGCCGCAGCAAGGACAGGCGACGACAAACGACCCGCAATCAACTTCTACGCTCGGAAACATTTTGTTGTCTATAAGGGCGCACGGCAGTTTTCCGTACTTCCCCATCGCAATATCGCCTCGCCAGCTCACGCTCGCTCCCCTCTCGCTATACAAATCAGGAAGAGCATGCACCGGCAGGCGTGCGCGAGATTGCATCGCCACGCGATCCGATCAAACAGCACGATCGTAAAAGACCGCCAAAGCCAAATTTCATCGTCGGTCGCACCCTGTCCGGCAAACTCAATATCGACGGGTATGTGCTTCAGATAACTCATGTCGGGCGCAAAACGAGGGTCCGGTCCGCCTTTATGAACAGGACCGTGCAGAACAAACCATCCGTTTTCGGGCTCGAACCGCTCAACAAACGCAAGGCCGAGCACCTTATAGCCCACCTCAGTTGCAAATATGACTCCGACTGGGACGCCACATTCCATGCAGTTGAGCATTTTACGGTTGTAATTCTGGTCTCGAAAACCAACGGTACCCGGCGCTTGAACCGAGTACTTAATGACCCACGTACCATCGTCCAAATAGAGCGGAGGCACATTGTTGATGCTCTCGGTTTGCCGCTGGCGCGCTTGTACCCCGCTACCCCACTCCCCTGTATACTGATGTAGCAAGTGTTTCATCCGGGCTTGTTGGGCCGGATTGTTCATGGGAGGGTCTTATGGCTGCTTCGAATCCGCCTAAGGGGAGCGTTTCTTCTTCGTCCATCAAGCCGGTTACGCGCAAGGCCGTGCGTTGCCAGCGCGAGGTCGCCTGGCTTGTCACGCAGGCGGCGGGCAGGCTTGTGGCGACCACTCAGGACGTCAATGCGCCTACGCCGAGCTTTGTGTTAGCGGCGGCGCTGGATTTTGTGCGCCAATTGGAGCTTGCCGCGCAGGATGCCAGCGGCCACCTCGACTACCAGAATGTTATGGCGCCCGACCTGCAAACGTTCTGTCACATGGCCAAGTTGCCCGCCGCGCCCAATGCGCTTTCGGACGCAGGCTACATGTTTACGCTTTCGGGCGCGGACCTTATCCGCGATATCTACGCATACTGCAGCGAGCTCGCCGAGCGCAGCGTCTTTGGCACGGCTGAAGTCAAACCGGGAAATGTCATCAAGCTGGTTCTCAGGCTGTTCCTGATGGACGGGTTCGGGGCCATGCCGGCGTAAGCCGAGTCTTTAGCATCACCGTCGACTGGGCAACAACCGCTTTACCTTAGTGGGCGCCAATCGAGGGTCGATTATTGGGTCGCCTCGTCCACTAACGCATTTATTCCACGCGCTCTGACAGTCGATATTTGCGGTTGCGGCTTGTCGACGGCGCCGTGGGCTCAAGCTCGCCTTGAGCAATGAGCGCGTTGACGCGCGACCTAACCTGGGAAATTGTAAGCCCCGTGCGTTTTGCCAGCTCACGCGTCCCCAGCTCGCCGTAGTGTTTGAGTGCCGTCACAATTAAGCCTCCGCCATGATCGACCGGCTCGATCTTTGAACGGTAAAGTACGACCTTGAACCGATCGAACCCCGGGCAGAACAGGGGCTCGGCCAGACCATGCGCGCGCATGGCATCGATCATCATCGGGATGCCCGAGCCATTGCCCTCAGCCGGCGAACCTGCGCCATCCGGAAGCGGGACAATCGACATGAGTTTCACGAGCGTCGCGTTACGGCATCGGGAGCTGCCGTCAAACAAGTTCTCTCGAGTCTTTCCCCCGTAAAGGCCGCCAGGATTCGTCACCTCGACACGATCGTCAAAGACGTCGACGGCGATCGATTGCCCACAGAACCGATCCCCGTATTCCCTGTGGATAACCGCGTTGGCGACTGCCTCGCGCAGGACCTCCTCGGGGATCTCCAGCGAGTCGATACGCGAGACGCCTTGGACGGTCGAGATGCGGCGCAGGTTTTTGGCGACAGCTGCGACGGCATCCGAAATCATCTCGCCCAGGGTGCCCTCGCAGACTGTGCGGTCCATAAACCTTAGTGGCCCCGCAGCTCCCTTTTGAGTTCCCACGTGGACAGCCACATCAATGAAGAGCTTGGGATAGAACTGCTGAGGGTAAACGCCCGCGGCAAGGAGGCCGGCCTTGGTAACATTGCCCTGGAAGTCGAGGAAATTCAGACGCTCCATCTTTATCTTCTTGTCCGCCGCACCGCGCATCGCTCGAGGCGTCAGCGAATAGGCACGCTCTATCGTGCGGTCGACCATCGACTCGTCGAGATCGCCCACACTCGTACCGGGCACCGCATCGCGATCGCTAGGACTCGTCCGTTCATATGACGACAGTGCCAAAACCTCGGTCGACGAAAGCGTGACATCTTTGTCATCGATGCGTTTGTAGCTGCCACCTTGAGCGCCCCGCTCCATGACATAGCAAGGCTTGCTCGACGGGTCGAGCTCCTCAATCGTGATGACCAGAACCACGGTGCCCTGGAGCTCCACGCGCTCAATGGTGTATTTGGGCGGATTGGCCAGCTTTCCACGACCGCCGGCATCGCCCATGCCCGCCACGAATTGGTTGAGCACTTTCTCGGTCTCAAAGTTTGTAACTGGGACAAAACCCGCGTGCTCGCTCACTCCGAGTACGATGATGCCGCCGGCGGTGTTTGCGAAAGCGCTGACCGTTTCCCATACGTCGCGGGAAAGTGTCGTGGCGCTCTCCTTGACCTCGACGTTAAGATCGTCCGAGCCCATGCGCCTTAAAGACTCGAGCAGACCGGTCAGTTCGTTTTCGTTCATCTGCACGTCCTTTCGCTCGGTTCTGCGAAGAATGCCGCGGATAGATTTCCCTCGTCTCTCAGTTATCTCTCGTAATTATCTCTCATCTTTCTGTTATCTCTCATATTAGAGATGAGTGAGAGATGAAAGATAAGATGTCTGTCATCTGTTTCATTTAAACATGTTGTTGCTGGTAAAACAATCTATATTGAGACAATACCATGGTTGCCCGTCTCTTTGCAGCATTGTTATCTCTCATATTTATCTCTCATCTATCTGTTATCTCTCGTATTAGAGACGAATGAGATATGAGAGTTGTGCGGGCGGCGGATGAGCGTGGATTATGAACGGTCGGATATCGAGAGTGGATATTTGGACGGTTTTTGGGCTTTTGGCGGCCGATTTCGTCCGAAAATCCACGCTCATTCGGCATGCGTCCGGAAATCCACGCTCGTGTGTCCGAAAATCCACGCTCGTGCGGCAGATTGGTCGAAGGCCCCATATGGGTATACTCTCGGGGATTCGACTCGATTCGCCCCCGCTGGGGCGTCAAAGGAGACTGCATATGCTCACCACCTCAACCGACCCGCGCGCCGCTGCCGCCGCACTGCTGGTGCCCGGCACCACCTGCCACGGCTTTGCCGTCGAGCGCTGCGAGACCGTGCCCGAGCTCGACTCGGACGCCTACGTGCTGCGCCACGCCGCATCGGGCGCGCGCCTGCTGTACCTGGCGTGCGACGACGAGAACAAGGCTTTTGCCATTGGCTTTAAGACGCCGCCGGCCGATTCCACCGGCGTGTTCCATATTCTTGAGCACTCGGTGTTGTGCGGATCGGCTAAGTTCCCCGTCAAGGAGCCATTTGTCGATCTGATCAAGAGCTCCATGCAGACGTTCCTCAACGCCATGACCTACCCCGACAAGACCATCTACCCCGTCGCCACCACCAACGAGCAGGATCTGTACAACCTGATGGACGTGTACCTGGACGCGGTGTTCAACCCGGCCATCTATACCAAGCCCACCATTTTTGAGCAGGAGGGCTGGCACTACGAGCTAGACCTGCCGGAGGACGTCGAAGGCGACGGCAGCCCCGCCAGCCTGCGCGAGGGCACGCTGCGCTATAACGGCGTGGTGTTCAACGAGATGAAGGGCGCGCTGTCCGATCCCATGAGCGTGCTGGACGACGCCGTCAACGCCGCGCTCTATCCTGACACCGCCTATGCGCACGAGAGCGGCGGCGACCCGCGCGCGATTCCCGCGCTCACCTACGAGCAGTTCCTGGACACACACGCGCGCCACTACAACCCCTCCAACTCCTACATCACGCTCTACGGCGACCTGGACGTGGACCGAGCGTTGGCCTTTTTGGACGAGCGCTATCTGTCGCAGCCGAGTGCCGCGAGCCGCCGCATGGACGCTGCCGTCGCCGCCAGCGAGGACCCGTCCGCGCTGGCGCCCAATCCGCTGGACGTGCAGGCGCCCGTGACCTGCGAGTACAAGCGCGTCAAGATGGCCACCACGCCCGAGAACGCCCTGGTGGGCCTGGGCCTGGTGCTGGGCAGCGCGCTCGATCGCAAGCGCACGATCGCGGCGGATATCCTGTTCGAGGCGCTGCTGGGCTCCAACGAAGCGCCGGTTAAGAAGGCCATTCTGGCCGCCGGCCTGGGCGGCAACGTGGTGAGCTACACCGCGGCCGAGTGCCTGCAGCCCTACGAGCTCATCATGCTGCAAAACGCGCAGCCCGGCGTGGCGCGCGAGCTGCGCCGCGTGTTCCAGGACGCCTGCCGCGACCTGTGCGAGCACGGCGTTCCGCGCGAGCGCCTGGAAGCCATCATCAGCAGCAACGAATACGATCTGCGCCAGCGCGACTACGGCATCGCCGACGGCGTGGCCATTGCGTGCGACGCGCTGAGCACGTGGCTCTACGATGACGACGCCGCGACGCTGGCGCTCAAGTACGGCCCGGTGTACGAGGAGCTGCGCAGCGAGCTGGACGGCAGCTATTTTGAGGACCTGCTGCGCGAGCTGGTGCTGGAAAACGACCACTTGGCACTGGTCGAGCTGGTGCCGGTGGACGCCGACGAGGGTTCGGAGGGTGCCGAGGCCGCCGAGCTCACCGCCAAGCGCGACGCCATGACCGATGCCGAGCTGGCAGACGTGGTCGAGCGCACGGCCGCGCTGCGTGCCGCCCAGGAGGCGGAAGACGCGCCCGAGGCCAAGGCCACGCTGCCGCGTCTGCGCGTGTCCGACATTGGCGAGGCGCGCCCCGAGCCGCCGCTGGTTGTGGACACGACTGCGCCCATTCCCTGCCTGCGCCACGGCATCCCCACCAACCGTCTGGCCTACGCCATGCAGTATTTCGACCTGAGCTGCGTCGCGTTTGAGGACCTGCCCTATGTGACGCTGCTCTGCCGCCTGCTTAAGCAGCTGCCCACGCGCGAGCACTCGGCCGAGGAACTCGACAACTTGCTCGCTGGCAAGCTGGGCTTTTTGAGCTTTACGACCGAAGTCATGACCCAGCCCGACGTGGACGGCGTGCGCCCCTACCTGCTGGTGAGCGCCGGCGCCCTGTCCGAGAAGATTGATGCACTGGCGAGTCTGCCGCGCGAGGTATGGTCGAGCACGCTTTTGGCAGATGCCGACGCCGACCGCGTGCGCGACGTGCTCACGCAGATTCGCATTGGGCTTGAGCAGGGCTTTATCAACAACGGTCACTCGGCGGCGCTCGGTCGCGCGATGAGCTACAGCTCGCCTTCGGCCGTGGTGCGCGAGCAGCTTTCGGGCGTGGACTTCTACCTGTTCCTGCGCGATCTGCTCGACCACTTTGACGAGCGCCTGGACGACCTGCGCGCCAAGCTTACCGAACTGGCAGGCCGCATCTTTGTGGCCGATGGCTGCATGGCGAGCTTTACCGGCAGCGATGAGGACTTTGACGCGTACTGGGATGCCGCGGGCAACCTAGGGCTTGGCGCGGGCGATGGTGCCGGCCGCGACGCGCTCGTGGTGCCGGCGCCGTGCGACCGCCACGAGGCTTTCGTGATCCCCAGCGACATCTGCTTTGCGGCAAGCGCGTGCGACCCGCGTCGCTTGGGGCTCGACGTGACAGGCACTTGGGCCGTGGCTGCCAACGCGCTCTCCTACGACTACCTGTGGAACGAGATCCGCGTGAAGGGCGGGGCGTACGGCTGCGGATTCCGCGCGGCAGGTGAGCGTCAGGCGGCGTTCTACACCTACCGCGACCCGGCGATCGATCCTTCGATTGAGCGCGTGGAGCGCGCGGGTGCATGGCTTGGCAGCTTTGAGCCCGACGAAGCCGCCTTTGAGGGCTTTATCGTGAGCTGCGTGAGCGGCATGGACGCGCCGGTGAAGCCGTACGCGCTCACCAAGCGCCGCAACACGACCTACCTGGCCGGGCTCGATCCGCATGCGCGCGAGGAGCGTCGCGCCCAGATGCTCGCCGCCACGCCCGGTGAGCTGCGCTCGCTCGGCACCGACGTGACGCGCATCGCAGCCGAGTCGCCCACCTGCGTCTTTGGCGGCCGCGACGTCATCGCCAAGAGCAACGCCAACTTCAACGTAGTCGACCTGCTGGGCTAGCCACAGCAAGCAAAACCACCACAAAGGGGACAGGCACCTTTGTGGTGGTTTCGACATTTGCCCAGATAAAACCTGCCAAAATAAACCTGTCCCTTTTTGGTAGGTTTGGGAGAGGGGGCTGGAATGGATAAGGCTGAGTTGCGGCGGGCGGTGATTGCTCGGCGCGATGCTCTTGATTTGGACTTGCGGGCAGCGAAGTCTGCTGATATCTGTGCACGGCTGGTTGAGCTGCTGGGCCGCTTGGATGCCGCGGCGCCGCGCACCGTTGCCGTCTATGCCGCGATGGGTTCCGAGGCAGACCCTGCCGCGTTTGCCGCTGCGGCCGCCGCGCGCGGCTGGCGCGCAGCCTATCCGTGCATGCTCTCGGCAGCCGAAGCCGCAGCTTGTGGCCAGCGTATGTGCATGCGGGCAGTTGCCGCCGACGATGCGTCCGCGGCTCCGTTTATCACTCATCCCACGCGAGCCTTCGCTGCCGCGGACATCGGCAGCAACCGCTTCCCTATCGTGCCTGCCGAAGCTCTCGACATGATCGTCGTGCCGCTCGTAGCCTTCGACCGCGCCGGCGCGCGCCTGGGCTACGGCGGCGGCTGCTATGACCGCTACCTGCCCATGCTCTCGCCCGCATGCCAAATCATCGGCATCGCCTTTGACGAGCAGCGTGTCGACCACGTTCCCACCGACGCCCACGACCTGCCGCTGCCCAACATCGTCAGCGCCTAAATGTCGTTGTATCGCACCCGCAAGATAAGCGTGGAAAATCTCCCACTTTGGGACTGTTCGGGGGCAAAAAACGGGAGATTATCCACGCTCATTATTCAAACGTCCGATAATCCACGCTCGTATGTCTGAAAATCCACGCTCAATCAACGCGCGTCCAGATTTCCGCGCTCGTGTGTCCGATTATCCGCGCTCGTGCAGCTTAACGCCCCGCAACCGCCTCAACATGCACGCGGCACGCCGGCAACTTTGAGCTTGCGATCGAGCTTTGCCGGATCCCTCAGATCATCCCAGCACAAGCGCACGATCCTGCAGTTATCAAGCAGCGAAAGCCTCGACTCGCGCTGGCGCTCATCAAACTGCGCCTTTGCGAGCTTGCCCTCCTCCGCTGCCTTCTCGCTTTTAACGAATCCGTCAAATTCCCCGATGATCAGCCGATCTTCCACGCGCCACAAGTAGTCGACGCGATACGGCCGTCCCGGCTCAACCGGGTCGAACAGCTCAATTTGCAGCTCCGGCGTCTGCCAGCCGCGCTCGATCATCAGGGCGCGCGCCTTGGACTCGCCACCGCTTTCCGACAGGCCATCGGCATACCGTGCAACCCTGCGCGCCGTCACAACACCGCGACGATTTAAGCCAAGCTTGTTGACTGCCTCAACGAGATGCTCCTTCGACAACAGCTGCTCATGAAGCGCCGAGTCCGCAATGATCAGTCCCTCGACAAACGATGCATCGACCAGGCAATCCGTAATCGTTTGATCGATATCGGTCACGGCAATGTCCATCTGGGTGGCCCGTGTTTGACGAACATAACGATGGCGAACGACCTGAGAGTCCGGCGTCGTTGATTGTGCCGGTGCCACGGCGATATGGATGTGCGTCAAATTGGCATGCGAAACCGAAAGGCCATAGATAACAGCCGCCGTATAGGAGCAAAACGTCCAGTCGGGATGCTTTTGCGCATGGGCCCGCACCCGATGCAGATAACGCTGTCGAAACTTGAGTTCGGACCAATATTCCGGACGCGCATACAGCCCTGGCATGACCGCCTCGAGACTTCCCGCCGCCACCCGTCGCTCAATCTGCTTTGCCTCCGCCGCAGTTCGCGCGTACACGCAGCTCATCTGCTGTTCGCATGCCTTAATGTGACCTGCAAGTCTTTGATTCGCCGTCATGTTTGCCATGTCGCCTCCAAACTCTTGGAACGGCGCCAACGTACCAGACGGTTTCATGCGAAGTCTGACCAAATGCTGTCCAGCAGCTGACCAAATGCTTGACGGTTTTGGACGTTTTAGGCCAATGCTCTATATCTGCAGGTAGAGCGGTTGTCCAGAGGTCCCTGTCTCCACATCTTTATGCCTCAAAAGCCGTCGATTTCCTTAAAAGAAAATATGCTGTGGCTCGAAACTACCTAGTTTGCGATGCTGTCCGTAAACACTCGACGCGTGGTGCTGCCGCCTACGACAGCCGCAGAAAAATCGAGCGTGGAAAATCTCCCACTTTGGGCCTGTTCCTCGACCAAAAGTGGGAGATTATCCACGCTCATTCAACATGCGTCCGATTATCCACGCTCGTCGCGTAGCGGCCACGGTAACCGCCGCAGCCACAGCCACGACAGCGGCCTAGTGCTCTTCGCCGGCGCGGGCCAGGTCGTAGGGCGTGGTTTGGTAGACGTAGTAGTTGAGCCAGTTGGTGTAGAGCAGCTGAGCCTGGCTGCGCCAGACGTTGCGCGGCTCGGCGGTGGGGTCGTCGTTCGGGAAGTAATGCGCCGGCACCTGAGGGTTGAGGCCGCGCTTCACGTCGCGCTCGTACTCCAGACGCAGCGTGTCGGTATCGTACTCGGGATGGCCAAAGACAAAGAAGCGACGGCTGTCGGTCGACTTGACGATGTACAGGCCCACCTCGTCGGACACGGCCACGACCTCAAGCTGCGGCTCGGCCTCCACGTCCTCGCGGCGCACATCGGTGTTGCGCGAATGCACGGCATAGAAACGGTCGTCAAAGCCGCGGACCAGCGGGCTTTGCGGCTTCACCAGATAATGCTCGAACACGCCGCTCGCCTTTGCCGGCAGATCGTACTTCTGGATACCGTAATGATGGTACAGACCGGCCTGCGCGCCCCAACAAATGTGCAGCGTAGAGTGCACGTGCGTGGTGGACCAATCCATGATCTGGCAGAGCTCGGGCCAGTAGTCGACCTCCTCGAACGGCATCTGCTCCACCGGCGCGCCCGTGATAATCAGGCCGTCGTAGTGGATGTCGCGGATGTCGTCGAACGTGCGGTAGAACGTCTCCAGGTGGCCGGCACTCACGTGCGTGGCCTCGTGCGTTTTGGTGCGCAGCAGGTCCACCTCCACCTGCAGCGGCGTGTTGGAGAGCTTGCGCATGATCTGCGTCTCGGTGGCGATTTTGGTGGGCATGAGGTTGAGGATGAGCACGCGCAGCGGACGGATGTCCTGGTGCAGCGCGCGGTACTCGGTCATGACAAAGATGTTCTCGCTCTCGAGCTGCGCGGCGGCAGGGAGGGCGTCGGGGATGCGAATGGGCATGGATGCTCCTTACGAGTCAGTTGCAGCTATGGTACAACGAGCGGCCCCATCCGCGCGAGCACATCGCCCAGTGATGCCGCCAGCGGCCCAAATCACTCCAAAAGTAGAGATTAAGGCATGTCCCAAAAATCTACGGCGCTTTAGCCTAGCAAAGTGGCGGCAGGACGCTACAATGGTTCGACGCGAAAAACTCGGCCGAAAGGATACATATATGTACCAGACGCGTAAGATCGGTGTGGTCGGCCAGGGCCACGTAGGAGCACATGTCGCCAACAGCCTGCTCATGCAGGGCATTGCCGATGAGCTGTACCTGTGCGATATCAACGATGCCAAGGTGACGTCCGAGGTCCAGGACCTGCGCGACTCCCTTTCGTTTGTCCCGTACAACACCAAGATCGTCAACTGCTACGACCACTACGAGGAGCTGGCCTGCTGCGACGTCATCGTCAACGCCGCCGGCAAAGTCGCGCTGGCCGCCGGTAACCGCGACGGCGAGCTGTTCTTTACCACCGACGCCGCGCGCACCTTTGCCAAGCGCATTGTCGACGCCGGCTTCGACGGCATCTTCGTGAGCATCTCCAACCCCTGCGACGTCGTGTGCACCGAGCTGTGGCACCTGACCGGCTACGATCCCAAGAAGATCATCGGCTCGGGCTGCGGCCTAGATTCGGCCCGCCTGCGCACCGAGATCTCCAAGAAGGTCGGCGTGAGCCCCAAGTCCATCGACGCCTACATGATCGGCGAGCACGGCTTTAGCCAGCTTGCCGCCTTTAAGGCCGCGACCATCGCCGGCAAGAGCCTTAACGAGCTTCAGGCCGAGAATCCCGACAAGTACGCCTTCGACCACATGGAGGTCGAGGAGCTCGCACGCAAGGGCGGCTACGTAACCTACCAGGGCAAGCAGTGCACCGAGTACGCCGTCGCCAACTCCGCCGCGCGCGTCTGTGCCGCCGTGCTGCACAACGAGCACGCCGTGCTTTCGGCCTCTACGCTTATGACCGGCCAGTATGGCGAGGAGGGCATCTTCACCTCCCTGCCGTGCGTGATCGGCGCCGAGGGCGTCAAGGAGGTCTACACGCTCGACCTTTCCGAGCACGAGCTCGAGGGCTTCCACAAGAGCTGCCAGCACATCCGCGACAACATCGCCCAGCTCGACTGGTGGGATGCCGAGGCCTACGACGCCAAGTAAGCGTCGGTTGCCGCGACACCTCGCGAATCTAAGCGCGATACCAAGCGGGCCGCGCCGGAAATCCCCGGCGCGGCCCGCTTTTTTGACTCGCGCTGCGCCCTTGCGAATCGAAGGTGAATGGTTTTCCCGTTACTTAGTACTGCTCGATGCCCATGTAGCGACGAACCTCGGGGCTGTGGTCGAACACCTTGCCGCGGGCGGCGCGCAGCTCGCAGCTCATCGCGTAGAAGAAGATCGGCTCCAAGAACGAACGCACGCTGGCGGGCACGTCGCCCAGGCCGTACTCGAGCGCATCGAGTACCATGACCGTATCGGTGTGCGTGTTGAGGAACGCAAGTGCGCGCTCCTCCATGGGGCGGCACTCACCCGATCCGAGCTGCACAAAGTAGAACACGCCGGGCTCGGTGGCCTCGAAGGGACCGTGGAAGTACTCGCCGGAATGGATGTAGCAGCAGTGCTGCCACTGCATCTCCATGAGCGAACAGATGGCCATAGCGTAGGTCTGGCTAAAGTTGGGGCCGGATCCCAGGATATAGAAGAACTTGTGCTGCTGGCAGAGCTCGGCAAAGTGATCGCCCAGCTCGGCGTTGAGCTTCTCGCGGGCGGCAGGCAGCAGCGCGTCCATCTGCTTAAGGCCGGCGTAGATGTCGGCGAGCGCCTCGTAGCCCTCCTGCTGGTCGAGCAGCTCGGCAGCCATTAGCACGCCAATGCCCTGCGGGACCTCGGCCTGCGACTCGCCCTTGCCCCACGGATAGACCCAAGTGGTCCACTTGCCGTTGTCGATCTTGGAGCCCGCGTAGTCGGTCATAGTCACGACCTCGGCGCCGGCGGCGAGCGCCATCTCGCAGGCATCGACAACCTCCTGCGTATTGCCGCTGTGGCTGCAGGCGACGACGAGCGACTTCGGCCCCAGGCTCTTGGGCGCCATCAGGCAAAACTCGCGTGCCGTGTAGACCGTCGAGGCAAACGTGGTGGCCTCGCGCTTGAGCAGCTCGTTAGCCGGCATCAGGTCGATCATCGAACCGCCGCAGGCGATCCAAAAGACGTTCTCGATCTTACACTTGCGCTCGATAATTTCCTGAATCAGATCGTGTGCGTTCATGGTGATGCCCCTCCTTTTGTGGCGGTTTTGAACGACGATGGCTCGTACCTGCGGTCGTTCTATATTGTTCTATTTATAGCACGCACAACGACGCTCGTGAAGCCATTTCGCCAAACTTGTTCTATGTTGTTCTATCTGTGGACGTTAGATGTCGAAGACGTAGCGCGAGCCCACGATCTTTTGGCGTCCGAGCAGCAAGGGCCGCTCGTCCGCATCGGTAAAGTACGCCTCCATATAGAAGAGCGGCTCACCAACCGGTACCTCCAGCAGCGGGGCTGCCTGGGCATCGGCAAGCGCAATCTCCACGGTGCAGGGATCGGACTTGAGCGGCGCGCGGCCCGAATGCTCTGCAACGAGCGCAAAGATGGAATTGTCCGTGAGGTCCTCGTCGCGCATCGTTTGCAGATACGGGTGGTCGGCCAGCACAAAGGCGTTGTTCTCGAGCATGACGGGCACGCCATCTGCCGTGCGCACGCGCTCGACCACGATGAGCTCGCAGCCGGGTTCCACCCCAAAAAACGCCGCATCCTCGCGCGTCGCCGCGACCACCGTACGCGACACCAGACGCGCTCCGGCCACCATGTCGTTGGCGGCACAACCCTCAGTAAAGCTCTGGACGTCGCCTTTCTGGACAATCTTGCGCTTGAGCTTGGGAGCGCACACAAAGGTGCCCCTCCCCTGCTGTCGGTTGAGATATCCCGCGCGCGACAGCTCCTCGATGGCGCGGCGCACGGTGATGCGTCCCACGCCGTAAGACTTCGCGAGCTCCATCTCGGAAGGGATGCGCGAGCCGGCCGCATACACGCCGCGCGCGATCTCGCCCTTCAGGTCGTCCATGACCTGCTGGTACAGCGGTACGGCGGATACGCCAGCGCGGTCGGTTTTATCGTCGGTTGCCATCGTTACGCTCCATCCCGCGCATGCTCGGATTCAAACTCTTCAATCGCCGCCATAAACTGCTCGCCAAAGGCATCGGCCTTTTTCTCGCCAATGCCGTTGACCTGAATCAGCTCGTCGCGCGTCTGCGGGCGCAGGCGGCACAGGCCGCGCAGGGCCTTGTCGGAAAAGACCATGTACGGCGCCATCTCGAGCTCGGTCGAGATCTCCTTGCGCAGGGTACGCAGGCGCTCGAACAGCTCGGCATCGTCGCCCACGCGCGGGCGCTGATCCAGCTCGGCCTCCTCGCGCAGCAGATCCACCGCACGGCGAGCACGGGCCGAGGCCTTGCGCTTGGATGCGCGACGCTTAACGGTAAAGGCAAACGCCTCGTCCTCGACCTCGCCGGCACGCGGACCCAGGCCCACGACCGGGTACTGCCCCTGCGAGGTGGCCAAATAACCGCGGCCGCACAGCTGGCCAATGATATCCTTGATGCGCCCGACCGATTCGCTCGACAGCTCACCGTAGCCGCGGTCCTCGTCCAGATGCATCTGGCGAATGCGCTCGGTGTTGCCGCCGTGAAGCACGTCGGCGATGAGCGACTTGCCAAAGCGCATGGGACGCGTGGCCACATAGCGCACGGCGGCGCGGGCCATATCGGTGACGTCCTCGGCCTCGAACTGCGTGAGGCAGTTGCTGCAGTTACCGCAGCCCTCGGCCTCGTCCGGGGCGGTGCCGCCCGTACCGGCCGCGGCATGCTCGGTCGCGGCCTCGTCGCCAAAGTAGCGCAGCATGTATTCGCGCAGGCAGCCGGTAGTATTGCAGTAGCCCTCCATCTGGTTGAGCAGACGATATCGATTCTGAAGCGCCCACGCGCGTTGCTCGTCGTCGAGCGCCTCGTCGGCAGCATCGCCGCGGTCGATCAGAAAGCGACGCATGCGAAAATCGTTGCCGTTCCACAGCAAGTGGCAGCTGGCCGGGTCGCCGTCGCGGCCGGCGCGGCCCGCCTCCTGGTAGTAGGCCTCGATGCTCTCGGGCACGTTGTTGTGGATTACGTAGCGCACGTTGGGCTTGTCGATGCCCATGCCAAAGGCGTTGGTGGCAACCATCACCTGGATGTCATCGTCGATAAAGGCACGCTGGCTTTGACGGCGGGCGTCGTTGCCCATGCCGGCATGGTAGCGGCCAACGCGAATGCCGCTGGGGCCCAGCGCCTCGGCAAGCTCGCCTGCCAACGCATCGACCGTCTTGCGGGTCGAGCAATACACGATGCCGCTCTCGCCCGAATGCGCAATCACATAGTCGCGCACCCACGCTGCCTTGGCCTTGTCGCCCATCTCCTCGCAGCCAAAGTAGAGGTTCTTGCGATCGAAGCCCGTCACCACCGTCGCGGGATTTTGCAGGCCGAGCATCTGCTGAATGTCCGCGCGCACACGCTCAGTCGCCGTAGCGGTAAAGGCCGCCACGATGGGGCGCTGCGGCAGGGAATCGATGAACTCGCGAATCTGCAGGTAGGCGGGGCGGAAATCCTGGCCCCATTGGCTTACGCAGTGGGCCTCGTCAATGGCCACGAGCGGAACGCCAATGCCGGCGGAACCCGCGGCCTCCTGGGCAAAGGCTAAAAAGCGCGGCTCGAGCAGGCGCTCGGGCGCCACGTACATAAGCTGGTAGCGGCCCTCGCGCGCCCGTTTGAGCACGGTGTTTTGCTGGGCCGGAGTAAGACTGGAGTTGAGATAGCTGGGTCGCGCACCCGCCGCGAGCAACGCACGGGTCTGGTCCTCCATAAGCGACAGCAGCGGACTCACCACAAAGGTGATACCGGGCAGCATGAGCGCGGGCACCTGGTAGCAAATGGACTTGCCGGCGCCCGTGGGCATAACGCCCAGCGCGTCGCGACCGGCAAGGATCGCATCGACCATGCGGTCCTGCCCCGGGCGAAACGAGGTGTAGCCAAAATAGGCGCCGAGCGTGTCGAGCGCCATCTGCTGCATGCTTTCGGTCATGGTTTCCTAACGTCCAAGTCGTCTGCCGCCGATTATACGCCGCCACGCGGACCGGTGCCGCACGGCTGCCGGCCGCGGGCGATACAATCCGAAGGGAACGAGCGTGGATTTTTGGACACTTTCCGGATGAGCGTGGATAATCTCCCACTTTGAACCCGTCACCAAACCAAAAACGGGAGATTATCCACGCTCATTCTGCAGATTGCCGCTCTGGCGGGCTTGCAGCGTCGGCCCGTTACGCGGTTTGGTAAAACCGCGTAACTTACATCACCATGACGTAGCGGCTACCCACGTAGTACTGTTTGCCGAGCAAAACCGGCTCATCGTTGGGACCGGTAAAGCCGGCGCGCAGGCTGAGCAGCGGATCATGCGGGGCAATGCCCAGCTCGGCCGCCTGCTCGGCATTAGCTCGAACGGCCTCGACCGTACGGTAGCCAACCGAGACAATCGGCGTTCCGCCAACACGCTCGACCTCGGCAAAAATCGACTTGTCCTCAAGATCGGCCGTCAACAGCTCACGGTAGGCGTCAAACGGCACAAAGATGTTCTCCTCAAAGATGGGCTCGCCGTCGGCCGTACGCACGCGCTTGATATGCAGTAGCAGCGCATCCTTCTGCAGACCAAAGAACTCCATCTCGTTTTGGCGCGCCGGAACGATCTGGCGATCGACCACGTGCGCACCGGCCTTCATGCCGTTGCCGGCACACAGCGCGGTAAACGTCTGCAGCGTCGAAGCGTGGAACTGGCGGTTGATGTGCGGTGTGGAAACAAAGGTGCCACGGCCCTGCTGCTTAACCAGGTAGCCATCGGAGCACAGCTCCTCGACGGCTCGGCGCACCGTAATGCGGCTCACCTCGTACTGCTCGGCAAGCTCAAGCTCGGACGGGATACGCTCCTTGGGTGCATAAACACCTTTCTCGATCGCATCCTTGATTTCGTCGTAAATCTGCTGGTAAAGCGGTGCATTTTTGGGTGCGGGCATATCTGATCACTCTTATCAAAATAGCGAAATAACTAATACGTATATAACGTCTTTTTATATGTTACATCAGTTTGATAAAACGATACACCACATACAGCAAATCCTTACTTGCCGTCGTCCTGCTGCAGACTGTCCTGCTCGCTGAGGCGCGCCTGCCTGCTGGCCATGCGCGCGGGCTTGTCGGGATCGGGTACGGCCGTGGGCATGGGCTCGTCGACATGACCGCCCCACCAGCCGCCCACGAAGTTGAGCGTGTGGAACACATTGATCACGGCGCCGGGATCAATATCGCACACCAGCTTGATAATGTCCTGGCTCTCGTAGGTCGAGACAACGGCGTGCAGCAGATACATCTTTTCGCGGCTGTATCCGCCAATGATCTCGGCGCAGCTAATGCCATGCTGAAAATGGTCAACATAGGCTGTCATGACCTCATCTGCCTTGCGTGTCGTGATCTGCAGCGTCACACGGTCGTAGCGTCGGTAGAAACTGTCGATGGTCTTGGTCGAAATAAACTGGAACACGATGGAATACGCCGCATTGTCCCAGCCAAACATAAAGCCAAAGATCGCCAGGATAGCGCAGTTAAAGCCAAAGATGACGCCCCAGATGGTCTTGCCTGTATGGTTGGAAACCCACAGCGCGATAAAGTCGGTGCCGCCGGTGGATGCGCCGGACTTAAGCGCGATGGCGGCGCCCAGGCCCGAGACCACGCCGCCAAAGATGATGAGCATGATCTTGTCGCCCAAAAACGGGGCGAAGTGAAAGATGTTGAGGAACAGCGACGAGAGCATGACCTGCATCATCGAGAAGATGACGAAGCGCTTGCTGATGCCGCTCCAGCAAAGGAGCGCCACGGGGATGTTGAGCGCGAGCATGCCGAGCGAGATGTCGATATGAACGCCGCCGAGCGAGGTGACGCGATCGAGCAGGACCGCGACGCCGGTGAGGCCGCTCGGAAGCAGGTCGGCGGGGCGAATGAACGCCTGAATCAGAAATGTCTGGAGAACGGCGGAGATGGTGACCGCCACGGCAGTAATGGCGCGGCGGACGATGGTGAGACGGCCGAGCACGAGCACGCGGTCCGTGAGCTGATCGATGGCGTTCGCCACGTAGGCTCCTTTCGAAGGCAGATGTAATTGTGGGGCATGCCGGCGATTGTAGCATGGAGCGCGAGAGGGCGCTTCAATTCACCCTCTCTCGACAACCAAAACGAGCCAGCAGCCCCCCAACCAAAGAGCCAAATTCTAAGTGAGTAGGCTTTTCGCGACCTGCCGAGCACACCCAAAGCTGCCACTTCCGTGACCTGCGGTTTTACTAAGGCAGATACGCTTTGTGCTCGGCCTGCGCCAAAAAGTCTACTCACTTAGCCTGAGTCGAAGCCAAACGGATCAAATCGAAGCCAAAATGAGCCAATCCACCGCAAGAGACGTGTGAATCCGCACTTCTTGCGGCGAATTGACGCTACAAAGCGGTCAGAATGTCGGCGAGGTTGTCGATGACGGCGTCGGCTCCCGTTTGGTCCAGGTTAACGCCCTCGTGCGGACGCAGTGCCAGGACGCGCGCGCCGGAGCGCTTGCCGGCCTCGATGCCCAAAGGCGAGTCCTCGATAACCAGGCACTCGGTAGGCTCCACACCCAGCGCCTCCATGGCACGCAGGTAGATCTCGGGGTCGGGCTTAAATGCACTGCACTCGTGACCGCTGATGGTGTAGTCCAGCACGTCGGTGATACCGGCGATATCCACCAGCTCGTCAATCAGCTCACGATAGGACGAGCTCGCGATGGCACACTTCGCGCCGCGCTTGTGCAGCTCACGCATCACCGGCTCCGTCTGCTCGTTGAGTAGCTCGGCATACGGAACGGGATGGTCCGGGCTGTAGACCTGCTTGTACTCCACGCGCAGGCGCTCGCGCAGCTCAACATCGTCGGGCACCAGCGCCTCCCAAATGGCGGGCTCGTTAGACCCCGAAAGATCGGGGATCTCGTCAAAGTGGAACCCCTTCTCTTCCATAAACGCCACGCGGCGACGGTTGTAGAACCACTCAGTATCGACCAGCACGCCGTCCATATCAAACAGCACCGCCTTGATCATACGCATCTCCTCCCACCTGCCAAAAAGGGACAGGTTTATTTTGGTAGGTTTTATCTGGTGTTTTGCGACGCGACAGACACGCCCCCAAAGCAAAAAGGGGACGGGGCGCAAACCCCATCCCCTCTCAATCAACCCGTAAGGTCTACTTACTTGTGATTAGTAGGAAAGCTTCCACATGTAGCGACGCATGGTCAGCGGGTGCTGACGGGCCTCGGCGATCTGGTTGCCGTACTCGCGCATAACGGCGAGGTGCAGCAGCGGGTTGAAGTAGGTGACGACGCTCGCGGGCACGGCGTCAGCCAGGCCGTAGTCCTTGGAGTCGATCAGAGCGACCTTGGCGCCCATGCGCTCAAGGAAGGTGAGGGCGCGAGCGTCCATCGGACGGGTAGCACCATCGGACATGAAGAAGACGTAGGGCTTACCCTCGGTGGAAACCTCGAACGGGCCGTGGAAGTACTCGCCGGTGTTGTAGGCGGCGGCGTCGATCCACTGCATCTCGGTGAACAGGAAGGCGGCGTGAGAATAAGCCATCTTCTCGGAGGCACCGGAGGCCATGAAGTAGATCATCTTGTCGTCCTTGAAGTCCTCGGCGAACTTCTTGGCGAGCTTCTTGCAGGACTGAGCGGCGTTCTCGCAGAGCTCGAAGACGTTGGTGAGGCCGGTGATCATGTCCTCGTAGTGGTCATAGCCCTCGGTCTGCTGAAGGATCTCGAGAGCAAGGGCGATGGCGTAGCCGGGCTTCTCGCACTTGGCAGCGTAGTTGGCATGGAAGCCGTGAACGATGACGTGGTCGGCGTCGACGGTCAGAGCGGAGCCGGCCTTGTTGGTGAGGGAGACGACCGGGCAGTTGTGCTTCTTGGCGGTCTTGTTGGCCTCGACGGTCTCGGGCGTGGAGCCACCGAGGGAGCAGGTGATCACGAAGGTGTGCTCGTTGACCCAGGAAGGCGTGTCGTAGTTGAACTCGTTAGCGGTGAAGATCTGAACGTTCAGCTTGTCCGTGTTGTTGGCCAGGAAGTACTTGGCAGGGTAAAGGTCGGACATGGAAGCACCGCAGCCGACGAAGGCGACGCTGTGGATCTCGTGGTTGGACAGGACGTCAGCGACGATCTGCTTAGGGAGGTTAAGGTCGATCTCGTACATCTGACACATTCCTTTCGATTTTTTGCGGCGCCACATTGCCGGGCGCTCGCAGGGTTACCGTGGTTTGGACCGAGTCGCCGGCCCGTTGAGGATGTGGCAAAGGAACTGTCCCTTTGTCACATTTAGGGATGGAAGCCTGCCTGGGGTATGGGATGCCAGGCAGGCCCCCGGGGGAAAGCGGTTAGGCGCTTGGTCGCGACTAGGCCAGGATGCCGGCCGCGGAGAGGGCGATGCCGCCCACAATGGCGATCACGAGAAGCCAACCGGTGTTGACGTTCTTCTTGATGAGCCAGTACATAAGGCCGGTGAGGCCGAGGGAGATCATCTGGGGCATCATGCCGTCCAGGATGTCCTGGATAACGACGGTACCCTCAGCGAACTGCAGCGGGGTGGTGGCGCCGATCAGTGTAGCGATCATGCCGCCCACGGACATAAGGCCCACGATGCCGCAGACATACATGAGCTTCTCCATGAGGTCGCCGCCCTGGAGCTTGCTCAGGTACTCGTGGCCACCCTGGTAGCCGATCTTGGCGGCAAACCACGTGATCAGCACGGAAGGCACGATGGAGATGAGCATGGCCAGGATCGGGCCCATGATGGAGCCCTGCTGAGCCAGCTGGACGCCCAGACCAAAGGCGATGACGCGGATGGTGCCCTGGAAGAAGGAGTCACCAATACCGGAAAGCGGACCCATGAGGGAGGTCTTGACCGCGTTGATCGAATCGGGATCGAAGTTCTCGGGATCCTTGGCGTACTCCTCCTCCATGGAGGCGGCGAGGCCTAGGACAAAAGCGCTCGTCTGCGGGGTGCAGTTGTAGAACGCCATGTGACGGTGGTAAGCCTCTTTCTTAGCAGCGAGCTGCTTGGGATCAGACTCATCCGGATAGAGGCGATCGAGCGTGGGAACCATGCCGTAGAGGAAGCCCATGTTCATCTGACGCTCGTAGTTCCAAGAGGCCTGGATGGCCCAGGAGCGCCAGAAGAACTGGCTGACCTTCTTGTTCAGGGACACGTCCTTGGTTGCGGTTGCCATAGTGTGTTCCTCCTTAGTCTTCGTCGTCTTCGAGCGGATCGTAGTCGGAATCGACACCGGCGGCTGCATGGGAACCGTTGAACTTGAAGCCCATGAAGACGACAGCCAGGCACACACCGATCAAAGCGACCGCGATGACGGACAGGTTGAGGTAAGCGGCGAGCAGGAAACCGATGAACAGGAACGGAGTCATACCCTTCTTGATCATCATGGTGAGCAGCAGGGCCAAGCCGTAGGCGGTCATGATCTTGGTCGAAACGTTAAGACCAGTGGACAGCCACTCGGGAACCATGTTGACGATGGCCTGAACCAGGTCGGTGCCAACAAAGACGGCCAGGAAGATCGGCAGGAAGTACATGACGGCGTACAGACCGGAGCCGGCGCAGATGTGCATGCGGTAGGCGGTCTTGAACTTTCCGTTATCGATCGCGCTATCTGCCACATGGGTGAGGGCGGCGATGATGGAACGGAACACGATGCCGAGGAGCTGGCCCAGGACGGCGACCGGGATGGCGATCGTCATGGCGGTCTCGGCGGAAGCATCGGTCAGGCACGCAAAGGCAGCGGCCACGATGCCGCCCAGGACCATATCGGGCGGAACGGCAGCGCCGACCTGCACCAGGCCCATGGACACGAGCTCGACGGCGGCACCGACGGCAAGGCCGGTGGGTACATCGCCCAGCAGCAGACCGACGAGCGTAGCGCCAACGAGGGGCTGCTCGAAGTTAAGACGACCGAGCAGGCGGGAGTCCCACATGCAGAACACGCCGACGAGGCCGACGAGCACCGCACTGATGAACGTATTCATACCCTTCTCCTTTCAGTCAGGCAAAAGCCTGGTTGATTACAGCTTGGCGTCGATGTCGACGCTCTGATACGTAGGGGTCTGCTGGACGTAGAGCTTGATGCCCATGTCGAGCAGCTGGTTGACGTCGGCCTTCTGGGTGGCGTCGAGGAAGACGGAGCTGTCCTTGCCGCCAATCTGATCGGCACCGTCGTGGTTGGCGGTGGCGCCCAGGTTGATGGCGTCGAGCTTGTAGCCCTGGCAGAACTGCAGCATCTCGGCCGTGTTGCCAAAGACGAACATGACGCGCTCGCCGAGGGTGTTGAGCTTGTCCATCTTGGCGAGGGCACGCTCGACGGTGAAGACGTTCAGGCGCACGCCCTGGGGCTTGGCCAGCTTAAGGGCGCCCTTCTTGATGTCATCGTTGGCGGCAGCGTTGTCGACGACGATGATGCGCTCGGCCTGGACCTTAGTGGTCCAGGTAAAGACGACCTGGCCGTGCAGCAGACGGTAGTCAAGACGCGCGAGGACGATCTTGGCGGGACCGGAGCTGTGACGGGACGCCTTAGCCTTCTTGGCGGGAGCCGCGGCCACCTCGACCGGTGCGTTGGGGTTGGTCAGACCGGTGCGGGCCTCGTTGATGAGGGCCGCGAGCTCGGTGCCCTTGACGGGGGCGGGGCTCATAGCAAGCGTGAGCGCCAGCGGGATGTTGAAACCGCTGACAACCGTGAACTTCGTGCCGTTCTTGGAAAGCTCGACCATGTTGTTGTTGACCGAGCTACCGAGCATATCGGTTAGCACATACACGGTGTCGTCCGCGTTGAACGTGGCGATCATGGCGTCCACCTTATTGGTGATGGGCTCCTTGTCGTCACGAGCAAGCGACACGACGTGGACGTTCGACACGTCGCCGAGAACCATCTCGAGCGTGTCTTTGGCGCCTGCGGCCAGGCCGCCATGAGATGCGAGAATGATCTGATTCATCTTGCCTCCTCCTTTTCGTTATGGTCATTATAACGTCTTATACGTTGCTTATATTGATAATTAGTATATAAACCGTTCGCGGGTGAAAAACGACCGTTGGCGGGTTTAACGCAATCGAAACGATGGTCTTGGGTAGGTCGGCGCTGGCTAGGCGCCGCCCGATCAAACGCCGGGCGCTACCTGCTCAAACACACCGCCAATCCCCTATCGCACGAAGTACCAGGGGCTTTCCTGCACGGTGGGCTCCAGCGCAATGCCCGTGCGCTCGCGGAAGAGATCCATGTCCTGCGATTTCTCCGTCCACCACGCGTTGGGCTTAAAGGTCATGCTCTCAACGACATGGCCGACAAACACACTGTTGCGCAGCTTGGAAAAGTCGGTGTTCATAATCACGATGGACGCGAGCACCAAAACGATGCCCAGAACTTTGATCGCGCCGGCGGGCTCGGCGTAGACACCAATGCCCAGCAGTACGGTGACGACTGTCTCGAATGACATTACGACGGGAACTTTCGACGTCTCGAGCCCCATGGACAGACCCTGCATATATAAGATGTAAGCCACGGCTGTGGGGATGAGTCCAAAGCCAAGGAACAACAGCAGCAGCTGTGGCGACATTGCCGCGGCGACATCCGGCCACGGAGCCGCGATAGCTGCCATAACCGCACCGCCAAAAACAAAGCCCCAAAACGTGACAGCCAGCGGGTGGACCGTCTTGGTTGCTATCCGGCTAAACACCGCGAGCGACGCACCACAAAGGCCTGCAATCACGCCCGACGTGACGCCCCAAACCGAAAAATGGAAACCGGAAAGGTCGCCATTAGTTACTGCAAGTACACAGCCCCCTATGTTAAAAGCGATGGCAACGAGCTTGTTGGGGGTCACGTCCTCGCGATAAAGTACGCGGCCGAGCGCGACGCCAAACACCGGCGACGTGTAGAGCAGCACCGATGCCGTGGACATGCCCACCTCGCGCATGCACTCGTAATAGCAGGTGTTGGCGGCAGCCAAACCGACGATACCGACAAGCGCGCAGGAAACAAGCTCTTTAGGGCTTGCCTTGAACAGGGTCAGCGGACCCTGAACCACGGTAGACTCCTCACCCGGATGGCAGCCCATAAACATCAGGACCGGCGCCAAGATAAGCGCTCCGACCAACAAGCGAAAGGCAGCCATGCTCTGGGACGAAACGCCCATGGCCGAGATGCCGTTTACAAAGATTCCGATGCTGCCCCACATAAGCGCGGCGATCAGCACCAGCACATAGCCCAGATCGCTTTTCTTCAACGCAGCCTCCTCGGTATTGTTTCCAATATGTTTCACACTACGTTATAGTCGTTATATACATTTTTCAAGGCACAAATCGGCAAACGGGAAATCTCTAGACAAAGGGAGTGTCCCGCCAGCCACGGTATCGTCGATGTTTTGGCGATGTCAGCGAAAACCCGCCAGAGCGAGCAAGGTGCCTTGAAGCGAAGCGGCATTGACCTTCTGGTCATGCCGCCGAAGCTGAAAGGCAGATTGCCGCTCTGGCGGGTTTGCAGCGTCGGCCGGTTACGGCGTTTGGCAAAACGCCGTAACTAATAATCAAGCTTCCACATGTAGCGGCGCGTCATGTAGTCCTTGTGGGTGACGGCAGAAAGCGCACGCATGTACACGTTGTTGAGGATCGGCGCAAAGATCAGGTGGTTGAAGTACTCGCTCACGCTGTCCTTGATGTCGTTGAGGCCGAGCTCCTTGGCGTCGAGCTGGTAGACGCGCTCGCCACCGTACTGGTTGACAAAGCGAATTCCGCGCTCGTCGTTGCAGCGGCTGCGGCCGACGCTGATGAGCTGGAACAGCGAGGTGCGCTTGTCCAGAATCTCGAAGGGGCCGTGGAAGAAGTCGCAGGTGTTGATGGTGCAGGAGTCGATCTGCAGCATCTCCTGCACGTTGCAGATGCTAAAGACGTAGGCGGCACCAAAGAGCGGGCCCTGGGCCATGACGTTGATGCAGGGCTTGTCGGCGTTCTGCTCGGCCCACTTAGCAGCGAGCGGACGGGTGTACTCGACGGCCTTGCGATAGATGGGGTCGACCAAGTCGAACGCGGCCATAGCGGTCTCGTACTCGGCATAGCCCTCGGTCTGCTGCGTGAGCTCCATGGCGATCATGGTCACGACGGCGGAGTTGGTGCGGCCCATGCAAGACTCGTCAACGGCCAAGCTGTCGTACTGGATCTTGTAGTCGCAGACCTCGGTGAGGCCGGACTCGTCAACATAGATGGCGATGGTGCTGGCGCCGTGGTCCTTGGCGACCTGGGCGGCGACGATGGTCTCCTTGGTGCCGCGCATGGACACGACGACGGCCAGGGCGTTCTCGTTAACGTAGGCAGGGGTTGCGTGCACGAACTCGTTGCTGGTGTAGCTGGAGCTCACGACCTGCGTGGCCTCGTGCTCCATAAAGTACTGAGCAGGATAGTTGCCGCCGTTGGATCCGCCGGCGCCAATCCACACGACGCGCTTGATGCCGCCCTTGTCTGCCTTGTCAGCCAAAACCTGGGAGACGACATCCTTAACCTGTTCCTGAGTAGTCATCGTGCATCAGCCTTTCTTCTCGTTTGATGCTCTTGATGGCATACAAGTTACATACATGTTTTGGTTATGTCGACTAGTTGTATGCTATATTTGTCTTAGATATTTTGCTGGTAAAGTTTTCGTCAATCCATTATCAGCGGTTTTGTTGTCATGTTGGATACATGCTTGGTTCAGTAAGCATACAGGTTAGATACAGGTTGTTCGCATGAGCACTTCGTCGAAAAAGAACTTGGCCCAATACGAGCGTCTGGCGGGTACGCTGCGTGACCGCATCGCCGCCGGCATCTACGCGTGCGGAGACAAGCTACCGTCCGAGATGGAGCTCATGGGCGAATCGGGCCTGTCGCGCAGCACTGTGCGTCACGCGCTTAAGGTGCTTGTTGACGAGGGCCTGGTTCGCACCGAGCGCGGACGCGGCGCCTTTGTGGCTGACACGCCGGCGCTCCACGAGAACAACCTGGTGTTTTCGAGCTATACCAAGCAGGTCGAAGGCCAGGGTATGAAGCCCACCACGCGCACGGTGGACTCGGGCTTTGCCAAAGCAATGGGCAGCGTGGCCAAGTTCTTTGACGCTAGCGTGGGCAGCAAGCTTGTCAAACTTGTCCGCCTGCGTTACCTGGACGATGCGCCACTGTGCCTGGAGACCACCTATTTGCCGCCAAGCTTTGGGTCGCTCATCGATCGCGATATCAACGGTTCGCTCTACGCCACGCTGCGCCAGGAGTTCCATCGTGCGCCGGCGCAGGGGCATAAGACCTTTGAGGTGTGCTATGCCTCGCAAAACGAGGCGTTTTTGCTCAACGTTGAGCGCGGGCAGGCGCTGATCCTGATCACCGACTACGTCTACGACACCGACGGTCGCCCGCTCCATGTCTCCAAGCGCATCCAACGTACCGACCGCGCCAAATACACCGAGCCCATCGGCTAGCGCACCAAACGAGGCAAAATGTACCTAATAAACGTTTTACCTGCGGTTTTTATTAAATCTCAAGCTGGCATGGCGCAAATGCCAACATCGCCTAGCAACACGCGCCGCCCAAGCTCAACTGTTCCTGCCCAGAATATCCAGCACCGTAAATCTAAGTGAGTAGACTTTTCGCGACCTGCCGAGCACATCCAAAACAGCCACCCCTGTAACCTGCGGTTTTACTAAAGCGAATGAGCTTTGTGCTTGCCCTGCGCCAAAAAGTCTACTCACTTAGCTCGCAATGCGTCCCGAGGGGACGATTCAGGTCAAAATAGCGTACGAACGCCGCGCCTCTTGCGGCGATTTGATACCACAGGACAGCCAAAAACCTGTCCCTAAATGGTAGGTTTGAAACCTTGGGTGACAAGTGTGGGGAACCAGGTTGGTTTGGGCTGGTTGGGAATGCGCTCGGCTAGGACCAGCTCCATCCAACACATGTCGTACCAGCGGCCGAACTTTTGCGCGCAGCGGTCGAAGGCGCCCACCAGGCGGTATCCCATGTGGGCATGGAAATCCTGGCTGTTGTGCGTCAGATACTCGTCGTCCTTATCGTGCGGCACGGCGATGAGCGCGCACATGCTGGTGATGCCCATCGCGACCAAGCATTGCTTGAGCGCGTCGTGCAGCCTGCGGCCCAGCCCGCCGTGGCGCACGTCGCGCGCCAGATAGATCGACGTCTCGACCGACCAGTCATAGGCCTCGCGGCTGTTAAGCGCGCTCACATAGGCATAGCCCACTGGGTGCCCGTCCAGCTCCATAACCAAATACGGGTAGCGCTTGAGCGTAAGCTCGATGCGCCCGGCGAACTCCTCAACGCTCGGCACCTCATATTCGCAGGTTATCGCCGTCTCGCGTACATACGGCTCATAGATGGCAAGCAACGCCGCCGCATCATCGGGCGTCGCCAGGCGAATCGTCGGCTCGGACATCTCGGCCATACAACCCTTCCCTCTCAAAATCAGAACCACCCTTAAAAAGGGTGGTTTGCTCTTAGGGTATAACCCACGG
>NZ_NKXR01000007.1 GCF_002232035.1 Collinsella sp. TF06-26
CGTGGGTTATACCCTAAGAGCAAACCACCCTTTTTAAGGGTGGTTCTGATTTGTGAAGGACGCTTTGGATCCCGCTTTGCAACTGATTCGCCCACGCAATAAGGGGCCGTGGGCAAAAAACGTCAAATATGAGTACTGTCACAAGCCCTGTAGCATTATCTTTTTGCAAAATATGCAGTGTTACGCAACATATGTCCAAGTACTTAGCTGATAAACGCCTGCAATTCCTCCGCCGTAGGACGCCTTGTGTCCAAATCGCCTTCTGATGGCATGAAATCGCTGTTACTAAATTGGTAACAGTACTCATATTTGCTATTTTTTGTCCACGGGCCCTTGGATGACAGTGTGATTTTATGCCTTCGGGGTTCGAATCCCGGCGCATGGGTAGCAAAAAGCCCGCCGCCGCGAGGGCAACGGGCTTCTCAGATTCAGTGGTGCCCCCAGCGGGATGTCCGCGTGCGGCTGGCGCCGCCCGCTTTCGCTGCGTCGCTCCGCTCCTTGCGTGCTGCGCTGGAAAACGCTTACGCGTTTCCTCAGCTCCGCACCCTGTCGGGTTCGAATCCCGGCGTTGGAGAAGAAAAAAGCCCGTCACCACAAGGGTAACGGGCTTTGCATTTCAAATGGTGCCCCCAGCGGGATTCGAACCCGCGATATCCACCTTGAAAGGGTGGCGTCCTTGGCCGCTAGACGATGGGGACAGCGGGGAAGAGTATAGCAGACTTTTTTGCCGGCGCGTATATCGTTGGCAAACTGGAAAACCACCACAAAGGTGCCTGTCCCCTTTGTGGTGGTGAGGTGCTAGGAGAGGAGCTTCATGGCGGCGTCGTGGGCGGCGTGCTCGTAGGTGTCGTCGAGGGGTTTGAGCGGCAGCAGGGCGGCGGCCTGTGTGTCGCCACGGCGCTCGAGGGCGTGCGCGATGAGCCAGTCGGCGAGTTCGGGGTTCTTGGGCAGCGCCGGGCCATGCAGGTACGTGCCGATGACACCCTTGTAGATGAGACCCTCAAAGCCATCGTCGCCGTTGTTGCCGGTGCCCGTGACGACGGACGTTCCGAGCGGCGTGGCATCGGCGTCCAAAAGCGTGCGGCCACCGTGGTTCTCGAATCCCACAAAGGGCTCGGGTGTCAGGTCGGTCTTGACGGCGACGTTGCCGATCAGGCGGTCGGAGCCGCGTACGGTCTCGGCGGCAATGACGCCCAGGCCCTCGATGCGATTTTCGCCCATATAGTACGAACGGCCGAGCAGCTGATAGCTGCCGCAGATGGCGAGCAGCGAACCGCCGTCCTCAACATAGGCTGCGACCTTGTCTTTTTGGGCGAGCAGCTCGTGTGCCACGGCTAGCTGGTCGCGATCGGATCCGCCGCCCATCATGACGATATCGGCATCATGCAGATCGAGCACCTCGCCCATGCGGACCTCATCCACGCGAACGGGGATGCCGCGCCAGGCGCAGCGGCGCTCGAGGGCGATGACGTTGCCGCCGTCGCCATAGAGGTTGAGGGCATCGGGATACAGGTAGACGATGCGCAGCGGGCGCGAGAGCTCGACTGGCGCGATATCGGTGGGGACAGCGCTACCATCGGCGCGCGTTACGGCGTGGGAGGCGACCGAACTTGCATCGGTGCCTTTGAGCCCGTCGAGTTCTTTGACCAGCGGCGGGAAGGCCGTGTAGTTGGCGACGGCGTAGAAGGTGTCATCGGCGGCCTCGTCTGCCATGGCGCCAATTGCCTGCGCGACGTCCGAGATAATGGCGGCGTCGATGCCGGCGTACTTGAGGCGCACCTGCATATCGTGTGCACGCGTGCCGCCGGCAAAGGCGACAAGCCCCGAGGTATCGGCGATGCGCTCGAAGTCGACGTCGTAGATCCACGAGACATCGTGGCCGTCGGCGTCGTTGTCATTGAGGAAGAAAGCGCAGAGTCTGCCGTCTGCCGTCTTGATGGACTGGATTTGTCGATCGAAGCCTACGGGATTCTTGGCCAGGTTGGCCTCGACGGTGCGGCCGGCGATATCCCAGCGCCCCATACGACCGCCGGCAGGCACATAGGCATCGAGCGTAGGCTGTAGAAGCGCCGTGTTCACGCCCAACTCGTGTGTGGCAAAGAAGGCGGCGGCAACGTTATAGACCATGTACAGACCGTTGTAGCGCGTGGCGATGTGCGTTGCGGGTGCGTCGGTATCGGGTCCAAAGACAAGGTCAAAGCCGTAGCCGTCGCAGCCGAGTTCCACGCCCGTCACGCGACGGACAAGCGCAGGGCGGGCCCAGCCGCACGAGGGGCAATGGTAGGCGCCGAGTTGACCATACTGTACGTAGTCGTACTCCAACGGGGCGTTGCACTGCGAGCAAAAGCGCGAGTCGCTAATGCGGTCGGACTCGGTGCCCGTGGCGCCGTCGATGCCAAAGGCAATACTCGCGTTGGGAACGCGCGCGGCAATCGAGGCGCACAGCGGGTCGTCGGCGTTGTAGATGAGCGTCGTTGCCGGCGAAAGCTCCAACGCGTGGGCGATGACCTCCTGGGTGTGATCGATCTCGCCATAGCGATCTAGCTGGTCACGGAACAGGTTGAGCAGCACGAAGTACGTCGGCTTGAGCTTGGGCAGGACGCGCACAGTGTAGAGCTCATCGCATTCAAAAACGCCTACGCGCTTGCCACTGCTGGTGTGCTTAAGGCCGCCGCGGGCCTCGAGCAGAGCACCCACCACACCAGGCTCCATATTGTTGCCGGCACGGTTGCACACCACGGTAGCACCGCTGGCAGCAACGGCGTCGGCGATGAGGTTGGAGGTGGTGGTCTTGCCGTTGGTGCCGGTGATCACCACGCTGCGGTCGACCAGGCTCGCGAGGTCGCTTAGCAGCTCGGGGTCGATCTTCATGGCGATGCGGCCGGGGAGTACGCCGCCCTGGCGCTTAAGGATGGAGCGCAGCCCCCAGCGGGCGATATCGCTCGAGGCACAGGCGAGAGATGAGCGGAAGTTCATGAAGCCGTTCCTAACGTGAATGACATGGTCGTGGCGTTTGCGCCGTTAAAAGCCGTAACGGCGCGCAAATTCCTGGGCAAGCTGCGATACATCTTCGCAGGCGTTGGCCCAGGGGGCAAAGTCGGGGGTGTCCGAGATGATGCCGTCGGCTTCCCAAACTGCCTGATGCGAAAGGTCCCAGGGGTCGTGCGGTTCGGGCCGGCAGGGAAGGTACGGTGTCTGATACATGGGGTTCAGCAAAAAGAACGCGCCGCCCTCGCAACGGTTAGCGAACTCACGCAGCGCGCGCGTCGCCGGGCGCATCTTGTTTGTTTTGAACAGCAGAATCGTGCGGGCGAGCAGGTACCAAGGAGAGTTTTCGAGTGCGTCTGCCCCCATCTGTTCCTCGAGCTGGTGGGCTAGGGCAAAAAAGCCGTCCTGGTCTTCCAGGCGAGCGAGAGCGAGCAACACGGTGCCGGCAGCTCGGGTGGGATAGCCTTCTGCCTTAAGGACGCGGCGGGCGTAGTTGGCAGCAGCGCGGTAGCGGGCGCTTGCCATGCACAGCTGCGAGATGGCCTCGAGTGTGTGGAGCCACCCGATAAGGGCCGGCTCGCTCACGGTAAGGTCCGCTGCGGTGACACCGTCGGCCAAAACATTATTGGCCCAGTAGTGTGGGGCCTCCATGTCGAACCCGGGCACGCTTTGCCGCAGGTAATCGGTCGTGGTCGCTTCGAGCTTCATCAGGTCGCCCAGGCAGGCGTCGACGGGTGTGTCCGCCAAAATGATGGCGAGCAGCTGGGCATCGACCGCCAGCGCATCGACGCGAACGATCTTGAGCAGCTCATCGCGCATATCGTCGAACAGGCGGTTGCGCGTCTGCTCAAACTCCTCGTCGCTGCCCATGTCCTCGATGCGATGGAGCTCGTCGAGCAAATGACGATGCACGCCGGCATAGGAAAGCAGCGCCTGCGCATGCTCGGTCTGCGCGTACTTTTGAGGGTTAACGCTCACGTCGTTATGGACAAGTTCGCGTGCTGCATCGGTGAGTTCGGGGTGCGACGCAACGTAGGCGCGCTCCAGGTAGGCGGGGATGTAGACGCTCGGATCCATTAGAGGTCTCCTCCCTTAAACGGCAGGCCCTGCTCGGCCGCCCGCAGGATGCGCTCGTCGATCTGGGAACGCACGATATCGTTGGTGGCGACCCAGGCGGCGAAGCTGGCGTTGTCGGGGGCGCCCAAGCCCTCCTGCAGTACCGGCGTCGCCTCGGACAGCGCAAGGACAAGCTCGTCGGTAGAGCCCACACCCACGTTGACGCGGGCATAGACGCCATCGGGAAACTCGGTTTGGAAGTAGAGTGCCTCGGCCGCGTGCGGGCACGAGCGTGCAAGGATGCGCAAGTAGTGCTCGGCACCCTCGTAGTCCAGCTCGCGCCAGGCTGCGCTCATCAGTGCGATGAGCGTCCACGGGTCCAAGTCGCGCTCCGCGTCCTTGGGACGACGACGCAGCGGCGTGTTGGCGAGATAGGGGACGGAGTGGGCAGAGCGAAAGCGCTTGAGCTCCTCGGCAGGGTATTCGAGCTTCGCCATGGCGAGCATCGCGGTGTGGCGGACGCCGGCCGGATCGTTGGGGGCAAAGTCGAGGCTGCGGTTTGCAGCTTCGAGCGACATGCGATAGCGTCCGCTAATGAGGGCGCGCGATGCAAGGGCGGCAAGCCAGCGCAGGTAGGGGCGGCGCATAAGGTCGCCCGCGGCCTCGCGCTCATAGGGGTCCTGCGCCGAGGCGATCTTGAACGCCAGGTCATGCTCGACTTCATCGCGCTTGGATACCAGGTACTGTACGTATTCCTCGTTGGAGTCGGCGGTGAGGGCCGTCAGCATGCGCTGGGCATCCCAGTTGGTCGGATCGAGCGCGGCGGCCTCGCGAAGCATGTTCTCGGCAGCGGCCTCTTCCTGCTCGGCTTGGGCATCGTCGGGGATAAAGGGAATGCGGTAGTCGACAGCCTCGACCACCTTGGCAATCAGATGTCCGGCGCGGTCGCGATCATGCACGATGAGCGGCGCGGGGTTGCGGGTGAATTGTTCCATCAGACGCTCTACGGCGGTGCCATCGGTGAGCGGGATATTGTCGCGGCGCAAGGCCTCAAGAACGAGGCGATGGCAATCCTCTTGAATGGGATCGAATGCCATGGGGCCTCCTTTGCTGCGGTTAGGGTTCAAATGTCTCTATATAAGGTTCTAGTTTACCCGCATGTGGCACACCGGGGGTGTCGCACTTGGACTTGCACCTTTGCACCACGAAGACGGATGTCGCACAAATGTCGGCACCTTGGACGACCGAGTGGTATCACGGTGCCGCAAACGGTCGATTTTTGGCGGCGAACGGTGCATATTTTGGAGGGGCACAGTCCTGCCCAGGATATGTAGTCAACCTTGATAAAACGTTTGCCCAGCTTGGGAGTATGAATGCCGCACAAGGGTCTTCAGGGATAGAAAAAACGTTTCATCATTGGCGGCTTTAGGTGAATAACTGACCAACCAGAACGGTAAAATAGTGTTTGTCTGAGCGTTGAGACGTTTAGACATCGCGCATTGTCATCGCCGGCAACGCGCAAACCGGTCCTAACGGAGCCAATTGGGTGCTCCGTTATATACGCAAGTCTAAGAGGGGCTTGTTTAGGAGGCACAGTATGGGACGTTTTACCAATCCTCGCGATCTGTACTTTGGTGAGGGCGCTCGCCACGAGGTGAAGAACCTCAAGGGCAAGAAGGCCATCATCGTTTCTGGCGGCAGCTCTATGCGCCGCGGCGGGTTCCTGCAGGACGTCGAGAACGACCTTAAGGAAGGCGGTTTCGAGGTCAAGCTGTTCGAGGGCGTCGAGTCCGACCCGTCCATCGAGACGGTCATGAAGGGCGCCGAGGCCATGCGCGAGTTCGAGCCCGACTGGATTATCGCCATCGGTGGCGGCTCGCCCATCGATGCCGCTAAGGCCATGTGGGTCTTCTACGAGTATCCCGAGGAGTCCTTCGATAACATCATCCAGCCGTTCAGCTTCCCGGAGCTGCGTCAGAAGGCTCATTTCTGCGCCATCTCCTCTACCTCCGGCACCGCTACCGAGGTCACCGCGTTCTCCGTCATTACCGACTACGCCAAGGGCATCAAGTACCCGCTGGCCGACTTCAACATCACCCCTGATGTCGCCATCGTCGACCCCGAGCTCACCTACACCATGCCCGCCAAGCTGTGCGCTCACACCGGCATGGATGCTCTGACCCACTGCATGGAGGCCTACGTTTCCACCTGCGCCTCTATGTTCACCGACGCCAACGCCCTGCACGGCATCCGCGAGATCGTCGAGTGGCTGCCCAAGTCCTATGCTGGCGACCATGAGGCCCGTCAGCACATGCACGAGGCTCAGTGCATCGCCGGTATCGCCTTCTCCTCGGGCCTGCTCGGCATCGTTCACTCCATGGCTCACAAGACCGGTGCTGCCTTCGAGAACGGCCACATCATCCACGGTGCCGCTAACGCCATGTACCTGGGCAAGGTTATCCAGTGGAACTCCAAGGACCCGCGTGCTGCTGAGCGTTACGCTTACGTGGCCAAGGAGATCCTGCACCTTCCCGGCGAGACCAACGAGGAGCTCATCGCTGCGCTCGTCCAGAAGATTCGCGACCTCAATGACCAGCTCAACATTCCGCAGTCCATCAAGGATTACGCGAATGGTGGCGTGAAGGTCGACGCCGAGAACCCGCAGATGGTTTCCGAGGAGGAGTTCCTCGCCAAGCTGCCCGAGATCGCTGCGAACGCCGAGACCGACGCCTGCACGCCCGAGAACCCGCGTGAGACCAAGGCTGCCGACTTCGAGAAGATCCTCAAGGCCTGCTACTACGACACCGACATCGATTTCTAATCGACTCTTGTTATCGTAACGAGGGGCTCCGCACGTATCCGTACGGAGCCCCTTTCTTTTTTCTTTTAGAGAATGGGATAGTTATGGCTGCAATTTTCAATAGCCCCAGCAAGTACATCCAGGGTCCGGACGAGCTCGCCAAGCTCGGCTCCTATGTCGAGCCGCTCGGCGCTAAGGCCCTCGTCATCGTGACGCCTTCGGGCAAGAAGCGCGTCGGTGCCAAGATCGAGGGCGGTTTTGCCGAGGCTAAGGCCGAGCTGCTGTTTGAGGACTTTAACGGCGAGTGCTCCAAGGGTGAGGTCGATCGCCTGGTCGCGCTCGCTCGCGACAACGGTTGCGACATCATCGTCGGCGTCGGTGGCGGCAAGATCCTCGACACCGCGAAGGCCGTCGCCTATTACCTGGAGTCCCCGGTTATCATTTGCCCCACCATTGCTTCGACCGATGCCCCGTGTTCGGCGCTTTCGGTGCTCTACACCGACGATGGCCAGTTCGATAAATATCTCTTCCTTAAGGCAAACCCCAACATTGTCCTGATGGATACGACGGTTATCGCGGCGAGCCCGGTGCGCCTGACGGTTTCCGGTATGGGCGATGCGCTCGCAACCTACTTTGAGGCCCAGGCGACGCATGATGCCGACGGTGGCACCTGCGCTGGCGGCAAGGGCGGCATGGCCGGTCTGGCGCTCGCCAAGCTTTGCTACGAGACGCTTATGGCCGATGGCGTCAAGGCCAAGGTCGCGCTGGAGAAGGGTGCGCTCACGCCTGCAGTCGAGCATATCATCGAGGCCAATACGCTGCTTTCGGGCATTGGCTTTGAGAGCTCGGGCCTTGCTGCTGCTCATGCCATCCACAATGGCCTGACGATGCTGCCCGAGTGCCACGGCATGTATCACGGCGAGAAGGTCGCCTTTGGCACCATCGTCCAGCTGGTACTCGAGGATGCTCCGACTGAGAAACTCGAGGAAGTCCTGGGCTTCTGCATTGAGCTGGGCCTGCCGGTCACGATGAAGGAGCTTGGCGTTGCCGAGGTTACGCGCGAGCAGGCCATGGTCGTTGCCGAGGCCGCTTGCGCGCCCGAGGACACCATGTGCAACATGCCGTTTGAGGTGACGCCCGAGATGGTCGCAAACGCCATCCTGGGTGCCGACGCGCTGGGCCACTACTATCTCATGGATGAGTAAATCAAGCTAAGGAAGGGGCAAAGCCAACAGATGGCTTTGCCCCTTTTGCTATGGTGCAAAGGGGTCAGGTTACTTTGCACCAATCGTTGTTTGATGAAGGGCGGATTCTCGTATGGCGCTTCCTATGGTTTATGGCGGTCCCGGCCGGTATGTTCAGGGGCCGGGCGAACTTTCGCGTCAGGGCAGGTATTTGTCATGGTTGGGCTGCGCTGCCTATGTCTTGTTTGACCAGGGCACCGAGGATCGGCTGTGCAGGCAGATCGTCGATGGATTTCTGGATGAAGAACTAAGCGAGCCGTTCTTTAAAATTTACAACGGTCCGTGTACGGAAGATGCCGTTGTCGAAATGGCCAAGGAAGCGCGGGCCGAGTATTGCGACATGGTAGTCGGTATCGGTGGTGGCAAGATGCTCGATATCGCTAAGGCCGTTGCGTTTTATGCTGAGCTGCCGTTGTGTGTATGCCCCACGGCGGCTTCGATGGACGGTCCGTGCAGCGCGATTTCGGTGCTGTATCACGAGGATGGGTCGTTCGATCGCTATCTGATGCTCGAGAAGAATCCGGACCTGGTCGTGGTCGATACCAACGTGGTCGCGGCGGCCCCACTGCGTATGACGGTCGCTGGTATGGGCGATGCGCTGGCAACGTACTTCGAGGCGCGTTCGTGCGCCGCGGCGAGAGGTGCGAACGAGCACGGTGGCGCGCCGGGGCACTTGGCACTGGTCGCGGCACGTGCCTGCTACGACACGCTTATGGAATGCGGCGTCGCTGCCAAGCGCGATCTAAAAAAGGGCCGTACATCGCCAGCGGTTGAGCGCCTGATCGAGTGCAATATTTTGCTCTCGGGTGTCGGCTTTGAGAGTGGCGGCCTAGCGCTCGCCCATGCTATCGCTAACGGGTTGACGATTCTGCCCGAGTGCAAGGCCATGCACGGCGAGGCCGTAGCGTTTGGCCTGGTGGTGCGGCTGCGCCTGGAACGTGCGCCCGAGCTTGATCAGGTGCTCGAGTTTTGCCAGCGCGTTGGTCTGCCGACGACGCTCGAGGAGCTGGGCCTTGGCGAGATTTCCGATGCCGATCTGCAGGGTGTTGCAAATGCGGTCTTTAGAAACGAGCGTAATATGGCCAACGAGCAGGCCAAGGTGACCAAACAAAAGCTCGTGCAGCTCATGTGCGAGGCATAGTTTGGTGCTTGATTGACCTTGTGCAATCGAGGCGGCGATAGGCCATGGGCTATTTGCCGCAAAGGTGCTCCGCGTGTAATTTGCTCGAGGCACGGGCCGATGGCGTATCATTATTTCTTGCTTGTTTGCACTGCTCAGGGAGGGGCCGCGCATGGCGCAGGAACACGATCTGTTTGATGACATTATCGAGATCAGCAAGGGTTTCGACTTTCTTAAAAACCCGCTTGGCGGCGTGACCGATGCACTCGATCCGTCGGCGCCGCAGTGGAATCCTGCTGACTACAAGGAGCGTCCGCGCGGCAACACCATTCCGTGCTTGACCTGCAAAAACGAAAAGAGTGGCTGCACCGCGTGCATGGACGTGTGCCCGGTCAACGCCATCGAGGTCGAGGAAGATGCCATCGAGATCCTCGATTCCTGTCGCAAGTGTGGCCTGTGCGCCGCTGCCTGTCCGACTGAGGCGATCATCTCGCCGCGCCTGGCGCCCAAAAACCTGTATGACGACATTGTCTCGGCGGCTACAAGTCACGAGACCGCCTACGTTACCTGCACGCGCGCCCTTAAGCGCATGCCGCGCGAGAACGAGGTCGTCGTTGCCTGCGTGGGCGATATTACAGCCGAGACCTGGTTCTCGGTGCTGGCCGACTATCCCAACGTGAGTGTGTATCTGCCGCTGGGCGTGTGCGATAAATGCCGCAACACCGGTGGCGAGGACATGCTGGGCGAGGCGATTGCGAAGGCCGAGGAATGGGCTGGTACGGGTATGGGCCTGGAGGTCGACCCCAAGAGCCTCAAATGCCATAAGCGCCGCGAGTACGAGCGCAAGGAATACATGGAAAAGATCGCCCGTACCACGGGCCTGACCGTGACCAAACTCAATCCGGCGACGGCGGCACTGGCTTCGGTGACGCAGAAGCTCAAAGCCCATCGCCATCAGATCACCCAGCTGGAGCGCACGCTCAACACCATGTGCGGCACCACGACGACCAAGCGTCGCCGTTCGCTCACCCATGGGCGCCAGCTGGTGCTCTCGACGCTGCAAAACCACCCCGAGCTTGCCCAGAACATGCAGGTGAGCACGCCGGAGTGCGATTTTGACAAGTGCACGTCGTGCGGCGAGTGCGTTAACGCGTGTCCCACGTCCGCCTGCGATTTGGTGGGAAGCGGTCGCTTTGCACTGGAGTCCACGTATTGTTTGGGTTGCGGAGCCTGTGTCAAGGTTTGTCCCGAACATGCGCTCAAGCTGGTCGAACACGATGCGTCCAATCTGGTCGTCGCCGATCCCGAGGCCGAGGAAAAGGCCGCCCAGAAGGCGAAGGCTCACGAGGAGGCCGAGAAGGTCAAGGCCGAGGCAAAGGCCAAGCTCGATAAGATGCTCGATCAGGTGGAAAAGCTCGCAGACTAGTCAGCGACCCCTATCTCTGCTTCATTTGCGCCGCCGTGGCGTCCGGGTTCGCCTGGATGCTGCGGCGGCGCTATACTTATGCAGTTTGAAGTACCTGTATCAAAAGGAGCTGTCGTGTCCCTTTCCATCGGTATCGTGGGCCTGCCCAACGTGGGCAAGTCGACGCTGTTCACCGCGCTTACCAAAAAGACCGGCCTTGCCGCCAACTACCCGTTCGCCACGATCGACCCCAACGTGGGTATCGTCGATGTGCCCGATAGCCGCCTGCAAAAGCTCGCCGACATCGTCAACCCGGGTCGCATTGTGCCGGCTACGGTCGAGTTCGTCGACATCGCAGGTCTGGTGAAGGGCGCTAACGAGGGCGAGGGTCTGGGCAACCAGTTCTTGGCAAACATCCGCGAGACCGACGCCATCTGCGAGGTCGTGCGCTACTTTAAGGACCCCAACGTCATGCGTGAGGTGGGCCGCACCGGCGAGTTCGTCGATCCCGCCGGCGATGCCGACACCATCATGACCGAGCTCATCCTGGCCGACATGGGCACGCTCGAGAAGCAGCTGCCCAAGCTCGAGAAGGAGGCCAAGCGCGACAAGGAGCTCATGCCCAAGTTTGAGGTCGCCAAGCGTCTGCTTGCCTGGCTCAACGAGGGCAAGCGCGCCGCATCCATGGAGATGACTGACGAGGAGCGCGCCGCCGCCAAGGGCCTGTTCCTGCTCACCATGAAGCCCATCCTGTATGTGGCCAACGTGGACGAGGATATGCTCAACGAGGACCTGGCGCCCATCGATGGCGTCAAGCCGCTGCCGATCTGCGCCAAGATTGAGGCCGAGCTTTCCGAGCTCGATCCCGAGGACGCTGCCGACTACCTGGAGAGCCTGGGCCTGGAGCAGCCCGGCCTGGACGTGCTCGCGCAGGCCGCCTACAAGCTGCTTGGCCTGCAGTCGTTCTTTACGGCTGGTGAGATGGAGGTCAAGGCCTGGACGGTTCGTCAGGGCGCAACCGCTCCGCAGGCCGCCGGCGTCATCCACACCGACTTTGAGCGCGGCTTTATTAAGGCCGAGGTCATTGGCTACGACGATTACATCGAGCTCGGTGGCGAGCAGGGCGCCAAGGCCGCCGGCAAGCTGCGTATCGAGGGCAAAGAGTATGTCATGGCCGATGGCGACGTCGTGCACTTCCGCTTTAACGTGTAAGGACGACGCATATGTTTAAATATGGCAAAAAAGCTGGCTACATGGGTATTGCGTTGCTCGTACTTGCGGTGATTCCGCTGGTGGTTGCAGCGTGTGTTATCCCCAACATTGGTCCCGAGGTGGCAACGAAGTTTAACGCGGCCGGTGAGGTGACGCGCTGGGGCAAGAGCTACGAGCTGCTGGCACTGCCGGTGCTCAACCTGCTGCTGAGCGTGGCGACGTACTTTACGGCAGGACGTCAGGCTAAAAACAATGATGACTCCGCCGCCATGGCGCGCATCGTGTGCGAGCGCTACCTGCGAAACGGCTGCATCACGGGTGTGTTCCTCAACGTAATCAACGTCTACTTTATGTACTCGGCTATTACCGGAACAGGCTTTGGCTTTGGTTTCTAGCCTGTCCTTTTAGGCAACGAGCCTGCACGCATATTCAATGGCTGCTGCGAGGCCGCCGCTCGATCGTGGTTTAAAGACCATATCGGCGGCGGCCTCGTTTTCGTATCCGGAGCCGCGGAGGGCGAGTGCGATACCGGCTTCTAAAAGGAGCGGCAGGCCGCGTTGGCTGGTTGCGATTACGGCAGCCTGATTGAGCGAGCAGCTGTGCGCTTGGCATTGGATGGCAAGTTCGCCTTGCGCCGGGCAAGGGACCAGAACGGCGGCGACGCGACTTGATAGTAATGCAAATGCTGTGCGCTCATCGGGCGAAAGGCATTCGGCTTCAACGACGACGAGCTTGGGCGGTGCGCTGTTTGTGCGAAGCGTGGCTCGGTACATGCGGACCGAAGAACCCGACATAGAAAACTCCTGTGTATTCGGCAAAACGTAAACTATAGTTTACGTTTTTGTTCAGCTCCATTTCAAACTCGGCTGCATGGACGAACGTGCGAAACAGATTCTTGGCAGGCGGGTCGAAGAGACACGCAGGGACCTTGGTATCTCCAAGGTTGATTTTTGTGTGGCGACAGGAATCAGCCGACCCTACCTCGACCGAATCGAAGATGGGACGGCAAATTTCACGCTCAAGGTTCTATTTAAGATCGCGCCCGCACTCGGCATGACGGTGTCAGAGCTTCTCGAGGGGATCGAATAGGGGATACCCGTCGACAACTGAATTACGCCATCGGGATGCGGTCGTGGTTGACTTGGCTGTAGAACAGGCGCTGAATCTCGGCCGCATCACGTGACTGGCCGAGTGCCCACATGGTTTTGGCCACGAGCGTCTCGGTGGTCATGTCGTCGCCGCGCAAAATGCCCGGATGATCGGCGTAGGCACGGCCGACCTCATAAACACCCAGGTCAAGGCCCTCTTCGGGGACCTGCGTGGTCATAACGACAGTGCGACCCGAATCGACCCAGCGGAAAATTGCCTCTTGGAACGACTCGCCCGACTCACCAAACTCGGGGATACCGCCAATGCCAAAGGTCTCCAGAATCACAGCGTCGTAGCTATCGGCAAGAGCGTCCAGGATACCCGGGTTCACGCCGGGTGTCAGCTTAAGGACAAATACGCGCGGGTCGATGCTGTCGTAGAAGCGAACCGGGTTCTCGTCCTGGTGAGTGCCGTGGAGTCCGTTGCGAACGATGCGGTCGTTGCGGATATAGGCAATGGGCGGATAGTTGACGCTAATGAACGCGTTAAAGCTCATGGTGCGCTGCTTGCGGGCGCGCGTGCCGGCAATGGCTACGCCGCCAAAGACAATCGAGACGTCGTGCGAATGCTCGTCGAGCGCATAGAGCAGGCTCTGGTACAGGTTGAGCTTGGCGTCGGTAAAGGGATTGCCCATGGGCTTTTGCGAGCCGGTGAGTACGATGGGCTTGGGGCTGTCCTGAATCAGATAGGAAAGCGCCGCCGCGGTGTAGCTCATGGTGTCGGTGCCGTGCAGAATCACGAAGCCGTCGTGGTCGGCATAACCCTCGACGATGACGTCGCGGATACGCATCCAGTCGCTCGGACGCATATTGGTGCTGTCGATGTTCATGGGCTGCACGACGTCGAGCTCGCAGAGGCCCGAGATCTCGGGGACGCTCTGGGCGAGCTCCTCACCGGTCAGGGCGGGGGAGAGGCCGTTGCCGTCCTCGGTCGATGCGATGGTGCCGCCCGTGGCGATGAGAAGGATGCGCTTCATGCTGGTATTCCTATCGTATTTGCCGCCGCAGAGGCGGAGTCGTTCGGCAGTATTGTGGCACAGGGCGTCCAATGTTCAAACGTATTACATCATCTGTAACGTTTGGTAACACTTCAATTGCCGTCAAATAGGCCCCGGTCGTGCGTTTGCCGTGCGCTGATGGCTGCGAGGGACGAGAAACCCCATATAACGTGTACACTATGTAAGCTGTTTTCGTTTATTCGCGCGGGTGGGCACAGGCTCCCCGCCAACAAGAGGGGGAAACCATGGATCAAAAGGCTTCCGCAAAGGTCCTCGTACTCGACTTTGGTGCGCAGTACGGTCAGCTCATTGCCCGTCGCGTCCGCGACCTCAACGTGTATTCCGAGATCGTTCCCTGCGACATCTCGGCCGATGAGATTCGCGAAATGAACGCCTCTGCGCTCATCCTCTCTGGCGGCCCGGCTTCTGTGTATGCCGAGGACGCTCCGTCCATCGATCCCGCCATCTTTGACCTGGGCCTTCCCGTTCTGGGCTTTTGCTACGGCCATCAGATCACGGCCGTGACGCTCGGCGGCAAGGTCGGTCACTCCGAGGTGGGCGAATACGGCCGCGCCACCATCACGCGTACGGCCGGCGCCAAGCTCTTTAACTCCACGCCTATGGAGCAGACCGTGTGGATGAGCCACCGCGACGCCGTGTCCGAGGTGCCCGAGGGCTTTACCGTTACCGCCAGCACCGACGTGTGCCCGGTTGCCGCCATGGAGTGCGTCGAGCGCAAGATCTTCACCACGCAGTTCCACCCCGAGGTCAAGCACTCCGAGTACGGTCAGCAGCTGCTGAGCAACTTTCTGTTTGAGATCTGCGGCCTGGAGCCCAACTGGAGCATGGATAACCTGGTCGAGACCATGACAGCCGAGTTCCGCGAGAAGGTCGGCGACGACCGCGTGATTCTGGCCCTGTCCGGCGGCGTCGACTCCTCCGTCGTGGCTGCGCTGGGCGCTCGCGCCGTGGGCAAGCAGATGACCTGCGTGTTCATCAACCACGGCCTGCTGCGCAAGGGCGAGCCCGAGCAGGTGGAGGAGGTCTTCACCAAGCAGTTTGACGTCGACTTTATCCACGTCCACGCCGAGGACCGTTATGCCGAGCTTCTGGCCGGCGTGACCGAGCCCGAGGAGAAGCGCCGCATCATCGGTACGCAGTTCTGGAAAGAGTTCTTCGCCGTGGCGCAGCAGCTCGAGACCGATGGCAAGCCGGTCAAGTACTTGGCTCAGGGCACCATCTACCCCGACATCATTGAGTCCGGCGCTCGCAAGACGGGCGGCAAGACGGCTACCATCAAGAGCCATCACAATCTGATCCCGTTCCCCGAGGGCGTGCACTTCGACCTTATTGAGCCGCTCGACCACTTCTTTAAGGACGAGGTCCGCGCGCTTGGTCTGGCGCTCGGTCTGCCGGGTCATATCGTGTTCCGCCAGCCTTTCCCGGGCCCGGGTCTGGCCATCCGCATCATCGGTGCGGTCGACAAGGAGAAGCTCGAGATCCTCAAGAATGCCGACGCCATCGTGCGCGAGGAGCTCGACGCCTATAACCAGCGTCTGTTTGAGCAGACCGGCGAGCGCAACTCCGAGCATAGCTGCTGGCAGTATTTCGCCGTCCTGCCCGACATTAAGTCCGTCGGCGTTATGGGCGACGAGCGCACCTACCAGCGCCCAATTATCCTGCGTGCCGTCGAGTCCAGCGATGCCATGACCGCCGACTGGGCCAAGCTGCCCTACGACGTCCTGGCCCGCATCTCCGGCCGCATCGTGGCCGAGGTTCCCGGCGCCAACCGCGTGTGCTACGACATCACGTCCAAGCCGCCCGCGACGATTGAGTGGGAATAGAACATACGTTCGATAAAATAATATAGTATCAGATAGCGGGCACGGTTTCAATTGAATCCGTGCCCGCTGCTGTATGCGTGTCCTTGCACGCCCAATATGCGCCGTAAAAGCCGTCTTCTTCGACGTCAAAGTGAATGCGCTTCGTTTTCGCCTCTCAAAATCTTATTTTCACGATTTGCATTTTCATCCCGTTGTCACCGACCCTTGCGAGAAACCGGAAAAAGCAGCTGACAGAAGAGTCTCTCAAATCGTTGTAGCCCAGCATATAGCCGCGACTTGTGACCTGCAGACGGCTGTCCCACGTGCCGATTTCCTTGGCGGCATCCGAAACCGCAAAATATGCCCCCACATCCTTGATTTTTGCAGTCTTAAGCCATGTTTTTGCGATCATCTTTACCGCCGTCCGATTGGCAGCATCAAAGACCAGCACACTGCCGGGGAAAGCGTCCGCCATCCCCCGCACCAGTTCCCGGACCTGCTGGGTCAGAAAGTAATAGAACACCCCGGAGGCAAAGAACACCGCCCCGCGGGAGGCATCGATTTTGCTAAACCATGCGGTGTCTTTCAGGTCGCAGGGGATATTTTGTTCTCGATCCCCGGCGGGCAGCAGCTGCTGCCGCAAGGCAATCACATCCGGGAAGTCCAGATTGTAGATCTTGCATCTACCGTTGTCGCAGGTTCTGCCGGTGTTGTCCAGCCCGCAGCCCAGATTGACCACCGCCGCATTGGGGTGGTCTTTCAGGTAATCCCGCACCTCGAAAGCAAGATCACTCTGCCGTGTGGCCACCTCCAGCGCACCAAAGCGCTGCATCAGGCTGCGGGAGTTTTTCTCTGCCTCTGAAAAGTCGTAGTCGATCTGGTCGAGCAGACGAACCGCTGTTTCATCCCTGTAAAGGTTCGGGTACAACTCCGTACACAGCTTCCGGGAATACAGCGGGAGGATCAGCGTCTCCTGCACGGTGTTTTTCTCAATTTTACATTTCATAGGTTTCTTCCTCAGTGAATAAAAACTGTCATAATTGCCGCCAGCATAGCCGCTATGACCGTCATGCCTATCGCCATGTGCAGGATGGATGCAAAAATACCCGTGCTTGATGCCCCTACTTCCGCGCCGTGACGCAGAGCCACTTTTTCTTTTTGTGTATCTGCACCTCGTGAAAACCCGCCCGCTCCAGACATGCCTTTAATTCAATGTCCTTGTAGATGGTCATGCCGCCGATGATCTGCGTCCACCTCTCGTCCTTGTCCGTATCGCCATTGCTCTCGTTGCAGATAAGAATTGTCCCGCCTGGCTTCAGCGTCCGCCAGACCTCGCGGAAGCATCGGGGCAAATCAGGCCAAAAATAGACGGTTTCAAAGGCCGTGGCGGCATCGAAGTAGCTATCCTCAAACGCCATATCCGCCACACTGCCTTGCAAGACGGCGCAACGCCCCTCCTGAATTGCAGTTCGGTTGAGCTTTCTAGCCTTCTCCACGCTGACGGGCGAATAGTCGATGCCCTTGACGACGCCATACGGGCATTTTTTCAGCAGCCGTTTTATGTTTGCCCCGCCGCCGCAGCCGCAATCCAGCACCTTTGCGTTTGGCGTGAGTCGTAGAAACTGAAGTCCCCACCGCGCCACAGGGCTGTGGCCCAGGTTCATCATGGCAACCATTAGTTTTCCGCCGAGGCCCACGGGCTTGCGGGTGTTTTCAAAGAACGACATCTGGCCCCTCCGATTTCGTGCATTCCGCATAGGTCAACGGGAACGAGGCCTTCAGCACCGCGCTTTTCCGCACCGCCCAGCCGTTTTGACGCAGGAAACGCAGGTATTCCTCGCTTGTCCATCTGCTGTGGAGGGGGAATCCCGCCATACTCATGAAAAAGGCTTTTGCCTTGCCGGAAACCGAGTTCCCCGCGTGGGTGAAGGTTGGCGCGATGAGCACGCCGTCGTCCTTCAGCACCCGCCTGATTTCGTGCAGGGCCTTTTCCGGATGCGGCACTATGTGAAGTGCGTTGGACACGATCACCACTTCGAAGGACTTCTGTGCATAGGGCAGGCGGAACATATCTTGTACGGAAAAGTGCAGCTTTGCGGATTGATTGTCCCGCTTCGCTTCAAGGATCATCTTTGCAGAGGCGTCCGTAGCCTCGATGTGCGCCGCCGCATTCACGATGCTCTTTGCGATAAGCCCCGTGCCGGTGGCGACCTCCAGTACGGTTTTTGCTTTCACTACCGGCCGGATCAGCCCATACATCTTCTCATACGCCGCCCGGTCGTTTCGCATGAAACGGTCATACCGACCGGCGCTCTTGTCCCAGAAACCCTCGCGTTCGTGCATGGCTGTCGCCCCCAAACAGTTAGAGTCATCTAACTATAACACACGAATCATGCAGTAAGATGAGGCTAACCTTCTTTTCTTGGCTAAGACGCATCTCTTCGGTTTTCGCTTATAACGGCGCGAATCAGATACTAGGCTGGAGCTGAAGAAAGAGCTCGGCGGACAGGTAGGTCGATACCGGTTCCCGGAACGGTGATCCAGCCAATTACACCAGGGCCCTAGTCATTGAGTGGGAATAGAAAATTCCTTAGTTATGGGGGTATTAATTTGATTCCCTTTAGGATAAACCCCCATGACTATATGAATTGACCTGCTGACTTCAATGAAGATTGGAAGGTTGCTGCCAGGGGTGACGACCCAGCGAGTGCTATTTTGCGAGCTATGCGCATTGAAAGCGACCTCTCGTGGTATAAACTACTTGCCGGAAGCCGCGGCTTTCAGAGTACGGCTTACGTGTACGTTTAATCTCCGTGGGCGACGGGGTGCCGCAAGGCGTAGAATATCGCCCACCTGTAGGGGCCCGCAGCGATGCGGGCCCCGCTTCGTATGAAGGGGGCGTAACCGATGAAGATTGTATCCATCCCCAGGACTTCTTCGACCACGCCGAGGGCGACCGCGAGCTCATGCTTAAGCACAATCGTCCCTGCATCGTAGTGGTGAGGCTGCGTTTCCGCGGGAAGCGCAGGGACTTCGCCGTGCCGCTGCGTTCCAACATCGCCCCTAACGTGCCCAAAGACCAGTACTTTGCGTTGCCACCCCGCCCCACGACGCGCCCCAACTGCCGCCACGGCATCCACTACATCAAGATGTTCCCCATAACCAGGCCTACCAGCGCCGCTTCAGGACCGAGGGCTCGGCCTACTACGAGACGCTCCAACGCATCATCGACGGCAGCACCAAGCGCATTGTCTCAGAGTGCCAGGCATACCTCGACCGCTACGAGCACGAGGGAAGGCCTCGCTTTGCCGTCGACATCGACCGCATCGTGGTGCTGCTGGAGGGCGAGAAGTAGGGCACCTCGGCTCAGTCTCGAGCCATACAGAGTCGCTCCGCATTTTTGAACGCCGTGTGTGCGTCCCAAATACTTGAGAAACAAGCTGTGAAGTGCGGCGGCGCGCCCGTGCCCGTGCATAGCCGTCACCATTAGCGTCTACGCGGCGTCGGCTTCAAGTGGAACTGGCTCCACTGCTGTATATGGTTTGCCTTGCTGCACATGGCGATCAATGACCGCGATGCTTCCGCTTGCGCTTCAGTTTTCGCTGCTCGAAGCGCGCCTCCGCCTCGTCCGCGCGACGCTGGCTTCTTGCTTGGGCCGATTCCCGCTTCATCGTCTCCCGCTGATTCGCGAGCGCCTGTTGTGTCTTGGTGCTCACCGCGGGCCGCTTAAGGGCTTTCGCTGCCTCGCGAGCGCGTCGCTTGGGATTCTTCGCGGGCTTGCTTGTTTCCGTGGCCTCGTCACCGAAGAACGAGAGCTTCGCCCATTTGCTTGTAACGAATTGCAGGATTTCCTCATTGGACGGTTCTGCACCGAAGACGATGCGGACGACGCCGTACCTTCCGTCCTCGACGTGCTCCGCCAGCCCGACTCAGAATTGGCCGTCGTGATACACGGTCAGGGCGGACGACACGCTGATCTGCATGGCTGGCTCCTCCTTTATGTAGATGACCATGCAGAGAAGGGACAACCAAGGAGGCAGGTTGCTGATGCGGGCTCCCGCACGCCCACGACTACCCGACGGGGACTGTGTTTTCATCTCTGGTGCCCGCATTGTAGCACGCGCGGATTTACGGTGTTGATTGCCGGCGCCTAGACGGGGATGAAGGCGGTTCGATCCAAGTCAAGCCGGTCGCCCGTTCATGAAGCGGCCGATGGCCGCGTTCATGAACGGGCGTCTGATTCCCTGAAAAATAATAGGCACCCATGAGGACACCTACAGGCTATCTTCGAACTACTTGGTTTGGGGCAGACGGAGGAAAAAAATAGGGCAGAACCGCTCTCACGATCCCGCCCCGCAAACCCGAGGGTTTCTAACTGGCTCCATTATTCCGGGCCTCTCAGTTCTGTCATTGACCCAGGTATCACCCGTCTCCTATAGCGAGTGAATATAAAAATAGGGCAGAGTCGCTTGCGCAAGTCCGCCCCTAAAACCGTGAAGGTTTTGCTATCTGCAGGCTATTCTACCAACCCGAGCGATTCTGTCAACCTGCGAAGGAACTCGAGCGCGGAGCGAGCTGCGGCGTCGGGCCCCTTGTCGGGCAGCGCCTCGGTTTCGCCGTCGGCCCTGGCGAACATCCCGGCGAGCTCGGATGCGGCGCGCGAGCGCGAGGAGCCCTCGGGTACCAAGCCGGAGTGCGCCACGAGCACGGTCGCGACCTCCTGCATGGCCGTGTTCCCCATCCACTTCCTCCTGGTCGCCTTGGGAATTCCCACGGCGGCGACCCTTCGGGAGACGCCGCTGGACGCCGAGCCCCGGGCGGCGCCCCTCTCGGCGAAGCAGTTGATCAGGCACGAGCCGTGCGCGGCGCAGTTGCGGACGGACTTCACGCGCTTGAGGTCGTAGTGGGAGGCCTCGAGGCGCCTGTCGCCCCATCGCCTGGCGCAGAAGCGCACGAAGTCGATGAGGGTGCCGAACGAGGTGAGCTCAAGGAAGGCCCAGACAGGCATGTCGCCGGAGTACTTCGCGTAGAGGCTCGAGCTGTAGGGGCTGCGGCCGCTCATCTTGAGCTCGCGCAGGCGGTACTCCCTGTTTGCAGCGGTAAGCGATGCCATGTAGTCGGCCACGATGGCGTAGCCGTCCTCTCCGCGGTCCTCCATCTCGCGAAGCAGTGTCACCTTCTGGAAATGCTCGATGTCGAGCGTCATGCCGAGCAGGGCGTGGCGCAGCTCCTGGTCGAGCGCCGCGAGCAAGCGCAGCTGGCCGAAGTCGAGGTCTACGTAGCGGCCGTCGCGCGGGCCTCCCTCGTATTTCGAGAAGAGTTTGCGGTAGGATGCGAGCTTGAAGAAGTTGCACTTGTCGCGCAGGTAGTCCGCGGCCTCTTCCTCGGAACACAGCTCGAAGGCTACGCCCTTCTGCTTGAGGTGCTCTATCTGCTGCTCGATCGTGAGGATCGGCTTCCTATCGTGGGGTTCGGCCATGCTCGGTCTCCTGTCATTGATTTGAGAATCCTATTCTACCAGCATGTTTGCCCTGAATCCTGAAGGCCCGTTCGCCAACTCATAAGCAAGCCACCTGAGACTACTCACTTTGTTCACGAATGGCGAAGACCTGCGACCTGGGGTTTTGCAAATGGCGCGCAAGCCCCCGCGTTAATTCACTTGCGATTGCAGCTGGCGGCTTGCAGGCAAAAGGGCGGTTGAGTTTCAAAACGGGCGTTTTCGGCGCCATCGAGCCTCCAAAGGCGACCCGCCGCGCACTTTGGGACAAAAACAAAAACTCAAAGCCCTGAGTTTGAAAAAAGTTTTTTGAGGTTGTCCCAACTTTTGTCCCCAAAGCCGACGAAACGCGACATCGCGTCATTCGGCGGCACGCGTTCCGTGTCGATGCCGAAAACTGGGTGTAACTGGAATGACGGGACGGCAGAACCGACGCCATCGAGTGGGAGTAGCCGAGGGTCTAAAACGGCACGTCACAAAAGGTAGTGAATAGCAATGAAGCCCCAGGTAGAATTGGCTATCTGGGGCTTCTTCATGTAACGCCGCGATGCGCTCCATAACGCTCTATTTGGGGAATTTAGTTCAGGCAATGAAGACGGGCGCATGAACGCAGAAAGGACGGCACGAGGCCCACTTGAATCCACGGCACTCATCCGCATTATCGTTGCCCCAATGTCCTCTGCATCAAGCGAGGTCGGCGGTTAAGTAACGGCTCGGCGAGTGTTATTTCGAGAGCTACGCGCATCTAAGGCGAGTTTTCGTGGTAAAAACTACTTGCCGGAAGCCGCGGCTTTCAGAGTACGGCTTACGTGCACGTTTAACCTCCGTGGGCGACGGGGTGCCGCAAGGCGTAGAGTATCGCTCACCTGTAGGGGCAGCGCCGCTTCAGGACCGAGGGCTCGGCCTACTACGAGACGCTCCAGCACATCATCGACGGCAATACCAAGCGCATTGTCTCCGAGTGCCAGGCATACCTCGATCGCTACGAGCGCGAGGGAAGGCCTCGCTTTGCCGTCGACATCGACCGTATCGTGGGGCTGCTGGAGGGCGAGAAGTAGGGCACCTCGGCTCAGTCTCGAGCCATGCGGAGTCGCTCCGCATTTTTGAACGCCGCGCGCCCCAAATACCCGAGAAACAGGCCATGAGGTGCGGCGGCGCACTCGTGCCTGCGCGCAGCCATCTCCATCAGCGTCTACGGTGCGCTACAACATCGCGGGCAAACCGCCTGACAAGCCGAGCATTCTGATCGTTCCGTCTATGAGCTACGTTGCCGTGCGGGGCAAGGGCGATCCCAATGCCGAAGGCGGCGCGTAGCAGAACGCGTTGCCGCTGCTCTACGGCGTTGCCTATACCATAAAGATGTCGAAGAAAGGCCTGCGGGAAATCGAAGGCTATTTCGACTTCGTCGTGCCGCCGCTCGAGGGCTTCTGGTGGCAAGACCGCGCCGATGGCGAGATCGATTACACGAGGAAAGACGACTTCAACTTTATCTCGTGCATCCGCCTGCCCGATTTCGTCACTTGCGATAGTTAGTGGTCGGGGACGTTCTTTAACGACTAGTCATTTAAGAACGATCCCAATGACTATGCTGCTTGCCTTCGTTATCTGACGACCTGGACGGCAAGTGCGCTCAACTGGATAAGAAAAAGCCGGGGAAAACGTCCCTGGCACTTGGAAGCCTTGCTTGCGGAAAACCAATTATTTTTAAATCATGGGCTGTGCGAAAAGGCAAGTACATGAAACGATCGCTCCAATGGCGAAGCCCCAGCCTGCGCGCCAGCCCATAGGCAAGCCACCTGAGACCACTCACTTTGCTCACCGCTGACGAAGACTTGCGACCTGGGGTTTGCGAGCTGCTCGCAGAACCCATGTTGCATATCAAGCTTTAGACTGACTCAGCCAATCACTTCTCGTCAGGCAAGTGATCTGTTCTGTACGGATGTCGCCCATCAGCTCGCAGCAGACGTCCTTGCGGGTGTGGTGCCAAACAAAGCCGCATTTTTCCTGAACGCGTTTCGATTTCTCGTTCCCGTCGAAATACCCGCACCAGATTTTGTCCAGTTTCAAGTCCTCGAAACCATGGCGGACGAGCTCTCGAACCGCCTCCGGTATCAGCCCCTTGCCCCAGAACGGGACGCCGATCCAGTAGCCTATTTCTCCCTCAGTGTCCGGAATCTCCTTGTCGGACCGCGCGCCAATCATCAACCCTATGCTTCCGATGGCCCTGTTGTCTTCCTTCAGGCAAACGGCGTACGTCTCCGGCGCGGAAAACACGGTGCGGATGATTTCGGCGCTGTCGTCAACGCTCGAGTGAGGCGGCCAGCCGGCAATCGGCCCCACCCTGTCGTCCTTCGCGTATCTGTACAGGTCCTCTGCGTCCGTTTCGGCCCACGGGCGCAGTATCAGCCGCTCGGTTGCCAGTTGCATATCCATCTCCATCGACCACTTTCGATTGATGCTCAGTGCCCATTGTATTCGCTACGTTTAAACTCGGCACAGGGGATACTGGTTTTCCGTGCGAAAACGCTCATGCCGCCAAATTGAGCGACCGCCTGTACTGCAGCGGGATCATCCGCCCGAACGATCCCTTAATCCGTCGCCCGTTGCGCCAATCGGCAGAAGCCACGCGTGGACGCTAATCGCTCGAGCGAATCGTCGTCGGTTTCCGTTTAACGATTTCTTTTTCCGCTATTATCCGACCCTCGGACTTCCTCGTGATAGAAGTAGTCCACGATCACCGGATGCCCCTGGGGGACTCTGCCATAAGGCATTTCGTTGTCCACAAAGGGGCAATCGTACTTCTTGGCCATTTCCTCGGCTTTTAATTCAAGCGCTTCAAAATAGCTACGGTTGCGCTTGTTATAGATCTCATCGTAAAGCGGTACGAGATTGGGATGTTTCTCGGCGATATAATCCAGGATCGCTTTTTTGAAACCACCCCGAAGATTGAGATTTTCGAGCCAAAACAAATCGCACCGATCCTTTACTCGCTCAAAAATCATCTCAAAATCCGTGATGCCGGGAAATACCGGGGACACGAAGCAGACCGTACGGATACCTTCGTCATACACCTGCTTCATAGCAGCGATACGACGCTCGATGCTCGACGCGGAGTCCATATCGTTCTTGAAGTTCTCATCCAGCGTGTTGATCGACCATGAAACGGTCACTCGTCCAAGCCTCTTCAGCAGATCGATATCCCGTACCACAAGATTGGACTTTGTGCAGATCAGAATATCTGCATCGCTGCCAATCAGCTGCTCCAGGAGTTTCCTGGTATTCCCGAATCGCTCCTCCTGTGGATTGTAGCCATCCGTCACAGAACCGATAACCACCCGCTGTCCAGCGTATTTCTTCGGATTCTTGATTTCCGGCCAATGCTTCACATCAAGAAAGGTGCCCCATTCCTCCTTGTGTCCGGTAAAGCGCTTCATAAAGGAGGCATAGCAATACTTACAGGCATGCGTGCAGCCTACATAGGGATTGACCGAGTAGCCGCCTACCGGCAGGCTGGACTTGGTCATGATGTTCTTTGCTTCCACCTCATTGATGAGGATTCCATCGATCACTTCCGCCATGTTCTCTGCACCTCCAGCACTCTTTCGAATTCTTCCGGCAATTCCTGAATCATGTTTTCGTCCCCTATGACAGAGACGAGGTCTTCCTTCATAAACATTGGAATGCCAAGCGCGTGCGCCTGGTCCGTCAAAGACCATGCCCACTCCGGTTCCGTATGAACCTTCCTGCTCTGCGCCCCGGTCATGGTACCGACGACGATCCAGTTGATTCCGGAAAGGTCGACCGTACCGGGATCGTCGAATAGCGGCTCAAAAGTAACGAAGAAGTGATTTGCTTTGACGTTTTTCCGAAGGGCGTCGATACGCCACAGCTCCGCTTTCCTCGTCACCGTAACGCCGAACCATGCGTTTTCCAGGTCGGTATCTAAATCCAGCAAATCGGGTCTCTTGGTCAGGAACAGGAACTGATGCTGTGGATTCTCATGGATCTTTGCAAATACCTCGTCTCGCCATTCCAGCTTCCACCCGGAGAGATCGCTCATGCCGGTAAGGAGAAAGTTCTGCGGGCGTTTCTTTTCCATCATCTTGAGCTTGCTCGGGAAGAACGCAGGATCAGCGAAGTCGTCAATCATATGCCAACGTTTCACATTGTTACGGGCATAGCAATATGGACACCCCACCGTGCAGCCGATGACGATATTCATATTCTGAATCTGATTTTTGATGCAGATACTCATAACGCCTGCCTACCTGCCTCTCCCGTAAACACGCAATCAGCCTCCCCCACCTTGCGGGCAAAAGCCTCGATATCTTGCTTGCAAGCAGCAGGCTCGCAATCGCTCAAATCGTATGACGTGCCGCCGTTTCGATAGACGGCCCGATGGGAAAACGATCGGCTGACAAGCCCGATGCCGAGCTTCTCGCACAGGGTCATCCGTGCTCCCTTTCAGCTATAAAAACAGGTGTCTATAAACAGTATCCTTGTTGATTTTCGCAGGGGCAATGAACAAACGCGTGCACCTGTCGATAAACGAACAGCTACTGGACATTGTCAAACGACTCAGATTGGAGAGGCGATGGGAGAAACCAAGATCGACCGCCGGCGGCGCTACACCCTCTCGGTCATACAGGAGGCGTTCTTCGCGCTGCTGGCCGAGGTCGGCTTCGCGAAGATGACGGTGGCGGACATCTGCCGCCGCGCCGAGATCAACCGGGGAACGTTCTATCTGCATTACGAGGATAAGTACGCGCTGCTCGATGCGCTTATCGACGAGGCCCCGAGTTCGCCCATGCCCAGGAGCTGCTCAACGCCTATTCCGAAGGGGGCTTACTGGCGGTATCCGCTCTTCGCGATTCCGATAACCCATCGTGACCTGCGATTCAGGAATACCAGCCTCCGAGCCCTCTCGTTCGGAGGCTGCGGCTAAAACCTCATTGCGCGTCTACCGCTCCGCGTTACTCGCCACCTGCCCGCGCCACCGAGAGCAGGGCGCCCAAATCGGCCTGGATCGCCTCCGCCTTGCTTCCAAGTTGCAACGGAGCGGAGCCGCTCGAGATGTTCACGCTCAGCAGGTGCGCATCCGGCAGCTTTGCGGCCATGCTCCAGAACGGGAGCGTGATGATGCCGGGGGTCATCTCGCCTACGCCGAGCTCCAACAACAGCACGCGGCGATCGCTGTGCTCGCACACAAAGCGCTCGTATCGTCCGAGGCTCTCGCGCCAGGCCGCACCCTGCAGAAACGTGTCATCGCGCACCCACGGCACAAGCTGCCAGCCGCAATGCGGGCATCGGGGGATATCCTCGCTGAGGACCACGAACCCCGCCATGCCCGCGAGCATGCGTTCGACGTAGGGGCTCGCGTCGAAGAGCTCGTCACAGCATGGCTGCTTGCACTGAAGGTGCGCGAAGCTTCCCTGATAGTTACAGGTTCTCTCGTCGGGAAACGTCTTCTCGACCTGGGTGTCCACATTGGTGCTCAGGATGAAGTAGTCCTTATGGCCGATGAGGGACCGTAGGTCGAGATAGGGCTGCGAGTCCGGCTCGCGCAGCATGAAGTCGATGTATCGCGCATAGTATGCCCATTGCTGCTCGAGGCTGGGGTAGAGGTGGTAGAAGCCGTCGAAAAGGCTCTTGAAGCCAAAGGCTTGCTGCCAGTCCGCCATTCCTGCGCGCGCCATGCCCGCGCGGTTGTAATGGTTGAACCCGGCGGCGCTCGACATGCCCGAGCCGATGCCGACGATGATGGCGTCGGCATCGTCGATAAGGCTTCGAAGCCTACGCGCTTCTCTTTCTAGGGGTGGCATCGGGCGATCTCCTCGAAAGCCGGGGCCATATCGCCGTCAACGAGAATCGTCTCGCACGAAGCGTCGGGCGCCATGGCCTGGCCGTAGTTGAACACGATGTAGGTGGCGTGCTCGCAGGCGTTCGCGATCTGGGCGAGCATGCGCTTTATGACGCCGTTACGCAGTCCCACGCCAAGTTCGAGGATGGCGACCCTGCCGTTGCGATGGGCTTGCACAAGGTGCTCGAGCTCCTCGAGCTGGGCCGTGGCGAGGGCGTCTGGATGGGCGAGACGCCGCTCGTCGATCGACGTGCGTATGCTCCCCTCCGTCTCGAGCACGCGCTCCTCGTCGAACCCGGCGCGCGCGAAGTGCCCGTCGATGTTGCATGTGACCACGAAGGTGTCGGCGTGCTCCGTAAGACGCCGCAGCCCGTTCATGAGCGAGCCGGGCTCATATTCGAGATACTCCTTTTGATGGAACCGCTCGGCCCATCGGCGTCGCACGCTGGCATCCGGGGAAGCGAGCCCCTGCAGTATGCAGCCGATGCCGTCTGCCTGGGCGAGGTCCCCGTACGCCTCTTGGAAATGAGCATCGGCGCAGAAAAGGTTGAGCCCCTCCGCCATGTCGAGTCCGTTGCTAGCGCCGATGATGACAAGATCCGCTTCGGCTAGCGCCCTGCCTATGCGAACTGCTTTCGCCGTCTCCATGCGCTACCTCCCCAGCGTCTTGCGCACGTCGGCGAGCACGTCGGCGATGTCGGCGCGAACGGCGAGCCCCCGATCCTCGATCGCGCGGGGGAGAAACTGCGTCTTGTTGTTTACGGCGATGTAGCTGGCCTGCGGTAACTGCGCCGTGAGGGCCCAGAACGGCTCCTGGATAAACGCGGGCGTCATGCGGCCCACACCCAGCTCGAGGAAGAGGATCCTCTGCCGTGCGTGCGCGTCGAGCCATTCGGACACCTTGCGGTACTGCTCCTCGTAGAGTTCGCCCTGCAGGAAGTTGCCGTAGCCGCGAACCCAGGGGAACGCCTCTGCCCCGCAGTGCGGGCAGCGCGGCACGAGCTCTGTCGGAACCTCAAGGCCGTCTCCCATGGCCTCTACCATGTTGGAGACCGGCTCGACCGCATCCCACACCGCGTCGGTGCAACAGCGGGAGCACTGAAAGAAGCGGTGGTCGCCTTGGATCTCTGCCACTTTCTCCCAGGGATAGAGCTTCACAAACTGCGTGTCCTGGTTGGTGGTGAGCACGAAGAAATCCTTCTCGGCGAGAATGGCGTCGAGGTCCCTGTAGGGCTTGCGCAGCGGGGCGTTGAGCGTGGTGTCGAGGAAGGTGGCGAGGTATCCCCAGCGCGCCTCGGCGGTGGGCCAGCGGTAGAACGACCCCTCGAAAGCGCCCTTGAAACCGTAGCGCTCGGCGAATTTGCCGAAATGCTTGCGATAGGTCGCGTTGTCCTCGTAGTAGAAGTCGCCGCCGCCCGCCGCGGAGAGCCCGGAGGCCCCGCCCACCAGCACGCAATCGGCTTCTTCGATCATACGGGCGAAGTCCTCGATTTGCTGGTCGTAGGGCTCGGGCTCGCGGTCACTCAGCTCATAGGGCGTGCTGCCGCTGCGGTAGGCGGCATGAAGGGAAAACGATCGGTTGGTGAGCTCGATAACGAGCTGCTCGTACAGGGTCACTGGATACCTTCTTTCAGCTATTATAAACAGGTGTCTATAAAAAGTATCCATGTCGATTTGCTTAAGAGCAATGAACAGCTTCGGCCTGCTGTCGATAAACGAGCGTTTGCCGGGCATTGTCGAGCGTTGCAATTGGAGGGGTAATGGAAGCGGGGAAGATCGATCGTCGCCGACGCTATACACTCTCGGTCATACGGGAGGCGTTCTTCGCGCTGCTGGCCGAGGTCGGCTTCGCGAAGATGACGGTAGCGGATATTTGCCGCCGCGCCGATATCAACCGTGGCACGTTCTATCTGCACTACGAGGACAAGTTCGCCCTGCTCGACGCGCTTATCGACGAGGCCTTGGCGGCGGTGCCGCCGCTCGAGGGAACGGAGGCGGGTGCCCTCTGCCAGCGTCCGCCGGCAAACGATGACTATTATCTGCTCTACTCGGATGACGACGCGTACGCCCGGGTGGCACAGCGCGTCGTCGAGCGCGGCGCCGAGCAGATGGTTCCCTCGATCATGGAGGAGACTGGGCTTTCGCGCGAGGACGCCTATCTGCTCTTCGTCCACAACGTCCAGGGAAATCTCGCGGTCAACCGCCTGCTCGGTTGGAGGCGAGGGCCCGAGTTTGCTCACGCTCAGGAGCTGCTCAGCGCCTATTCCGAAGGGGGCATGCGGGCGGTATCGGCTCGTCACGATCCTCGTAGCTCGTCTTGACCGCATGTCATTTCAGGTAGGTGGCGTTGCTATGGGCCCTCTTTGATTTTCGACGTTGTATAAGGCAATCGCAATCGTCTTGAGCTTCTTTAGGGAACTTGAACAAGAGATATGGCCTGCTGGCGATTGATTAACACCATTCGTTTTGGTTACAAGAAAGCATGCTGCGCGCCTGCAGCATGAGGGAGAGGGAATCCTATGAATATCGTTGTATTGAGCGGCAGCCCGCGTAAGGGCGCTAATACCGATACCATGGTCGAGGCGTTTGCCGAGACCGCGCGTGAGGGCGGCCATACGGTCGAGGTCATCCGCGTTGCCAGCAAGAAGATCGCCGGCTGCTTGGGATGCCAGTACTGCTTCGCCCATGAGGGCGTCTGCGTGCAGAAGGATGACATGGCCAACGTGATTGAGTCGCTGAAAGACACCGACATGGTTGTCTTCGCTTCGCCTATCTACTGGTTTGATATCACTGCGCAGGAAAAGACCGCCATCGACCGCCTGTACGCCTTCGGTGCCACGGGATTCCCGTTCACCAAGACGGCCCTTTTACTCGATAGCCACAGCGAGGGTGTCTATGATGCGGCGATCGCTATGTACAAGTCAACCTGCGCGTACTGCAAGTGGGAGGACCAGGGCATTGTCACCATCAGCGGTATGACCGAGCGCGACAGCATGGCATCCTCGCCCAAGTTGAAAGAGGTGCGAGAGCTCGCTCGCAAGCTTGCCTAAGGACAAGAAGAACGCATGGCAATCAGCGTTGGTGGAAATGCTTGCTGTCCTTACCGAGAGATAGGGGCGAATTCCCTCAAGTGCCGTATAGAACAATTTTTAAACGCAGAAAAATAACTGAAAACAAATTAATCCGCGTTAAAATATTGTCAAATAGAAGTTCATGAGGGAAGGTTGCGTATGCGTCGCAAGGCAGACGAGCTCCTTAGGGAATGGCGAGACAGAGCTGATAGAAAACCTTTGCTGGTCAAAGGCGTGCGCCAGTGTGGCAAGACCTATTTGCTCAGAACGTACGCCCAGGATCTTTTCGAATCGGTTGTCTACGTTAATCTTGAGAACGACCGGTCGGCGCGAGCGGATTTTTCGGGCGGTCTTGACCCTCATTCGATTGTGCGCGCGATCGAGGCTCGTACGGGACAGCGTATCGTGCCTGGCAAAACCTTACTGTTCATTGACGAGATCCAGGCATGCGAGGAAGCGCTCACTTCCCTTAAATACTTTTGCGAAGATGCTCCTGAGTATTACGTTGCGGCTGCCGGGTCGCTTCTTGGGGTTGCCATTAACCATCAGTCGTATTCGTTCCCCGTCGGAAAGACCGACTTGATTGAGATGACTCCACTCGATTTCGAGGAGTTTCTCTGGGCGATGGGGCACGATCAGCTGGTCGACGAGATACGCTCATCATTCGAGATAATGGGTCCTCTTGCGCCAAGCCTTCATGAAAAGGCGCTTGGGCTCTATCGACAGTATCTTGTTGTTGGCGGAATGCCCGAGGCGGTCCAAACGTACATCGATGATCAGTCAATCATTGATGTGGCCGAAAAGCATCGGATTATTCTCGACGGATATTCCGCCGACACCAATAAATATGCTGATGAGCGCTTGAGCGCAAAGACGCGTGCGTGCTTCGATTCCATTCCACAGCAGCTTGCCAAAGAGAATCGTAAATTTCAATACAAGGTAGTGCGAGCGGGGGGCAATGCGTCTCTCTTTGGAGATGCTCTCGATTGGCTTGTATTGTCGGGTACGGTGGCGCGCTGCAGCCTAGTCGGGCAGATCGAAAGCCCCTTAGAGGCCTTCGTTAACCCTTCTGCTTTTAAAATCTATCAGGCGGATACAGGGCTGCTGGTCTCCAAGGCCGGTGCTCAACGCGCCGATATTCTTGCCGGTATCGGCGGCACATTCATGGGTGCACTTACCGAAAACTACGTTGCCCAACAGCTTTCAGCCATGGGTTATCCACTGCATTATTGGGCGCGAGATAATCGTGCGGAAATCGACTTTGTAGTAGAGAAGCAGGGATGCTTGTCTGCGATTGAAGTCAAGGCGGGGGAGAACACAAGATCTCGAAGTCTGTCCTCACTTAAAAAGACCCATCCGGGCGTGCGCCTTATCAGGCTATCGACTAAGCCCTTTGGAATGAATGATGGGCTTATGTCTGTTCCGCTTTATGCGGCATTTTGTCTATAGGGATGATGCTGGTGTAATGCATGGGGCCCGGGGCGCAGCGTTTACTGCGCTCCGGGCCCCGCTGCTTTGTAAAACCATGACGGTTTAGTCGCCGTTGTTTTAGTCAAACAAACTCGGCATGTCATTTTCCTTCATGAGGGCGCCGGCGGAGGGCAGGCTCTGCGCGGTGAACTTCTCGGCCGAGACGCCGGCGCCAAGGATTTCCTCGGTCGTGCCGACGGTGGTGACCGAGCGGCCCTTCTTGGCCGTAAAGGCCTGGACGCCCTGCGTGTTGGTGGTCGTCTTGGTCTTGAGCAGCGACGTGTTGAAGTTCATCAGGCGGTAGTCGCTCGAGACCAGCGCGAGGTCGCGGTCCTCCTTGAGCACCTGCGCATACAGCAGCTTGCTGCCGCCGTAGATGGCGTTCTTAAGGCGCTTGCGGTTGGTCTTGGTAGCGTATCCAGAAAGCGCGACACGCACCACGCGGCCGTTCTCAAAGACGAACAGCACGTCGGCCTTGTAGTCCTCGGGGTCGATGACCCAGATGACGCTCTCGTCGGGTTCCATCTCGAGATCGGTCGGAAGGTACGAGCCCAGCTGGGCCGACTTGGTATCCTCAAACGCCGCGACCTTGCACTTGTACACCTGGCTCTTGTTGGTAAAGACCAGCAGCTCGTGCGTGTTGGAGGACGGGAACTCGATAAAGGGTTTGTCGCCGTCCTTGTACTTGAGCGTGGTCGCCTTCTTGAGCACGCGGTCCGTCATCTTCTTGAGGTAGCCATCGCGCGAAAGCATGATGGTAACCGGGTACTCCTCGACCTCGGGCTCCAGGCTTACCTCGATAACCTCATGGGGCTCGATCCTGCCCGTGCGGCGCGGCATCACGTACTTCTTGTTGACCGCGGCCAGCTCGTCGCTGATGACCTTCTTGATGTTGTCCTCGCTCGAGAGGATCTCCTCGAGTTCGGCGATCTCACCCTCGAGCTTGGCGATGTCCTTGGTGCGGTTGAGGATGTACTCCTCGTTGATGTTGCGGAGCTTGAGCTCGGCGACAAACTCGGCCTGGGTCTCGTCGATGTCGAAACCCTTCATAAGGTTGGGTACAACCTCTGCCTCGAGCTTAGTGCCGCGGATGATGGCGATGGCCTTGTCGATGTCGAGCAGAATTGCCTCAAGGCCGTGCAGCAGGTGCAGGCGCTCGGACTTTTTGCCCAGGTCAAAGTTAATGCGGCGACGCGTGGACTCAATACGCCACTTGACCCACTCGTGCAGAATCTGGCGCACGCCCATAACACGGGGATAGCCGTCGACGAGCACGTTGAAGTTGCACGAGAACGAATCCTGCAGCGTGGTCGAGCGATAGAGCTTGGCCATGAGCTTGTCGGGGTCGACGCCGCGCTTAAGGTCGATGGCGATGCGCAGACCCGAAAGGTCGGTCTCGTCGCGGATGTCGGCGATCTCCTTGACCTTGCCCTCCTTGGAGAGCTTGACGATGCGTTCGATGATGACATCGGTCTTGGTGGTGTAGGGGATCTCGTACACCTCGATGATGCGCTCTTCGGGAATCCAGCGCCAGCGGGAGCGAATCTGGAAGCTGCCAAGACCGGTCTCGATGATCTTCTCCATCTCCTCGCGGCGGTAGATAATCTCGCCGCCGGTCGAGAAATCGGGCATGGGCATGTACTCGAGCAGGTCGCAGTCGGGGTCCTTCAGGTAGTGCATCGTGGCGGTGCAGACCTCGTTGAGGTTGAAGCCGCAGATATCGGACGCCATAGCGACGCCGATGCCCTTGTTGGCCGAGACGAGGATGTTGGGGAACGTGGTGGGCAGCAGACGCGGCTCCTTCATGGCACCGTCGTAGCTGTCAACGAAGTCGACCGGGTCCTTGTCGATGTCTTTGAAGATCTCGGCGCTGATGGGGGAGAGCTTGGCCTCGGTATAACGCGAGGCGGCGTAGCTCAGGTCGCCCGAATAGTACTTGCCAAAGTTGCCCTTCGACTCCACGAAAGGAGCAAGCAGCGCCTCGTTGCCCGTGGCCAGGCGCACCATCGTCTCGTAGATGGCGGCGTCGCCGTGTGGGTTGAGCTTCATGGTCTGGCCCACGATGTTGGCGCTCTTTTGGCGCTCGCCCTTGAGCAGGCCCATCTTGTACATAGTGTAGAGCAGCTTGCGGTGCGAGGGCTTAAAGCCGTCGATCTCGGGGAATGCACGCGAGACGTTGACGCTCATAGCGTAGGGCATGTAGTTGACCTCGAGCGTCTGCGTAATCGGCTGGTCGGTGACCTCGGAGTGCAGGCCGATGACGTTCTCGGCGTTGACCTGCTTTTTCTTGGGCTGGTTCTTCGTCTTCTTCTTTGCCACGATTTCCTCTTGAACTTCTTATGGGCCGTCGTTATCGATTTGCTGCTACTGCAGGTCCAGCTGGTCCAGGTATTCCTTGCCGTGCTCGGAGATGTGACGCTTGCGGCCCGTCTCGTCGTTGCCCAGCAACAGGTTGAACATGGTCTCCATCTTGGTGACGTCCTCGGGTTCTACCTTGATCAGGCGGCGCGTCTCGGGGTTCATGGTGGTGAGCCACATCATGTCCGGATCGTTCTCACCAAGACCCTTGGAGCGGTTGATCGAGCACTTCTGGTCGCCAATCTCCTTGAGGATGCCGTTCTTCTCGAGCTCGGTGTAGGCAAAGTAGGTCTTCTCTTTGCAGTTGATCTCGTAGAGCGGCGACTCGGCGATATACACGTAGCCCTCGTCGATAAGCGTGGGCACCAGGCGATAGAGCATGGTGAGCACAAGCGTGCGGATGTGATAACCGTCGACGTCGGCGTCCGTACAGATGATGACCTTGTTCCAGTTGAGGTTGTCCAGGTCAAAGGCGCCAAGGTTCTTGATGCGCTTGTCCTTGATCTCCACACCGCAGCCCAGCACGCGCATGAGGTCCATGATGATGTCGGACTTAAAGATGCGCGGGTAGTCCTCTTTCAGACAGTTGAGGATCTTGCCTCGGACGGGCATAACACCCTGGAACTCGGCATCGCGCGAGGTGCGGATGGCGCCTGCTGCCGAGTCGCCCTCTACGATGTAGATCTCGCGACGGCTCTTGTCCTTGGAGCGGCAGTCGATGAACTTCTGCACGCGGTTGGCCATGTCGGTCTTCTGCTGCAGATTGGTCTTGATGCTCTGGCGCGTCTTCTCGGCGTTCTCGCGCGAGCGCTTGTTGATGAGCACCTGCTCCATGATCTTGTTGGCGGCGTCTTTGTTCTCGATCAGATAGGTCGAGAGGCGCTCCTTAAAGAATGCCGTCATCGCCTGCTGGATAAAGCGGTTATTGATGGCCTTCTTAGTCTGGTTTTCGTAGGACGTCTGGGTGGAGAAGCAGTTGGTCACCAGCACCAGACAGTCCTGGACGTCCTGCCACTTAATGCCGCTCTCGTTTTTGTTGTACTTGCCCTGTTGCTTGATGTAGGCATCGATGGCGCTGGTCAGAGCACTACGGGCGGCCTTTTCGGGCGAACCGCCGTTCTCGAGCCATGACGAGTTGTGGTAGTACTCCTGCATCATGAAGGTGCGCGAGAAGCACATGCACGCGGTGATCTTGACGTTGTAATCGGGCAGGTCCTCGCGGTCGCGACCGCGACGGTCAGCCTCGATAAAGAAGGGCTCGGTAAGGTAGTCGGTACCGACCTTCTCGAGCACGTAGTCCTCGATGCCCTTGGGATAGCAAAAATCCTCTTCGGAAAACTCGCCATCGTCGCCCTCAATGCGCAGGCGGAAGGTCACGTTGGCGTTGACCACGGCCTGGCGGCGCATGGTCTCGCGATACCAGTCGTGGGGAATGCTGATGGAGGTAAAGACCTCAAGATCGGGGCGCCACTTGATGGTGGTGCCGGTGCGGTCCTCGTCGCTGGGCTCGATCTCAAGCGCTTTCTTTTTGGCGCCAACGACCTTGCCTTTCTTAAAGTGCAGGGAGTACTTGTTGCCGTCGCGCCAAACCGTGACGTCCATGTACTCGGATGCGTACTGGGTCGCGCACGAGCCCAGGCCGTTGGTACCGAGCGAGAAGTCGTAGTCGCCGCCCTGGTTGTTGTTGTATTTGCCACCTGCGTAGAGCTCGCAAAAGACGAGCTCCCAGTTAAAGCGCTTCTCGGAGGGGTTCCAGTCGAGCGGGCAGCCGCGGCCGTTGTCCTCTACCTGAATGGAACCATCGCGAAAGGCGGTAAGGGTGATGAGCTTGCCGTAGCCCTGGCGCGCCTCGTCAACGGCGTTGGACAGGATCTCGAAGGCGGCATGCGCGCAGCCGTCGAGTCCGTCCGAGCCAAAGATAACGGCGGGGCGCAGGCGTACGCGCTCCTCGTCCTTGAGCTGACGAATACTGTCGTTACCATAGTTTGCGGTGTTTTTTGCCATGCTCGCTCTCTCGATGCTCCTTTGCTGCGTTGTAGTCATATAGATAGTCAAGGTAGCATAGCCCAGGCCTCGGACGATTCCAACTAACACGAATTCCATCGAACGCGCGTTCGGAGTCGGTGACCTTTAGCTTCTGCGGTCATTCCCTGCGCGGCGTGGTGCTCGTGTTAAAACCGTGGCTTATCGGCTGGTAGAATTGCCGCATCAAGACTGTATGTTGTTTGAGGGGGCGCAATGACTGAGAAAGAGAAGATGGAGCGCGGGGAGTGGCATGATGCCAACTTTGACGAGGAGCTCCTGGCGCAACGCGCAAAGGCGGAGGCGCTCTGCTATGACTTTAATATGGCAAAACCCGGAAGCGACGCGCAGCTTGACGCTTTGAAATCCTTGCTCGATACCGATCTTCCGCAAGGGCTGACGGTCCTTTCGCCTGCCTACTTTGACTACGGGAGCAAGACGAGCTTTGGTGAGGGCTGCTTTGTAAACCATGGCTGCTACTTTATGGACGGCGGCTCTATCACCTTTGGTGGCAACGTGTTTATCGGGCCGTTTTGCGGCTTCTACACCGCTTCGCACCCCCTAAAGGCAAAGGACCGCAACTTGGGTCTCGAGAAGGCTCTGCCTATTGTTGTAGGCGATAACTGCTGGTTTGGCGCGAACGTATCCGTGTTGCAGGGGGTTACCATCGGCAGCGGTTGCGTAATTGCCGCGGGCAGCGTCGTGACGGAAGACCTTCCGGACAACGTGGTGGCGGCAGGCGTTCCCGCGGTCGTCAAGAAGATCATCGAACAATAACGGAGCTATTAAACGATGGGGCACGCATGGTTCCGGCAAATCCGGTTATTGGCGTGCGCGTTGGCCATGCTGATAAGTTCCACTTACTCGGGTCCTTCCGACTCGGTTTTGTCCGAGGAAGATTGAATAGCGAATCGAAATTGTTATGTCCACATGGCGATGGCGGACATGGTTTCCATAATGACAGATATAGTTGACATCTTGTGAAGGATGCAATATATTTCTGTCATGTTGCAACGGATATCTGTCCATTACTACGAAAGGAACTCCATGCCGGGCAAAAAGAACCTACGCATGAAGGCGGCACGCGCGGCGGCTGGCCTTTCGCAAGCTGACTTAGCCCAAGCCGTGGGCGTTACGCGCCAAACCATCGGCCTTATCGAGGCGGGCGGCTACAACCCCACGCTCAATTTGTGCGTGGCAATCTGTAAGGCGCTGCGCGTTACGTTGAACGACTTGTTTTGGGAAGACGAAACCGACGCCGACCCTAATGCTCTTTAGGAGTTCACTATGAAATATGAAGATCTGAAAATCGTGCAAAAGTGGCGTGAATATGCCGGCCCAAAGGATGAACGCCTGGAGGCTGAGAACGCGAAGATCTACAAGATTGGCTTCGTGCTGCTTTCGTTTGGCATGTTGATGATCTTTTTCTACCAGTTTATAGCTCGACAGGTTACGTGGGTTCACAGCGACGCTAGTGAAATGCCGCATGGCTTTGCAACGCCGTTCGAGGCAGCCATGTATTTGTGGCTCGTTCTCGTGATGTTGATTTGCGCAGGACTGCAAACGCGGAAGGGCTATGTCGATACCAATCGTTTTGGGCAAACCGAGCATCTTCCTGTTGGATATTTCCTGCTTGTCAGCGGTCTTAGCGGCGCCGCGTTCGCGCTTGTTATTGCCGCAATGCGCTGTATCGCTGAGGCGCAGATCGTACCGCTCGAAAGCGTCTTTTGGTTGGCGAACCTGGTCACGGGCGTGTTCTGCGGTGCGACGATTTTCGCGGCCACGTTTGCTGTCCTGTGCGCAACGTTTTTCACGGCGAAAAGACGCCGTGCCAAGCTCGAGGCAGAACTCGACTCCTCAGACGACATTTAATGCGCAATGGGCTGGCTCTGGGTATTCAGAACCAGCCCATTTTGATGTTCGATGAGCCGAGTCGGCGCCTCTCACAAAAGTAACTAGGAGCTAGCGAGGCCTATCCGAATTGTCCTCATTGGCGGTGTCTTTTTCGAGCGCCATGCGGCGGGCGCTGTAGGCGACAAGGCCGGCACCAACTGCGGCGAGCGCTGCTGCGGCTGCGGTTAGGGGGACGTTGCTGTCGCCCGTGCCCGCAAGCGCGCCCGCTTTTCCGGAGCGCTTGTTATTGCCGTGGTCCTTGCCACTGCCGGAGCTGCTTCCGCCGGAGCCGCCGCCCTCGTCAGTACCGCCGCCACTCGAGCTACCATCGCCGTCTGCTGTCATCGGGGCGTCGTGAAGTCCTGTCGTATCCGCGCTGTCGCATACGCCGACCTGAACTTCTGAGCGTTCGCATGCCGCGTCGGGCACATGAAGCTCGTGCAGAACGGCACTCAGCGCCGAGTTTGCGCCCGGTCGGATCTCCTCGAGCGTTACGGGATCGAGCGCCACCAGATTACGCGCCTTCGCATACAGCGTGACGCGTTTGCCCACTTCGTCGCTCCAACTCTCGGGGATGGCGAAGCTCATGCGGAACTGTGCCGTGCAACCCGGTGCCAGCACGGCGTTGCCGTTGTCGGCTACCAGCGGGTGCGTTGCAAAACGTGCGCCCAGCGTCTCGAGCGCGTACTTTACGTGTGCCATGTCGTTGGCCGAAGCGTCTTCGGCAAGCTCTGGATCGTAGATCGAAGCCATGCGTGCGTTCGCTCCGAATCCGATGGATGCGCTGGAGAACGGCTGGCTGGAGCCCTCTCGGTACAGATCGATTGTGCCGGCAGTCAGCAAAGTGTTGCCGTCGTTTCGCACCGTGACCATGAAGGATTCGCCTGCTGCTCCGGGCACCACCGCGCCCGAGGTAGCGACCGCGCCCGTCGGAGTGGCACACGCCACCAGAGGCACTTCGATGCCGTGCAGCTCTGCCTCGCTCTTCTCCGCGCTCACAATGTGCGTGGCGAGCGCGGAGAGCATGCCTCCCGACGTCAAAAATGTCGTTATCTGATCGACGGGATGGTCCAGCTCGCACATCACGAACGGCTCCGTGAACAGATCGCCTGCCAAGGTGCTGGCGAAGATGCGGAAGTGCTTGCCCATTACTGCTACCGGGTTGCCTTCTTCGTCGTAGGTTTGCCCCACCTTGCCATCGGTGTTCTCTACATAGAGCGCGCACCTGCCGTTGTTGCTTACGCTAAACGATGCCGGGCCACAGCCTGCGGCACCCACGGGCTGCGTTGCAAATGCCGATGCGCCTCGCGTCCAAGTAATATGCTGCAGCTGCTCGTTGACGGTGGCCAAAAAGCCCGAATGTTGTGGCCACGGCACCGCATGGGGCACCGTGGCGTCTGGTGGCATAACGCCCCAGCCCGCAATGGACTGGCCGATCACGGCGTACGATGCGCAGCCGCAACCGTCTGCGGTCTCGTACGCAACGGGCACCACCATTTTGCCGTTGATATTCTCGGGCTCGCTCAGCTCGATACTCGACGGTGCCTGCGGAAAGCGAAGAACTTGGCGGAACGTCAGGCTGTCGCCCAAATCATCCGACCACAGGGTAAAGCATTCCAGCGCAACCTCGGCCTCGCTGCCGAGCGCCTTCTCTGCGGTGGTTCCGCGGCGGTGGAGGTAGGCACCCGACAGGCGCCCGTCGACCAGCGTCTTGCCTGCCGTGATGCGCGGGCACTGCAGGCAATGGTAGCCATCCTCCTGAAGGCGGCCGCGCGAGATGCTGCGCCACGACGTGTGCGATATCACGCGAACTCCGCCGTTGCTTATGCGCAGGCGCACAACGGACAGTATGCCGGATGTGCTCGCCGCATCGAAAAGGGTGTTGTCGCCGGCGGGGCGCTCGCCCGAGACCAGCAGCACGTAGGCGTCCTGGTTTCCCCTCCCGTCTGTATATTCCACCACATCGAAGTCGTAATCGAATATGCCGTCGCGCTCCACGTCGCCCTCGCCAAACCCAAGGGGAAAGTCCACGGGCGTGGGAGCGGACCACGTGCCGTTTGCCTTTGTGTGCACCACTAGGCGCGAGCGTCCATTGTCGCCGTAGCGCACCGAGGCGATACGGAATAGGCATTCTGCGCCGGCAATCATTGCCAGCTTCATGTGAGCTTCGCTGAGCACGCCAGTAAACAGCACGTTGTCGCTCGAGGGCTTGATGCCGCCACGCTCGTCCTCCGATACACCGGCAGAATTGGCGTTGGGGTCCGCAACGGCGTTCGTCGCCTGACCGATGTAGGTGTACTCATACATCGGCGCGGCGTTTTCGTCGTTCTCTACCAGTGCGTGGACGAAATGCTCGATCTGTCCCGTGTCGTCGCTCTCCGCGTCCGCCTCGAGCTCAATGCGCGTGACCGCTTGATCCCAATCGCGCACGACAGGCGCGGCGTTTACGGCAGTGGCCTTAACCTCGGCGCGTGCGAGCAGCTCGGCGTTGGTGACGATGGTGGCCGATGCGATAAATTGCGGCACACCACCTGCCTCGGCGTTGCCGGGCGTGCCGAAGCAGGCATCCAACGTATAAGGCGTATTTCCACCCAATGCCAGCTCAGAGCGCTGGAGTACATACTGGTCGCCATTGTTCACCGACATATTCCACGAATCGATGAGTGTGGGCCACGACCCCGACCAGGCCTTGGTGGTCCATTTGAACATCACGAACTGGAGTATCACGTCGACATCGACGTCTGCGCCCACGCGCAGCCGCGGAAGCTGGTGTCCATCTGCCTTCTCGTACCCAATGAACAGTGTGAGGGATGCGGCGCCACGCACAGCGGACGAAGCGACGCCTGCAGCGCCGGCTCCAAAGGTGACGGCAAGTCCGATCTGGATGGTGAACGAGCCCGACGTGTTGGAATAGTCGAGCGAAATGTTCTTGAAAAACGCCGCGCCGCTACCGTGCGTGTGGGCGCCCACGGCGAGCGTCAGTTTTGCCAGCACCCAGGGGTTGACGTTTAGGAAAAACGGCACCGGTCCCAAGGTGAACTGCTCGGTCCAATTGAGGTCGGTTCTTACCTGGAAGAGGGCCTTAATATTGCCGTATGCGGGGTCGTTGTTGTTACCCCAGGTTTTGCCTACCCAATCGTAGGCGAGCGAGCCGTACAGCTGTGTGGCGATATCCATCGTGAACAGCGGCGTGCAATGGTGGCGAAGGAGCTTGGTGTTTCTTGGATCGGTGCCCGAACCGGCACTCATACTCTTGTACTGATTCCACTTCCCCTCCATCTCGTCGAGGTAGCGGTTTGCCTGCTTGGCGCCCGACTCGCGCGGCGATTTCTTCCAGTATTCCGGATCAGGGTTGCCCGAATCGTTCATATAGCTGGCTGGTTTGTATCCTCCACCAAACAGCACGTATCCAGCAAACGAGAAATCAAAGAGGATCGGAAATGTGGGCATCCAACACGTGAACTTATTACCACCGATGCCGGGAAACGCCGCTGGGAAATCAAACGGAGTGACCTCTTGGTCCATAGTGGTGGGAATGATGGTGGTCGAGCCCGATTCTGCCTTTGCGGCCGGCGCGGTGACAACGGCCATGGGGGATGAGAGCGTGTAGGTTTTGCCCTGATAGTTGAGGACAAAGCGCAGCTTGCATCCTTCTTCCAGAAGGCTCGACGCTGCATCGAGGAACTTGTCTTCGAGCGTGAACGTCGCCAGATTATCCGCGCCCGATGCGCTGGCTTTGACTTGGCCAATCTGCGTGACGGTTTCGGTTGAGCTGCCCGCAGCGGGCATCACTTTATTGATATGCAATGTTGCCTGCCCGCCCTGCGGCAGATGAGCCTGCACGGTAAAAGCGTGCGTGTCGGGCTGGTCGTTTGCTGCTTCGTCCGCTGGCATTGCCATAAACGTGGCGTCGGCGTACTGGATGTCCCATTCGTCGAATGTGAGCTGTCGAAAGTACGGCTCGCCGTCGGAAAGCGGACGCGTGGGCGCGGTTATGGCGGTGCCGCCCTGGATACGCGCAAGGGGAATCTCGACATCGCGGTAGCCCGCCATGCTAATGGAGATGCCGCCGTTAAAGTCGTACGCGTCAAGGAGCGTTGCCTCGTCTACGTAGCCTTCCGAAAGCGAGGCAATCTCAAAGATGGCCGTGCCTTCTTCATCGGTCGTGGCGGCGAGCTGCTTGCCTGCGGCGTAGCGCGACGTGAGCGTGACCTTGGCACCTGCGATAGGCGTATTCTTGTTGGCGACGTCGACCACGACCACGCCAAACATGGTGCGCGAGAGAACGAGCACCCTGAAGGGGTCTTTTTCGTCGGCATAGGCTTCGGTGGGCGCGAACGGCAATATGAAGGCGTTTGCGCTGCCCGGCACGCGAGGCAGCATGATGCCTGCCAGCGAGGATGCTCCGGCGATAAGTAACGAACGGCGATCAAGCATTTTGGGCTCCCATCCCGCAGGTATCGGTGGAAATAATCCAATTTTGCGAGAAGGTGCCCCGTGGCGGTAGTGCCGTTCAAGGGTCAAAATGTCCAAATTGATCGAGCGAAGCGCTGGGTTTCGGAACGCGTTCGATGCGCTTGGCAGCCCGGTCGCTAACGCAACATGTGCGCGACCAGCTCGGCGCGTGTGCCGATGCCAAGCTTTGCATATACGCCGGATAGGCGGTTTTTAACTGTGCCCGGCGACACGCCCATATGGCGTGCGATTTCGGCGTTGGTCCACCCACGGCAGGCGAGCATGGCCATGGTGAACTCCGTGGTCGTTAGATCGTCGGCCACGTCCTCGCCCGAATCGGGGTTGTGGATGCGCCGCCAGCCGTAGCTGAATCGATACGTGATCTCGATGATGCGAGCGAAATCGTCGGGGTATTGCGATTTTAAGCATGCCTCGATAAGCCCCTGCAAAAGGCCGTGGTGCTCGCCAATGAGCTCGATAAGGCCGTCGGGACGCGCAATGTCCCAAGCGGCTCCGAAGTGTGCCTTTGCGGCGTCGACGTCTTTGAGACTCATGCAGGCCATGGAAGCCGACAGGTGCAGGAACAGCTCCGAGATGGGATAACTTCCCTGTTTCATGATCAGGGCGTTTTCCGCCATGCCTAGACTGCGGCCATATTCGCCGCGCAGGTACAGGGCATGCGCCATCACGTAGCTGGCGAACAGGCGCAGGCCTTCGGGCAGATGCGCTGCAAGCGGATAAAACTCTTCGGCGGAATACGGGGAAGGCAAGTGCAGCAGGACGCTCGCGGCCGAGGCGAACAGGATATGCGTGGCGTGGACGGCGGGTGATTCCTCGTCGGCCGGCGTATCGAGGATGCCAGCAAGGCAACGGCGGGCATCGGCGATACGGTTGAGCGACAGACTGGCATATCCGCAGATAAAGCATGCGGAATAGCGCAGCGCGGGGTCGGTGGCGTCAAGATAGGAGCGTGCTGTCTTGGCGGCGAGTGCGGCCTGTCCGCGAAAGTACAGCGCTTCTGCCGTGGCGATGGTGCGTGAATCGGGGCCGGAAATGCCTGCAACCGCAGCGTCAATCTGCCCCGGCGCAAAGGCAGTGCACATCAACGGCATGGGAACGCATGGGTAGCCATCGCAGTCCATCTTCCATCTCCCAACAGCTGGCAACAATAGCAGCAATTGTACTCCTGTTGCTCGGGACTGAAATTTGTGGGTATCGCCTGCGATTATGCCGAACGTATAAAGGGAGGTTCCCGGCATCTGTCGTGTGTGCTACGACCTCACGCCCAAGCCTGTCGGCACCGTTGAGTGGGAGTAAGCTTCTACTCTTTTGGGCGAATTGCATTGATGGAGAGGGGGTCCCGCACAAACGCGTGCGGGACCCCTTTCGTTTTACTGATCGGTTAACGCTACAGATCGTTTTGGAAGGCTTGCGAGCATAGTGGTCCCGTTCTCGGAACTTGCTTCGACCTCTACAGCGCCACCGTGAAGCGCTGCAATCTCCCAAACGAGCGCGAGTCCGAGTCCTGCGCCGCCGTATGCCCTGCTGCGGGATTTATCCAGGCGAAAGAACGGTTGGAAGATGCTCTCGCGGTACTGCTTGGGTATTCCCGGGCCCTGGTCCTCGACTCGCAGGAACACGCGGCTGTTGTTGTCGCAGATGGAGACGTTGACAGTCGAGCCGGGGCGGCTGTAACGGATGGCATTTTCGACCAGGTTAAACACCAGCCGATAGAGGAGCGTGTCGCTCCCGATTACTAAAGCGTCTCCAGCACAATTGAGGGCTATGCCCTTATTTTCGGCAAGTGGCGCAAGGTCGGTGAGGACCTCTTCGGACAAGGGACCAAGTTCAACATCGTCCTCGCAAGGAACGCTGCGGAGCTCACTCATCTCGAGCAACACCTTGGTCATCCGCGACATCCGCTCAGTTTGTTCTTGTAGCAGGCCGAGCAGCTCGGCTGTTTCGGGTTGCAAACCGGAGTGCTCGGAGATGAATAGTTCAATCTGTGCTTGCATAAGGGCGAGCGGGGTGCGAAGCTCGTGTGCGGCGTTGCCGGTAAACTGACGCTGTGCAGAGAACCCTTCGCCAAGACGAGCGATCATGTCGTTGAAAGAGGCGCTGCATCGTTGTAGCTCGGTGGGCACATCTTCATTGAGTCTGATTTCGCTTAGGTTGTCAGGTTGCACACGCTCAACCTGAGCTGCAAAAGCCCGTAGCGGTTTGAGTGCACGGCCGCTCACAAAGTATGCCAGCGCGCCGCCAAGGAGTGTGACTCCAGCCGTGATGTACCAGGTTGTCGTGCCAAAAGACTCCTGTGCGTCGTTTACGACGATCGTGACCTTTTCATCGAGGGTCGCTTTCGTTGGGTCGAACGCTTGGGGCGAATCTTCACCGGTTGCGTTAAAGGCCGAGATGTCACTGCCGATGGCATCCATGTAGCGCATACCCGTATAGCCGACCAGGCAGTTCGTCAGCACGCACGCCGCGCACGTCAGCAGTGCCGTCATGATCGTTATGCGCCATTGCAGCGAAAGCCCTTTCATTCGCCATCCTCCATAACGTAGCCCTCTCCAATCCGATTGCGAATCGGGTCGTATCCCAAAGCGCCGCGCAACTTTTTTCGGAGCGACGAGATGTGAACGCGGGTTGCGTTGCTAAAGCTGTTCACGGTGCTATCCCAAACGTGCTCTATAAGCTCCTCTTGGCTTACCGGTCGCCCCTGATTAAGCATCAGGTATTCCAAGATTCCCGTTTCCTTGCGTGTAAGAGATAGAGCCTCACTGTCCACGGAAGCGATGCGCGCCTTGGTGTCAAAGTTGAGCTTTCCGCAGGTTAATACTATGTCGCTTTGTGCGAAGCGCCTGAGGGTAAGGCTGCGGATCCTTGCCGCAAGTTCGTCCAGATGAAACGGCTTGGTAAGGTAATCGTTGGCGCCGGCATCGAGTCCGGCGACTTTATCGGATACTTCGCCACGTGCGGACAGAATCAGTACCTTGGTCTCGCAGTCGGTTTTCCTAAGTTCCCTGAGCACGGTCATGCCGTCGATACGGGGGAGATTGAGGTCGAGCACCACGAGGTCAAAGACTTCGACGCCCAGCAGGTCGAGCGCCTCCTGTCCATCGTGACAGCAGTCGACGCTGTACGCCAAGTTTCGCAAGCTGTGCGCGATTGCATCGCACAGTGCTCGCTCGTCTTCGACGATCAAAATACGCATAACAGTCTCCTTGCACATTCCATATCGCGCTTAACACGGATTTTATAGCCGATATGGTCCAATGGTCGCGTAACGAAAGGAGTGGTCGTGTTGTTCAAAGCGGTAAAACCCGTGGTACAGGTCGCTTTGTTGATCGTCGGAATTACCATGGTGTGCTTTGGTGTTATGCGTGGCGAGGCGGATGCCGTGCTGGCCAAAGCGATTAGGCTGTGCTTGGAGTGTATCGGAATTGGATAAAAGAAAAAACACCGGATCGCATCTTTTGGCGCGATTTCGCGGATTGATTCAGGCGGCGGCGACGCTTGCGACCAATATTCATCTGCCCAATTTTGCCAAGGGAGGCATTTACCAAGGGGCGGGCAAGGCCGTCTGTGTGCCGGGACTCAACTGCTACTCGTGTCCGGCGGCTTCGGGTGCGTGTCCCATCGGCTCGTTTCAGTCGGTGGTGGGCTCGTCTAAGTTTAGCTTTTCGTATTACGTCACCGGAACGCTCATTCTGATCGGCGTACTGTTGGGGCGTTTTGTATGCGGCTTTTTGTGCCCGTTTGGATGGCTGCAGGAACTTCTACACAAGATTCCCGGCAAAAAGCTATCAACGAAAAAGCTCAAGCCGCTCACGTACATCAAGTATGCCGTGCTGCTGTTTGCCGTGGTGCTGCTGCCTGTCTTGGTGGTCAACGATGTGGGCATGGGCGACCCGTTCTTTTGCAAGTACATCTGCCCACAGGGCGTGCTCGAGGGTGCGATTCCGCTGTCCATCATGAATACGGGAATCCGCTCCGCGCTGGGAAAGCTCTTTACCTGGAAGCTCGCGATTCTCATTGCGGTTGCGGTGCTGAGCGTGTTGTTCTACCGCCCCTTCTGCAAATGGATCTGCCCCCTCGGTGCGTTTTATGCGCTCATGAACAAGGTGTCGTTGTTGGGGATTCAGGTTGACCAGTGCAAATGCGTTTCGTGCGGCAAGTGCGCCAAGGTGTGTCTGATGGACGTGGACGTTACGCGTACGCCCGACCATGCCGAGTGCATTCGTTGCGGCAAATGCGTGGGTGCGTGCCCCGTCGATGCCATTAGCTTTCGCTACGGGCTGGGCGTGACGGGCGACAAGACCGCGCAGTCCGCGCAGGACTGCGAAAACAAATAGGTACCTATTAAGCTTCGATACAACGGAGGAACCATGAAACTGTCGAAAATTGCGGCCCTGTTGATGCTGCCCGTGCTGGCGCTGACTCTCGCGGCGTGCTCTGCCCCCAAGGGCGACGCGAAGGATGCCACGAGCGGCGATGCGCAGATTGCCGAGCTTGTGGCACAAAAGCCGTCGAGCGCCGAGGAGGCGGCCGAGCTGTACCAGCAGCTGCTGCAAAAGGAAAACGAGATCTTTGCGAGCGATAACGCCCTATGGGAAAAGGTATTCAATGCCGCAAATAAAGACTCGGCAATGATTGAGGACGGTAGCAATTACGGCGACTTTTTGCTTGATACCATCGAGGGCGCCAAGGATCAGTTTACGGCTGACGAGCTCAAGACGCTTAAGGCCGGCGCACAGCAGGTCAAGGAGATCGAGGATAAGCTCATGGCGCTGGAGAAGGAGTTTCCCGGATGCGGCAGCACGCCCGGCGAGGGGGAGAGCGTCGATGCCTCGACCGCAGGCATGACCAACGGCGAGAGCGGGGAGACGAAGTTCCCCAGCTTTAAGGGCAAGGACTTGGACGGCAACGATGTAAACAGCGACGAGCTGTTCTCCAAGAACAAGGTCACCGTCATGAACTTCTGGTTTACCACCTGCAAGCCGTGCGTGGGAGAGCTGGGCGATCTGGAGAAGCTCAACAAGGAGCTTGCCGAGAAGGGCGGCCAGGTCGTGGGCGTCAATTCCTTTACGCTCGATGGCAACAAAGACGAGGTGGCAGACGCCAAGGACGTACTTTCCAAGAAGGGCGTGACGTACAAGAACATCTGGTTCAAGTCGGATAGCGAGGCCGGCAAGTTCACCTCCAACTTGTACTCGTTCCCGACCACCTACGTGATCGACCAGAACGGCAACATCGTGGGAGAGCCAATCATGGGCGGCATCAACTCCGCCGAGCAGCGAGAGGCGCTCAACAAGCTGATCGATCAGGCGCTTGCTAAGAGCGAGCAGTAGAAAACGCGTAAAGCATGGCGAGGATCGTGCGCCGCTGTGCGGAGTAGTCCGCTGCCTTTCAAGATAATCTCCACCATATAGAGGTCCCGCTCGGGACCTCTTCTTTTAGGCACCGTCCCGTTCGTTTTTTGATGCGGTTCCCTACATTCCTCACTGGCGCCGGCAAAAAATGGGGATAGAGTAGGACAAACGCGTCGAATACGAACGGCGGGGGAGAGCGGGCAGGGTGCCTGCGCAGGAGAGGTTGCCGTCCATGCTGGAGCTCAAAGGAATTTGCAAAAGGTACGTCACGCAGTCGTTTACGCAGGTGGCGCTCGACAGCGTGAGCCTGTCTTTTCGCGATAACGAGTTCGTGGCCATTCTGGGCCCCTCGGGTTCGGGTAAGACCACGATGCTCAACGTTATCGGCGGACTCGACCACTTTGACTCGGGCGACCTGCTGATCGACGGTATTTCGACCAAGGATTTTCACGATCGCGATTGGGATGCCTACCGCAACAACCGCATCGGCTTTGTGTTCCAAAGCTATAACCTCATTCCGCATCAGACCATTTTGGAAAACGTGGAGCTGGCGCTCACGCTCACGGGTGTGGGGCATGCCGAGCGCCGCCAGCGTGCGCGCGAGGCGTTGGAGAAAGTCGGCCTGGGGGAGCACGTTAACAAGCGCCCGAGCCAGCTTTCGGGTGGGCAGATGCAGCGCGTGGCCATCGCCCGCGCTCTGATCAACGATCCCGAGATCGTGTTGGCAGACGAGCCGACCGGCGCCTTGGATTCCACAACGTCCGTGCAGGTCATGGATTTGCTCAAAGACGTTGCGCGCGACCGTCTGGTCATCATGGTCACGCACAATCCCGAGCTGGCGTACCAATACGCTACGCGCATCGTCAACCTGGCGGACGGCAAGATTACCGACGATTCCGACCCTTTTGATGTTGCCAAGGCCGCGCGTCGCGAGGCTAAGCCTACGCGAAAAACCTCGATGAGTTTTGTGACGGCGCTGGGGCTTTCTGCTCGAAATCTCATGACCAAGAAGGGCCGTACGGCCATGACTGCCTTTGCGGGCTCGATTGGCATTATCGGTATCGCGGCGATTCTGGCGCTGTCCAATGGCGTAAACGGCTACATCAAAAAGGTCGAGGAGGATACGCTCTCGAGCTACCCGCTCACCATTTCCAAGCAGGATTACGACCTGTCGTCCATGATGGGCGGGCAGGGGGCTGCGGATGATGACTCGCCTGAAAACGTGGATTCGTCCGACGACAGTGCCGGCGGCAAGGCTAAGGGAACCGATAAGATTCCTGTGGTCACGGCCGTAAAGGATATGTTTGCGAGCGTTAAGTCCAACGACATGACGAGCTTTAAGGCATGGCTCGATGCCGGTGGCGATGGCATCGATAAAGAGGTCAACGCCATTCAGTACGGCTACGGTGTATCGCCGGTTGTCTATCGTGCCGGCAAGGGCGATGAGAAGCCTGTCCGGCTGGTGCCCAACGCCATGACCGAGGCCATGAGCGGAGGCGCGAGCTCGGCAGCAACGGTGAGCATGGAATCCATGGGAACCTCGGTCTTTAACGAGATGATTGACGACCAGAGCCTGCTCGACAGCCAGTACGATGTCGTCGCCGGTCATTGGCCCACGTCTGCCAACGAAGCCGTGATGGTGCTTTCGAGTCGTGGCACGGTGGGCGACTATACGCTCTACAGCATCGGTGCGCTGGATATCAATGAGCTCAACGACCTGGTTAACAGCGCTATGACGGCTGACGGTGGCGTCGGAGCGCCCGAGACCGGTACCGACTTTACCTACGACGATGCGCTGTCCACGACGTTTAAGGTGCTGTCGCCGGCCGATGCGTATCGCAAAAACGAAGAGACCGGCATGTGGACTGACATGTCTGGCGACGCCGACTTTATGACGGCCAAGGTTGCCGACGGTATTGACGTGCGTATTGTGGGCGTGGTGCGACCGAACGAGACGGCCAACGCGAGCGCGTTGTCCCCGGGTATTGCCTATACGCACGCGCTGACTCGCCAGCTTATGGAGCGCGCCGCCAATTCGCAGATCGTAAAAGAGCAACTTGCCCATCCCGAGACGGATGTCTTTACGGGCAAGTCTTTCGATGAACTGCAGGGCGAGGCCAAGCAAGGCGTGGATCTGGGCAGCATGTTCAGCGTGGACGAGGCGGCGCTCAAGGGCGCGTTCTCGTTCGATACGTCTGCGCTCTCGGGCACTGCCGGCGGTATGGACCTGTCGGGTCTTGACTTGTCCGGGCTGGACATTGACCTTTCGGGCGTAGGTAAGGATATCGACTTCAGCGACATTATGGCAAAAGCACCGGCCCCAGATTTCTCGGGCATCTTTGACGGTCTGGAACTCACGCCCGAGCAAATGCAGCAGGTCGGAACGCTTGCCAACCAGCTGTTTGAGGGCTTTCTGCAGTCCGATCAGTTTAAGGCGCTGTCGCCCGAAGATCTTAAGGACGCGTCAAAGCTTGCCGCCGCATTCTCGGCGTATCTTGAGAATGATGCCGCAGCCCAGCAACGCCTGGCTCAGCTCAAGGCGCTGGGCGGTGATGCCCTGGCCGAGCGTCTGCAGCAGGCGATGACCGACTATGTGCAAAAGCAGCTGGCTCCGTATCTGCAGCAGGCTATGGATCAGGTGATGAGGACGATTAGCGAGCAGATCGCGACGACGGTATCGGCTCAGCTCAAGGCGGGCGCGGCAGGGCTTATGGACCAGATGGCGACGCAGATGTCTTCGAGTTTTGCTAACCTGGCGAGCGCCATGCGCGTGGATGCGAGCGCCTTTGCTCGTGCCATCCACTTCAACATGGACGCCGAGGACCTGAGTTCGCTCATGATGAGCTATGCCAAGGCGTCAAAGCTCACCTACGACAACAACCTGACCACGTTGGGCTATGCGGACGAGGCGGACCCCATCTCGGTCAAGATTTTCCCGCGCGACTTTGAGGCCAAGGAGCGCGTGCTTGATCACATCGACGCGTACAACAAGCAGGCCAAAGCCGCTGGCCACGACGAGCAGACAATCTCGTACACCGACTACATGGGTATCATCATGGGCTCGGTGACCGACATCGTGAACACCATCAGCTTGGTGCTCATCGCATTCGTGAGTATCAGTCTGGTGGTGAGCTCCATCATGATCGGCATCATCACCTACATCAGCGTGCTGGAGCGCAAAAAGGAGATTGGCATCCTGCGCGCGATCGGCGCGTCAAAGCGCAACGTGGCCAACGTATTCAATGCCGAGACCTTTATTGAAGGCCTCATTGCCGGCGTCTTTGCCATTGTCGTTGTGGTGCTCGTGAGCTTCCCGGTCAATGCCTGGGCGCTTGCGGCCAAACAGGTCCCCAACCTGATGAGCCTGCCCGTGCAGGATGCGCTGGTGCTCATCGCGATTTCGGTGCTGTTGACGGTTGTCGCCGGCCTGCTGCCGGCCCGTAGCGCATCCAAGAAAGACCCCGTAGAAGCCCTGCGCTCCGAATAATGTGACAAAGGGACAGTCCTTTGTCACATTCATCTCCCTACACCTAGTTCGTTTTGCTCATCAGCGTAATGCGGATGGTTGGATGGGTGTACTCGTCAAACTCGTCCTTAGGATCCGTATCAAACGAGTAATACGCTTTAATGGGGTCGTCACTCGTCCTGATAGAGATTCTCTCGTAGAGCGAGCCGTTCAAAAAAGCCTGCCTAAACTCTTCGGGGAGCTTCTGCGCTGCTAGGAGCTCGGGGCTTGTGGTCTTGACGTCTATGGTTTGGACGGCAGAGGAAAGCTCGTCAAGGTCGAGCTCGATACGGGTAAGGTTGTCCTCGAGGCTCGCGCCGGGGTCGACTTCTGCCGCGTAGCTCACTTCCGTGAGCGTTCCCTTGTTGTCAAAATCCAGGTACGTATAGGTCTTCTGGGCATCGGAGCCGCCGTCGTGCAGATAGCCGCGGACGTGATAGCCGTAGTCTTGATATCGCTCGTAGGGGTCATCGGCGGACACGTACTCGCATGAGGACTCGAGCGCCTTGCGAGCGATGGCGATCTGCTCGGCCGCGGCTGCGGCGTTTTCTTGCATCTCGATGTTTCCCTGCGCCAGCTGTGGGATATAGACGCCGCACACGATTGCGAGGGGCAGCGCCACAAGCACGACGATCCACTTTTTTGCATGGGGGATGGGCACGCCACAGGCCTCTGCCATGGCCTTCGCGTTGGCAAAGCTCTCGGCAAGCACGTCTGCCGCGGTGGCGACGGCGCCTGCGGCAGCGGCGACTTCTGCCGCGCCGCCCAGGTTGCGTGCAGCCTCGTTGTCGCTGTTCTTGAGCAGGCGTGCGGCGGCCTGCGTGCCAACAACGCTCGCGATCTGTGTCGAGCGGTCTTTCTCGCTCTGCTCGACGGCGAGCCGATACTGCATTTCCTTCCACTGCTTGCCACGCATGCCAAAGCGCGGGGCGAGAGCGCAATAACAGAATATGACGAGCTCGATGGCGGTGAGCACCAAGGCGGTCATCATGCCCGTCTCATGGAAGCCTTCGTGATGGAAGACGATGTCGTCGATCATTTCGAAAGGTATGATCGATAAGGGCAGCACGAATGCCATGGCAAGCGCCGCGCCGGCAACCTTGGGGCAGATGCAGTATCGCTGGATGCGCTTACGTTCTTGTTCGGAGAGTGTTGCCATAGCTGGTCCTTGGTGTCGTGGCGGTCGTTGTGGCGCGATGCCGTCATATGTGACTCAGTATAGGGAATCCCGCCATCGATGAGCGCATGGTCATACGGCAAAAGTGCCACGACTGCCCTGGTTTAGAGCGGGTGCTCCTGTGCCCACGCGATGATGCCGCCCGATACGTATGTGTGCCAAAATAAGCACTCGTATGATGATTTGCAATGTGACAAAGGGACTGTCCCTTTGTCACATTGAGTTGAGAGTGGATGTTGATGTATTTATCGCTGGCCCCTATGGAGGGGATTACCGGGCATGTGTTCCGTCGCGTGCATGCGGAGTGCTTCGGCGCGCTCGATTGTTATTACACGCCGTTTTTGCCGCCGCCGCGGGTGGGCAATCGCTTTGGCGGCAAGGCGTTTAAAGAGGTCGATCCTGCCAACAACCAGGGACTTAACGTGGTGCCCCAGCTGATGTCCAAGAATGCGGACGAGTTTGTGTGGGCGGCGCAGGTGCTTGCCGATATGGGTTACCGCGAGGTCAACCTCAACCTTGGCTGCCCTTCGGGTACGGTGGTCGCGAAGGGCAAGGGTTCGGGCTTTCTGCGCAATTTGGATGAGCTCGAGGTGTTCTTGAGCGACGTGTGCGAACGCTCGCCCTTGCCGGTGTCGGTCAAGACCAGACTGGGGCTCGAATGCGATGACGAGTACGAGCGCGTGCTCGACCTCTATTGCCGAATGCCGCTGGCGGAGTTGATCGTGCATCCGCGCGTGCAAAAGGACCGTTATACGGGCTCACCGCGCAAAGAGTTTTACGGCGAGACGCTGGAACGGGCGCCGTTCCCCGTGGCCTATAACGGCGACATCTTTGATCCTGAGGACATGGATGCGCTGGTGAAGGCCTATCCCGGAACACGCCACGTAATGTTGGGGCGCGGCTTGCTTGCGAATCCCGCGCTGGCTCGCATGGTTAAGGGCGACCCTGCCGCTACCGCCGCTGAGCTGCAACGCTTCCATGACATGCTGTTTGCGGCCTATGCGGACGAGATTGGGGGCAACGCGGTCTTTCGCATGAAGGAGTGGTGGTTCTACGCCAAATGCGCCTTCGCCGATCCCGCGACCGTTCACAAACTCGTACGCAAGACCAAAAAGGTCGATGAATACCGTGCTGCTGTCGACCGTGTCTTTCGCGAGCAGCAGCTTGCGCCCATCGCCCGCTTTTGTGGCTAAATGATCCCTTGGGGACGGAGAAGAACGGATCGCCTGTGCCGGACCCATGCAAAAAACTGTACGTCAGCATCCAAGGATGTCGAAAAATATCGTTTTTGGATGCTGACGTACATGTTTGGTTCGGCAGGGGACTAGGCAATCATTGCATCGAGTGTAATGAGTTCCCTGAGTCGCTCCGTGCGCGTTTGCCCATGGCGCTTTGCCTTTGCGTCAAATGCTTCAAGAACCGATTCGCCCACACGTGCCGATAAAACAACGCTTGGTTCATCGGAAATCGGCGGCCTTCCCAACTTGACGGTGTGGCCCTTCGGCCACTCATCTTTTTCGTATGCCGCTGCGGCTTTTTCTAGCTCACCGGGAGCAAACCCCATCATCTTTTCGAGCTGTTTAGCGTCCATAGCGCCTCCTATCGATTGACATAATGTCGAGCGCTGGTTACCGGAATCTCTTTTTGTATACAGTTTTGTAGACAAAAATACAAGCAGTTTATTAAGCTAATTAGCGTGTATTGACTAGTTTTTTCGATAGGAAATGAGCATCGATGGCTTCGATATTTCTTCACTTTCTAGTCTGGAACATGAGCGCTCATTGAACCTGCAGAGGGGGCACTTTAACAAACTATCGAGATTCTGGCCAGGAGCTTTCACCGGTCTTCGGTGGTGAGAACAGCTCAATTCGCGACACAGTGTGTCGCGAATTGGAGTAGTCGCTGAGTGTTCTTTAACAACTAGTCATTCAAGAAGAGAGCGTCTAAGTGCCGGAATTGCCATTTTGAGTCGTCCCTAACGACTATTCTGGAGGGCTGTGTGCAAAAAAGGGCAAATATGAGTACTGTTGCCATTATGGTTGCATTTATTTTGTTCAAAAATGAGGTCACTGATGAGATTTAATACCATTAGGCGTCTCTTTTATTGAACATATGGGGAGAAATAACGTCGTCTGTGGGCGCTTGGGGCGTTGAATGATCCCTGGAATGATTAAAATCGCTGTTACTAAACAAGTAGCAGTACTCATATTTGCCATTTTTTGGACACGGTCCTCTAAGGAGCCCTTTCCAGAGACGTCAGATGGCCTCAAACAGCCATAATCCAAAGGCTGTCTCAAACAACTAGTCATTTAAGAACGTCCCCAACGACTGCCCACAAATAGCTGTACGTCAGCATCCAAAGATGTCGAAAAATGTCGACTTTGGATGCTGACGTACATGTTTGGGTCGTATGGGCTTGGACGTCGGGGCGAGCCGACCGCGGCGCGCGGGCTAGAGCAAATTCTCCTGCACCCACGCGATGATGTCGCCCGACTCGTAGAGTGGCGTGCCGTCAATGAACAGGCAGGGAACTTGGCGCTTTCCGCCGACGGCGATGAGCGTCTGCTCGGCATCGGAATCGGTCGAGATATTACGCTCGGGGATGGTCACGCCGTTATCGGCCAGGAAGCGCTTGACCTTTATGCAATACGGGCAGCCGGTCATAACGTAGAGCGCGAGCTCGTGATCAGTAGCCATAGGTCTCCAATCGGTTGAGGTTTCGATTGAAATACCCAAAGCCGCCGCGGTCTATGCACGCGTCAACGACGACTCGATTGCCTGTACCAGAAACGCCGTGGCTCCGGTGCCGCAGGGCTTGTCGTAGTAGTCAACAAAGCGCTGGTCGGCAAGATAACCATTGGCGAGGCCCAGGTATGCTTCGTCCTGGGGCTCGTGTCCCCAGTTAAGGCCAACCCATCGGCGGTGCATTGCGACAAGCTTGCGGGCTTCGTTACTCTTTGGATCGCCGTCGTCCATGGCAATCGAGAGCTGGCCCAAAATCGCGCGCTCGAGTTCTTTCATGTCGTTCCAGGTTTCGGGGTCCATGTCCAACAGCACTTCGTTTGCCGTATCAATGGCCTCATCGCCATAGCGCGCCCGGGCTTCGGCACCGTAGCGCTCCTCGTTTTCCTGCACGGTGCGCCAGCGCTCCAGTTGGGGCAGCACGGCGCCCATGAGCGAGACAGCTTCGTCGAGCGACATGCCGGTGTTTTGTGCCAGCCGCGGAGCACAATCCTCGATCATTGCCTCCATTGTGGTGTCGTAGGTGTACTTGCCGCGGTCGTAGCACCACTTGCAGTAATGATCGGTCCTGGCGCCCGCGGCATCGGTGCCGCAGTCATCGGGCGTGAGCATCATGCCGCAGCTCTGGCAATAGTGCTCGGGCATTTCGAGCAGGTGCGACAGCGGTTCTCCGGTTACGGCGGCAATGAGCTTCATCATGTCGATGCCCGGGGTGACTTCGCCGCGCTCCCAGCGGCTTACGGCTTGGCGCGTGACGTAGAGCTTTGCGGCGAGCTGCTCTTGGGTAAGGTTGTTGGCGCGACGGACGGCGATGAGTTTTTCTGCAAAGGCCATAACGGCTCCTTTCTGCTGCTTGCGGCTTTAAGCATACGCGGCGGCCGACGCCCTTCCAAGCAACCGTTGGTTGCAAAAGGGGCGGTCGCGGTGAGGGATTACGCGCATCGCGCATGCCCTCATGCCGTACAATGACCGGCATGGAACCTATTGCACACATACATACCGACCTGCCGCAAAAGTTCGGCATCCCGCGCAACAGCTTTTTGGCGCCCCATCTTGAGGGACGCATCGTCTTTGAGCCGGAATTTGCCTCCAACGCGGCAGTTGAGGGTCTGGACTCCTTCTCTCACCTGTGGCTGCTCTGGCGCTTTGAAAACGGAACGCCCGGTGGCACGGCCGAAGACATCGCCGCCGATGCCAAGACGCAGGACAGGTCCGGCACCAACGCCAAGTGGTCGAAGACCGTGCGTCCGCCGCGCTTGGGTGGAGCCGAGCGCGTGGGCGTATTTGCCACACGCAGCCCGTTTCGCCCCAATCCCATCGGTCTTACCTGCGTCAAGCTCGATCGTGTCGAGCTTACCGACGACGGTCCCATCATCCATGTGCTGGGAGCGGATCTGCGCGATGGCACGCCCATCTACGATATCAAGCCCTACATTCCGTTTGCGGACTGTCACCCGGATGCGACCGGCGGCTGGATTGAGGATGCGCCGTGGCAAGAGCTCGACGTTGACTTCCCGCAAACGCTGCAGGATATGGTCCCGCCCACAAAGCTCTCCGGCTTGATAGAGGTCCTTCGCCAAGATCCGCGCCGCGCGGGCAGCAAGCACGAGCCAAACCGCGTGTACCACTTGGCTTACGCCGGGCTCGATATATCGTTTACGGTTGACGGAACCAGGCTGACGGTAACCGCCGTCGACGACGCGCAGGACTAACCGGCCATTTGTCCGCATTCCCATAGTGGTGCCACGAGCATGGCCGCGATATTCAGTGGCTGCTCGACGAGGGGGCACGCGTGGGCGTGGGGTATCAGGATGGCCGTCCGTTCCACGGGCCCTGCCACATTCGCGTGAATCTGGCGCTGCCGCTTTCGCGCGTGAGGGAAGCGTGCGACCGCCTGGACCGCTACGTTTTTAATGCACGGTAAGTGCGCGCTGCATGCGGGGCTTCCTCCAAGTCGGATAGAAGGCCACGCGGGGTAAAGCGTCTGTAACCATTGGGCGCTCGAGTGGTTTCATTTGCTATTATTTCTAGCATTTCAGTCTGTAAACAGGATCGTCTGGAGCTCGATGAAAAGACCCCGTCGCTCGGTTGCCATTTCGTTGTTTGTTGCGCTTGCAGTGTCGGGCGCCTTTGTCGTAGCGATAGCTGGCTGTTCAGGGTCGAATGACGAAGCCTCGACGTCTGCATTAGAAGATCTGGACGCCTCGCAGGTCAAGGATGACGACCTTAAGACGCTCAACGTCGGAAGCGATCTCTATCCACCGTTTGTGTATACCGACGAGTATGGCGATATCGTTGGCCTGGATGTCGAGATATTGACCGAGGCTTTGGCCCGCATTGGTTACAAGCCAAAATACCAGCTGATTGACTGGGAAAAGAAGAAAGAGCTGCTGGCGAGCGGCGAGCTCGATTGTGTCATGGGTAGCTTTAGCATGACGGGTCGCGAAAGCGAGTATCGCTGGGCCGGTCCGTACCTTGCGAGCCGCCAGGTGGTCGCGGTCAATCCCGAAAGCGACATCTACACGCTCGCCGATCTTGAGGACAGGGTCGTGGGGGTACAGTCCACCACCAAGCCCGAGGGCATTTTGCTCAACCGTACCAATGGAAAGGTTCCGCAAATCAAGGAGCTCTACAGCTTCTCGGACCGCTCATACCTGAACCCGGCGCTCGTCGAGGGCCTGGTCGACGCTATCGCCGCACATGAGTCCTCGCTGCTCACCTATGAAAAAGACTATGGCGTGACGTATCGCATTCTGAACGAGCCGCTGCTGGAGGTCGGTTTGGGCACCGCTTTCGATCTCAACGATACGCGCGGTATCGACGTTAAACTCACCCATGCCTACCAAGAAATGCTTGCCGATGGCACCATGGAACGCCTGGTGTCAAAGTACTTTGATGACCCCTCACCATTTTTGAATATGGAGGGCCTGTCGTGATCGATGCGCCCGACTACACCGCTCAGGAGCGGGGCAATCATTCGACCTGGGTATGGCTCCTTGCCGCCCTGGTGGGTATAGCGCTCTCGGTTGTCGCTGGCATGATGAGCTACGGTTACACCACGGCCCAGGCCGAGCAGCGCTTTGCCGACGTTGTCGATTACGTGGCGACGCAGAGCCTTTCCTACGATGCGTTCAACAGCGCTTATACGACCAAAAACCTGATTCGCGTTATGGAGATCGCCGGAGAGGTGGCGCGCGATACGGAGCGCGACGGTTCGGTGGATAATGCCGCGCTGGAGCAATATGCTGACCAGTTCAACGTGAGCGCACTGATCGTGACGGACGCATCGGGCAATTTGGTGTCCGAGTCCTCGACGGATGGCGTGGGCTACGAGTCGCTTGCTACGTATCTCAAAGAGGCGCCCGTGCTGGAGGTGGCAACCCATCCGCTTAAGTCCTATACCGCCCGCATTACGCTTGCGGATGATTCGGTTGCAGACATCGGTTGCGTGACTCGGCAGGATGGCGAGGGTATCGTTATCGCGGTAAGGCATCAGAGCGCGAAGGCAGTTGCAAGCAATACACTCAAACTGCAGAGCCTGCTCGAAGGCTATGAAACCATCGATAGCGGCAATATCGTGATCGAAAACGATGGCAAGGTCGTTGCGACCAATGCCGTCGAACCCACCGTATTGGGCGTGTTCGACCTGCCCGCGACGGACGCCATTATTGTCGACGAAATTAAGGATCGATGCCTGCCCGGCAAAGTCCGACTGGTCAACGTCAACGGCGAGTGGTATTTGGGCACATACGGCAAAGCGCAAAAATTCTACGTGTACACCTATGCCTCGGCGCAGCGCTACTTTGAGGTCGTCGCGGCTGTCGCTGCCGGCGTGCTGGTGCTCTACAGCGGTGTTGTAGCCACTGTTGTGATGGTGCGTCGCCGCGCTGATCGTCGACGTTTGACGGACTTGCTGCAGCAGGAGCGCGACTATGGCGACAAGCTGGCAAAGGCGGCGCGTGAGGCCTCGTCTGCCAACTCGGCAAAGACGGAGTTCCTGCGTCGCATGAGTCACGACCTGCGCACGCCCATCAACGGCATTCGCGGTATGGTCGAGGTGGGCAATGCCAACGCGGACGACTTGCAAAAGCAGACTGAGTGCCGCTCAAAGATCTGGACGGCGTCGGGACTGTTGCTCGACCTTGCGAACGAGGCACTCGATATGAGCCGCTTGGAGAGCGGGCAGGTCGACCTGAATCTCGTGCCTACAGATATGGTGGCCCTCAACCGTGAGGTGTGCGATATTCTGGAGCGCCAAGCCGAGGAGCGCCTGGTGACAATTATCTGCGACCAACGGACTCTTGATCATCCCTATGCCCGGGTGAGCGTGACGCACCTCAAGCGTCTGTTGCTCAATATTGCCGGTAATGCCGTCAAGTACAACCGCCAGGGCGGCTATGTTCGCCTGACATGCCGCGAGGTGGAGCCGGTGGACGGTGTCCCCGTCTATGAATACACGATCGCCGATAACGGCATTGGCATGAGCGAGGAGTTTCAACAGCACCTCTACGAGCCGTTCAGCCGCGAGGAACAACAGGTGGAAGGCGCTTCATCGGGAACTGGCCTGGGTGCGTCTATTGCCAAACAGTTGGTCGAGCTTATGGGCGGAACCATGAGCTTTACGAGCGCCTTGGGGCGGGGGACGACGTTTACCATTTGCCTGCCGTTTGAGAAGTGCAAGAGTTCCGAGATTCCCCAGGCAGTACGCGTGAATGCGGGCGACGGCGATGCGCTCCAGGGCCTGCGTGTTTTGCTCGTAGAGGATAACGACCTGAATGCCGAGATCGCACAGTTTACGCTCGACCGCGCCGGTGCCGTCGTGACACATGTCAAAGATGGCGAGTCTGCCGTCGAGACGTTTGCCGCGAGTGCGCCGCACGAGTACGACGTGGTATTGATGGACATCATGATGCCCGGCATCGATGGCCTTGAGGCCACGCGTCAGATTCGAGCGCTCGATCGCGAGGACGCCGCGACCACGCCGATTATCGCCGTGAGCGCCAATGCCTTTGCCGACGACCGTAGGCTTTCGCGCGAGGCGGGCATGAACGCGCATCTGAGCAAACCCGTGAGTTCTCAGGATCTCGTTGAGGCGCTTGCGCACATAGCCGCCGACGCTTCATAAACAAATGGCTCGGTTCCAATACTGGTTGGAACCGAGCCATTTTGCTATTTGCAGGACCTGTTTTTGGGCTTACTTTTCATGGATCTGCTTGCCGCAAAGATGCTCAATCGAAATCTCGTAGAGTTGGACGCCCTTGATGTCTTTGGCGATTTCCTCCTCGACTTCTTCGGCAGAAGGGTAGTACTTAAGCGCTAACTGGCGGACTTTGTCCTCGATAAACGAAGGCGTCTCGTTTACCAGGCGGCAACGGCCAAAGACCACGGTGCTCATAACGTAGGGAGCCCAGTCGTCGCCCTTGTACCACTCGTTGCCGTACACGGTAAAGCAGACTTTATCGTCACGCTTGAGCGAATCGACCTTGTGGCCAGCCTTGGCGCCATGGAAATAAATCTTGTCGTGCTTGGGGTCAAAGAAGTAGTTGACGGGAATGGCGTATGGGTAGCCATCATCGCCGTTAACGGCAAAGACGCCGCGCTTGCTGGTGGCCAGCAGCTCGCGCGCCTCCTCGTCGGTGATGGCACGTTTCTTTCGGCGTAAGGGTCTAAACATCGTCGGCTTCCTTTCTAACTGTGCATGACAGTTGGGCACAAACTATAGCGAAACAGTTCCGTTTTGCTTGATGCGGGCGAGCATGCTTTTGAGCTTGTTAAAGTCGAGCGGTTTGGGCAGATGGGTGTTCATGCCGGCGTCACGTGCCGCTTGTGCGTCCTCGACAAAGGCGTTGGCGGTGAGCGCGATGATGGGGATATCGGCCGCATCGGCCTTTTCGCTCAGACGAATCGCGCGGGTTGCCTCGTAGCCATCCATGCCCGGCATCATAATGTCCATCAGGATCGCATCGAAGCTGCCGGCGGGACGACTAGTGTATAGTTCGACCGCTTCTTTGCCGTCGGCGGCGCGAGTTACGACGATGCCTTCGCTTTCGAGCAGGGCCTGGGCAATTTCGGCATTGAGCTCGTTGTCTTCGGCCAAAAGAACGTTCATGCCGGCAAGCGAGCAGCTGATCGCCTGCTCGTCCGCACCTTCTCTTGCCTGAGGGTTCTTGTCGATATCGAGCGGAATCTGGACGTTGAACGTACTTCCCATGCCGACCTCGCTCGAAATCTCAATCGTGCCGCCCATCATGTCTATGAGCGATTTGACGATCGGCATGCCCATGCCAGTTCCCTGAAATTTACTGCGGGCATCGTTGCCCTCTTGGGCAAACGGTTCGTAGATGTGCTTAAGAAACTCGGGCGACATGCCGATGCCGGTGTCCGAGACGTTAAAGCAAAACACGGCGTGCTCATCGTCGAGCGGTTTGATGGTCGACGAGAAGGTGACGGTGCCACCGCGTTTGTTGTACTTGATGCTGTTGTCGAGCAGGTTGACGAGGATTTGCCGAATATGGGTGGGGCTGCCGATCATGTATTGGTCGACAACGTAGGGTTCGCTGGTGTCGAGCATTGTTATGCCACGGTCCGATGCGCGAAGCTTGCATAGTACGAGCGCATCGTCGCACAGTCCTTTAAGATTGAACGATTCGTGATCGAGCGTCACTTTGCGTTCCTCGATCCGGCCCATCTCGAGGATGTCATTAATGAGCGACAGCAGGTGGTTGGCGGCAACACGCGCTTTGGTGCGGCTTTCGCGGGCGACTTGCATGTCGCCTTCTTTCAATTCCTCAATTTCGATAAGGCCCAGGATGCCGTTGAGCGGCGTGCGGATGTCGTGGCTCATGCGCGTGAGAAAAGCGGTTTTGGCGGCGTTGGCGGCGTCGGCTTTCTGCCGTGCTTCCTGTGCGCGTTGAAGCGACCAGACAAGGATGGCGATGCCGGTGAGCAACATGCAGATGATAACGGTCGCAATGGCGGTGCGGTTGCGGTAGACAAACTGGAACGTGTCCGATTCTTGCACTGAGTACGATGCGGAGGAATAGCTGCTCGCAGAGAGCGATTCGCCTGCATTGATGATGCCCTTATTGATGATTCCCAACAGCTCGGGTTTGCCGCGCGGAATCATGCACGATAGTTCTGCCGTGTTGGTGAGTTCCTGTGTTTCAAAATCCTCGATGTCGTAGGTGTCGCGGATGGTTTCCAGGCGCGTGCTGGGGACAACGATGCAATGTGCCTTTCCCACACGGAGAGCATTGAGCGCTTCGTCTTTATTCGGATATTCGGTTACCGCTGCGTCGGGGAAGAGGCTTTCGAGCTCAAACCGGTTGATGATCGCGTTCTCTGTGCAAGCGATGTCCTTTAGGTCGCTGTCTAGGTCGTTACTGACGTGAATAGCGGTTAGGGAAACCGTTCCCATCGAGTTTGACTGGGCGACCCCCTTCTGTTCGGCAAGCCAGTAGTCGCGAAAGAATGGTAGAGCGGCATCGATGGTTCCGTCGGAAAGGGCTTCAACCATCTTCTCGTTGCTGGAGAATGCGACGGTTTCAACCGTAATGCCAAACTTGTCATGCAGCGTCGTTGCAAGCGAGGTGAGCGATCCCTCCAACTCGCCATCGTCATTTTGCGTGCAGTAGGGAAGCTGGTTGACAAGATAGCCGAGCGTGACGGTGTTGCCGTTTGCTTTGAGCCAGGAGACCTCGGGGCCGGTGAGTGATGACGAGCCGCTGTTTTGGGCCGAGTAACTCGATTTGACTTCGTCGTTATAGCGCGGGTTGACGCGGGCGATGGCCGTCATGGCGGCGTTGATGTCGTTCATCAAATCGGGGCGGCTTTTGGGAACGGCAAAATAGTAGTCGCTCGAGCCTACGTAGAACATGGGCGACGCATCGGGCGACGAGATGGTGTCGTTCATGATGATGGCGTCGACCTCGCCGTCTGAAAGCGCTTCAAAGAGGGCACCGCCGGTGTCGATTTCTTTATAGGTGCAGGTGATGCCTTGGTCGGCGAGCCACTGCTGGCCGACGATGGTTTGCATAACGCCAGCGTTGCAGCCGATGGTAAGGCCTTGGAGCGCTTGAGGGTCGCCCTTGGCCAGATCGTCGCGGTCGGGCTTGGCGTAGATGTAGTAGCGCTCGGTGCCCTCGGGGTTCGAGGAAAAGAGCAGCGTCTGCTCGCGTTCTTCCGAATACGAGATGTTGGTCATGAGGTCGATCTCGCCTGCCTCGAGCATGTTCATAAGCTCGGTGAAGGTGCCGCTGACGTATTCGTATTGCCAACCCTTTGTGTAGTACGAGAGGGTCTGGAGGTATTCGTAGCCCCATCCCGAGAGGCGCTCGCCCGGCGTGCCTTCCTGGAAGCCTGCATTGTTGACGAGCCAGCCAACGCGGACTTTCTTGACCTGCTGGTCTGAGTCAGCGGCAAAGGCAGGTGCGGGCAGGACGGCGCTCAGTACGGTGAGCGCGGCAAGCGCGACGGCCAGGGTGCGATATAGAGCTAAGCGGAGGACGGCGGAAGGTTTCACATGCAATCCTATCGAGTCGAGATAATACCGCATAAGGATACCAGCTCAGCTGCCCAGCTGCCGGACGCGCCGCTAAGTGGTCGCGCCCGGCAGTAGTCATTGGGGACGTTCTTAAACGACTAGTCGCTGGGGACACTCTTTGCCGGAGTTGGCACTTGGGGAGTTGGCACTTAGGGACGTTCCTTATGTGCCGGCAGTTGGGGACAGTCCCAATCTGTCCGGCATAAAAGGAGCGTCCCCAAGTGCCGGGTGTGGGACAATAACGAGCGAATGTGATTGGGCGTCTGGAAAAGGGGTCGCGATGAATAAGTTGAGGACGCTTGCTGACGTGTTGCGCCAGGCTGGCTTTGCGCGCATCACGGGCCTGTTTCTCGTCTTCTATCTGCTGTGCTCGACGGCCGTCTGGCTGTCCGAGCCCACGACCCTTACGTTTGGCGATGGCCTGTGGTTTAGCTTTGAGACGGTCTCGACGATCGGCTTTGGTGATATCCCGGCCGAGACGCCGGTTGCCCGCGCTATCACCGTCGTCCTGAGCGTCATCAGCATCTTCTACATCGCCATGCTCACGGGCGTGGCAGTGAACTACTGCAATACGCTCATCAAGATGCGCCAAAAGGACACCATGGCGCGCTTTATGGACGATCTGGAGCATTTGGAAGAGCTCGACCGCGATGAGCTCGCCGACCTGTCGCGCCGCGTGCGCGAATATCGCCGACGCCAACGCTAGGGCGGGCGCCGCGCGTCACGATGAGGGGGACAAAAATATGAATATCACGGTATACCTGGGCGCCAGCGTCGGTAACGACCCGGCGTTTCTGCCTGCGGTGCGGCAGCTTGGCACCTGGATTGGCCGCAGTGGCCACGCGCTGGTGTACGGCGGGTCCAAGTCGGGCCTGATGGGCGCGCTTGCCGATAGCGTGCTCGATGCTGGCGGGCATGTGACGGGCGTTGAGCCGAGCTTTTTTATCGAGGCAGAGTTTCAACACGAAGGTATTGACGACCTTATCGTGACGAGCGATATGGCTGGGCGCAAAGCCAAGATGATTGAGCTTGGTGATGCGTTTATCGCCTTTCCGGGCGGCACGGGCACACTCGAGGAGATCGCCGAGGTCATGTCGGCTGTATCGTTGGGGCATCTGAGCACGCCGTGCATTCTGTACAACCTGAACGGTTACTACAACGACCTCAAGGCGCTGCTCGAGCACATGATTGATAAGGGGCTTTCGAGCCCGAGGCGCCAGCAAGGCATTTACTTTGCCGAGGACCTGCACGAGATCGCATCGATTATCGGCAGCTAAGCCGTAGGCCTATCGCACGTGCGGCGCCCAATGGCGCCGTTCGCGGTGTGGATGGTCGGCACGTCCGCGCTGTGCCCGTCTTACAATAAAACGTATCCTTGTCGATTTTGACCACGGGAGGCCCCGATGGATAACCTTGCAAAACCCAAAAATCGTGCGTTGTTTTTAGTGAGCGTTGCCGTGACCGGTGCGTTTGCAGGCGCCGCGGTCTGGCTGTTCTTTTTTGCGATGGAGCACGGTATCGACTATCTATGGACCGAGATCCCGCATATGCTGGGCGTCGCTTCGCCCGAGCTTGCCAGCGGCCCGTTCGGCTTTTTGCCGTACCCGTTTTTCGTCTGCCTGCTGGGCGGCCTGCTGATCGGTCTGTACGAAAAGCTTACGGGCACCAAGACCGATGACCTCAACCAAGTGATGGCTAAGGTTAAGCAAGACGGGTGCTACCCGTACGACAACCTTGGCAAGCTTTCGCTTGCGGCATTGCTGCCGCTGCTGTTTGGCGGAAGCATTGGACCGGAGGCCGGCCTGACCGGCGTTATCGCAGGTCTGTGCAGCTGGGTCGGCGACCGCATGCGTCGCTTTGGCGCCGAGTTTAGGCAGCTCACACTGCTGGGTACTCAGGCTGCCCTGACGGCGCTCTTCACCGCGCCCGTGTTTGGCTTTGTGGCGCCGCTCGCCGGTAGCGCCGACGGCCAGGGCGCTAATGACGATGAGTCCGCGTCCGATGAGATCACGATCAAGCTTCCCAAGGCGCAAAAGACCGTGGTCTACGGCATTGCGATTGCCGGCGGTCTGGGTACCTACCTGCTGCTCGGCCAGCTTATGGGCGGCGGCATGGGCATGCCCAGGTTCGAGTCCGCTCAGGTGGGCAACCTGGAACTTGTCTGGCTCATTCCGCTGGCGTTGGTCGGCACCGTATGCGGCTGGCTGTACTTTGTCTCTGAGCATGCAAGCGAGGCACTGTCCCATGCCATAGGGGAGCGCCCTGTCGTCAAGGCCATGCTAGCCGGTCTGGCGCTCGCCATCTGTGGCACGGTCCTGCCCTACACCATGTTTGCCGGCGAGACCCAAGCCGACGTGCTCATGGAGACCTATCTGACCATTCCCGCCGGCGTGCTTATCGCGACCGGTCTGGTCAAGGCCATGCTGACGCCCGCCCTCATCAACCTGGGCTGGCGCGGCGGTCACTTCTTCCCGGTTATCTTTTCGGGTGTGAGCCTGGGCTACGGCTTCGCTATCCTTACCGGCGCCGATCCGGTCTTTTGCGTCGCCGTCTGCACCGCCTCGACGATGGGTGCGGTCATGCGTCAGCCGGTCATGGTCGTGGGCCTGCTGCTCATGTGTTTCCCGCTCAAGGGTATCGTCTGCATGATTATCGCCGCCGTCATTGCGGCAGGCATTCCGCTGCCCAAGCCGCTGCGCAAGTAGTACGGTGGCGCACGCCGGGGACATGCCGTTTGCCACGGATTTGCGGGGAGGGGGGCGATCACGCCCTTCGTGGATCGAGACTCGCGTGCTTACAGATCGCGTACTCGATAAACCTTGGTGCTGACGGTGCAGCTGATTGCACATAGCGCGAGGGTAAGTGTGGCGATGCCTGCGCACAGGCAGCCGAGGACGGCGGGATCGGGATTCGCTCCGGCAATCGACATGAGCCAGTTGCTGATGGGGTTGGAGGAGCTCAGTGTGGCCATGGCAAGGCATCCGAGCAGGGCAAACAAGCCAACAGCTAGGCGCAACGCCTCCATGTGTCCAAAGCGAAAGAACAGCGGCTGTGCCAAAAACACCATCATGAGGGAGATGAGCATCGATGCTGCCGAGGCTATTGCGATCTCAAAGACGGTTTGTACCGTCGAAGTCACGCCCGCACTGTTGAAGAGCGGAAGAACGATGATGCTCAAAAGCGCGGCGGCGCACGCCATGACAGTCGAGAAGACAACGATGCACAGGTAGCGGGCACAAATAATGTCTTTGCGCGAGAGGGGCAGCGTTGCCCGATAACGCTCCCATCCGTTTTGATTGTCGAAGCCGGCCAGCGAGCTCATGACCATGATAGGCGACATGGCGCTGACCGCGCAGGCGCCGGCGCTCATGCCGGAATCGCCATTCGATGCGTTGGCGAGGGTCAACACGACGAAGATGAACAGGCCGACGCCCGCAATGCTCGGGATGAGCGTGCGAACGATGGCGAGCTCGGACATAAAGGCGCGTTTCATTTCGAAGCCCCTTTCAGCATAAGGCGCAGGTAATCATCAATGGTTGCCCGATCGCAGGGAATCTCGGGAAAGGCCTCGAGCGTATCGCGACGGTTGGGCACGAGCACGTCCACGCTGTAGGCGTGGCGGGCGGCGCGGGGGCCTTCGACGCAAGCCATGAGCTCGGCGGCCTGTGCCTGGGTGCAGTGGGCGATGCCGGCGCGGTCGGTAATGTCCTCGCGTGGCAGGTCAAACACAATCGAGCCGTTATCGATGCAGATGACGCGGTCGGCAGCACGATCGAGATCAGACGTAATGTGGCTCGAGAGCAGCACGCTGCGCTGGCCGTCGGCGACAAAGGCGAGCAGCTCATCGAGCAGTTCCTCGCGTGCCATGGGATCGAGGCCCGCGGTGGCTTCGTCCAAAACGAGCAGCTTGGCATTGTGGCTGAGCGCGCAGGCGAGCTGCAGCTTCATACCCATGCCGCGGGAGAGGTCCTTGACCTTTGTCTTGGGATCGAGGCCAAATCGGTTGATGAATCCGGCGAACGTTTCGCGGTCCCACGTGGGGTACGCCGGGCCTACGAGTGCCTCGATCTGGCCGACCTTGAGCGTGGAGGGGAAGGGGCATGTGTCCAGCACGAGGCCGATGCGAGAGCGCAGGTGGCGTTGCGACTCATCGGGCGCGTCGGTGCCACAGCGCTGCCCAAACAGGTGCACCTCGCCGGCATCGAGCTTTATAAGCCCAAGCGTGGCGCGAATGGTCGTCGTCTTGCCGGCGCCGTTTGCGCCCACAAAGCCAACAATTTGGCCGGGCTCCACGGCCAACGTGACGCCACGTAGCGAAAAGCGGTCGCTCACGCGGCGTGAGATGCTTTTGAGTTCTAGCAAGTTTTGCATGGCATAGCCTTTCTTGCAGATGGTTACTGCATGGTTTCGGGGGCTACGAGGTCGAGCATTTCGTGCAGTTTATCGCGCGTGACGCCCACGGCTTCGGCTTGCGTTGCTGCCTGTGCGAGCAGCTCTTCGATATGGCAGAGCTGATTTTCGCGCAAGAGTTCTTGGTTGCCCTCGGCGACAAAACAGCCCTTGCCCTGCACAGTGCAGATAAAGCCGAGTTGCTCCAGGTCGGCGTAGGCGCGCTTGGTGGTGATGACACTCACGCTAAGATCGCTCGCGAGTGCACGGATGCTGGGGAGTTTGGCTCCCGCAGCAAGCGTGCCCGAAAGGATCTGAGCTTTGACCTGCGAGGTTATCTGTTCGTAGATGGGCTTATCGCTCGAATTGGATAGGATGATGTCCACAGCGGCTCCTTAGCTGATGGGCTACACGTGTATATAACCGGTAAGCACAGTATATACACACTATGCACAGTTGTGCAAGAGGAAATTACGGGGCTGTCCGTCCCTCTACTCATTCATCTCAATCTGTAACACTAAGACCCGTTTTGGATGACTAACTGTTACAGATCAAGATATTGGATGCCCGCCCTGTGCGTTCATCTCAATCTGTAACATCTGGAGGTCAAAAACCCTTCTAGGTGTTACAGATTGAGACAAACCGTCGCGGAACACCGCTGACATTCCACCGTCCGAGTCCCAACTGATGAATTTGTCCTGATAGGCGCTCTATGGCGAGGTTTCGCGGCTACAATAATACGGTTACATCGACGTAATGCACTCAATGCAAGAAAGGATCCGCATGGCAAGCCTGTCGGATGAAATCTCGTCGCGCCGCACATTCGCGATCATCAGCCACCCGGACGCCGGTAAGACCACACTGACCGAGAAGCTGCTGCTCTATACCGGCAGCATTCAGACCGCCGGCTCGGTTAAGGGCAAGAGCTCGGCCAAGCATGCCGTCTCGGACTGGATGGACATCGAGAAGGAGCGCGGCATCTCCGTTACCTCCTCGGTACTGCAGTTCACCTATAACGGCGCCTGCGTCAATATCCTCGATACCCCCGGCCACCAGGACTTCTCGGAGGATACCTACCGTACCCTTATGGCCGCCGACGCCGCAGTCATGGTCATCGACGGCGCCAAGGGCGTCGAGGCCCAGACCAAAAAGCTTTTTAAGGTCTGCACGCTGCGCCACATTCCCATCTTCACCTTTGTGAACAAGCTCGACCACGATGCTCGCGATCCGTTTGAGCTCATGGAAGAGATCGAGAATGTCCTGGGTATCAATACGTATCCCATGAACTGGCCGATCGGCAGCGGCCGCAACTTCCGCGGCGTGTTCGACCGTCAGACCCGTCGCGTCATTGCCTTTGAGGGTGACGGCCACGCCAACGCCACCAAGAAGGTCGCCGAGGTCGAGGCCGAGCTGGGCGATCCTTCCATGGACGAGCTCATCGGCGAGGAGAACCATAAGAACCTGATGGACGACATCGAGCTGCTCGATGGTGCCGGCGACGAGCTCGACTTGGATGCCGTGGCCTGTGGCAAGCTGAGCCCGGCGTTCTTTGGCTCGGCGCTCACCAACTTTGGTGTGGAGCCCTTCCTCAAGGAGTTCCTGCGCCTGGCCCCGACGCCGCGCGCCTATACCGATACGCTCACCAGTGAGCCGGTCGATCCCTGCCGCGACGACTTTAGCGGCTTTGTGTTTAAGATCCAGGCCAATATGGACAAGAACCACCGAGACCGTATCGCCTTTGTGCGCATTTGCTCGGGCAAGTTCGAGCGTGGCATGGACGCCTTCCACGTGCAGGGCAACCGTAAACTCAAGCTTGCAACGGGCACGTCGATGATGGCCGATGACCGCGCCATCGTGGACGAGGCGTACGCGGGCGATATCGTGGGCCTGTTCGACCCGGGTATCTTTAGCATCGGCGACACCGTGTGCTCCGGCAAGCGCCACGTGCAGTATCCGCAGATCCCGACGTTTGCCCCCGAGATGTTCGCTCGCATTACGCAGGTCGACACGCTCAAGCGCAAGCAGTTCGTCAAGGGTATGGAGGAGCTTGCCCAGGAGGGTGCCATCCAGATCTTCCGCGAGCTGGGTGCCGGCATGGAGAGCGTTATCGTGGGCGTGGTCGGTGTGCTGCAGTTTGAGGTACTCGAGCGCCGCCTCAAGGCCGAGTATCGTGTTGAGGTCCGTCGCCAGCCGCTGCCCTATACGGACATCCGCTGGATTCAGAACGACCCCGATACCATTGATATCCCGGGCCTTTCGCTCACGCGTGACACGCTGCGCGTCGAGGACATGCGCGGCGGTAAGCTGCTGCTGTTCACGAGCCCGTGGAACGTGGATTGGGCAACCGATCACAACCCCGATCTTATCCTGTCGGAGTTTGGCAACGTAGCCTTTTAGCGCGTCGGTGCGGTGGCCTTGCGGGGCTGCCGCGCCGTTTGCTTGCCTGCGGCTGCGTGAGCGGCTATCATACCCACCGTTGCCTCAAGACCGGGGCGGCCGAGCAGTTCGGGTCCGATATCCTGCTCGTTAAACCTAAAACCAAAGGAGTACATAATGATCAAGAAGGTCATGGAGGACTACAAGGTCCTGTTGCGGAGCATTCCCGCGGCAACGGTTTCGCTGTTTTTCGTGAGCGTCATCATGATGAACCTGCTGGCCAACAAAGAGCTCATCAGCCTGCCGTATCTGGCACTCGATTGCGGCTTTGTGGTGAGTTGGGTCTCGTTTTTGTGCCAGGACATGATTTGCAAGCGCTTTGGCGCCAAGGCATCCATCAAAATCTCTATCCTCGCGCTGCTGGTCAACCTGGCCGTGAGCCTGTGCTTTTGGGCATGCTCACTTACGCCCGGCATGTGGGGCGCCTACTATGACACGGGCATGATCGAGGTCAACACCGCCCTTAACGCCACCATCGGCGGCACCTGGTACGTGGTGCTGGGCTCTTCGCTGGCAATGCTCGTTTCTGCCGTGGTTAACTCCACGCTCAACCAGTCGCTCGGCCGTATGCTCAAAAAGAATAACTTTGCGAGCTTTGCCTTCCGCTCCTATGTGTCCACGGGTGTTGGCCAGTTTATCGACAACCTGGTCTTTGCCATTGTGGTGAGCCACACGTTCTTTGGTTGGACTTGGGTGCAGGTCCTTATGTGCTCGCTGACCGGCGCTGTCGCCGAGCTGCTGTGCGAGGTCTTCCTGAGCCCCGTGGGCTACAAGGTCGTGCGTGGCTGGGAGCGTGAGAATGTGGGCGCCGAGTACCTCGAGCGCCACGCAACCGCCTAAGGAGCAAGTATGCGGGTTTTGATCACGGGCGCTTCGGGCGGTATCGGAGCCGCGTGCGTGCAGCGCTTTTTGGACGAGGGCCACGAGGTCGTGGGCTTTGACCTGCTGCCGACGGCGGTCGAGCACGAGCGCTACCGCCATCTGATCGTTGATGTCCGCGAACCAGACTTGTTTCCAGACGACCTTGAACCCCAGGTAATCGTAAACGTTGCCGGTGCGCAGGATTCGGCCGACGATATCGCCGCCAACCTGTGTGGCACCATCAACGTGACCGAGCGCTACGCCTTTGTGGGAGAGGGGCTTGCCGCCAAGCCGGCGCCGGCTATCAAATCCGTGGTCAATGTGGGGTCGGCGAGCGGACATACGGGATCGGAGTTTCCTGTCTATGCTGCCAGCAAGGGCGGCGTTATCGCCTACACCAAAAACCTTGCAAACCGCCTGGCGCCGCAGGCCATCGCCAACAGTGTGGACCCGGGCGGCGTTATCACGCCGCTCAACCGTTGCGTGATGGAAGACGAGCGCCTGTGGAACCAGATTATGGAGCTCACGCCGCTTAAGCGCTGGGCCACCGCCCAAGAGATCGCCGAGTGGATCTACTTTGTGGGCGTGACCAACCGGTTTATGACCGGGCAGAGCCTGCTGATCGATGGCGGCGAGGCCGGCCGTACACAATTTATTTGGCCCGAATAGGAAACGCGCCCGATGGAAAGCCGTCGGGCGCGTTTTTGATGTATCGATTTTTAGCCGAGGCAAGTCCAGTTGACGGGGGTCGAGCCGTGCTGTTCGAGTAGCCGATTGGCTGCCGAGAAGGGGCGCGACCCCATAAAAGCGGGGAGTTCTGCCGTGGCACGGTTGGCCGAAAGTGGCGAGGGGTGCGTGGAGGCCAGACAGAGCTTGCCGCTTGCCTTGCCCGCGCTGGTCGCGGCGAGCTTGCCCTCAACCATCTGCTGGGCAAAGCGGCCCCATGCCAAAAAGACTACCGGCTGGGGCAGCTGACAGCAGCGTTCGATAACGTAGTCGGTGAGCGCGCTCCAGCCCAGCTTGGCGTGCGAGTTCGCGGCATGCTCGCGCACGGTGAGCGTAGTGTTGAGGAGCAATACGCCCTGCTGTGCCCATGGCGTTAGATCTCCCGTGGCGGGAACGGGGCAGCCCAGGTCGGCATTGAGCTCCTTATAGATGTTGCGCAGGCTCGGCGGCAGCTTGGTTTGCGTCGCGGGGACCGAGAACGAAAGCCCCATGGCCTGGTTGGGTCCGTGATAGGGGTCTTGACCCAAGATGACAACTTTGGCTTGGTCTGCCGGCGTGTAGACGAGGGCATTGAGGATGTCGTCTTGTGCCGGGTAGATGGTTTGCTCGGCACGCAAAAGGGCGATGCGCTCGAGCAGCTGGTTCGTAGTGTCACGTACCGGCTGCGGCGCATCGCCCAACCAAGTTGCTATGTTGCGGTTGCGGGTCGCGGTGTCCATGGGGCTCCTTTATGGCAGATGCTCTGTTGGCATCTATTGTAAAGGCACACCGGAAACCTTTATGCCGCGGCTGCATAAGGAGTGGGGACTACGAGACGCGCTCGGGCGCTCCTGCCATGTGAGCGTGTCCTTGCGAGCGAAGGCGCGGGAGCTCGACGGTTGCCACCATGACGCCGGTGAGGATGAGGGCGGCGCCAAAGAAGGCGATGGGGCTCAGGACCTCGCCAACCAGGAAAAACGAGAAGACGGCGGAGCAGACCGGCTCGAGCGAGAAGGCAAAGCCCGTGGTCTCGGCGGGCACGTGGGGCTGTACGAGCGTCTGGGTGATAAAGCCGTAGGCAGAGCAGATGAGTGCGAGCGCGATGACGACCGCGACCTCGCCCGGCGTGCCGGGAAGCGTGAAACCGCCAAAGGTGAATGCGGCGATACCCGAGAATAAGCCGCCGAAGCCAAGCTGCCAAACGCCCAGGGCCAGCGGGTCGACTTCTTCGACAAAGCGCTTGGCTACGATAATGTGGCTGGCATAGATAAAGGCTGAGAGCAACATGATGAGCGCGCCCGGGTTCAGGCTGGTGAAGTCGGCGCCCGAGAGCAGCAGCATGCCACAGGTGACGATGGCGGTGCCGACAAGAACTTTGCGCTCGGGGGCGCGGCGCAGCAGGGCGGCGTTGGCAAACGGCACGATTACGACCGTCAGGCTCTGCAAAAAGCCGGCGGTTGAGGCGGAGGTGAGGCTGGAACCCAGGCACATGCAGGTGAGCTCGGTTGCCATGATGGCGCCGATGATGGCGGCGCGAACCATAAGGTCGCGGTTGATGCGGAAAGCGCGCTTGTGGAAGAGCAACAGGCAGGCCGCAAAGGCGATGATGCAGCGCAGCGCAACGATGCTCGTGGCGTTCATGCTGTCCATGCCGATCTTCATGAGGGGGTACGAAAAGCCCCATGCGACGGGAACGGAAAACGAGAGCGCGATTGCTTTTTTGCGATCCATGGGACTCCTTTTGTTACAGAACGGTTTCGCAAAAAGGATTCTGCTCCCAGATTTAGATGTAGTAAAGCGAATGTATCTTCAGTATGATTAAGTATTACTAATGTAGGCGGGAAAAGCGCTGGCAAAACGTTTTACGGCTACGTCGATGTGGAGGTACGATGGCATCGCGGTATCAGATTGTTTGTATGGTGGTCGATCGCGGCAGTCTTAAGGGTGCAGCCGATGAGCTGGGCTATACGCAAAGCGCGGTGAGCCAGGCCGTCAAGGCGCTCGAGCGCGAGCTGGGTACCACGCTTATCGAGCGCGGTAAGCAAGGTGTCTCGCTTACGCGCGACGGCAAGCAGTACCTGCCGTATCTGCGCCAAATCGTAACTGCCGAGGCCGAGCTTGAGGGCAAGCGCCAGGAATTGCTGGGACTCTCCCCGACTGATATTCGTATCGCAACGTTTACCAACGTGAGCCGCACCGTGTTGCCGCGCGTGATCCGCGACTTTGGTGCCCTGCATCCGGGTGTACGCTTTACGCTCAAACAGGGCGATTACACGCGCAATGCCCAGTGGGTGCACGATGGCGTGGTTGATTTTTGCTTTACGGCACGCGGATTTACTGCTGGGCTCGAGAAGCGCGTGGTCTATCACGATGAGTTGGTAGCACTGTTGCCGGCCGCGCATCCGCTGACGGCAAAGGAAAAGGTGACGCTCGCCGACCTGGCGTCCGAGCCGTTTGTGCTGCTGGATGAGGGCGAACAGAGCCTGGTGCTCGATGCATTCGCGGCGCATGGGCTGTCGCCGCACGTGACGAGCGAGGTGACCGACGACTACACCATCATGGCGATGGTGGAGGAGGGCCTAGGCGTGAGTATGCTGTATCGCCGTACCGTCGAGGGCATGAGGGCCGATATTCGCGTGCGTCCCATCGTGCACGCTCCCTCGCGCGACGTGGTGGCGGCCTGGCGCAGCTGGGACACCATGCCTATCGCCACGAGGCACTTTATCGACTATATGAGCTCACATATTGTCAATTAATGACTGGCATGGCGTTGAGTGCGGTGTTTAGCGGGCTGTCGCTTTGGCTTGGGCGGCGCGATAGGTGCGTGCCGGGTGGCAGAGTAGTACCGCCACGACCATAAAGAACGCCGTGGTGCCCAGGCTGATGGGGTAGACCATCATGATGTTCGCAAAGGTGCGGAAGTGCGGGAACACGCAGAATACCCAATAGAAGCGAATACCGCAGACGCAGATCATGGTGATGAGGGCGGGCATGAGCGAGATGCCAAAGCCGCGCAGGTAGCCGGACATGTTTTCGTAGAACATGCTAAAGGCGTAGGCAGGGAAGATCGAGCACACGCGGATATAGCCGATCGAGACGATGTTGGGGTCGCTGTTGAACAGCGCCAGGATTTCGCGTCCCAAGCCTACGATGATGACGATGGTGGTGAGCGCGACGATACCGCCTTCGATCAGGCAGACCTTGAGCGTCTTGGTGCAGCGGTCGATCTGGCGAGCGCCGTGGTTTTGTCCCACAAAGGTGGTGCAAGCCTGGCTAAAGCTGTTGAGCAGGTTGTAGCACACGTACTCCAAGCTCATGGCGGCGCTTGATGCCGCCATGACCTCGGTGCCCAAGCTGTTGATGGCGGACTGGATGATGATGTTGGCGACGGCAAAGACAGCGCTTTGGATGCCGGCGGGCAGCCCGATCTTGACGATGCGCTTGAGGGCGACGGGGTCGATAGTCAGGTCGCGTGGGGTGACGCGGACGACGGAGTCAGTCTTGAGCAGGTGGACAAAGAGCGTGCCGGAACTGACGGTGTAGGCGATGGCGGTGGCGATGGCGACACCCGCGACGCCCCAGTGGAGCACGGGGACAAAGATGAGATCCAGGCCAATGTTGAGGATGGTGGACACGGCAAGCGCCTGCAGCGGCATGCGGGTGATGCCGACAGAGCGGAAGATTGCTGCCTCAAAGTTGTAGAGCAAGATCGAGGGCATGCTGAGCAAAAAGACGCGCAGGTAGAGCGAAGCGAGCGGCATGGTTTCGTCAGGGACGTTGAGCGCGGCGAGCATGGGCTCGGCAAAGATCTCGCCCAGCGCGATGACGACAAAGCCCACGAGTGCCATCAGAATCGAGGTATGGACGGCGCGCTTGACCATGTTCTGATCGTTGCGGCCGATGGCGTTGGCGATGACCACGTTGGAGCCAAGCGACAGCCCAATAAACAGGTTGATCATAAGACTGGTAAGCGGAACATTGGAGCCGACCGCCGCCATGGCGAGGGTTCCCTGGTCGCCCGAGAAGTTACCGATGATGACCGTGGCGATGAGGTTCGACAGCTGCTCAAGGATGCTCGTGGCGGCGACGGGAAAGGCGAACAGGGGAATATTGCGCCACAGCGAGCCGGTGGTCATGTCAATGTGCTTAGATGCGGTGTCTGCCATACGCTCTCAATCTCTAACATGCTCATTCGCGCTTATTTGCGCAGACGATGATACTCCTAATCGACTAGTCGGCACTTAGGGACGTTCCTTTTCTGCCGGCAGCTGGGGACACTCCTTCAGACTAGTCATTGGGGACGTTCTTAAATGACTAGTCGAACAAGAACGTCCCCAATGACGAGGCGGGGGAGGCGTGCGACAATGGTGGGCGTTGTGTTGTTCGCGCTAAGGAGTTGCCATGTTGTTGTGTCCCGTTTGCCATGAGCCGTTGGTGGACGATGAGCGCGGTGCTGCATGCGCGGGCGGACATCGGTTTGACCGTGCGCGCGAGGGCTATCTGTATCTGCTGCGCTCGTCCAAGAGCGGCGACTCCATGGGCGATCCCAAGTCGCAGGCGCGCAGCCGTCGTGACTTTCTAAACCGCGGCTACTATGCGCCGTTGCGTGATGCGATGGTCGAGCTGGTGCGCGAGCAGGTGTCTGGACGTGCAGCGTCTGCGAATGGCCCCATGACGCTGCTCGATATTTGCTGCGGCGAGGGCTACTACACCAGTGCCATGGGCGCGGTGCCGGGCGTGGATGCTTACGGGTTCGACCTGGGAAAAGAGATGGTGCGTCTGGCCGCCAAGCGCGGCGATGCGACCTATTTCGTGGCCAATATGAAGGATATCCCCGTGGCCGATGGTGCCTTCGATATGGTGACCGAGCTTTTTGCCCCCTTTAACGAGCGCGAGTTTGCCCGCGTGCTGGCACCCGAGGGCTCGCTCTACACCGTGGTGCCGGGTGCGCGGCATCTGTTTGGGCTCAAGGAGGTGCTCTACGACACGCCGTATCTCAACGACGAGAAGCTGCCGAAGACTACCGAACTCGAGTTGGTCGGAACGCAGCGGGTGTCTGCGAACATTACGCTCCAGACCCAGGCTGACATCGAGGCGGTGTTCCAGATGACGCCGTACTACTACCGTACGCGCCCCGCCGACAAAGAGCGCCTGGCAAACCTGGACACCCTTCAGACCGATATCGACTTCATCATCGCCGAGTACCACCACAGCTAACAACCTGCCAAAAAGGGACAGGTTTATTTTGGCAGGTTTTATCTGGGCAAATGTAAAGGGCCGACCGCGTTGCTGCGCGATCGGCCCTTGTTGGTTGCTTGGATGTAGGGGGCAGTGGAAGGCGGGAGTCTACAGGCGGTCCTTGTTCTCGGCCTTAACGGCGTGTGCCTGCTGAATAAAGAACAGGTCGTACACCACGATGACAAAGGCGCCAAAGTTGATGGCGTCGCCGCCAAACGCGGGAAGCGTGAGCACGGCCTGCGCAATCGTGGCGATTGCGGCGACGATGCCGAGCTTAAACGCACCATCCACCTGCGAAGGCTTGTTGGCGCCCTTGATGCCCGCAACACCTGCGGCAAGATCGACAAGACCCTTGATGACAAGTACGGCCGCGGCGAGCATGGCGTTCGGCCCGTACGTGGAATCGAGACTGCCTCGGGCGATGCCGACGCCGGCGATGACGAGGCTGGCGATGCCCAAAACAAAGTAAATGAGGGCAAGGACTTTGAGTGTCTTGCGAGTGTAGCTCATGGCTGGTCCTTTCGAAGTGGACATGACGTATTTGATGCGCATGCATGGCGCATGTCGCGAAGCATATTGTAATTCAACAAGGCGCTGCGTACGTTCATCCAATAGTTGAACGCTCCGTTCGCGACATGCCGGCACTTGCGTTGTGCTAGGTTTTTACTTAACTGGATCATACTGTGCATTTATTTGAGGTGAATGGTGAATATCAAGCAGGTTGGCTATTTTATCGCCGTATTTGAGACGAAGAGTTTTACCGCTGCGGCACACCAGTGCAACGTGACCGTCCAGGCCATTTCCAAGTCAATTAGCGAGCTCGAGCAGTTGTTTAACGTTCAGTTTTTTGAGCGTGGAAATAGTGGCGTAAAGCCGACTCGGGCCGGCCGCAGCTTTTATGCCAAGGCTCGCCACGCCGTCGAGGCGTATCGAGAGGTTGAAAGCTTTGACCCGTCTGGATGTGACCTGACCGTCCTGTCGGCCTCTGGGGCACAGGTGATGCCGGAGCTCTCGATTGGCCTGTGCGTTCCCGCACTCGATAACGACGATAAGCTATATAAGGGGTTGTCTGCGCTTATCATGCGTGGCGCCCGCGTGCGCGTGAAGTTCTGTACCGTGCATCCCGGAATTGCCCAGCAGGAGCTCGAGCAGGGCGACCTCGACGCCTTGCTTACGGTGGGCACATATGACAATACCACTGATGATTGCGAGCAGCTGGGAACCTTGCCCACGGGTATTGTCGTCGCCGCCGACCATCCGTTCGCTAAGAGGCCTTTTGTGACTGTGGCTGATCTGGGTTCATATCCGGCAGGGCAGTCGGCTGCGTTTGATAACTTTAATAATTCGATTTTTTGGCAGTACGAAAGCCGCGGTGTCCTTGGTGAGACGCGCGTTATCGATGGTCCCGCTCAATTTGGGTCGTTTTTGGCGGCAGAGCACGGCTTTTTCTTAAATGCGATTCTTCCCGTTCCCGGCCAGATTGCTAGCGGGTTCGAGGTTGTCCCCATTGTGGGTGAAGGGGCCCTGACAGTTCCGGTATGCTTGGTTTCCCTTAAAGATGAAAAGCCCCAAGCTTATCACGTCGTAGAAAATTACTTGATTCGCATGGTAGGTTGCGCCAACGGGTCCGCTGCTCGCTAGCATATCCTTCGATACGCTCGTCGCTGTCAGCTCGGCTGCCTGACAACATGCTGTCGATTGTGCCGGTGCCGCACTCGACAGCATGTGAGCGCCATTCATAGCAGGCCGCCCTCCGTTTCTCGTCTGTCTGAGAAACGGAGGGCGGTTTTTTATGCGTGGCGCTTTGTACAGTTGGACCCGATGCCTAGCTCAGGCGCTCCTGATTTTCCTTTTTAACGCGGTTAGCAAAAACGAAGTACGCGGCACTTATGACCACGGCGGTTACATCGGTGGCGCTGGTGCCGACTCCGCCCAAGAAGGGCTCGGAAAGCAGCAGGCTCACAACGGCGCATACCAGGCAAATGATAGCCCAGACCCAAACGATACCAATCTTGCTGGGGTTATTTGAGGCACGGATGCCCAACGCGGCAGCGATGATTTCGATGACGCCCATCACGATGACGACAACGCTGTAAACCGAGAGGTCGCCGCTGGCGTCGCCCGAAGCCGACGTGAGCGCTAACGCGCCTGCGGCGATGCTGAAAACACCTCCCAATAAATAGATGATGGACATGACCTTTAGGACTTTACGGTTGTTGCTCATGTTCAGTTCCTTTCCCTTGAGCCGTTATGGCACCGTGCACGTATTGCCTGGCACCATGAATTACTGATTGAGGGGTTCGTTACCCAGATCTTGCGAGGCGAGTTCCTGTTCTTCATTAAACTCGTCCGCTTCGGCGAGTTCCTCGGCGGTGGCCGCCCTTGGAGCGGACTCAACGGCGTCGCAATGGTCGAAAACGAGTTGATAGGGGGCGATGTCGCGGCGGGAAAGCATAAGCTTTACCTCACGGCGCAAAGAACGCATGACGCTGCCGCGGTCTGTCTCCTTGCAGGTGGCGACAACGCGAATGGTCATAGCGGTGCTGCTAAGGTCGACCACGCCCTTGTAGAAGGGGCCTTCGATAATGGCGGGAACGCGGTCATGCACACTTTTGAGCTCGTCTTTAAGCACCTTTTCGACATAGGGTAGAGATTCTCCCACCGGTATGGTGATGTCTATGCTGGCGTAAGAATTAAGTTTGGTCATGTTGGTGACATTCGAAATCGAGCTATTGCGCAGCAGTAGAACATTGCCGTTGCCGTCATTGATCTTTGTTGTTCGCACGCCAATTTCCATAACGGTGCCGGTATTGCCGCCAACCGAGATGACGTCTCCAACGCGGAACTCGCCTTCAAAGATAATAAAGAGCCCGCACAAGATATCCGTGATGAGGTCTTTGGCTCCAAAGGAGACGGCGAGCGTGATGATGCCTGCCGAGGCCAAAAGCGTTGCGGTATCGACGCCCAAAACACCGAGGCACCAATAGAGCATAGCGATGAGAGTCCCGTATTTTGTCAGGCTCGAGAGAAGTCGACATATCGTCTCGCCGCGCGCTCCAAGCACATTGGACAGCATACGAAGAAGCGCCTGCACGATTGCGCACACTGTGAGAGCCACACAGGCGTACATGATTGAAGCGGTGAGCGCGAATATGTTGAGGCCGTGCTGCCAGTCATTACCCAGGATGTAGGTGAATACCGAACGCGGGCCAAACAGCGTGTCTTTAAACAAGACGGCCAAAAAGACGATAAATACTCCGATGCCGGTAAACCATCTGAGGACTGTGCCGAGTTTTTGCTCGGGGGTTTTGTCTTCCCATTTAAAGGAGATGTTGAGCCATCGGCCAATGGCACTTTCGCTGTGCTTAATACGGCCATCGGACGTCGTGACGGTGATGTTGTACCGTCTTGCCGTGAAATCGTCTTCGCGCTTCGAACGTTTTTCTTCGCCTCTTATAGTGTCGAGCGTCAGCAGAGGGTAGATGAGGACAAAGCATATAGCGGCGATGATTCCGGTTGCGATGGTGAGCGGAACGCGCTGGTGCATAAAAGAGTCTTCGGGTGCCGCGACGTAAACGTAATAGTCGCCAGTCTCCAGGCAGGAGGCGTAGAGTTTTTGGTTGTCGATGTAAATGAAGTCGCTAAAGCCGTCTGCAAGGTGCTCGTCGGCTAATCCTATTTCGGACGCCTTTTTCCCCATAAGAAGATTGTTGGGATGATATGCAACGGTGCCCTCTTTTTTCTCGATTGCAAAGGCGAAGCCTCCGGCGCCCGCCTTGATGCCATCGAGCACTGCGTCGATCTTGGTGCTCTTGAGCATTTCCTCTAGGCGCATAGGGCGCACGGCAATCTGTGCGATTCCGTCTGCAATGCCATCTTGATCGTAGAGCGCGACGCCGATGTACTGATATGTCTCGCCAGTGGTTCTGTTGATAGAGAGAGGTTGTATATACTCATCCTTGCCGGCCAAAAGCGAGCGGAACTCGTAGGAGGAGTCGCCGTACTTGGTCGAAAGACTATAGGATCGTTGTGACGTGCTCGAGCTCGTCATATTGCCGTCGCCGTCGTAGAGGTAAATTGACTCGACGCCAAGCGTTTCTGCCAAGCTGTGCAGATTGGCTCGCGTGGCGAGCTCTGGATTGTGCTCAACGATGTAGGCAATAATATGGCAGGTAGTGGCGTAGTGCTCACTATATTGCCTCGTAAGTTCATCCTCGCGCATCGCATTGTTTTTGAGCGTTTGATCAATCTGCTCTACACGCTCTCGATTGACCGTCGCTTGGCTCGAAAGGGCAAAGAGCGTTTGCATATAGAAGGTTACTGCCAAAAGTAAGACGAGTCCTGCAATGGACAAGGCTGTTGCACGCCTGCCCACGGCGGGGTTAAACCTAAGGTTGCGACCGATCTTGACGTATTCGTGATCGCCGTGGTCGTTATGCTCGTCATCCGCAAGGACAAACAGGTCATAGAGCGCCACGGCGGCGACGATTGAGATAAAGGCAAAGAGGATGACACCCACGGTGATGTTGCGTGCGGTGGCGGTGTCGCTTTCGGGAATGGCGAGAACGTAATAGGTGTCATCGACCAACTTGACGCGACAGTACAGGCTTGTGTTCTTGACGGAAGTGAAGAATGTCTTGCCGTCCTCAAGATTGTCAATGTCGATGCCGTTGTCGAGTGCATCGGTACCTATCATGTTCTGGTCGGGATGGTAGGTGATCAGATGCGTTTTTGCCGATACGGCGAGGACAAATCCGTGGCTGCCGAGTGAGATGTTCTTGAGCATGCTCTCGGTCGATCCGGTGTCCTTGACAAGGGCGTGCAGCTCTTGGGGATTTTGTTCTACGATGACCATGGTGTCGTCATCGATTTTGGCGGCATAGTATCGCATAAGCCAGTCTTGATCGGGAAGATCGACCTCAACCGGATCGGAGGGCCTGCCGGTCTCGAAGCACTGACGCAGCTGGTTGAAGCGGGCGCGGCTAAAATCGGCTTTGGTGTCAGCTGCCTTGGCGATGATGGAACCGTCGCGTCGGGCGACGAGAACGTTATCGACCTTGAGCAGGTCCTTGAGCTCGGCCATTTTGACATCGGTCGCTTCATAACCGGCATCGTTGGCCGCCATAAATGCGATGCTTGCGGCGCGCGTGCGATACAGGTCATCAAATGTTTGGGTGTTGTCTTCCGTTTCTGACCGAGCCATTTTAACGAGATCGGGGAGTTCGGCGGCAACGCGATCGAATTCCAGAGCGTATTCCTCTTGCGATAGACGCGTTTGCATCGAGGCGAGTAGGAGTCCCATCGCCAACGCGCAGACGGTTACGGCAACGGCAAGCGCCATAGATTTCTTCTTTAGTCGCTTGGACATGGGTGGCTCCCTTAGTTCCATTTATTGATGAACTTATCGACTGTTTTGTCTTTGAGCATTGAGCGCACTTTGGCGGCAATCTTGGGCGAAAGCTCAGAGTCCTTCTGCGTTGCGACGGCATAACGCTGTGGGTTGATGCCAAAATCGGGCAGGACGGTGCGCTCGCCATCGAGATAGGTTTTGGCAATCGCGCCGTCCGTCGCCATGGCGTCGACGTCGCCGGCTTCCAATGCTTGGGAAAGCTCAGCGTAGCTTGCGTATTGGCTTAGATGCCATGTGTCGTAGTCGATGCTGCCGCTCTCGGCATCCTGTTGCCGGGGTATGCCGTCCGAAAGTCCCAGTTCCAAAAACTTCGCGGCAAGTTGAGGTGCGGCGTTCGTTCCGGCTACCGTGCCAATTGTTCCGCCTTCAAGCTGGGAAAAGGATTGAATGAGCGATGTGTTTTCGACAACAAGAATTACCGAATCGGTGTAATAGGCGGGAGAGAAGTCAAACAGCTTTTTACGTTCGTCGCTTATCGAGTAGCAAGCGATCAGACAATCGACTTTTCCCGACGAGAGCATTTCTTCGCGCGTCTCGGGCGTTACGGTTATAAACGAACAGTCTCCATAACCGAGACGGTTTGCCAGCTCGTTGGCGAGGTCGATTTCGAATCCGTAGTACTTGCCGTTGTTGGGATTGCGTTCGCTAAACCCAACGATATCCGCGCGGACGCCTACACTCAGCTTGCCCTTGCCAGACATGCCGGAATTGCTGTTTGAGCAGGCTGGTAGCAACATGGCTGCAAGTGCGGCTCCAGTTGCCGAGATTGCCAGCCGGCAGGCATTCCGGCGTGTGACTAAATGGTCCATTTGCATTCCTCACGACGATTGTCCAGTTCTTTAATGATATGGATGGGTAACTGTGGAATAGTCGTGAAGCGGCAGGTAAACAAATGGTTGAGGTGGAGGGTAAAATCTGTCGGTATCGGACACTTTATTGCTAAATAGATGTCAGCATGCTGCGATGGACGATAGGTCCTGGACACCCTTCAGACCGATATCGACTTCATCATCGCCGAGTACCGCCACAGCTAAAACCTGCAAAAAGGGACAGGTTTATTTTGGCAGGTTTTATCTGGGCAAACGTAAAGGGCCGACCGCGCTGCTGCACGATCGGCCCTTTCTAGTTGCTTGATTGCGGGATGGGTAAGCACGGCCTGAAAGCGCTTTAGGCCTGCGCACCTCAACCTTTCAAAAAGGAAAGCCGGGCGTAAGCCAAATCGATGGCAGCTCATGCGCAGCGCTGCGATGATGGAGTCGTAACAAGGAGCTGGTCTAAGGAGGAGCCATGATGTACGGAACAGGGCAGGCGCGCGAGCCGCAATCATTGGGAAGGCGCATGAGCGATTCTGTGATCGCTGCCGTGTGCACGGGATTGATGGCGGTGCTTTGCATTGGGATGCTGTGGGCCATGTCGCATGTGGGACAATAGCGGACGGTTGGGTGCCAACTGAGGTGGCGCTTACGTATTCGTTTTGCTTGGTAAGGAGTGTCCATGGGCGTCGTCGATCCCTTTTCTGTTGCTCGGGCCGTGGGGCTTGAGCTGACCGGGAAGCCCGAGGGCCTCACGCTCACCGACGGCGCGATGGAGCTGCGTGCCGATTTTAGCCGCATGCTTCCACGGCTCAAGCAGGGTCGTTTGCAGCAAGAGCTGCTGGTGAAGGCTGCGCGCACAAAAGGCATCGAGCAGCCATGGGCGATTGACGCCACGGCAGGCTTTGGCGAGGATTCGCTGCTGCTGGCGGCCGCGGGCTTTACCGTCGATCTATATGAACTAGACTGCGTGATCGCGGCGCTCCTCAAGGATGCCTTGGATCGCGCGGCAGATGATCCGGTGCTTGCGGCTGCCGTGGCGCGCATGCGCTTACATGCGGGCGAGGACAGCATTGCCGGCCTTCGCCATACGGCTAAGCTGGTCGAGCGCGGTGAGCTCGCGGCTCCCGATGTGGTGTATCTGGACCCCATGTTTCCCGAGCGCACCAAGAGCGCGGCGGTTAAAAAGAAGTTTCAGCTCTTGCATCATTTGGAGCAGCCGTGCGCCGATGAGGAGACGCTGGTCGAAGCCGCGCTTGCGGTGCACCCGCGTAAGGTCGTTATCAAGCGGCCGGTGAAGGGGCCGCTGCTTGCCGGCGTTAAACCGAGCTATCAGCTTGCGGGCAAGGCCGTTCGCTACGATGTTTTGGTGCCGCCGCGCCCGTAGCTTGCGTGCGATGGCCGGCGCTTCGCCAGCGCCGTGCCGATGCGGGGTCTATTTCCAGGGGTGCGACGTCAGATGCCATCCGCCGCAGTATTCGCATTTGTAGCAGGCAAGGCCGCGCCGCCCGCGGTTTTCGCAGTCGGCCATAACTGCCTCGGCCTCGGCGCGCGTGTCGTAACGGTTTTTGCGTTCGCACGACTTGTAGCGCCAGGCTTCATCGCGCTCGGCGTCTAGTGCGTCGCGGCGCTCGTCTTCGCGCGCAAACAGATCGCTCATATCGCCGCCGGTGGCAGCGCCCAAAAACTCGCTCTTTGCCTTTGACCAGGCGGCTCGCTTTTTGCTCCCCATCTGCTTCGCGCCCCTCTTCAAACGCTGGTATCATTGCTCAATCAAAGTGATACCAATAAACGTGAGGTCGCCGCGTGATGATCAGAAAAACCCTCGATACCGACATTCCCGCCGTCATGGCTATCTATGACGCGGCCCGCGCCTTTATGCGCGCGCATGGCAACGCCACGCAGTGGCCCGAGGGCACGCCTTCGGCCGAGCAGCTGGCTGCCGATATCGCCGCTGGTGGCAGCTATGTGTGCGAAGTTGACGGTCACGTGGTAGCGACGTTTGCCTTTTTACCGGGTCCGGACGAGTGCTATGACGTAATTGAGGACGGTCGGTGGCGCAGCGACACTCCGTACGCCGTGCTGCACCGTGTGGCATCCGACGGCACCGTGCACGGTATCGCGGCTGCGATGTTCGCCTTTGCCAAAGAGCGTGCCGATCACCTGCGCATCGACACGCATCAGGACAATTTGCCCATGCAGCGTGCGAGCATCAAGGCGGGATTCGAGCGTGTCGGCATTATCCATGTGTCGGACGGCACGCCGCGTGTTGCGTTCGACTGGCTGCGCGAGGCATAAGCGCCCAGGCGCATACCAACACTCCATCTAAATGAAAATGGCCCCGGGTGGGGCCATTTTTTGGCAAAACGCGTTGTTGTGGGGCTCGCGTCGCTGCCGTTCCAGATGAACCCGGGCAGACAAAAAGGGGAGGTGCCGGCTTTCGCAAGGCGCGAACCTACGAAAATCGCCGCGCGGCAACGCGGGGCGATGAGCTCGGTCGGGGGATAGGGCCCGCTTCGCCCGCCGGCCCGTAAATTGTATCATCCAGTGTGGAACGAGGATGCCCGTTGCCGCGTGCGATGGGCTTGCAATAAGAGGAGAGCCATGTCGAAGCAAGCGGTCGTTGGAATCTTGGCGCATGTCGATGCCGGCAAGACCACGTTGGCCGAGGCCATGCTGCTCAACGCGGGCCGCATTCGCAAACGCGGCCGTGTGGACGATGGCGACTCGCACCTGGACACCAACGCGATTGAGCGCGAACGCGGCATCACGATCTTTTCGTCGCAGGCTGTGCTCGACCACGGTGAAACCCACATTATGCTCGTGGATGCCCCCGGTCACGTGGATTTTTCGGCTGAGGCGGAGCGCACGCTGCGCGCGCTCGACTACGCGATTTTAGTTGTGGGTGCTAACGATGGCGTGCAGGGGCACACCGAAACCCTGTGGCGCCTGCTTGCGCGCTATGACATCCCGACGTTCGTCTTTATCAACAAGATCGATTTGGAGCATCCCGGCCGCGATGTTTTGCTGGCACAGCTGGGACAGCGTCTTTCCGAGGGCTGCCTGGATGCCAGCGAGCTGCTGGCGGGCGGTGCCGCCCGGGAGGACGCTGCCGCGTTGGACGAGGCGGCGCTCGAGGAGTTTCTCGAGGCGGGCGAGCTTTCCGTCGCAACGCTGTCGCGCATGGTCGCTGAGCGCAAGCTCTTTCCCTGCTTTGCCGGCTCGGCGCTCAAGGACCAGGGCGTGGACAAGCTGCTGGATGGCATATGCGCGCTGATGCGTGAGCAGGCGTGGCTCCCGGAGTTTGCCGCGCGCGTCTATCGCGTGAGTCGTGGAGACCGTGGTGAGCGTCTTGCCTGGGTTAAGGTGACGGGCGGTGTGCTGCGCGCAAAGCAAGTTGTCGAGGGATGCTCTGGCGCCTCCACTTGGGAGCAAAAGATCGACCAGGTGCGCATCTATAACGGTGAGAAATACGAGCTTGCCCAGGAAGTTGCCGCTGGCGGCATCTGCGCCGTGACGGGCCTTGCGCACGTTCGCCCAGGGGACGCCCTGGGCGCGGAGTCCGCGGGCGATGCGCCCGTCATTGCGCCAGTCCTCACCTATACGGTGCTGTCGGGCGAACACGACGTCCATATGGTGTTCAAAGCATTGACTGAGTTGGCGGACGAAGATCCCATGCTCGGCGTAAGCTGGAATACGCATCTTGAGCAGATTCACCTGCAGTTGATGGGCGCCGTGCAGCTCGAGGTCGTGCAGCGCGTGCTGGCCGATCGTTTTGGCCTTGCGGTCGAGTTTGAGCCCGGCGGCATTCTCTATAAGGAAACTATTTCGCAGCCGGTCGAGGGTGTGGGCCATTTTGAGCCACTGCGCCACTATGCCGAGGTGCATTTGCGCTTGGAGCCGTTGCCGGCGGGTTCGGGCGTGCAGTTTGGCACCGTCACCTCGACCGATGAGCTCGATCTTAACTGGCAGCGTTTGGCGCTCACCAACGCTATGGAGCGCGACCACCTGGGCGTGTTGACCGGCTCGCCCATCACCGATGTGCGCATTACGCTCACGGGCGGCCGCGCGCATGCCAAACACACCGAGGGCGGCGATTTTCGCCAGGCCACGTACCGCGCAATTCGCCAGGGTTTGATGCAGGCGCGCGAGGCCGGCGCAGCCGTGCTGCTGGAGCCGTGGTACCACTTTGAGCTCGAGGTGCCGGGGGAGTGCGTGGGCCGGGCGCTCTCGGATGCCACGCGCATGGGTGCTGAGTACGAGCCGCCGACGATGGCGGGCGACCGGGCGAAGCTTGTGGGTCGCGTTCCGGCATCCGAGGTGCAAGATTATGCGCTGGAGGTGGCTGCCTACACGAGCGGTCGCGGTCATCTGTACCTGGAGTTCGCCGGTTATGCGGCTTGCCATGATGCCGAGCGCGTCATCGTGACGGCCGCCTATGAGCCCGAGGCCGATCTGCCCAACACGCCCGATTCGGTCTTTTGCTCTCACGGCGCCGGTTACACGGTCAAATGGTACGACGTACCCGCCGCGGCGCACGTAAAGATCGATCCCGCCACCTTCCGCCCCTGGCGAGCAGCAGACGCCGAGTTTTTCGGCCACATGTGACAAAGGGACAGTTCCTCTGTCACATGCTATTGGTATAACTCGGTATAAGTTGGTATAACTGTTACCAGGGTTTGCCAATCCGAGGAGGCCGATATGAATCCAAATCCCTTTAAGCCCACAGCTGGTAAGCGGCCTCCGATACTCATCGGTCGCGAGTCGGTCATCGAAGATTTTGAGGAAGGGCTCGACAACGGCGCCGGAGCGCCGGGCAGGCTCATGCTCATTACGGGAAACCGCGGCTGTGGCAAAACGGTTCTCCTGCGGGAGCTGCAACGTCTAGCCAGCGAGCGCGGATGGGCGGTTGTCTCCGATTCCGCTTCGCTTGGTTTGTGCGACCGCTTGGCCGACGCGCTTCGCTCGAATAAACCCGTTGTGACGTCAATGGAGTTTGGGCCGTCGTTTGGCCGGATGTCGGTCGAGGCGGCGCGGGCAAAAGGCGAGACATTGCGAGGGCTGGTCAACGAGCGTCTCAAGAAGCTCGGTCCGGGCAAGGGCGTCTTGTTTGCGATTGACGAGGCACAATCGGTGTCTATCGAGGAACTGGCGGCTCTTGCCGTCCTCTATCAGCAGGTGCTCGGAGACCAGGATGCCACGGGCTTGCCCGATAGCGACCAGCGCGGTCTTGCGCTGGCGTTCGCCGGCTTGCCCAGTATGGTTGACGATCTGCTCGAAGAGCCGAGCGTGACGTTTTTGCGGCGTGCCCAGCAGCGTACGTTGGGGGCAATATCTTTGCCCAAAGTGCGCGATTCGTATATCCAGACGGTCAAAGACGCTGGTCTTTACGTTGACGCGGAGACGGCGGACCTTGCGGCGCGCAAGAGCATGGGGCATCCCTATATGGTTCAGCTGGTGGGCTATTACATGTGGCGGTCTGCTGTCCGGCGTGGCTCGCAGGTCATCGAAAGGCGCGATGTCGAGAATGGCCATGCGGATGCCGTCTCCGAGTTCTACGAAGCGGTTGACGCACCTCTGTATTACGGTCTGCGCAGCCCTCAGCGCCTCTTTATCGAGGCTATGGCGGTTGACGAGGACAAGCCGACGCGCACGGCGGATATCATTGAGCGCTGCGACCGTACCCAGAGCTGGGCGAGTAAATATCGCGCAAGCCTGATTCGCGAGCGCGTCATCGAGGCCGCCGGATACGGCCTTGTGCGGTTTACCGTGCCCATGCTGGGCGAGTATATCCGCGACCGCGTTTTATGGCATGAGTAGGGTGATAAAGGTGACGGAACAGAAGATGAGCCCGCAGGCTATCGAGGTGCGCGGTGCACGTGTCCACAATCTCAAGGACATCGATATCGATATTCCGCTGGGGAGGCTCGTGGGCATTGCCGGCGTGTCGGGCTCGGGCAAGAGCTCGCTGGCGCTGGGAGTTCTTTATGCCGAGGGCTCGCGCCGTTACCTGGAGGCGCTCAGCACCTATACTCGACGTCGCCTGACGCAGGCCGAGCACGCCCAGGTGGACGAGGTATTGCACGTACCGGCGGCACTCGCGTTGCATCAGCGTCCCAGTGTGCCAGGCGTGCGCTCGACCTTTGGTACCATGACCGAGCTCAACAACAGTCTGCGTTTGCTCTTTAGCCGCTGTGCCCATCACGTGTGCCCACATTGCGGGGCGCGTGTGGAGCCGAGCCTTAACGTGGCTGCGGGCCTGTCGCTCACGTGCCCCGCATGCGGCCGCGAGTTCTACGCGCCGAGTGCCGAGGACCTTGCCTTTAACAGCGGCGGTGCGTGCCCTACCTGCGGCGGCACCGGTGTCATGCGCGAGGTGGACGAAGCGAGCCTGGTGCCCGACGAGTCAAAGACCATCAACGAAGGCGCGGTGCTTCCCTGGGGTACGCTCATGTGGGATCTGATGAAGCAGGTAGCCGGCGAGATGGGCGTGCGCACCGACGTGCCGTTTAACCAGCTCACGCCTCAAGAGCGCGACATCGTGTTCCACGGTCCGGCGGTTAAAAAGCACATTCTCTACGTTCCCAAAAACGGCGAGGGCGCCACGCCGCTCGATTTTACCTATTACAACGCTGTCTATACCGTCGAGAATGCGCTCGCCAAGGTTAAGGACGACAAGGGCCTCAAGCGCGTGGCGCGCTTTTTGCGCGAGGGGCCATGCCGTGACTGTGGCGGCACGCGTCTCTCCGAGGCCGCACGCCATCCCCAGGTGCGCGGTATCAATCTGGCGCAGGCCGCGGCTATGACGCTGGGTGAGGCGATTGAGTGGGTGCGCGGGGTGCCCGCATCCTTGCCGGCCGAGATGCAGCCCATGGCGACGGATATCTGCGATTCGTTTTTGAGCACGGCCCGTCGACTGGTCGATCTGGGCCTCGATTACCTTTCACTCGACCGCGCCGGTGCCACGCTCTCCACGGGCGAGCGTCAGCGCGTGCAGCTCGCCCGCGTGGTGCGTAACCGATCGACGGGCGTGCTCTATGTGCTGGACGAGCCCTCGATTGGCTTGCATCCTGCCAATGTCGGCGGCCTGGTAGGCGTGATGCGCGATTTGGTGGATGACGGCAACACCGTGGTCGTTGTCGACCACGACACGCGCGTACTGGCGGAAGCCGACTATCTGGTCGAGATGGGCCCCGTTGCCGGAGCAGGCGGCGGCAATGTGATCGCCGCGGGCGCGGTAGGCGAGGTCGAAGAATCGCAGGGCAGCCGCATCGCCCCATTTTTGCGCTCGGAGCCTGAGCGCTTGCGTCCGCAGGTGCCTGACGACGAAATGTTTGACCGGGGCCATATCCGCATGGCGACCGATGCCATCCATACCGTCAAACCGCTCGAAGTCGATATACCGCGCGGTCGCCTTGTCGCGGTGACGGGCGTTTCGGGTTCGGGTAAGACGACGTTGGTGCTCGAGACACTCATCCCGGCACTTAAGGCGCAGGCAGCCAGCGAGCGCCTGCCAAAACACGTGCGTTGGGTCGATGCCGAGGGCATTGCACGTGCCAACCTGATAGACGCCACGCCCATCGGTGCCAACGTGCGTTCGACGGTAGCGACTTATGCCGACATCCATGATGAACTGCGTCGCGCCTTCGCCCGCACGCCCGAGGCCAAGGCAGCCGGCTACAAGGCAGGCGCATTTAGCTACAACACTGGCGCTTTGCGCTGCCCTACGTGCGATGGCACGGGTTCGATATCGCTCGACGTGCAGTTTTTGCCCGACGTCGAGATCGTCTGCCCGGCATGTCGCGGCTCACGTTATGTAGACGCGGCTTCGCATATCCATCGCGAGGGCAAGGACGGGAGCCTGCTTACGTTGCCGCAGCTCATGGACATGAGTGTGGACGAAGCGCTCGACGCCACGGTGGGGCTCAAGAAGGTTCAGGCGCGCTTGCAGACCTTGCACGACCTGGGATTGGGTTATCTCACGCTCGGTGAGCCCACGCCGGCGCTTTCGGGCGGCGAGGCGCAGCGTCTTAAGCTTGCGAGCGAGATGGGCCGCGTGCAGGACGATGCCGTATTCGTATTTGACGAGCCCACAATCGGACTACATCCGCTCGATGTTCAGGTGTTGCTGAGTGTGTTTGACGGCCTTGTTGCCAAGGGCGCCACGGTTGTCGTGATCGAACACGACCTCGACCTTATCCGTAACGCCGATTATGTGATCGACATGGGCCCGGGCGGTGGCGATGCCGGCGGGCAAATCGTCTGCGTCGGCACACCGGGCGACATCGTGGCCTGCCCCGCAAGCATCACCGGCCGCTACCTATAACCGAATGTGACAAAGGGACAGTTCCTTTGTCACATTCCCGAAAAGCCTGTTTGGCGCAGGGCCTCGTAGAGGACGATAGCGGCGCTGTTGGAGAGGTTGAGAGCACTGATGCGGTAGTCGTCCGGGTCGACGAAGTTGCCGCAGATATCCTGTCGAAGGATGGCTTCGTGGCTGTCCTCGGTATGCCCGAGCGACTCCTCGTGGGCCTCCCAGGCGTCGGCGTTTTCGAGCGAGTCGCAATCGCGCAACATGGGGATGCGCTCACAGCGCTCGGGCGCCGCGGCAAGCAGTGGCTCGGGAATCCCCGAACTCTCGCTGCCAAAGACCAAAAAGTCACCGTCGCGGTAGGTACTTTGCGCATAGGTGCGGCGCGCCTTTTTGGTCAGCAGATGCAGGCGTTCGTCGGCGGGGGAGAGGCCGTTGCGCGCAAGGAAATCCTCCCAGCCGGCATAGGTCGTCACGTCCAAATTTTGCCAGTAGCCCAGGCCGGCGCGACGCACCGTCTTGTCGTCGAGCGAAAACCCCAGCGGCTCCACCAGATGCAGGCGGGCGCCGGTAACCACGCAGGTGCGGCCGATATTGCCCGTATTGGCCGGAATCTCGGGCGCATACAGCACAATGTTGAACATGAATCTCCTTGGCTCAGAACGAAAAACCACCACGAAGGGCACCTTCGTGGTGGTTTGGCGGTTACGTAGGCGGAAAAATGCCCGCTTGGATAAATCTAGGCGCGGTGCCAGTCGGTCAGGCAGGCATCGAGGGAGGCGATGAGCGCATCCTTGTCCATGTGACGGCCGATGATGCACAGGCTCGTCATGCGGTCGCCCGTCTCGTCGTCCCAAATCTGCATGATCTCGGGGTTCTCGTCGATGATCTTCTGCTTCTCGCCCTCGGGCGCGGAGTCAACGAACAGACCGTTCTCCATCAGGCGCATTTGGTGGCCGGCCTGCTCGAACATGTAGCACATGTCCGGATCGCCGGTCTGCCACAGCGGACCCTTGACGCGGATGACCTCGTCGGGCCACTCCTGCTCAACAAAATCGGTGAACTTCTGCAGGTCAAACGGCTTGCGGCGCGAGTACACAAAGGTCTCGATGTCGTACTCGAGCACCTCGGGGTCGTCGTGCTCCTCGGGATGCTCCATGGCCTCGATCCAGGCGGCGGAGTTGTAGGCGCGCATAAAGTCGAAGCGGTCGGTGTCGAGCAGCTGCTCCATGGGGACCTCGCCGTTTTGGGCCTCGACAATCACGGCGTCCTTCTGCAGGCTGCGCACGATAGCCTTGAGCTCGGCGATCTGCTCAGGGCTCACGGTATCGGTCTTGTTGAGGATCAGCGTGGAGCAGAACTCGATTTGCTGGATGAGCAGGCTCTCGATGTCGTCCTCGTCGATATCCTCGGCCAACAGGTCGCGGCCGCCGTTGAACTCGTCGTACATGCGGGCGCAATCGACCACAGCCACGATGTTGTCGAGTGCAAGCTTGGGCTGGCCGCCCACCTTGGCCTCGTCGCAGAAGCTCGAGATGGTGTAGGCGATGGGGATAGGCTCGCAGATACCCGAGGCCTCGATGATGATGTAGTCGAACTTGCCCGAATCGGCGATGCCCTGCAGCTGGTTGGCAAGGTCGTCCGAAAGCGTGCAGCAGATGCAGCCGTTGGTGAGCGGGATGAGGTCGTCGGTCTCGGAAAGGCCGCCGTCGGCGATGAGGCTGGCGTCGACGTTGATCTCGCCGATATCGTTGACGATCACGGCGGCGCGGATGCCGCCGTCGTTAGCGAGGATGTGGTTGAGCAGTGTGGTCTTGCCGGCACCGAGGTATCCGGTAAGCATGATGATCTTCACGGGTTTGTTGGGCATGTGCCCTCCTTTGTTAGACATGGCTTACAGTTGAATCTTATGCCAAACGCCTGCTCTTATACCCACGCGCCGGCAAATAACACAGGCTACTCCCAGGCTCCCCATACATCGGGGCAATAACCGACGGTGGCCTTTTTGCCGTTGCGCACGATGGGCTCGGCTAGAACCTGCTGGTTCTCGAGCAACTTGTCGAAGCGCTGGCTAGGGGTGAGGTGCTGGATGAGCGCGAGCGTCTCCTCGTCCTTGGCCTTGGGGTTGAGCAGCTTGTCGATGCCGCCGACCGCCTGCATCACGCTCGTGAGCTCTCCTTTGCTCATCTCCTTTTCCTTAAGGTCGATAAACTGCACCTTGATGCGGCGCTCCTTAAAATAGCGCTGGGCCTTCTTGGTATCGAAGGACTTCTTGGTGCCAAAAATCTGGATATTCATGTTCCGCCGTTCTAACGAATGAAGTTGGTGCGCTCGCGATCGGCTTCGGGGGCTTCGATGCCGGCAGCCTGCCCTGCCTCGATACAATGCAGGAGCCAAGCCATGTTCTTGCCGATGTTGCGCATGGTGGCCAGGCCCTCGGCGTCCTGGGCGGCCTCGCCCGGCATGGCACCAAAGACGTTGTTCCAGTATGTGGAGGCCACCACGGGCATCTGGTTGATAGTGAAGTATTTGTTGAGTACATCGAAGGTGGTCGACGTGCCGCCGCGACGGGCGACGGCGACCGCGGCACCCGGCTTGTGCACAAAGGCCTTGCTGCCAGCATAGAATGCGCGGTCGAGAGCCGAGAGGATGCGTCCGCTGGGATGCGCATAGTAGACGGGGGAGCCAAAGACAAAGCCATCTGCCTGCTCGGCGGCAGCGATGAGCTCGTTCACCACGTCGTCGTCAAAGGTGCAGCGACCGCCAAGCTTGCCGCACTGACCGCAGCCGATGCAGTCGCGGATGGGCTTGGCGCCCAGTTGGAATACCTCGCTGTCGATGCCCTCGGCTTTAAGTTGCTCGGCGACTTCGGCGAGCGCGCGAGCGGTGTTGCCGTTTGCCTTGGGGCTGCCATTGACCAAAAGAACCTTCATCACAAACTCCCTCTGCTGTTGGTGACTTCTGCAGAGGATTATCGCACGATGGGGGAGGCGGTGCGGGCGTGGTGCTAATCCAGTTTGGTACCTGGCACCTGCACGGCTTTCCCGAGCAACACTTTGAGCTCGTTCAAAATGGAAACGGGCTGTCGGTCGACGGTATCCAGATGAAGCGTGGCCACGCGAAGGGGCGGCTGATATTCAAACGAGCCAAAGAGCACGGGAGAGCCCAGGAACCGCTCGATTTCCTTTGCGATCGCGTCGGTCTCTTCGGGATCGAATTCGTCGAAAAGCGCCACGAACATCGGTCCGGTCGAGCGGAACAGACGACCCTTACCGCGCGAACAATCCATGAGGCAGGCGGCGCTCTCCGCCAAAACGCGGTCGCCTGCATCAAAGCCAAAGCGGGCATTGACCTGAGCGATATCGTCGATTTTAATGGCGACCAAGCCCGCCTTGCGCGCGACGCGACGCATTTCGCCAATGGCGTTGACCAGGGCGTGGATGTCGCCCAGGCCGGTCACGGAATCGGTCGTATCTGCCAAGCTGCGGTTGATAATCATGCCCACGTACATGTTGGGCTCGGTATCGGTGCCGTCCAAGCGGTAGCCCGTGCAGTCGCAAAGCACGTATGCTTCGGTGGCATCCATCACGCGATACTGCATGTAGTGGAAGTGCCACGTACCGTTTATCACCATGTCGAGCTCGGCGCGTACGTTGTCGCGGTCCTCGGGGTGAACGCGGGCAAGCCACAAGTCGAGTGAGTTGTAGGGATGCTGGGAGGGCAGGTCAAAATCGCGTACGGCATTAACCGACCATTGTGATTCGCCCGTATCGAGATTGAGGATAAACGGATAGCGCGTCTCGGAGCTCATAGAGATCGCTTGGAATACGCGGTCGTTGCACGGAAGCTGCTCGGCAATTGGGTGTGGCGGCGCGTCATTGTCTTTCGGTTGCTGCACACGATGCATAAGCTTATAGCGATACATCTTGCGATCGGCATCCATCGTCATCTGGCGACGCGTGTCGCCGGCAAGTGGATTGACGCGCGAGCAGCCAAAGCTAAAGCTAGCGATCATGGGCGCCTTGCCACCTGAGCTCGCCTCGATCAGCCCGGCACGTACCTGCTCCAAGCGCTGCTCGAGTTCAGTCTCGTTTGCAGAGAGCGAGATAAGCACAAACTCGTCTCCACCGATACGGAACAGCATCTCATCGTGCTCCATGGTTTCGGAGAGCGTGCGACAGATGCTCAGAATATAGCGATTGCCTTCGGCGTGGCCAAACCTATCATTGCAATGCTTGAGATGGTCGATGTCAATATAGGCGCAGGTGAAGGGGTCGCCTTTGCGCCAGAGCTGCTCGACGTGACGGTCGAGTCCGCCACGGTTGTCCAAGTTGGTGAGCGGATCGATATAGGCGTTGCACTCAAGCAGCTGGCGCTCTTGTTGCAGGATGGCATGCGTCTTTTGCAGTTGCTCACCAACGGCGCGTAGCTCAGCAGGCAGCACGGAAACATCGAGTTCGGCGGTCGAGACACCATTCGCAAGTCGCTGAAGATAGGCAATAATCGATTGCTCGCCCAAGCGATATGACTCGTTCATGATGAATAACCTCCTTGGGCAGAACAACGGTTTGTATCATATCCCCAATTCGGTTTGAATTGGGGATATAAGTTAGCTAATGGAGACAAATGTCCCCTTCGGCGGTGGTGTTTTGCGCGCGAGCGTATCAGTTGTTTTTGCCACCATCGAGCAATGCCTCAAAATCATTCGCCGGCATGGGGCGGTAGTAGAGGAAGCCCTGAGCGTAGCGGGCGCCCATGTGGCGTAGTATGTTTGCCTGCTCATTTGTCTCGACGCCTTCGACCACGACGGGCAGATGGAGCGACTGCGCCATCTCGAGCATCGATGACACGATCTGCGCGCTGCGGCCTTGATCGCGGTCGGTGGGCACAAAGGTGCGGTCGAGCTTGATGACGTCGACGTTGACGTTCTTGAGCATCGCGAGCGTGGACTGGCCGGTGCCAAAATCGTCCATATAGGTCGAGAAGCCGCGGGTGTGCAGGTCGGCTGTCAGTTTGTCCACGGCCTCGGACTCCCCCGTATAAGCCGTCTCGGTGATCTCGATACGCATGAGCTCGGGCGGTAGGTTGTATTGGGCGGCGAGCGCCCCCATATGTTCGGCAACGTCGCAGGCAAGGATATCCACGCGCGACACATTAAGCGAGACCGGAACCACGCGAAGTCCTCGATCGATGCGCCCGCGCAGCCACGAGGCGACACCCTGCCAAATGTACTTGTCGAGCGTCACCACAAAGCCGCTTTCCTCGAGTGCGGGGATAAACGTTGCGGGCGAAATGAGAGAGCCGTCCTTGTCAATCCAGCGGGTGAGTGCTTCGGCGCCAATGATCTCGCCGGTTTCCATATCAACCTGGGGCTGCAGGTAGTAGGTGATGCGGTCGTTTGAGAGCGCATACTGGAACTCGGTGAGGGTGCGGTGAAACGCCACCTCGCGCTTGTATTCCTCGGGGCGAAAGACGGCGATGCGATCCTTAAAATCGTTTTTGGCGCGCCGATTGGTAAACATGGCCTTGGCCTGCGCGTCGATGGTGATTTCCTCGTTGGGGCCGATGGGGCAAACGCCCATGGACGGCCAGAAACCCACGCCGTCATCATGCTTGGCCACGGCGGCGCGAACGCGGTTATAGATTTGATGGACGGTGTTGTGCTCAAAGGGGATGAGAATGCAAAAGTCGTCTTGGCCCCAGTATCCTGCGACGCCCATCTCGGCATTCTCGATGTCTTTGAGGACCGTGCCCACATCGGCGAGCACGCGGTCGCCCTCGGCCTGTCCGTGCCATTCGTTGAACAGTCGCATATGACCCATGTCGACGGTGGCGATACACCAAGCGGCGTCGCGCCTTGTCTTAAGAAATGCGTTGGCACGCCGCATAAACTCGCTGGGTCGATAGAGGCCCGTGAGCGTATCGATGCGTTCGGCGACGGCGCTTTTACGCTCAATCTCGGGTATGGGGAGGCTGTCGTTGGGTGCAAGCCCGCCGGCGGCGCGAAGACGACGGTCGAGTTCGCCTAAAACAGCGGTCGCTTGATTGATTAAGCGCTCGTAAAAGGCCGGGACGACAAGACAGACGGGGGTAATGGTGTCGTTCGCGATTCGAACAGGAGCGAAAACGGCCTCTTTAAGATGATGGGTCAGTTGCTCGAATGCCTCGTGGTCCAGATCGTTGCTGAGCACGACGAACTGGGCGTTTCGCGAGCGGAAGACGCGACTTCTGCCGCGGGTGATCGATAGCATGCGGCCTGCGTATTCGGCGAGCATGTTGTCGACAGCCTCGGCCCCGTAGAGCTCGTTGAACTTTGCCGTGCCACAAACGCGGACCGCTATAAGCCCCGTCTCGCAACGGTCGCGACGACAGGCATCGATAGCGTTGATCAGCATACGCTGCGTTCCGAGGCCCGTGGCGGCGTCGACGGTCTCGGCGAGTGAGTGGTTAACAAGTTCGCCGACATAGAGCGAGGGGGTATTTCCGTCGCCGTCGATGCGAAACCCGCGAGCGCGGCAGAGGACGTAGTCGCCCGCGGCATTGCGCATGCGGTACTGCATGACGCGGCGGTGTTTGGAGCCATTATAGATTTGGTCGATGTCGTTGATGTAGGCCTCAAGGTCATCGGGGTGGACGCGCGTTTTCCAGTAATCGTGGCAGTTGTCTACATGCTCAGAAGGAAGACCGAGATCGCGCAGGGCGCCTTGTGACCATAGGGTGCGATGTTTGTCCAAGTTCTCGATAAAGCAATAACGGCCTTCGTTGAGCATCGAAAAGGCGTCAAAAACGCGATCGCTTATTTCGAAGTCGTCGGTGTGGACTTGCGCGATATTGCGTCGATCAAGATGCATGGCATGGCGTAGCTTGTAGTCGTACATGCGATGGTCGGCATCGAGTGTCATGCGATTGGAGACTTCACCCAGGGCGGGGTCGGCGTGCGACACTCCGTAGCTAAACGAGTGAGGCATCTCGGAATCGTTGTTTTTGAGTAGGACCGTTCGGCAGTGTTCCAGGCGCTCGGCGAGGTCGTCCTCGGTCGCAATCGTAGACAGGATGGCAAACTCGTCGCCGCCTATGCGAAACGCCGCCTCGTCCACTTTCATATACAGCTTGAGATAGAGACTTACCTGCAAGATATAGCGGTTGCCCTCGTCATGCCCAAAGACGTCGTTGCAGTGCTTAAGGTTATCGATGTCGATAAACGCCATGGTCACGGGCAGTTCCTGCTCCCAGATTTCCTCTAGGGAATGGGCAAAGCCGCCGCGGTTGCCAAGTCCGGTGAGCTGGTCGGTAAAGGCCGTCCTAATCAGATCATCCTGACGCTCGAGAAGGTCACGGACGGTCTTTTCGAGCGTTTCGGTGTAATTGCTGGCGGTGTCCATGTTGTAAGCGGCTTTCTGAGGTCGGGGCGGATGGCGTCGGGCGAGCTCGTAGTGTACACGCGTCGTTGCTCGGCGCCTTGCGTGTATCCAGGCCCCCGCCTTGCTGCGTTGTTGAGTTACTTTGCCGGCTAATGTTCGCTGTTGATAACAGCTGAGTAGTATAGACAACAGTGCACAATTATATATGGGCGCACATGCTGTGGGCGGCTATTATTCGCCAAACGGCAACGCCTGGGTGCGCATGAAAAATGCGACTGAGTCGATATATGTTGACGGGTATACTTGTCCCGTTTTAAAACGCAGGAACGGAGATGGTCACATGGCACAGCCGGATACGACGCGCACGGTGGGGCTTGCGCTCGAGGGAGGCGGCTACCGCGGTATGTATACGGCGGGCGTGCTCGACGTATGGATGGAGCACGGCTTAACCTGCGACCATATGGTGGGTGTCTCGGCGGGCGCGGCGTTTGGCTACAACTTTAAATCGCGCCAGATCGGCCGCGCCATTCGCTACAACAAGGCCTATTGCGCCGACAAGCGCTATGCGAGCGTGACGAGCTGGTTGCGAACCGGCGATATGTTCAATGCCGAGTTTGCCTATCATGAGGTACCCATCGAGCGCGATCCCATCGATCTGGAGGCATATCGCGCCTGCCCCATGCGGTTTACGTGCGTATGTACCGATCTTAAGACGGGGCAGGCCGTCTACCATGACCTGCCCTATGGCGACGAGCGCGATATTGAGTGGATCCGGGCGTCGTCGGCGATTCCCGTGGCGACGCGTCCTGTTGCCATCGAGGGTCGTAAGTACTTGGATGGCGGTGTTGCCGATTCCATTCCCAGCGCTTGGCTGTTTGAGCAAGGCTATGACCGCAACGTGGTGGTGCTGACGCAGCCGGCGGGCTTTGTAAAGCAGCCCAATAGCGTGATGCCTATGCTGCGTCGCGTGTATCGTCACTATCCGGAGTTTGTTGCGGCGCTTGAGCATCGGCACGAGGTCTACAATGCCGCGCTCGATGACCTGGCGCGTCGCGAAGCCGCTGGCGAGATCTTTGTGGTGCGGCCGAGCGAATCGGTGAAGGTGCCGTCGCTGTGCCGCGAGCCCGATGAGCTCGAGCGCATCTACCAGATCGGCCGCCGCGATGCGGAGGCGACGTTGCCCGCGCTGGAAGCGTATCTGGCGGGGTAGGGGCCGCGGTCGCGGTCGTCGGCGGAAAGCGCATCCCAGAATTTGCGCTCAAAACGGGATGCAGTTTCCCGGACGGCGGGTTTTGGAAACGGCGTCCCAGAATTTGCGTCTGGAATGGGATGCGGTTTCCCAACGGAGCTTCATGCGGAAAGCGCATCCCAGAATGGACGTCCAAACTGGGATGCGCTTTCCGCTATTGAAGATATGGGACTGCGGAGCAACTGCTCGGTCTAGGCTTATGCCTGCTGCCAGGTATCGACGAGCTCCTTGGCTGCGGCGTAGGGGTCGTCGGCACTGCAGACGGCGCTCACCACAAAGAAGCCGTCGACGCCGGTAGTCTTGAGCTGCGGCAGATCGGCCGTTTTGACGCCGCCGCCCACCACGATGGGCACGGGGCTTGCTGCATGGAGGGCAGCCAGGTCCTCAAAGCTCTTGGTGATGATGGAGCCATCTGCCGCGCGTCCGCAGTCGCGCTTGGTCTCGGTCTCGTGGAGCGGGCCGACGCCCAGGTAGTCGACCAGGCTCATGTCGGCGGTCTTGACGTACTCGAGCATCTCCTCGCAACGGGCCGAAAGGCCCACAATGGCATCGGGGCCCAGCAGCTTGCGGCAGACCTCGACGGGAATGTCGCTCTGGCCTACGTGCACGCCATCGACGGCAATGCCCTGCTCGCGCGCGGCAAGCACACAGTCCAGACGGTCATCGATTAACAGGGCGACCTGACCGGTCTTGCCGGCCTGTGCGATTGCCTGCGCGGCGTCGTCGGTCAGCGCAATGATCTCGCGGGCGCTTGCCACCTTGGAGCGCACCTGGATGCAGGTAAAGCCGGCGTCGAGTGCCTGGGCCACCACATCGCCCACGGGGCGTCCGAGGGTGTTTTCGGGGCCGAGTACCAGATAGGCCGAGATATCAAGGTTGTCGCGGATGCTCATCGTGCTTCCTCCTGCTTTTTGATCTGTGCTTCCATGCGCTTGAGTTTGCCGGTCATGGTGTCGGTAAATCCGGGTCGAATATCGGCTTTGAGCACGACTTCGGTGCGGATGCCCTTGCTCGCCAACACAAAGGTCGCGTCGCGCACGACCTGCATGACCTCGTCCCAGTCGCCCTCGATCTCGGTGAACATCGAGGTGGTGCGGTTGGGAAGGCCGCTCTCGCGAATGACGCGCACGACCTCGGCGACCTCGGCGGACAGCTCGTCGCCGGTGCCGCATGGGGCGATGGCCACGGCGACGAGCGTGTTCATGCCGGCATCGGTTGCGGGTTCGGACATGGCTTATGCCTCCTCGAGCTCGAGTCGGTTGTCGGCAATATCCTGGGCGGTTGCGCGGTAGAGCTCGTCGATAAAGGCGACCTTAAAGCTTGCCGGGGCATCGGCGACGGCGGCGGCACGCGTGCCGGCAACGTTGTAGACGGCGGTGCCGCAGACTGCTGCCGTAAACGGATCGGTAGCACAGGCGTACACGGCCAGCACGCCGCCCTGCGAGCAACCGCAGCCGGTGATCTTGGACATGAGCGGGCTGCCGCCGTGGGATTTGGCCACGGTCGTGCCGTCGGTAATCAGGTCGACTTCGCCCGAGACCACAACGGCGCCGCCGGTGTAGCGAGCGAGCGCCACGGCGGCGCCGCGGGCGGCGTCGACCGTGTCGGTGGTATCGACACCACGTACGCGGCTCAGATCGGCCGACTCGCCCTCAAGACCCCACAGGCCGGAGAGTGCGATGATCTCGGAGGCGTTGCCGCGTACGATGGCGGGCTTGTACTGCTTGAGCTCGTTTACCAGCTGGGTGCGCAGGCTACCGATGCCCAGACCCACCGGATCGAGCACCCAGGGCTTGCCGGCGTCGTGTGCCGCCTTGGCCGCGCGGGGAATCGTCTGCTCGTAGATGGGGAAGAGCGTGCCCATGTTGAGATAGATGGCGCCGCCGCCGGCAACGAGCGCCTCGCCCTCGTCGGGCAGATAGACCATGGCGGCCGAACCGCCCACGGCGAGCTGCGCGTTGGCGACAAAGTCGATCGTCACCGTGTTGGTGATGGAGCCGGCCATCGGATTGGTGGCTCGAATCTCCTCTACGGCCTTAACCACATTTTGCTTAAGCTGTTCCGAATCAATCACTGCACATGCCTCCTTGGCATAGAAAAGGGGCGCTGTGCATAGACAGCGCCCCTGTAAAGGCAGCATGCTCCCTACGCCAGCATTAACTGACAGGTTCAAAGGATTGGGCCCATTGCCCTCTCAGCCTTGTGGTTTGCACCGCCGGCACTCCCGCATCGAATCTGTTGTTCCCTATACTAGCGCACCTGCCAATATGGGACAGGTTTATTTTGGCAGGTGGCAACAGGGGCGCTGCATTTTCCCAGATAAAACCTGCCAAGATAAACCTGTCCCTTATTGGCAGGTCGTTACAATAGACGGGATAAAGAATGACCGAGGGGACCTTATGATCAAACTTGTGCTGACCGATATGGACGATACGCTGATTCCTGCTGGACACGATGGCGCCAGCGACTGCGCCATCGAGGGCATTCATGCCATGCAGGCGGCGGGCCTGCATTTTGGCCCGGTTTCGGGTCGCCAGCCGTCCGCGATGAGCTGGATGTTCCGCAATCGCTCCGAGTGCTTCTCGACCGGTGCGTTTTGCAACGGCCAGGTGATGTTTGTCGATGGCGAGGCGGTTGCCTCGCGCGCAACTGATAACGATGCCCTTATGCGCCTGGCCGACTACCTGGAGCAAGAGACCGACGATACCTATTTGAAGGTCTACCGTCTGGGTGATGGCTTTTGGGACAACGACGCCTATTGCGTGACAAGCGATCCCGAGCGTGTGCGTCGCGCCATGGAGTCAGGCGGCAACGCGTGGCTCAAGGGCGAAGAGGCTCCCTGTCGCCCTGTCGTTGACGATGCCCCGGTATACAAGGCGAATATCTGGAGTGCCCGTTCGCGCGAGGAGCTCGCCGAGCTGCGCGAGCGTGTTGCCGCCGAGGTGCCGGAGCTCTCGCTCGTGTTTCCCAACAACCGCGTGCGCCTGTTCGACGTTCTTCCGACCGGCTGGGACAAGGGCTGTGCTGCGCTGGAGCTGGCGCGCGCTTTGGGCCTGACGCCCGACGAGGTGGCCGTATTCGGCGATTCCGATAACGATTTGCCCATGATCGATGCCGTTCCCAATTCCGTTGCAGTCGCCAATGCCAACGAGGCCGTCACGGCTGCCGCGCGCTGGCATATCGGCGCTGCGGCAGATGATGCGGTTGCCGGGGCTCTGCATCAGATTGCCGTCTGCGCCGCGACGGGGGAGATGCCGTCGTTTATGCGTCAGATGGACGCGACGGGTTTCGACGTCACGAACGTCTAGGGAGAAAGCCATGAAGCTCCAGCAGCTCAGATATGTCGTCAAAGTTGCCGAATGCGGCAGCATCACCGAGGCCTCGCGCCGGCTCTTTGTGTCGCAGCCTTCGATTACCGCGTCAATTCGCGATCTCGAAAACGAGATGGGTGTACACATCTTTGAGCGCACCAACAAGGGCGTCATTGTGTCCGAGGAAGGCGAGACCTTCTTGGGCTACGCGCGCCAGGTGCTCGACCAGGCCGACCTGCTCGAGGGCAAGTACAAAGGCACGTCCGAGCAGGTGCCGCACTTTAGTGTGAGCTGCCAGCATTATTCCTTTGCCGTTAATGCATTTGTCGATGTGATCCGCGAGTTCGATGCCGCGCGCTACGACTTTACCCTGCGCGAGGAGCAGACCCACGAGATTATCGAGGACGTCGCGCATATGAAAAGCGAGCTCGGCATCCTGTACTTATCCGAGCATAACCGCGAGGTCATCGAGCGCATGCTCGCCGCCAACGAACTCGTATTCGAGGGGCTCTTCTGCGCCACGCCGCATGTCTTTGTATGCGCCGACCATCCACTGGCGGACCACGCCAGCGTGACGCTCGAAGATCTCGAGGACTACCCGTTCCTGTCCTATGAGCAGGGCAGCTATAACTCGTTTTACTATTCCGAGGAGCTGACCTCGACCTTTGAGCGTCGCAAGAATATCCGCGTGCGCGACCGTGCGACGTTGTTCAACCTAGCTATGGGCCTTAACGGCTACACGGTTTGTTCGGGCGTGATCAGCCATGAACTTAACGGCCCCGGCATTATCTCCATTCCGCTCGATGTAGACGAGTACATGGAGATCGGCATCATCACGCGCAAGAACACGACACTTACGCGCTACGGGCAGGCCTATATCGAAGCGATTCGTCAGCACATCTAGACTGCTGCGTTCTGCACGGGTCAAATCTCTTTATGGCAGTCCTAGCTGATATAGGAAACATCTATATCAAACTGTTATAAACATATATTTTACGATGGCCATATGAGCGCTCATACTCTGTCCCAGTAAAGCAACCAATGCAAAGGGAGATATCCATGAGCACTTCGATTCAACCGAACGCGCCGTTTCGCGCCGATATCGTCGGCAGCTTTCTTCGTCCGCAGGCCGTAAAGGACGCCCGCGCTGCCTATGCGGCAGGCACGCTTGATGCCGAGGGGCTTAAGGCCGTCGAGGACGATGCCATTCGCGATTTGGTGGCAAAGCAAAAGGCCGCCGGCCTGCAGGTCATCACCGATGGCGAGTTTCGCCGCAGCTACTGGCACCTCGATTTTATGTGGGGGCTGAACGGCGTCGAGCGTCGCACCTCGCGTACGGGCTATATGTTCCACGATGAGGAGACTACCGCCGACACCGCCGTGGTAACCGGTTCCATTAGCGGCGAGAATCATCCGTTCGTCGAGCACTTTAAATTTGTCAAGGCGCTCGAGGGGGAGGGCCAGGTCGCACGGCAAACCATTCCGGCGCCGATCCAGACGTTCTCTGAGGTCACGCTCGATCGCTGCGATGGCCAGCAGGAGAGCCTGCGCGCCGTCTACAAGACCGACGAAGAGCTCGCCGATGCCATCGCCGCAGTATATCGCACCGTGATTGCCGACCTGTATGCCGCAGGCTGCCGCAACATTCAATTTGATGACTGCACCTGGGGCATCTATTGCGATACCGACTTTGTGTCCAAGACCGGTATGAGTCCGGTTGACCTGCAAAAGGTGAGCGAGCTGGGCGTGGCGCTCAACAATGCTGCCATCGCGGGCAAGCCCGACGATCTGGTTATCAACACGCATGTATGCCGCGGCAACTACCACTCCACCTACGCTTTTGAGGGCGGCTACGACCCCATCGCGCCGTACCTGTTTGCGCATGAGGACGTTGACGCGTTCTATCTGGAGTTCGACACGCCCCGCGCCGGTGGTTTTGAGCCGCTCAAGTACGTTGCTCCCGGCAAGAAGGTCGTGCTGGGCTTGGTGACCACCAAGGCGGCAGAGCTCGAGAACGAGGATGTTATCGTCGAGCGCATCCGCGAGGCGGCAAAGTACGTGCCGCTCGAGAACCTGTATCTGTCTCCGCAGTGTGGCTTTGCCAGCTGCGAGATTGGCAACAAGCTGACCGAGGACGAGCAGTGGGCAAAGATCGCCCTGGTCAAACGCATCGCCGAGCGCATCTGGAAGTAGTGCTGCCGTTCGCAGGGGCGTCGTGGTCGGAGCGGCATGCATCGCGTACAATGGTTCGGATCGTATCGTTCGGGCAGGTAATCCGATATGCCCGAGCGCCCTTCCATTATGAAAGGACATCCATGTCCCAATCCTCGACGCCCGCCGTCGCCGATGCCATCTACGATGCGTCGTCGCTCGGTCGCCCGCGCATGTTCCTACTCGGTCTGCAGCATCTATTCGCGATGTTCGGTGCCACGGTGCTCGTACCCGTGCTCACCGGTCTCTCGGTGTCGGCGACCCTTTTGTTTGCCGGCCTGGGCACGCTGCTCTTCCACTTCCTATCGCGCGGCAAGGTGCCAGCGTTTTTGGGATCTTCGTTTGCCTTTATCGCGGGCTATGCCGCCATCGCGCCCAACGGCGAGGCCGAGCTTTTGCCCTACGCCTGCCTAGGTGTAGCCTGTGCCGGCCTGCTCTATCCGGTGCTGGCGGCCCTGTTTCGCGCGTTTGGTGCCAAGCGCGTTATGCGCTTCTTCCCGCCGGTAGTGACTGGCCCCATCGTCATTTCCATCGGCCTGATCTTGGCAAGCTCTGCCATCGCCAACTGCCAGACCAATTGGCTTGTTGCCGTTGTCGCTGTGGCGGTGATCGTCATCTGCAACATCTGGGGCCGTGGCATGGTCAAGATCGTGCCGATTCTGCTGGGCGTTGTGGTGAGCTATGCCGTTGCGACTGCGCTCGGCGAGGTTGATTTCTCGGGCGTCGCAGCCGCTCCCTGGGTTGGCTTGCCCGTCGTGTGGGATAACACCGTGTTTGCGCTCTTTGGCCCGCAGTTCGATAGCGGTCTTGCCACGACGGCCATCATCACCATTATGCCGCTGGCCTTTGCGACCATGATCGAGCATATCGGTGACATCTCGGCTATCGGCTCCACTTGCGAGCGTAACTACATCGCCGATCCTGGCCTGCATCGCACGCTGCTTGGCGACGGCCTGGCGACCATTCTCGCATCGCTCTTTGGCGCTCCGGCTAACACCACCTATGGCGAGAACACCGGTGTGCTTGCCCTAACGCGTGTGTTTGACCCGCGCGTGATTCGCATTGCCGCATGTTGTGCCATTGTGCTCTCGTTCTGCCCCAAGTTCGCGGCTGTCATTGCGGCCATGCCGGCGTGTGTAATCGGCGGCGTGTCGCTCGTGCTCTATGGCATGATCAGCGCCGTGGGCGTCCGCAACCTCATCGAGAACCAGGTCGATTTCCAAAACAACCGCAACGTGCTGGTGGCCGCCCTGGTGCTCGTGCTTTCGCTCGGCATTGCGTACAGCACCGCCGGCGCCATCGTGCTTGAGCTGGGCGGCGTGACGATTTCGCTTTCCGGCCTTGCCGTGGGCTCGCTGGTGGGCATTGTGCTCAACGCCATCCTGCCGGGTAACGACTTTGAGTTTGATGTCTCCGAGCTTGAGGAGGCTGCTGAGTAACAACTGCGTCCAGCTGAATCAAAAAATGGCGCCCATGCGTACGCGCGGGCGCCATTTTTAATGCGCCAATATCCAGTGGATGCCACGTGCCATGCGCAGATCGGTTTGGGCAAAGTGATTGCCGGGGTTGAGCTCCAGCGTTGTTGGAATGCCGCGCGCGATGAGCAGCGCTTCCGTCGCGCGCGTGTCGTCGAGCACATGCCGCATCATGCGGTTGGGCGTCTTGGTCTCTTTTTTGCCGAGCGACAGATAGACGGCTTGCGGGCTGCCGGCAAAAGGGGCCGTGCTGGCACGGTCGACAAAGTCGGGAAACCATAGCGACCCCGATGCGCTCGCGGCGCGGTCAAAGGCGTCGGTTTGCCAGAGGGACCAGAGTGCGAAGAGGCCCGCGAGCGAGTAGCCGGCAATGCCGCGCCAGGTGGGCGGCTGAGGAAGCGACGACTCGGCCTCTGGGATTATCCAGTTCAACAGCTCATCGAGAAATCCGGAAGCCTGACCGCCAAAGGGCTCGGCATCGCGCACGGTTCCGTCGCATCCCCAGGGGCTCAGCTCGCGATTCCAGTTGAGGCTGCCAATGCCGACAAGCGTGAAGGGCGGGCAGTTGAGCTCTCGGCAGCGTTCATAAACCTCCGCGCCGTCGCCCATGACCACGGGAAGATAGATGACTGGTGCGCTTTCGGCATGCTGTGCATGAACGGTTATCTGCTTTTGATGCGCTTCCATGACGGGCTTCTCTCGGCGTTGTGATATCGACGGCCCCCATTGTCGCACGCCGGCTCATGCAGGTTGGGCTAGACAAAAGACAATCTCGTGCATACCCTGCGGACGCATATGGAAAACGCCACCGCCGGAGGGGAGCTCGGCGGTGGCGTTGTTAAACGGTGCTGGGACTCGGGGCCTTCGCGGGAGCTGCCATGTGCGCAGAGGCGTCTACGAGCGTTTGCGGCTCGCCATGGTGCCTGCGGCGATAGCGGCTGTTCCCGCAAGGACGGTTGCCACGATGGCCGCACCCGAGGTGTCGCCGGTTGCCGCGAGCACGCCGGTGGCCTTGGCCTTCGTGGTTGCAACCGCAACGGTCTTGGTCGTCTTTGCGCCCTCGGGCTTGGGGTCCTGCTTGGACTCCGCGGGCTTGGTCTCGTCGGGCTTGGGGTCTTCCGGCTTGGCTACCTCGGGAGGTGCGATGACCATGCTCTTGGCGACAGCTTCGTTATAGGGGGAGTCGATCACAGCGTCGCCCGTGCCGATGGCTTGGCCTGCCTCGTAGATGCCGTTACGGAGCTTGCGATAGTCAATGACCTTGCCGCCTTCGGGCGTCTGGATGGCGGCGTTCTCAATCTTGATGGTGCCGATTGTCTTGCCGTCAGCGCTCATGGCACGGGCAAAGATTGCCGCTGTATCTCCTTCGGCCGTTACCTTGCTGCGGATGATCGAGATGACTGCGGGTGTGACGCCCTCGCTGGTCTGGGCGATGATGCCGATGTTCTCGCCTTGGGGCTCGGGGCTCGTCTCACCATCTTGGTTTTCGCTGTAGGGGATGGGGCCGTCGCCGTTCTCGACATAGCGGGCTATGGCCTTGACAACGGAGTCGCTGATGTAGATGTGGCCACCCTCCTCGTTGGGTCGATCGTTTCTGGTGGAGAATGCAGCCGAAACCTCGCCTTCCGCAAACGCGTCCACGGTGGAGCCGTTCTTGACGACGATGTCGTCCTGGTAGGTGAAGAGGGCGATGGCGCCACCGTATCTGCCTTTACTTGCACGGACCGTCACGTTTGCATGATCGAGGGTGATGCCCTTGTGGGCATAGACGCCATATTCAACACCGTTTACGTTGAGGGAGGCGTTTGTGGCTGCGAGGCTGCCCTTGGCCTCGACGGCAGCGTCTTTCTCGGAGCTTGCCTCGACCGTCCCGCCACCCTTGATGGTGAGGTTCTTGTCGGTTCCAATACCCTTGTCCTTGGTAGCCCTGGCGGTGACGGCTCCGCTGTCGTCAATCGTGATATTGCCGTTTGCCCTGATGCCATCCGATGCACCCGTGGCGTTGACGTTGCCCGAACCTTTGATGGCGAGATCACCCCCGGCATTGATGGCATCAAACCCAGTGCTCGTGGCGTTGACGGATCCGGCTCCGTCGATGTTGATATTACCCGTGGAGAGGATAGCGTCCTCAGTAGATGTCACGCTGAGCGTGCTGCCCGCGTCGCCTTGGATATTGAGCTCGGCATTCTCGTTAGTGCCATGAGAAACGTTGATGCTTTCGATCCATTCGGCAGTGACGATGTTGGTCCCCGAGTAATTCACGTTGAGCTTGCCTGCGGCCTGGATCTCGCCGCCGTTATAGTTGTTGAGCTTCAAGTCGTCGGCGCCGTCCCACGACCAGGTACCGGCCTCGTCGCTCGCCGCGGTGTTGTACTTGTTGCCGCCGACCTTGACCCATTCCGCTGCGAGCGAGACGCTCGGCATGAGCAGTGAGCTCACCGTGAGCGCGCACACGGCGCCCGTGACGATGCGGCGCGTCACGCGGCGCCAGCTGCCGTGCGCGAGTCCTATGCGACGGCGAACGTCGGGTTCGGCAACATGGGTTCCGGCGGTAGTGTCATTGCGTTTGGGGGTCGTGAACAAGGCTGCCATGGTTGCTCCCGTTCTCATAGGGCCTATACGACTAGATTCAGCGTATCTGCTGGATGTTGCCGGCGGTAGTGCCGTTTGGAGGGCAAAATGGCCAAAATGGGGGAGAAATAGGCCGCACGCCGGCGCAGGGACTGGCGCTAAAAGAAAAGCGCGGGGCCGCATGGCGACTCCGCGCTTTATTAAAGGCTTTAGCCTGTGCGGGGCGCGCAGCGCGCCGCATCAGAAACCACCC
>NZ_NKXR01000008.1 GCF_002232035.1 Collinsella sp. TF06-26
GCAACGCGTTGCGCTGAGTCCTGAGGCTGTTGCAATGAAGATGAGAATCAAGGTTTAACATAAATTTGATTTTCAATTTCGAGCATTCTCGTGAAATTCAAGTCAAAAAAAGGTATATTAGGCGAGTGGTTAGTTTGTGGGCCTCAACGGCGGGCGCTGTAGCTTGCGGGGGCCTTACGAAAGGAGACACAATGGCAGTAAAGGTTGCTATTAACGGCTTCGGTCGCATCGGTCGTCTGGCTTTCCGTCAGATGTTCGGTCATGAGGGCTCCGAGATCGTCGCTATCAACGACCTCACCTCTCCCGATATGCTCGCTTACCTGCTGAAGTACGACTCCACGCAGGGCAACTACGCTCGCGATCACGAGGTCGTTGCTGGCGAGGATTCCATCACCGTTGACGGCAAGGAGATCAAGATCTACAAGGAGGCCGACGCCAACAACCTGCCTTGGGGCGACCTCGACGTCGACGTCGTTCTCGAGTGCACCGGCTTCTACACCAGCAAGGCTAAGGCTCAGGCCCACATCAACGCTGGCGCCAAGAAGGTCGTCATCTCCGCTCCGGCCGGCAGCGATCTGCCCACCATCGTGTACAACGTCAACCACGAGACGCTGACCGCTGAGGACAACATCATCTCCGCTGCTTCCTGCACCACCAACTGCCTTGCCCCGATGGCCAAGGGTCTGAACGACTTCGCTCCCATCGTGTCCGGCATCATGACCACCATTCACGCCTGGACTGGCGACCAGATGCCGCTCGACGGCCCGCAGCGCAAGGGCAACAAGCGTCGTAGCCGCGCCTGCGCCGTCAACATCGTCCCCAACACCACCGGTGCTGCCAAGGCTATCGGCCTGGTTCTCCCCGAGCTCAACGGTAAGCTCATCGGTGCCGCCCAGCGCGTCCCGACGCCGACCGGCTCCATCACCAACCTCTACGCTGTCGTTGACAAGAAGGTCACCGTCGACGAGGTCAACGCCGCTATGAAGGCCTACGCTGCCACCATCTCCGAGACCTTCGGTTACAACGAGGACGACATCGTCTCCACCGACATCATCGGCGAGACCCACGGCTCCATCTTCGACGCCACTCAGACCATGTGCTCTGATCTCGGCAACGGCCAGACCCTCGTTCAGGTCACCTCTTGGTACGACAACGAGAACTCCTACACCTCTCAGATGGTCCGCACCATCAAGTACTTCGAGAAGTTCGTTGCTTAATTTAGCTTTTAGCGAATAGCTCGTTGAGCGTCTAAAGAAGGGCGCGGCCTCATAGGGCTTACACCCTAGGGTCGCGCCCTTTTTATAGGAAATCGTCTGCCGTAATGGGAGGCAGACACGTACGAAAGGTAGAAGCAAACATGGCCTTTACCAAGAAGACCGTCCGCGACATCGATGTCGACGGCAAGCGCGTTCTCGTCCGCGTTGACTTCAACGTGCCTATCAAGGATGGCGTCGTTGGCGACACCACCCGCATCAAGGCTGCCCTGCCCACCATCAACTACCTCGTTGAGCACAACGCTCGCGTCATTCTCATGAGCCACCTCGGCCGTCCCGATGGCACTGGCTTCCAGCCCGAGCTGTCCCTCGAGCCCGTCGCCAAGAAGCTCGCTGAGCTCTCTGGTCTCGACGTTGCCTTTGTCGCCGACACCTACGGCGAGAAGGCTGCTGAGGCTGTTGCCTCCGTCGAGCCGGGCAAGGTCCTCGTTCTCGAGAACGTCCGTTTTGACAAGCGTGAGAAGAAGAACGATCCCGAGATCGCCAAGAAGCTCGCTTCCTATGGTGACGTCTTCGTTCTCGATGCTTTCGGTACCGCTCACCGCGCCCAGGGTTCCGTCGTGGGTCCCGCCGCTTACCTGCCTGCCGTCGCCGGCTTCCTGCTCGAGAAGGAGGTCGACACGCTGACCGGCATCTTCGCCGAGCCCGAGCGCCCCTTCGTCGCTATCGTCGGCGGTTCCAAGGTTTCCTCCAAGATCGGCGTTCTCGATCACCTCATCGACTCCGCTGATACCCTGATCATCGGTGGCGGCATGGCCTACACCTTCTTCCTGGCTCAGGGCCTGACCGTCGGTCAGTCCCTCAAGGAAGAGGACTGGGTCGAGCGCGCTGGCGAGATGCTCAAGAAGGCCGAGGAGAAGGGCGTCAAGATCCTGCTCCCCATCGACAACCGCGTTGCCGATCACTTTGGCGAGGACGCTGTCCCCGAGGTTGTCGCGTCCGACGCTATCCCCGACGATCGTGAGGGCATGGACATCGGCCCCAAGACCGAGGAACTTTACGCCGAGGCCGTCAAGGGTGCCAAGACCGTGTTCTGGAACGGCCCCATGGGTGTCTTCGAGTTCGACAACTTCGCTCACGGCACCCAGGCTATCGCCGAGGCCGTCGCCGAGGCCGACTGCACCTCGATCATCGGCGGTGGCGACTCTGTCGCGGCTGTCAACAAGTTCAACCTGGCCGACAAGATGAGCTGGATCTCCACCGGTGGTGGCGCTTCCATGGAGCTCGTCGAGGGTAAGGCCCTGCCCGGAGTGGAGGCGCTTCTCGATGCCTAATCGCACCCTTCTTATCGCTGGTAACTGGAAGATGAACAACGACGTCGCTGAGGCCGCCAAGCTCGCCGACGAGCTGGCTCAGGCTCTGCCCGAGGTTCCGGCTGGCGTCGAGGTGCTCGTCTGCCCTCCGACCATTGACATCACCACGGTTCATGACCGCATTCAGGCTGCCCCCATCGCCCTCGGTGCACAGAACGTGTACTGGGAGGCCAAGGGTGCCTTCACCGGTGAGTCCTCTTGCGACATGCTCAAGTCCGCTGGCTGCACCTACTGCATCATCGGCCACTCCGAGCGTCGCGACTACTTCCACGAGACCGACGAGGACCAGAACAAGAAGGCCAAGGCCCTCGTTGCCGCCGGTCTTGTTCCCGTCTTCTGCTGCGGCGAGTCCCTCGAGGTCCGCGAGGCTGGTACCTATGTCGAGCACGTCGTGAACCAGGTCAAGGCTGGCCTTGCTGGTCTTGAGATCACCTGCCCCAAGCAGGTCGTCGTCGCCTACGAGCCCATCTGGGCCATCGGCACCGGAAAGACCGCTACCGCTGAGGACGCCCAGGAGGTCTGCGGCGCTATCCGTGAGACCCTCAAGGAGATGTTTGGCGAGGAGCTCGCCGACGGTATCCGCGTCCTGTACGGTGGTTCCGCTAAGCCCGGCAACATTGCCGAGCTCGTCGCCAAGCCCGACGTTGACGGCGCCCTCGTGGGCGGCGCTTCGCTCAAGGCTGCCGACTTCGCCTCTATGGTCGTCAAGGCAGGCGAGTAGGACATATGGCACAGCGTCATCTTCCTGCACTCCTGATCATCATGGATGGCTGCGGCCTTGCTCCGGCTGATGGCGAGAACGCCGTCGCCGCTGCCAAGACGCCCTTCCTTGATAGCCTGTACGAGAAGTATCCTCACACCACGCTCGGTGCTTCGGGCGAGGACGTGGGCCTTCCCGACGGTCAGATGGGCAACTCCGAGGTAGGCCACCTCAACATCGGTGCCGGCCGCATCGTGTTCCAGGAGCTTTCGCGCATCAACAATGCCATCAAGGACGGCTCCATCGCCAAGAACGAGGTCTTCGTCAAAGCTATGGACGACGTCAAGGCCGAAGGCAAGACCCTGCATCTCATGGGCCTTATGAGCCCTGGCGGTGTTCATTCTCACATGAACCACGTCGAGGCTCTGGTCAAGATGGCTGCCCAGCATGGCGTCAAGACCGTTCGCGTCCACGCCTTCATGGATGGCCGCGACGTCGACCCGCAGTCCGGTGCCGGCTACATGAGCGAGTTCTGCGCTTTCCTGGCTAAGATCTCCGAGGAGACCGGTTGCGACGCTCGCGTTGCCACCGTTTCGGGCCGCTATTGGGCCATGGACCGCGACAACCGTTGGGAGCGCATCCAGCGCGCCTACGACGTCATGGTCAACGCGTCCGATGCCGATACCGACCCCGTTGCCGGTATCAAGGCCTACTACGAGAAGGATCCGCGCGGCGACGAGTTCGTCGAGCCTTTCGCGGCCCACAACGAGGGCATCCACGAGGGCGACGCGGCCATCTTCTTCAACTTCCGTCCCGACCGCGCTCGTCAGATGACCCGCGTGTTCACGGACAAGGAGTTCGATGGCTTTGAGCGCGAGCAGATTAAGCTCTCGCACTTTGTGACGATGACCGAGTACGATCCGACGTTTGACGTCGAGGTCGCCTTCCCCAAGACGTTCCCCGAGAACGTCCTGGCCGACGTTATCGCCGCCAATGGCCTGAAGCAGCTGCACACCGCCGAGACCGAGAAGTACGCTCACGTGACGTTCTTCCTCAACGGCGGCATCGAGGAGCCCAAGGAGGGCGAGGAGCGCGTGCTCGTCGCTTCCCCCAAGGTCGCTACCTACGATCTGCAGCCCGAGATGAGCGCTCCCGAGGTTACCGAGAAGCTTGTCGCCGCTATCATCGAGGATCGCGCTGATTTCTACATCGTGAACTTCGCAAATTGCGACATGGTTGGTCACACCGGTGTCTTCGACGCCGCCGTTAAGGCCGTCGAGGCTGTTGACGATGCTCTGTCCAAGGTTGTCCCGGCGATTCTCGCCAAGGGCGGCTTTGCGCTGATTACCGCCGACCATGGCAACGCCGATCACATGTTTGACGTTGCTTCCGACGGTTCCAAGCATCCGTTTACGGCTCACACCACCAACCGCGTGCCGTTCATCATCGTTGATGATAAGGCCAAGCTCACCGGTATCGAGGACGGCCGTCTTTCCGATATCGCTCCGACCATGCTCACCATGGCTGGTATTGAGCCTTCCGCCGAGATGACGGGTCGCGTGCTCGCCACCGAGGCCTAATAGAAAACAAATACCGTTTTCTAGTAAGGGGGTTGTCCACAACCGGACGACCCCCTTTTTGGTATTTCTGCCATTTCTACCCCGTCCCTAAATGGCAGGTGGGGGAGTGTTGGAGGTTGTGGTACAGTACTGGAGTTTGAATTGTTCTATTAAGGAGCTTATCTATGGGTCCGTTTCAGATTCTTCTGTTTGTCGTTTGGGCTGTTTCTGCCGTGGCGCTGACGATTCTCGTTCTGATGCATTCCGGTAAGGGCACCGGCGTTTCGGATATGATCGCTAGCTCGCTGTATAACTCCAGCTCTGCCACGGGCGTCATGGAGCAGAACCTCGATCGCCTGACGGTAATTATGGCCGTCGTTTTTGCCGTGTGTGTCGTTCTGTGCATGTTCTTCTTCCCGCAGGGCATCGTCGGCTACTAAGCATCGGCGTATATACGTTTGTAAAGGGTCCCGCATGTGCGGGGCCCTTTTTGTTTACAGAGTTGTAACAGAGCCAAAATATCCCCACATACTTCGCCCAACTAAAGAAATTCTCGACCGTTAACCGGAATCAGCGCCAAATTGTGCATAAAATGCGCTACTGTATTGCAAAACGTTGGTCTGTTGTGCATAACCAGCCATAGCAGCGGGCGGCGTTTTGATGGTTCGGATCGGATTGTCTCGACATATGTCCGACTGAACATTTCTTTGTCCTATCTCATAAGGAGGATGGCATGGCTGATTCTATGTTCCACCAGCCCGTTATGGGTCGTCGCGCCTTTGTTGGCGGCACCCTCGCTGCGAGCTCCATGGCTTTTCTTGCCGCATGCGGCAAGAAGGGCGGCGACGCTTCCGGTTCTGAGTCCGGTTCGACGCTGAACTTCTACATCAACAACCCGGTCTGCATCGACCCCTACAACGTCCAGGAGGATCAGGGCACTCAGGTCGAGTACCAGCTCTTCGACGCTCTGACGGAGTACGATAACGAGAAGGGCGAGATCGTTCCGCTGGCTTGCGAGTCCTTTGAGGCTAACGACGACGCCACCGAGTTCACCTTCAAGATCAAGAAGGCCAAGTTCCATAACGGTGACGACGTTACCTCCAAGTCCTTCAAGCTCGGTTGGGAGCGCCTGGTCAACACCAAGTCGGCCATCGCCACCGAGTATGGTCCTTCCGAGGTCTCCTATCACCTTTCCATGGTCGAGGGCTATGACGATCTGGTTGCCGGTAAGGCTACCGAGCTGACCGGTGTCACCTGCCCGGATGACGAGACCCTCGTCGTCAAGCTGACTTCTGCCTACGCCGACTTCCCCTTCGTCGCCTCTCACCCGGCTCTGTCCCCGGTCCCCGAGTGCGCCGAGACCGATGTCAAGAGCTTCTATCTTGCCCCGGTCGGCAACGGCCCGTTCATGATGGACGGCAAGTGGGAGGATGGTCAGGAGATCAACCTCAAGAAGTTCGACGATTATTATGGCGACAAGGCCAAGATCGACGCCATCCACTTCCAGGTCATCAAGGACGTGGAGACCGCTTACAAGGAGTTCCAGGCCGGTAACCTTGATGTCTGCGACGTTCCCGTTGCTCAGATCGACGCCGCCAAGAAGGACCGCGGCGAGTCCAAGGATGGCTACACCATGAGTGATGGTGCGCGCATGCTGCTCGGTTCCGAGCCTTCCACGTACTATCTGACGTGCAACACCACGGCCGAGCCGTTCAACAACGCTGACCTGCGTAGGGGCATCTCCCTGGCTATCAACCGTGAGGCCATCTGCAAGACCATCTTCAAGGGCACCCGTACCCCCGCTGACGGCATCGTTCCTCCGGGAATCGCCGGCTACAAGGAGGGCGCATGGGAGTTCTGCGCCTACGACGTCGACAAGGCTAACGAGTACCTCGACAAGGTCGCTCCCGCTGGCGCTAACGGCGATCGTGGCATCAATGTGACCCTGTCCTACAACCAGGACGGCGGCCACAAGGAGATCATGGAGTCCATCATCGGCGACCTCGCCAAGGTGGGCGTCACCGCCGTCTCCGATACCCCTGAGTGGTCTGCCCTGCTCGAGCAGTATCAGAATTTCAACTATCAGTTCGGCCGTCTGGGCTGGATCGCCGATTACCCGATCATGGACAACTTCCTGTATCCGCTGTTCCACTCCGACTCCCTGGGTGGCGACAACCGCTCCGGTTACAGCAACCCCGACTTTGACGCCAAGGTTGACGAGGCCCGTGCCACGGTTGACGACGACGAGCGTATCGCCAAGATGCAGGAGGCCGACGCCATGGTCGCCGCCGACTGCCCGGTCATCCCGGTGATGTTCTACACGCACACCATCGCTGGCTCCGACCGCGTCAAGTACCTCTACGTTGATCCGCAGAAGCACGCCGATCTGGGTACCGCTGAGCTCGCCTAAGAGTTTGCAGCTTCCGTGAGGGTCAAGTATTTACGTAGACCTCATGGGAAACATACAGTTCCCCCTAACCTGGGGTAAACTGGCTGATGGTAATTTTGGGATGCCGGTCTGGCGATCGGCATCCCATTTAGGTTAATCCCTAGATAGGGGAGTGGTATGGGTAAGTACATCGTTAAACGTGTGCTTCAGTTCATCCCGGTGTTTTTGGGCGTCACGCTGATTCTGTTCGCCCTCCAGAATATCGTGCCGGGAGATCCGATCAAGCTGATCGGTGGAGACAAGGCTCTGTCCCCCGAGGTAGAGCTTCAGCTTCGCGTACGCTATCACCTGGTCCAGACGGACGAGGACGGTAACGCGATCCTTGACGAGAACGGCGATCCCGTTCAGACGTCGCTTGTAGACCGTTATCTGTATTACATGAACGGTCTGCTTCATGGCGATCTGGGTAATTCGTACCAGCGCAAGCTGCCGGTTACGGAAATCTTTGCCCAGAAGTATCCGTATACGGTCAAACTCGCCGCGTGCGCCATCGTGCTCGAGGCGATCATGGGTATCGGTGCGGGTATCATTTCGGCGGTAAAGCGTTATTCCTTCTGGGATATTTTGGTAACGCTGACCACGTCGATCCTCGTTGCCGTTCCCGCCTTCTGGCTCGGCATGCTGCTGCAGCTGTTCTTCGGCGTCATCCTTAAGGACCTCACCGGCGGCGCATTCTCCATGCCGATTTCGGGTGCCGGCGGTTCCAGCTCTCAGTATCAGGATTGGATGCACTATGTGCTTCCGACCATTACGCTGGCTTCGGTTTCGACCGCTTATGCTGCCCGCATTATGCGTTCGCAGCTGCTTGACGTCATGAACCAAGATTACATCCGTACGGCAAAGGCCAAGGGTCTCTCCAATCGCGCGATCATCATCAAGCATGCGCTTAAGAATGCACTCATCCCCGTCGTTACCTATATTGGTGTCGACTTTGGCGGCATGCTTTCGGGTGCTATCCTGACCGAAACGGTCTTTAACTGGCCCGGTATCGGCTATGAGGTCTATCGCGCCATCAGCATGCGTGACTGGCCCATCGTTATGGGCGGCGTTACGCTCATCGTCGTCGTCGTCATGGTGATCAACCTGCTCGTCGACATTAGCTATGCATTCCTCGACCCGCGCATCCGCCTTGGCGGTCCGTCGGATAAGGCCTAAGGGAGGTACGTCTCATGCAGGAAACTGATTCTCAGTCTCAGGAGCAGGCTACCGCCACCAAGGCCGCATCTGCTCCCGCCAAGTCCCGCACGCTGTGGGGCGACGCTTTTAAGCGTCTTCGCAAGAACAAGCTCGCCGTTATCGGTGTCTGCTGGATCATCGTCGTCGTTTTGGTTGCCCTGACCGCAGATCTGTGGGCTAAGCCCTGGCTCGGTTCGCCGACGGCTTCCGACTCGACCACCATGGCCGAGACGTCGTTGCTGGCTCCGTGTGCCGAGCACCCGTTTGGCACCGACGCCCTTGGCCGCGACATTCTCGTTCGTGTTATCTACGGTGCACGTGTTTCGCTTTCCGTCGGTATTATGGCCACCGCCATCTCCACGGTGATCGGTCTGGTCATGGGCGCCCTTGCCGGTTTCTATGGCGGCATCTGGGATACGATTATCATGCGCTGCGCGGACATCTTCCTGGCGTTCCCGTACGTGCTGTTCGTCGTCGCCATGATCGCCGTTATCGGTCGTGGTCTTCAGAACGTCTTTATCGCCATCGGTATTCTCGGCTGGCCTTCGATTGCGCGCGTCTTCCGATCCGCGATCCTGACGGTCAAGGAAAACGACTATGTTGACGCTGCGCGCGCGATGGGCGCATCCGATGCTCGTATCGTCGTGCGTCACATCTTCCCGAACTCCGTCGCCTCCATCGTGGTCTACGCGACCATGAACATTGGTGGCGCCATTCTGACCGAGTCCGCTCTGTCCTTCCTCGGCATGGGCGTTATTCCGCCTACGCCTTCGTGGGGCTCCATGATTCAGGACGGTCAGCAGTATCTTCTGACTGCTCCCTGGATGATGATCATGCCCGGTCTGGCAATTCTCTCGACGGTGCTCGCCTTCACCCTGCTGGGTGACGGTTTGCGCGACGCCCTCGACGTCAAGATGAAGGACGCATAAGGATGAAGAAGAACAAGAACTATGTGGACCTGAAGGACCAGCCGGTTCCCGAGGGCCAGCATCTGCTCGAGGTCGATGACCTTAAGATGTATTTCCACACCGAAGATGGCGTTGTTCGCGCTGTCGACGGTGTCTCCTACACGCTCGATCGCGGCGAGACCCTCGGTGTCGTCGGTGAGTCCGGCTCCGGTAAGTCCGTGACCGCCATGACCATCATGGGTCTTATCTCGATGCCTCCGGGAAAGATTGAGGGCGGCGACGTTCGCTATCGCGGCCGTTCTATCCTCGAGATGACCGAGGAAGAGATGCAGCACATTCGCGGTAACGACATCGCGATGATCTTCCAGGATCCTATGACCTCCTTGAACCCGGTCTATAAGATCGGCAAGCAGGTGGGCGAGGGCCTTCGCTTGCACCGTGGCTACTCCAAGCAGGAGGCGCTCAAGCGCGCCACCGAGCTCTTGGACCTCGTGGGTATTCCCGAGCCCGAGAAGCGCGTCAACGAGTATCCGCACCAGTTCTCCGGCGGTATGCGTCAGCGCGTCATGATCGCCATGGCTCTTGCCTGCGATCCCGATATTCTGATTGCCGACGAGCCCACGACTGCTCTGGACGTTACCATCCAGGCTCAGATTATTGAGCTCATGCAGGAAATGCAGGAGAAGAACGGCAACGCCATCATCATGATTACTCACGACCTGGGCGTTGTCGCCGACATGGCCGACAAGATCATGGTTATGTATGCCGGCCGTCCCGTCGAGTTCGGTACTGCTGACGAGATCTTCTATGAGAGCCGTCATCCCTATACTTGGGGTCTTATCCGTTCCATCCCGGAGCAGGCCATCGATGAGAAGAAGCCGCTTACGCCGATTCACGGCAATCCGCCCTCGCTCATGAACCTGCCCCAGGGCTGCGTCTTCTCCCCTCGTTGCCCCTATGCGACCGACAAGTGCCGCAAGCAGCGCCCCGAGCGCGTTGTCACCGAGTCTGGTCATTACTCTGCGTGCCACTACTCCGGTGACCCCGAGTTCCTCAAGAACGCTCCTGAGACGTCCCGTACGCGCAAGGATTCCGAGAAGGGAGGCGAGGCGTAATGGCAGATACCAACGAGCGTACTCCACTGCTGAAGGTCGAGCACCTCTCTAAGGAGTTTCCCGCTGAGTCCGGCATGTTCGCCAAGCGCTTCTCCAAGCGTGTCGTCTCTGCTGTGAATGACATTTCGTTCGAGATTTATCCGGGCGAGACCTTTGGCCTGGTCGGCGAGTCTGGTTGCGGTAAGTCCACCACGGGCCGCACCATCATGCGCCTGACCAAGCCGACGGCAGGTAAAGTGTTCTTCCAGGGCAAAGACGTTGCCGAGATGAGCAAGCATGAGATCAAGGACATGCGTCGTGAGATGCAGTTCATCTTCCAGGACCCCTATGCTTCGCTCAATCCTCGTATGACCATTGGCGAGATCGTCTCCGAGCCCATGACCATTCATGGCGTGGGTACTAAGGAGGAGCGCATTGAGCGCGTCCGCGAGCTGCTGGACGTCGTCGGCCTGAACCCCGAGCACATCAACCGTTATCCGCACGAGTTCTCGGGCGGTCAGCGCCAGCGTGTCGGCATCGCCCGCGCGTTCGCTCTGAAGCCCAAGCTGATCATCTGCGACGAGCCCGTTTCCGCTCTGGATGTTTCCATTCAGGCCCAGGTTCTGAACCTGCTCAAGGAACTTCAGGACAAGTTCGGTACGGCGTATCTGTTTATCGCCCACGACCTGTCCGTCGTGCAGCACATCTCCGATCGCGTTGCCGTTATGTATCTGGGTAAGATGGTCGAGGTTTCGGACTGGAAGACACTCTATAGCGAGCCGCACCACCCGTACACGCAGTCACTGCTGTCTGCCGTGCCGGTGCCCGATCCTGATATCCAGAAGACCCGCAAGCGCATCATTCTTGCCGGCGATCCGCCCTCACCGCTGGATCCGCCGTCGGGCTGCCGTTTCCACACTCGCTGCCCGATCGCGCAGGGCATCTGCTCCGAGAAGCTTCCAGAGTTTAAGGAAGTTGCCCCGGGTCACTGCTGCGCCTGCCACTTCGCGGAGCCGTTCCCGATCAAGGAATCTCACATCGACCTGTAGTCGGTTGTTTTCGTCCGGGCCCGCCCTGGTGTTACTTTTCAGAACGTCCTCGGACATGCAAGTAACCCCCGCTGCGCACTTCGTGCGGCGGGGGTTACTTGCGTCCTGCGGAGTATTCTGAAAAGTAACACCAGGGCGGGCCCTGCGGTAACGCGGCAGGGAGGGGTGCGATTCCTTGATCGCTCACTAACTCTAATAGGAAATTGAGCGAGGCCGGAGCTTTAGCTCCGGCCTCCTTATACAAGGGCTCGGCAAAGCCGAGCCACAAACTTTTTATCAGCCCCCAGAACATATTTGGGAATTGTGTTTGGAGAATGTGGCCGTAGGCCCCGAATCGGTGCTGCCTCCCGGCGCATTCCGCAGGGGGAGCGATATTTTGCAGCACGAAGTGCGTAGCAAAATATCGCTCATGCCCGAGGACGCGCCGGGAGGCAACACCGATCCGGGACCGAACATATAGATCTACCAGCGCATTTACAAATTCGTAAACTTTTTTCAAAAAAGTGCTTGCACAGTTCTCGAATCATAGGTTATTATCTTCCTCGTTGAACGCGCGGGTTCAACAAAACGAACCGCGAATCAACAACATAGCATGTCGGAGTGGCGGAATTGGCAGACGCGCTAGCTTGAGGTGCTAGTGACCGCTTTTTGGTCATGCGGGTTCAAGTCCCGCCTCCGACACCATCGCATTTGAGAAGCCTCTTCGGAGGCTTTTTTGTTACCGATAGACGGTGGGGTCCACGATGGAAACGCTTGAACGCAACGAGTGGGCAGACGTTGCCCAACTAGTCGAGATCACGAGCGATGCTGTCATCATCTGCGAGCTCGACGGAACCATTCTGCATGTGAATAATCGCTTACTTGGTTTGATGTGCGAGGAACGCGCCGACGTCATCGGTGGAGATGTTAAAGACGTCCTTTACTCGTCCGCTTTTGAGCGTGCGACGGAACATCGTCTGCCATTTGAAACTGATGGCTCCGAGAGCGAACTGATGCTCAAACTGAGTGACGGCTCTTTTATTCCCGTCTTGGTTCGTGCGGGCTCCGTAACGCCTCCGCGCATCTTTGGGCGCCGCGCGCCACGTGTCCTGGTGGCACTTCACAGTATCGAGGAACAGTATTCTCACGACCGGCAACTCAAGCGTGCGTTATCGGAGCTTAGAGTGGCGAACAAGCGTCTCTCTGGCACGCTCTCGGTCATTATGAGTACCGTGGGCTCCGATGAGTTACCCAGCCTGCTTGATACCGTTTTGAACCAGCTTGTAGGAACGCTCGATGCTTCGGGTGCTGCTATCTATTTTTCTGAGAGCGGCGGCTTTAAGCTCCGCGGTGTTTCCAAGGAGCTGCTCGACAGCTACCTGCCCGAGTTTTTGCCGTATGGCGCTGGCATTCCGACGTATGTTCTTCGCGAGTCGCGTGCCTGTCGCTTGTCGATTCAACAGGACCTTGAGGGCGATAAGGCCGCCTCCGGTATGTTCATGGACCTGGATAATCGTTCTAAGCACCTGTTGCGCATGCAGGATATGCCTCCGTACCGCAGTGAAATCTGTCTTCCCGTTTTTTACGGTACGCAGATCCTCGGCGTGCTTGAAGTTGGTTGGAAACGCCCCCAGGCACCGCTCGCTTATGATGTTAATGTACTTGAGGTCATTTGCGATTACCTGTCTATCCAACTGGTCGGCATGGCATCGAGCCTTCGCTCCCGTCGCACGGCCGAGCTTGGCCGCTCGCTCAATGTCTTGCGGGATGAGTTGTTTACCTTTCTAGACGATTCTGCCGCGGCTACCCAGGCGGTATCGTCCGAGATCTGCAATATGCTCAACTGCCATTTTTGCCCTATTGAGTATGACGCCAGTCTGGATTCCTACGTCATAGATTTTGAAGGCGGCAGTCGCGTTGCTTTGCCGGACGATCCCGAGAAGCTTTTCTTTTCCACGACGGCGCCAGCGGCACGTTTGGGGGCTGCCCCTGATGGCTTTGAGGCATCTGTTTTGGGCGGCACGAGTGCCGAGGACCTTAAACACGTCCGTATAACTCGCGTTGACGAATCGATGCCTATGGGAGGCTGGCTTAGAGCGCATGGCCTGCCTTGCCAGGGTCTCTACGTCGACGCCGGCATCGAGGCGGGGCGCCCACGCCCTGAGGGCGATGGCAAGCACAGTAACGACGCAATCGTTCCTGCTTCTGTTGCGAAGGGGCCGACGACGCGTGCGCTGCTGCTTCGTGATGGTAGCCAAGAGCCGATTGATGACCTTGAATATGACTACTTGGTGCACTTGGCTCATGACTTTGAACTGATCTATGAAGGCGAATCTCAAAAGCGCGAGGAACGCCATATCGCCCAGACCCTCCAGATTGGCATGAGAAATTCACTGGGGGATGTTCCGGGAATCGCCGCCGATTCGGTGTACCTGTCGGCCACGAACTCGGCGTTGGTCGGCGGCGATTTCTATACGCTCATCCGTCTTCCCGACGATTGCGCCGTCATGATTCTGGGCGATGTGTCTGGCAAAGGCATTGAGGCTGCATCGATGTCCGCGCTCGTCAAGACGGCCCTGACGGCATATGCCTGGGAGGGCGCTGGACCGGCCCGCATGGCACGCTCCCTTAACAGCATGCTCATGGGCTTTTCGAGGGTCGAGACGTTCGTGACGGCCTTTATCGCCAAGATTGACCTTAAAGCCGGACGCGCAACGTATTGTTCGGCGGGCCATCCTCCGACCATGGTCATCAGGCCAGAGTCGATGCCGCTGGGTGGCGACGAGGCTCGTGGGGGAGAGGTCGAGCTGCTTGGATGCCAATCGGGGGTAATCGGTGCCTTTGAGAGCATGGTGTACGAGACAGGCGTGTTTACGTTCGCTCCTGGTGACATGCTATTTATGTACACCGACGGAACGATTGAAGCACGCGATCGCTCGGGTGCTTTCTTTGGCGAGCAGCGCCTTCGTGACCTTCTGCTCTCTGTCTCGGGTGAGGGCGTATCGGGAATCTGCGGCAAGGTCTTGGGCGAGCTCGACCGATTTACCGAATCGGCGCTGGACGATGACATTGCATTGGTGTCCCTTGAGTTTTTACGGGGTCGTTCATAGACGACGCTGGGCGGGCTGAATCCGTACGGTTGGGGAAACGAATGCATCGAGTGGGCTTTTTTGGGGAACCATGGTCGTATGAATGAGTGGAATGACATAGCGGTTTTGACGCCACCAGGCGATATCGACATCGCCACGGTGCCTGCGCTGCGTCGGCGGTTGGATGCTTTGATTGGCCGCGGCGTGCGTCGTGTCGTCATCAACTGTCAGGCTGTTAGCTTTATCGATTCGACGGGCTTGGCATTCCTGCTTACGCGCGCTCGTGAGCTCATGAGGCGAGAAGGCCTGCTTTCGCTCGTCAATGCATCAGCTGAAGTTGTTCGCTTTTTGGAGATTGCTCGTCTTGTCGATATCCTTCATGTCGCGGGGCCGGCACGGGAGTCTATTCCCGCCATTCCGGTGGGGGAGCTGCCTCGCTGGAGTAAGAGCGTCGAGGTCCGTCAGGGTATCGAGAATCTTCCATACTACCGACATCGCATCGCCGAACTCCTTGAATCGCTTCCGTTGCGCCGTGACGAGCGCTACGATGTCGCATTGGCGTCGGGGGAGGCGCTGGGTAATGCCTATGACCATGCGGGCGGTATCGGGTGCGTCCTGACGGTTCAGGCCTATGGCGATCGCGTTGTGGTTGAGGTGCTTGATCGAGGTGCCGGCTATTCTATCGATGAAACGAGCGAACCGGTCGCATCAGAGGAGCGCGGCCGTGGTATCAAGCTTATGCGTATGCTCGTCGATAACGTGGAGGTTGCTCGTCGTACGGACGGCGCCGGCACGCGCGTGCAGATGGTGAAGCTGTTTAGCGGAGCGCTGGAATCGTGTGCCTAGCCAATCGCTTTAGCGCGTTTGGCTACTAAGAACATGCGGCAGACAAGTTTTTTGAAAAAAGTACTTGCGTCTTTTGGACAACTCGCGTAAATTAATAACCCGCAAGCGGACATGGCTCAGTTGGTAGAGCACAACCTTGCCAAGGTTGGGGTCGCGGGTTCGAGCCCCGTTGTCCGCTCCATTGCATTTCCGGACCGTTTAGGCGGTCCTTTTTCGGCGAAGTGGCCAAGTGGTAAGGCAGAGGCCTGCAAAGCCTTTACCCCCGGTTCGAATCCGGGCTTCGCCTCCAGGCAACATCCGGGCGCTCCGGCGCCCGTTTTGTTTTACATATGCGGACATGGCTCAGTTGGTAGAGCACAACCTTGCCAAGGTTGGGGTCGCGGGTTCGAGCCCCGTTGTCCGCTCCAAACGCAGCAGCCCGACTACTACGGTAGCCGGGCTTTTTCGTACCCATCGCTTGGGCTCGAACCCGAGAGGGAGCGAGCGTTTTGGGGCGTGGCTGTGGCGTTGTTTGCCGCGAATGTCAGCTTTGGGCGTATCATCGTGGGCATCTCGCAAAACCTCGTTGCAAGGGAGATTCATCCCATGGCTACAGAAAAGTCCTCTTCGCGCTCATGGATGTCCGATGCCGCGATCTATCAGATCTACCCGCGCTCGTTTAAGGATTCGACTGGTTCGGGTCTGGGCGATATCGCGGGCATTACCCAGCAGATGGACTATCTTGAGCGGCTGGGTATCGAGGCCATCTGGCTGAGCCCGTTTTACCCATCGCCTCTTGTCGATGGCGGCTATGATGTGGCGGACTACTGCGATGTCGACCCACGTCTCGGCTCGCTTGATGACTTCGATGACATGATCGCTGCGGCTCATGCGCGCGACATCAAGGTCATCGTCGACATCGTGCCCAACCATTCGTCCAACCAGCACCCCTGGTTCAAAGCCGCTCTTGCCGCCGGCCCCGGATCGCCCGAGCGCGCCCGTTATATCTTCCGCGATGGTCGCGGCGAGCACGGCGAGCTGCCTCCCACCAATTGGAATGCCAACTTTGGCGGCCCCGCCTGGACGCGTGTTGCGGACGGTCAGTGGTATCTGCACATGTTTACGCCCGAGCAGCCGGACTTTGACTGGTCATGCCCCGAGGTTCGCGCGTTCTTTTGCGATGTTCTGGCGTTTTGGAGCGATCGAGGCGTCGATGGCTTTCGCATTGATGTGGCGCACGGTCTCGCCAAGGATCTCGACCGCGATGACCTCGACCGGTGGCATCTCGCCGAGGGCGATGACATGGTTGAGGACGGCACCCATCCGCTGTGGGACCGCAACGAGGTCCACGAGATCTATCGCGAGTGGCGCCGCGTGTTCGACCGCTATGATCCGCCACGCAGCGCCGTTGCCGAGGCGTGGGTGCTGCCCGAGCGCCAGTATCTCTACGCGCGTCCCAGCGAGCTTGGCCAGACATTCAACTTTGAGTTTGCCAAGGCCACTTGGACCTATGATGACATGCACGCTGCAATCGAGGAGGGCTTGAAGGCAGCTATAGAATCCGATTCCGCCTCGACCTGGGTGCTCTCCAACCACGACGTGCCGCGCGTGGCGACGCGCTATGCCCTGCCGCAGATCAAGGCGACGCGCTACCACCAGATTGCGCTCGACTGGCTCTTACGCGACGGGTCGTCTTATGACGAGGAACGTGAACTCGGCGAGCGCCGCGCGCGGGCGGCCCTTTTGCTCGAGCTGGCGCTTCCGGGCTCGGCATACGTGTATCAGGGTGAGGAGCTCGGCCTTTTTGAGGTGGCTGACATTCCGTGGGCCGCACTCGAAGATCCTACTGCGACCAATACGCACGGACCGAAGCGCGAGAAGGGGCGCGACGGCTGCCGTGTGCCCCTGCCGTGGGTGGCGGCGGACGATCCCGCGCAGGGCGGATCGTTTGGGTTTTCACCGGCGGACGCCGATGCGGCGCCCCATCTGCCGCAGCCTGCATGGTTTTCCGATTACGCTGCCGATAGGGAAGAAGCGGACCCGACATCGATGCTTGCGCTCTATCGTGACGCCCTCTGGCTGCGGCGCAAGCTGCGCGGGTGCGCCAACGATCTTGCGTGGCTCGATCTTGACGGGCGCACCGGCCTTGCGGATGGTGCCGAGGGCGCTGAGGGCGGCGTCATCGCCTATCGCCGCGACAACGGCTGGGCGTGTGTGACGAACTTCGGTGCAGCGCCCGTGGAGCTGCCTGCGGGCAGGGTCCTGCTCGCCTCATCACCGCTTGCAGACGGTAAGCTCGCGCAGGACAGCTCTGCCTGGATCATGCTCGGTGAGATGTAGGGGTCTCTTGCGGCGAGCTTGCGTTTGCCTGCGCCTTCCGCGGCGGCTGATGTCTTCGCGAGGTTCGCGAGGGCGTCGCAAAACTTTTCAAAAAAAGTTCTTGCATTTGGGTGGATCATCCCGTATATTGAATCCTCGCAGGCGGACATGGCTCAGTTGGTAGAGCACAACCTTGCCAAGGTTGGGGTCGCGGGTTCGAGCCCCGTTGTCCGCTCCATTTGGGCGTTTAGCTCAGGGGGAGAGCGCTTCCCTGACACGGAAGAGGTCAGAAGTTCAAATCTTCTAACGCCCACCAAATGTTCGCAGCTCAGAGGCATCGCCTCTGGGCTGTTTTGTTTTGGTCGCCAAATGGGTCGCCAAATACGTCACCAAATTTCGAGTTTTTGATCTTCCGGGATGCTTCTCAGTAGTCATCCGAGGAAACTCTCGTCTTCTCCGTTTGCATACACATATCTTTCAAGGATTCGTGCCGCGGTTGCATGAGGCTCGGCAAGGCACGACCGCAACATGTTGGTCAAGCATAATCTTTTGGATTCTTTTGGCGTGAGCGGCTTGGTTTTGGTAGGATTTGTCAGCGGCTTGACTAAGGGGGTTTTATAACTGCCATGCAGGTAGCCGTGTTGGTAACGTTTTACCGACTTGTCAAATACCCCTCATTTTTAATGCGTCTGCAAAATGACTAATTGCTTTGACCTGCTGAAACACTATATGTTGTGTTTGACCTAAAAAAAGAATACAGGATATAGATGCGTCTTTGTCGTATGATAGATAGCGGACAGAGAACGAAGACCTTAACTGCCTCTTTTGAACGTGTCCTTGAGCCGCTTGATCGGCTTCTGGGAATGTCCGCATGGAGGCTTATGGTTTATCGAGAACACAGATTGCGCGACGGCGCCGCAAGACAGGGACAGGCCCTGCCGGGCATCGTTTGGCTCTGAAGCGCAATGAGACTACGACGCGAAAGAGGCAAGAGGATGAAGATCATCAAGCGCAGCGGCACCGAGGTTGTCTTTGACATCGATAAGATCGTCAATGCCATCCGCGCCGCCAACTTGGAGGTCGAGGAGAGCTCTCGTCTAACCGACCGCCAGGTGGTTTACGCGGCACAAAACGTCGCCGAGGCATGCGAGAACGCGGGCCACACCGTTTCGGTCGAGGAGATCCAGGATTTGGTCGAAGACGAGATCATGCGTCTCGACTGCTACGAGGTTGCTCGCCACTACATCATCTATCGCTATGTTCAGAGCCTGAAGCGCCAGAAGAACACGACCGACGACAAGATTTTGTCGCTGATCGAGTGCAATAACGAAGAGGTCAAGCAGGAGAACTCTAACAAGAACCCGACCGTCAATTCCGTCCAGCGCGACTATATGGCCGGCGAGATTTCCAAGGACCTGACTCAGCGCGTGCTGCTGCCCCAGGAGATCGTGGATGCCCACAATGAGGGGCTGATCCACTTCCACGATTCCGACTACTTTGCCCAGCACATGCATAACTGCGACCTGGTGAACCTGGAGGACATGCTCCAGAACGGCACCGTTATCTCGGGCACGCTGATTGAGAAGCCGCACAGCTTCTCGACTGCCTGCAACATCGCGACGCAGATTATCGCCCAGGTTGCTTCCTCCCAGTACGGCGGCCAGTCTATTTCGCTGACCCATCTCGCCCCCTTTGTTGAGGTGAGCCGTCAAAAGATTCGCGGCGAGGTTGCCCGCGAGCTCGAGGAGCTCGGTGTTTCGGCATCTGCCGAAAAGGTCCGCGAGGTCGTTGAGGACCGTCTGCGTGACGAGATCCGTCGCGGCGTCCAGACGATTCAGTATCAGGTCGTGACCCTTATGACCACAAACGGCCAGGCGCCGTTTGTGACGGTCTTTATGTATCTCAACGAGGCTCGCTCAGCGCAGGAGAAGCACGACCTTGCCATGATCGTGGAGGAGACGCTTCGTCAGCGCTATGAGGGCGTTAAGAACGAAGCCGGTGTGTGGATTACCCCGGCATTCCCCAAGCTTATCTATGTACTCGAGGACGATAACGTTCACGAGAATTCCCCGTACTTCTACCTGACCCAGCTGGCTGCCAAGTGCACCGCCAAGCGCATGGTGCCCGACTACATCTCCGAGAAGAAGATGCGCGAGCTCAAGCTGTCTAAGGGCGAGACCGCCGGCAACGGCGATTGCTACACCTGCATGGGTTGCCGCAGCTTCTTGACGCCCGACCGCTCCGGTAACGGATTTAACAATGTGGCCAACGCGCTGAACTATGACCCGAACAAGCCCAAGTACTACGGTCGCTTTAACCAGGGCGTTGTGACCATCAACCTGCCCGATGTCGCGCTGAGCTCGCATCAGGACATGGACAAGTTCTGGAAAATCTTCGACGAGCGCCTCGAGCTGTGCCACCGCGCCCTGCTGTGCCGTCATGAGCGTCTGATGGGCACGCTTTCGGATGCCGCGCCGATTCTTTGGCAGTACGGTGCCCTGGCGCGTCTGAAGAAGGGCGAGACGATCGATAAGCTGCTCGTGGGCGGCTATTCCACCATCAGCCTGGGGTATGCCGGTCTGTATGAGTGCGTCAAGTACATGACGGGTCACAGCCACACCGAGAAGGAGGGCACGCCGTTTGCCATGGCCGTCATGCAGCGCATGAACGACAAGTGCGCCGAGTGGAAGGCCGAAAGCGATATCGACTTCTCGCTGTACGGCACCCCGCTTGAGTCGACGACCTACAAGTTCGCCAAGTGCCTGCAGCGTCGTTTTGGCATTATCCCGGGCGTGACGGACAAGGGCTACATCACCAACAGCTACCACGTCCACGTGTCCGAGGAGATCGACGCATTCGACAAGCTCAAGTTCGAGGGCATGTTCCAGCAGCTTTCGCCGGGCGGTGCTATCTCCTACGTCGAGGTTCCCAACATGCAGGACAACCTCAAGGCTGTCATTCGCGTGATGCAGTACATCTACGACAACATCATGTACGCCGAGCTCAACACCAAGAGCGACTACTGCCAGGTGTGCGGCTACGATGGCGAGATCAAGATTGTCGAGGATGACGGCAAGCTGGTGTGGGAGTGCCCCAGCTGCGGCAACCGCGACCAGGAGAAGATGAATGTCGCCCGTCGCACGTGCGGCTACATCGGTACCCAGTTCTGGAACCAGGGTCGAACCGAGGAGATCCGCGACCGCGTGCTGCATCTCTAATAACCATCCCAGGCTGCCCCGTAGCGAGGCCCCGGACCTTTACTCGCTATTTCGGACAGTCCTGGCTCACGACGGAGGCGCCACTGGCGCCTCCTGTTCGTGCGGAACTCATATCGAGCAAAGGTCCAGGCCCTCGCTACGGGGCAGCCGAGCTGACGTAGCTGAGATGCAGCACACAGCCTGCTCACTCCTCGAAGTTCTTAGCGGAAATGAGTTGACCTGCGACAACGGTCTGCTTGCGATAACGGTTGAGCTGCAGCATTGTTTTTATTGGACCTCGAACCCTATACTCGATGTTCGCTGAGTTCATTGAGTATCGCTCGCGAGGGGTCTGGAGTATATCGTCCCGCCCGCAGTTTCGCAGGCCGAAGGCCGAGAATGTTTGAGGACGGAATGATATACTCCAGACCCCCAGGAAGGTTACTTATGAACTACGCGAACATTAAGTATTTCGACATTGCTGATGGGGAAGGCGTTCGTACTTCTCTGTTTGTGAGCGGGTGCCGTCGTGGGTGCAAGAATTGCTTTAACTCTGTTGCGTGGGACTTTGCTGCGGGCGAGCCCTTTGATCGTGCCGTCGAGGACAAGATTATCGAGAGCCTCGATCATCCCTTTATTGACGGCCTGACGATTCTGGGCGGAGAGCCCATGGAACCCGAGAACCAGGCGGGGCTCGTTGAGTTTGTCGAGCGTGTTCGTGCCGCTTATCCTGCGGGGTCAGGAAAGACCATTTGGTGTTTTACCGGCGACGCGCTCGAGGAGCTTATGCCGGGTGGTCGTCACCATACTGAGGTGACGGACCGTATCCTTGCCTGCCTCGACATGTTGGTGGATGGCCCGTTTGTTCAGGATCTTTATGATATCTCGTTGCGCTTTAGGGGCTCGAGTAACCAGCGTGTGATCGATATGAACGCTACGCGCGACCGCGCTGTGCGTGAGGGCGTTGCGCTTTGCGACGCTGTGCAGCTTTGGCGGGACGATCCAGTCTATTCAACCCATACTATGTAGCTTGTGGTCGATGCCGGAGGGCGTGGTACCATAGCGCGAACGTGAAATCGGAAAAGTGAGGCCCAGATGGTCGATCAGGAAAAAGTCGAGGCCGCCATTAAGCTGTTGCTTGAGGGCATAGGCGAGGACCCAACTCGTGAGGGCCTGCTGGAGACCCCGGCGCGCGTTGCCCGTATGTATGGTGAGATCGCCGGCGGCATGGACCAGAGTGCTGAGGAGCACCTGTCCAAAACCTTTGCCGTCGCTTCGAACGATTTGGTTATCGAGCGCGACATCACGTTCTACTCGCTGTGCGAACATCATCTGCTGCCGTTTTATGGCAAGGCCGCCATTGGTTATATCCCTAACGGTCGGGTGGCTGGGCTTTCCAAGCTCGCCCGCACGGTTGAGGTTTATGCCCGTCGTCTTCAGCTGCAGGAGCAACTGTGTGCACAGGTTGCCGATGCCCTCATGGACTATCTCGCTCCCCAGGGAGCGATTGTGTTGATGGAGGCCGAGCATATGTGCATGACGATGCGTGGCGTGCAAAAGCCCGGCACCAAGACCGTGACGCTCGCTCGCCGTGGCGTCTTTGAGACCGATCCCGCGCTCGAGGAGCGTTTCTTTAGGATGCTGGGCCGCTAACCATGAGAGTCGTCAACGACTTTACATCGAAGACCGATGAGGGGACGTCGCGTCGCGGCTTTATGGCTTCGGGCCTGGCCCCCTTTGGTGCCATGCCTCGCATTGATTACATTTGTGCCAACGGGCTGTTCCGGCGGCACCTGGGCAACATTGCACGGTTGGAATCGGGGCGCATCTTCTGCCGCCACGGTATTGACCATCTGCTCGATGTCGCTCGCATTATGTGGATCAAGAATCTCGAGGAACAGCTCGAATTTGACCGCGAGGTCATCTACGCCACGGCACTTCTTCACGATATCGGCAAAGATGAACAGTATGAATCGGGTATATCCCATGATGTTGCAAGCGAACGCGTCGCTGATGCGATTCTCGGCGGCATGCCCGATGACGTGGCGTTTGAGCCGGCCGATGCCGCAGCCATTAAGACGGCCATTCTGGGCCATCGAAAGCTGCGCGTGAACAGCCAACCGCTTGAGCGTCTGCTCTATGCAGCCGACAAAGCGTCGCGTGCCTGCTTTGCATGCCCCGCGCGCAACGCTTGCAACTGGAGCGATGATAAAAAGAACCTGTCTATTCGCGTGTAGTTAGTTTGCGCGGTCGGGGTTCTAAACGAAGGAGACGATCGCGTTGAGTAACAAGAAACTGCCCGAGAATGCAACCAAGACCGAAGGCGCCGAGCTCGCCCGCCGTGGAAGGGGCGAAATATCCACCGCAACGGCGGTGCCTCACGTGAGCTATGACGATCTGCGCCATGCCGATCGCATTGTCATTGACGGTCTTGAGGTTTTTGCCAACCATGGCGTGTATCCCGAGGAGAACGCGCTGGGTCAGAAGTTCATCGTTTCTCTGGTGCTCTATGCCGACCTGCGCGCGGCGGGGGAGCACGATAACCTGGACGCTTCGATTGACTACGGCTCGGTGTGCCACGATGTCGATGGCTATCTGCGCGAGCATACGTTTAAGCTCATCGAGGCGGCAGCCGAGGGGACAGCCCAGATGCTGCTGCGCCGTTATCCCTCGCTGCTTGGTGTGCGCATAAAGCTCGATAAGCCGTGGGCTCCTGTTGGCCTGCCCCTGGCAAGCTGCGGCGTCGAGATCGAGCGCGTGCGCTAGTCGACGCTAGAGCTTGTTGAGGGGTGGCTGCTTGAGCCGCTGAGACAGTGCTCTATTGTTGGGACAGTACGTGTCGAGCAGGGCGTGAAAGCGCTGATTGTGGCTCGGCTCGAGCAGATGGACGAGCTCGTGGGCGACAACCATGTCGAGGCATTCGACAGGGTAGGCGGCGAGCTCGCGCGCGATGCGAATGGCGCCGGTTTTGGGTGTGCAGGAGCCCCAACGCGTTTTCATGCTGCGCACGGAGACGCGGGCCACGGTGACGCCCATTGCGATTTCGTACGCGTGCACGATGTCGCGTAGCGCTGCGGTGACCTCGGACGCGTAGAGCTGGTCGATGTGGGCTTGGAGCTCATCGGACGTTAGGCCGTCGAGGATTGCGTGCCGCTTGGCCTGTGGGCCTTCGTCCGATTCATCGGTACCCATAAAACTTGCGAAGGTGGCCTGTTTGGGTCGCGGTGCGGGTGATGCAAAGTTGTGATCGAGTGCATCCTGTACCGTGATGGGCTTGCCCCAAAGTGCAATGATGGACGAGGGGCTGAGCGGCTCTCGTGCCGTCGCCTGACGTTGCTCGCGCTGGGCAAGTCGGCTGATAATCCAGGCGCTGTTGCGCTTCACAAACGCTTCGATACGCTCGCGGCTGGCGCCGATCGGTGCGCTGGCGTGGACCTCGCCGCTCGATGTGACGCGTAGGTTGAAGTTCTTGACGCGCTTTTTGGTAACGACGACGGGGATGGTCGTCCCATCCGGTCGGGATGCGGAAATCGTAAACTGCTGCGTCAAAAGCGGTCCTTCAGATCGGGGACGGGCCGGCATGTCGACCGTTCGGCATGCCGGCCCGCTCAAGGGATGTGAAATTAATAACGCTCGAAGAAGGCAAGCGCGTTGTCGCTGCAGAGCTTTTGCATCACGGTCTTGCCAAAATGCTTGGAAAGCATGTTCTGGAACTCGGGCATCTTGCTGGCATCGGAGAGGAAAGCGGGCACCGTGGCGCCGTCCCAGTCGCCGCCGAGCGCGATGACGTCCTCGCCGCCCAGGTCGAGCCAGTGCTCGATATGCGCCGCCAGCTGGTCGAAGGTGACGTCTGCGGCGGTCTTGTCGGTTGCGTCGTTGGAAAGGAACTCGCTGCAGTAGTTGAGGCCGACGATGCCACCCATGTCGCGAATGGTGCGGAACTGGTCGTCGGTAAGGTTGCGTTTGGCGCCGCAAACCGCACGGGAGTTGGAGTGGCTGGCGACGAAGGGACGCGTGGCGCGGGCGGCGACCTCGTCAAAGCACTCATCGTTGAGGTGGGAGACGTCGAGCACCATGCCGGCGTGCTCCATCTGCGTAAGCGCCTCGATGCCGGCGGCGGTGAGGCCGGCGTGGGTGTCGTGGCCGCTCGCGAGCGGTCCCTGCGCGTTCCAGCTGAGTGACGACATAAGCACGCCCAGGCTCTTGAGCACCTCGATCAGCGCGGGGTCCTCGGCAAAGAACGTGGCGTTTTCGATGGTGTGGATGCAAGCGACCTTGCCGTCCTTGAGCGCGGGGCGAATGTCTGCGGCGCTGCGCACGTTGACCATACGGTCGTGGTTGAGCATTGCCTGGCCGCTCATATGCGCCATGATCTGCGCCTGGAAACGCGCGGCGTGGGCGGTGGGAATCTCGTCGGGGACAAACGTGGCGAAGCACTGTGCCCACGGCGTGTTGCCGATCTTTGCGAGCGAGATGGCACAGGCGTTACCCTCGATGAGGTCGAAATCTTGCGGATGCGTTTCGTCGCCGGGGAAATAACCGTCGGTGCCGGCGGTAAAGCGCAGGTCGAGATCGAGCGTGGCCCAGCCGATTCGGTCGGCAGTGTCGCAGTGTAGGTCAAATACGGGATATGCCATGGTTCCTCCGGTTGCAGCGTTTCTTTGCAAACTGTCATTGAATTGTATGACTAGGGTATAGTTAGCGCCATATGTTCACGGCGGCCCGCGTTGTGCGCCGTCCTTATCACGGAGGTTACCATGTCCAACCAGGGCAAGAAGGTCAAGACCCATTATCGCGGCACGCTCGATGACGGCACGCAGTTCGATAGCTCCTACGATCGCGGCGAGCCGCTGGAGTTCACCTGCGGCGCCGGTCAGATGATCAAGGGCTTCGACGCCGCTGTTGTCGACATGCAGGTGGGCGAGAAGAAGACCGTGCACATTCCTGCTGCCGATGCCTACGGCGAGCACAATCCCGAGATGGTTCTGACCTTCCCGGCCGAACAGGTTCCCAACATCGAGCAGATCGAGAAGGGCATGAAGCTTTTCCTGTCCACGCCGAGCGGTATGCCCGTTCCCGCCGTGGTCATCGACGTAACGCCCGAGGCTGTGACGCTCGACGCCAACCACGAGCTGGCCGGCAAGGACCTCAACTTTGATATCGAGCTCGTTGAGGTCGAGGGTTAGAGTATGCCTGAACGCTTGGTTTCGACGACATGCTTGGGAAATCTCAACGATCCGTCCTATGAACTCCTGCTTCGCCGGAAGTTGGGCGGCGTCTTTGAAGTTGACGAGCTACTGTTCGATTGGGACCGGGCTGATGTATGCGCGTTTGCGGGCGTGACGGAGCTGGGGCGCACGATCGATGTTCGGCTGGATGCTGCCGACGGCGGTCGTCTTGCCGATGGCGACGTGCTCGCCATCGACCGTTCGGGCATGGTGCCCGTGGCGGTTGTCGTGCGCCTGCGCAGCGCCGAGGTTTATTTGGTCGAAGTCGACCGCATGGATCCGATTGCGCTCGCGCATGCGTGCTGGGAGATCGGCAATATGCACGCGCCGCTTTTCCGAGGCGATTCGGACGAGCATACCGTGCGCATGTATACGCCGGTGCAGCCTGTTTTGGGCCGCATGCTCCGGGGCGTCGAGGGTGTTCGGCTCTCGGTGGTTACCCGTGAACTCGATGCGGACCGGCGCTTTGCATCGAGTGCGGCGGAGGCCGTCGTGAGCATGGCTCCCGACTTTACCATCGTAAAAAAGACGCGCGGCTAAGCGCGTATATACGCAAGGCGGGCTTTGAGGGGCGACCAATCAAGGTCCGTCTTGCTGTTGATAGGAGGCTTTGGGGAAGCATATGGGTCTTGAGGGAATCAAGCTGATTGCATGCGATTTGGACGGCACGTTGCTGCATCCGGGGGAGCGCGAGCCGCGTTCCGAGGCCTTTGAACTCATCGATGAACTGCATCGTCGCGGTATCGTGTTTATGCCGGCGAGCGGCCGTCAATATGCGAGCTTGCGCTACCTGTTTGCCCCGGTGGCCGATGAGCTCGCCTATGTATGCGAAAACGGAGCCCTGGTGATGAGCGAGGGGCGTGCCGTTGTCAAGCGCTCTATGGAGCGTGACCTGGCGATGGATATCGCGAATGCCGTGGTCGCCTACCCCCATGCCGACGTTACCCTTTCCTGCGAGGGGCACCTCTACACCATAAGCGGCAACGATGCGTTCGTCGACCATTTGCGCTATGAGGTCCACTGCGATGTGGCGGTGGTCGACCGCCCCGAGGACATCGACGAGGACGTCATTAAGATTGCCTTCCAGACGCCCGAGGTGGATCAGCCGGCGGCCCTGGAGTATTTCGAGTGCCTCTTTAGCGACCGTGTCGACGTGATGACGTCGGGAACCGAGTGGACGGACTTTATCGGCTTTGATTCGGGTAAGGGTTCCGCGCTTGCCGATTACGGTCGTGCCCTGGGAATTTCGCCCGATGAGATGATGGCGTTTGGCGATAACGAAAACGACCGCGACATGCTCAACGTAGTGGGCCATCCCTATCTAATGGAGAGCTGCAATCCCTCTATGCGTGGCATCAACGACCGCGTCCGTTACGTACGCACGGTCGAAGAGGAGCTGCGTCGTCTACTTGCTGAGTAGGCATGTCCCAAACATCTACCGGCAGTCGGGGCAGAGACCCTCGAAGATGGTGTAGTGCGACGTGACGTGCCAGCCGATTTGCTCGGACGCCTTGGCGTCGAGCTGGGCGTCGAAGGGGAGTGGCACGTCGATGACGCGGCTGCACGAGGTGCAGATGATATGTGCGTGCGGCTCGATGGTGCGATCGAAGCGGCTGCCGCCCGGCGTCTTGATGGAGAGGATCTCGCCGGCGTCGGCCAAGAGATTGAGATTGCGGTAGACCGTACCGCGGCTGATTTTGTCATCCTGCGCGCGCACGACGTTGTAGATTTCGTCGGCGGTGGGATGGTTATAGCTTTGGCGCACAGCGTCAAGAACCAGCTTTCGCTGCCTGGTATTCCTTCTTTGCACCGCCATGCGCCTCGCCTCTTTTCTATCAACGGTCGTAGGTAAATGATATCGTATTTAGCACACAATACTAATAACGAGGAATGAAACCGTCTTCATTGGCAAGTGGGGCTCGGGCCTGGGCGTCTACGAGGCGAAAACGCGTTCCCATGCGCTCGTAGGAGGCGTGAAGCGCCTCGAGATGAGATAGGATGTTTGCCGGAGCTCCCTGTATCTCCATCTCGACCGAGCCGTCTTCCATGTTACGCACCCAGCCGGTGAGTGCGCGTGCCTGCGCGAGGTTGGTGTTGGTAAAGCGAAAACCGACGCCCTGGACTTGCCCCGCCCAGCGCAGGAAATAACGCAGGGGAGTGTCTTGAGTGGCCTCGTCGCTTGCGAGCACAGTAAGCCTGCGGCGCAACTCGAGCTCAATGTTTGATGGTTTTTGAGGCTCTCGACTGCCGCCGGTGACGCTGGAGAAGAACGCATCGAAGAAGCCCATCGCTAGGCCTGCTTGCCTGCGTCGGACGGGAAGGTAATGCCGGCCTGCTGGCGCACGGCATCCATGATGCGCAATGAGACGAGCGTGACATCGCGGTAGTGGCCAAGTTCGTGACGTCCCGCCGGGGTCTCCCAAATCTCCTCCTTAACGTTATCGATGCCGCCGATGGCGGTGATAAAGTCTGTGAGTTCGTATTCCATAGTGTTGCTCGATTTGGGCAGGTCGAGCACGCGGCCGTTGTCGCCCTGTTCGCGCGGTGCCTCGGTCGCCGAGCCGCGTACGACATCGCCGCGATAGTCGATGCGGACATTGCGGGGCGCGGACAGATGGTCGATCTGGATAGTGCCACGCTCGCCTTCGATCTGCGAGGGCAGCAGGTCATTTGTTATTTTGGAGTGCGCGAGCTCGACGGAGATACGCCCTCCGCCGTAGCTGGCGAGAATGGAACCGCAACCGTCGATGGGACCATGGGTGAGCTCTTGCGTTGAGGGGTCGAGCAGCGTGGTCATGCTGGTGAGACCAGAGGGCATGCCGAAGATCTCGACCATGGGCTCGACGGCGTAGACGCCAATGTCCATGAGGGAACCCGATGCCATATTGCAGTCGAAGATATTGGTGGCGCGCCCCGCGAGAACCTCGTTGTAGCGCGAAGAATACTTGCCAAAGCGCAATGAGGCGCGGCGGATGGGGGCGATCTCGCCCAGGACGTCCTCGATGGCGTGGAAGGCGGGATCGTGGAGGGGACGCATGGCCTCGAGGGCCACGACACCTGCTGCCTCGGCAGCGCGGAAGACTTCCAGAGCCTGCGCTTCGGTGGCGCAGAAGGGCTTCTCGACGATGACGTGCTTGCCACCGGCGATGCAGGCAAGGGCCTGCTCGTAGTGGAGCGCATTGGGGCTGCCGATGTAGACGGCGTCGACGTCGGCGGCTGTCGCGAGCTCATCGAGTGAAGTAAAGTTTCGCTCGCCACCGCGCTCGGCGGTAAAGGCAGCACCGCGATTGGCATCGCGTGAAAGCGTGCCCACAAACGCGGCTTGGTCGTTGGCGTTGACGACTTGGATAAAGTCGTCAGTGATCATGGATGTGCCGATGGTCGCGATGCGCAGCATACGTCCCCCTTGCGTTGTTTGGTCTACAGGATGAGTGTAGCGCGTGGGGATATAAAGCTGCGCGAAAACGCTATTACAGGTCGCTCTCGTTAAAGCCGGCGTCGATATCGAGGTTGCTGCCGTCGGCCGCCGTGGTGGCGAGCTCATCGCAGCGCTCGTTGAGCTCGTGACCGGCGTGACCCTTAACCCAGATGAACTCAACCTTGTGCTTGCTTTTGGCGGTGAGTAGGCGCTCCCACAGGTCGCGGTTCTTGACGGGTTGCTTGTTGGCGGTTTTCCATCCGCGCTTTTTCCAGCCGTCGATCCAGTGCTTGTTAAAGGCGTTGACGACGTACTGCGAATCGGAATGGACTTCGACCTCGCAAGGGCGGTTGAGCGCCTCGAGCGCCACGATAACGGCCATGAGTTCCATGCGGTTGTTGGTGGTCTTGGCGTAGCCGCGCGAAAGCTCGGAGGTGAAGGTCTTGCCGGCGGGGTTGGTGTATTTGAGCACGGCGCCGTAGCCGCCGCGTCCCGGATTTGATCGGGCCGAGCCGTCGGTGTAGATGATGACCTTCACGGGCTTCCTTTCGTTGAGTGCATTTCATGTGAGTGACCATTGTAGCGCCATGCCCGCCGGGGGCCAGCAATCTACGATTTCTACCCCGTCTTCCGACTGTTAGTTGGCATGGATGATGCGGTTGAGCTCGTCGAGGTATTGCTGCAAGAGGAGAGAGGGCTTGCGCTCGTCGTGCATGATGTAGCCAACGTGCATCGTTGGGGCGTCTGCTAGCGGGATCGATGCCATGCCCCATTGCATTTCATTGGAGAGGACACCGGTCGACAGGGTGTAACCGTTCGACGTGATAAGTAAGTTAGTAAGTGTTCCGCGGTCCGAGATTCGTATGTTGCGGTCGCAAGGGATATAGCTAAAAGGTTCCTCGGCGTAATAGAAGGAGTTTGAGGTTCCCTGCTCAAAGCTGTAGCGCGTATAGGGCGTGAGGTCGGCAAGGGACAGCTGCGGGCGGCGTGCGAGCGGGTGGCGCTCGCTAACGAAGACGTGGACCGTCGCGTCGAATAGGGGATGGAAGCTTGCGCGGGCATCGGCGAAGGCCTTCTGCAGAACGCGGGCGTTAAAGTCATCCAGATACAGAATGCCGATATCGCTGCGAAACGCACGGACGTCATCGATGATCTGCGATGTGGTGGTCTCGCGCATGATGAACTCGAACTTGCTGTCGCGGCAGCGCTCGACCACGTTGACAAAGGCCTCGACCGAAAAGGCGTAGTGCTGGGCGGAAATGGCGAGGCGGGCTTGCGGGGTGCCGCCGTCCTCGTAGCGCGCCTCGAGCATGTCGGCCTGCTCTACGACCTGGCGCGCATAGCCCAAAAGCTCGGTGCCGTCGTTGGTGAGCGTGACGCCGCGGCTGGAGCGCGTAAAGATCTCCAGATGGAGCTCTTGTTCTAGGCTTTTGACGGCGTTTGAGATGTTGGACTGAGCGGTATAGAGGCGCTGAGCTGCGGCGTTGATTGAGCCGGACTCTGCCACGGCGATCAGAAAGCGAAGCTGCTGAAGGGTCATCGGTGCCCGTCCTTTCGATAGTTATCTATAAAACAGATAACAAGTTAGCGCTTATAAGTGATTGACCGAGGGAGACAATGCTCGTACTATTCAAAACACACAAAGGCGGTAGGTTATTAAGCCGACCACGGAATCGGGGCGCGAAAGGAGGCCCGCATATGAATTGCTTACCAAGACGAATGCCGGGCTCCTGTTTGCGCCCGTCGGCGTGATCAGGAGACAGCGACTTACTTCTCTCTTTTTACTTACTTTCGTTCGATCAAGGAGATCATCATGAGCCGGTTCATCAACAACCCCGAGCACACCTTTGGTTTCGATACCCTGCAGCTGCACGTTGGCCAGGAGAGCGCCGATCCCGCATCCGACTCCCGTGCCGTGCCTATCTACCAGACCACGAGCTATGTGTTCCGCAACTCCCAGCACGCCGCCGACCGCTTTGGTCTTGCCGACGCCGGTAACATCTACGGCCGTCTGACCAACTCCACCCAGGGCGTCTTTGAGGACCGTATCGCCGCGCTCGAGGGTGGCGTGGCCGGTCTTGCCGTCGCCTCCGGTGCCGCTGCCATCACCTATACCCTGCAGGCTCTTGCCCAGGCTGGTGACCACGTGGTGGCTCAGAAGACCATCTACGGTGGCTCCTACAACCTGCTCGAGCATACGCTCTCCCAGTTTGGCGTCGAGACCACCTTTGTCGATGCTCATAACCTGGAAGAGGTTGAGGGTGCCATCAAGGACAACACCACGGTCATCTATCTCGAGACGCTCGGCAACCCCAACTCTGACATCCCCAACATCGACGCCATCTCCGAGATCGCCAAGAAGCACGGTCTGCCGGTTGTCGTCGACAACACCTTCGGCACCCCGTATCTGTTCCGTCCGCTGGAGCATGGCGCCAACATCGTTGTCCACTCCGCAACCAAGTTCATCGGCGGCCACGGCACCTCGCTGGGCGGTGTGATCGTCGATGGCGGCAACTTCGACTGGAAGGCGAGCGGCAAGTATGCGCAGATCGCCGAGCCCAACCCCTCCTACCATGGCGTCTCGTTTGCCGAGGCTGCCGGTCCCGCCGCCTTCGCGACCTATGTCCGCGCTATCCTGCTGCGTGACGAGGGCGCCTGCATCAGCCCGTTCAACGCCTGGGTCCTGCTCCAGGGCACCGAGACTCTGTCGCTGCGCGTCGACCGTCATGTCGAGAACACCAAGAAGGTCGTTGAGTTCCTGGCTGGTGACAGCCACGTCGCCAAGGTGAACCACCCGAGCCTGCCTGAGCACCCCGATCACGAGCTCTATCAGAAGTACTTCCCCAACGGCGGCGCTTCGATCTTCACCTTTGAGATTAAGGGTGGCCAGGAGGCAGCTTGGAAGTTCATCGATCATCTGCAGGTGTTCTCGCTGCTCGCCAACGTGGCCGACGTCAAGTCGCTCGTCGTGCACCCGGCTACCACCACGCACTCCCAGCTCTCTGCCGAGGAGCTCGCCGAGCAGAACATCACGCCCTCCACGATCCGTCTTTCCATCGGTACCGAGAACGCCGAGGACATCATTTGGGATCTGAAGCAGGCCTTCGCCGCGCTGGACGAGTAAGGCGACTTGTGCAAGGACCCCTTGCGACTCGATAGGTATAACTGCATAAAATGCCTGCTCAAGGCGCCTGCGCAAGCAATGGTTGCGCAGGCGCCTTTTTTGCATAGGAAGGGCGCTATTACAGGGTTTTTGGCATGCTTTATGCATTCGAGTTGTGGAAAACTCCTGTTGAGAGGATGTGAGTTTTACGCAATTGACGTGCGCCTTTTGAGTAAAACCGCAGGTCGCGATTTGCTCGAGGTACTATGCAGCGCGATCGAATCACACGCAGCTCAAACGCAGCAAAAACGCACTACGGAGGTTTCCAGCTACATGAGGATCGATTCACGAAAACCGAAAGCCGCTGCCCTTTCCGCCGCTCTGACCGTGGCACTTTTGGCGGGCGCCGGTGCAACTGATGCCCACGCCGCAACACTGTCCGATACGGTTGGATCTACGCCGTCCGAGGCGACGCTGGTACAGCCCGTTGATTATCGCGGCGATGGTTATGGTTCCATGCAGGAGTGGAACGCCTCGATGGAGGCCAAGCGCGATTCCCTTGAGATGCGCGCTCAGATCATTATGAATATGTATGGCGACTATGCTACCGATGACGAGCGCGCTGTGCTGCAGGGTTGTATCGACGGTGCGGGTAGTCTGTTGACGATGGGGGAGGTCGACGCGAAGTCGACCGAGCTCGATGAGCTGCGCACTGCGCTTGAGAATGCCAAGCGCGAAGCGCTCGAGGCCGCTGCCGCCGAGGCGGAGGCTGCCGAGGCCGCCCAGGCTTCGTATTACAACGCCGGCTCCGGCTCGTCTTACACGTCTGCTGCGTATTACGCGAACGGCTCGGGTCTGACGCGCTCGAGCGGCGTCAATAACTATAACGGCCGCCGCGAGACTTATTACAGCAGCAACGTGTTGTATCACCACCGCACGGGCGAATGGACGCAGGATTCTGAGGGCTTCTGGCGCGATTCCGACGGCTATTACGTTGTTGCCGCGGGCGATATGGCCCAGGGCTCGACCTTTACGGGCTCCAAGGGTGATTGCAAGGTCTATGACTCCGGCTGCGCCGCCGGAACCACCGACTACTACACCGGTTGGTAATCTGCCATCAGAGCAAAATAGGCACATGATGGGCGGGCGTCTTTACTGAGCTTTTAGGCAACGTAAAGCCGCCCTTTCTTTATGTGCGTTTGAGTTAACAGAGCCCTTACCGTGGCGGTACGCTGGGCGTATGCATGCGGGGCACACTGGTTCATGAGAAATAAGGTCTTTCTCGTGGAGGAAGTGGTCTCATGAACGCTCGAGATATCGCTATCGCCGCCGTCGCATTGGTACTTGGCTGTCTTGGCCCTACAGCTGCGTTTGTCGCAGGCATGCAGGGCTCGTGCGGGGCTGCTCCTATTGTGGTCGGCGCGCTCATCGCATCAGCGCTGCTGGGAAGTGCGGGCGTGACCCTTTGCCGCGATGACGAGGACGAGACGCCGCAGGTGCGGCGCTAGCCGTTGTGAAGCTGGTTTTGCCCATAGATGAAGAAGGAAGCCGCCGCAAGGGGAGTGCCCTTTGCGGCGGTTTTTGATATTGAGACTGTTGGATGCGGTGCGGCGGCGTTACCAGCTTGCCTCGATATCACGGATGCGCCGATAGAGCCATTCGTTCTGCGGCGCCTGGATATCGTGCTTGGCCGCGAGGCGGCGGACGGTGCCCGCGAACTCCTCGACCTCTGTTTTGCGCTGCGCGACGCGGTCCTGCGCCATCGAGGGCATGCCGGCGGTGCCGAGCCCCTCGATGAGATGCACCATTTGCGTTAGGTCTGCCTCGGTGAGCTCGATACCCTCGGCGTTGGCGACTGCAAGCGTCTCGCGCATGGCGGAGACAAAGCGACGACGCTGCTCGGAGCCCTGTTCCGTGGCGCTTCCGTACGTACCGCCGTAGGCCATGCAGGTCTGGTTGATGCCGTCGTTGAGCATAAGCTTGGCCCACATGCGGTGCGCGATGTCTGCCTCGACGGTGTGTGCGATGCCGCAGCGCGTGTAGAGCCCGTCGATGGCGGCGACGGTCGCGGGGTCGGTGCCGGCGGCCGCACCAAAGCGGATCTCGCCCGCATTGGTAAAGGTGAGCGCGCCGTTGAGAAACACGGCGTCCATGCCTTGGCATATTCCGAGGACGGTGTGCTCCCAGCCAAAGCGCTCGGCAATCTTCTGCTCGCTCGTGATGCCGTTGCACAGCGACGCGATCAGCGTGTCGGGTCCCACGACGCTTTCCAGGGTTTTGAGCGCCACATCGAGCCCGGTTGTCTTGACCGTGAGGATGACCAGGTCGACGGGCGTCGCCTCGCTCGCGCGGACGGACTTGAGCGCGCAGGGCTTGCCGTTGACGGTGAGCGCATCACCCGCGTGGCGCTCAAAGCGCGCGTCGTCCATAACGTATTCGGCGGCGTCGTTGCCGAGCGCTTGGGCGATCATGCTGCCGTAGAGCAGGCCCACGCCGCCCTTGCCGATGAAGGCGACCTTGTTGATCTGCATGTGAATCATCTCCCCATAAAAGGGCGCCCGCGTATGGGGCGCCTGATGGATTGTATGCCGCCGGGCCATGTCGCGTGCACCGGATGGCCGTATTTAGAAGAACAAACGCATGGGAACTTATGACGCGGGGCAGACCGCAAAGACACGTGCGGGATATCCGACGCCATCACGCACCTTGGGGAAGGTGCAGAAGATGACGGCGCCCGTGGCGGGAAGCTCGTCTAGATGGTCCATGACCTCGATCTGATAGCGATCGACCGAGAGGATGTACTGTTCGCCGGGGTAGGGGTAGGCGTCCTCACGCGTGGTCACGCTCGCCGGGTCGGTGTCAGCCGGCTCGTGGCCGATGGCGCCGATGTCGCGCTCTTCAACGAGCCACTTGATGGCGTCGAGGTCCCAGCCGGGGTAGTGGGGCTGGCCGTCCTCGTCCTTGTTCTCGAGGTCGGCGAGCTTGGACCAGTCGGAGCGGAAGGCGACGAAAGCGTCCTCGGGAATGCGACCGTGCTCATCCTCCCAAGCTTTGAGGTCCTCGATGGTCAGGATAAAGTCGGGATTCGCGGCGCACTCCTCGTGCTTGTCGATCACGCAGAGCGGATGCATAAACTCGATGGGTTCAATCTCTCCAAGGGAACGGCCGTCAACATGGAAGTGGCGCGGTGCGTCGACATGCGTGCCGTACTGCGAGGCGACCGAATACTGGAAGCAACGCATGGGGGCGAGCATGTCCTCGGGCGTGCCGGGCAGGTAGTCGAAGAGCTTGGTGGACTCAAACGGCTTAAAGCCAAACCAGTGCGGGGTGTCGCATGAGAGCGTGTGGGTGAGGTCGACCCAGCGATAATCGTTGCTTTTGAGCTGGGAGGCGAGGTTCCAAAGGTCGAGCGCGGGCATGGGCGGCTCCTTTCATCGGGCTTTTTGCTGATGTTAAAGCGGTGCCGTGACAGCTCGATTTCTGCTGCGTTACGATACGTTCTCGATTGCGATTCCACGATGTTTCGGCCGCGTGACCATTGTGTTTCGCCTTGCCGGGGCGCTGATGGCGAAAGGAGGGGCCGTGCAATATCGCGTTGACCCCAAAAGTGGTAACCGAATATCCGCTCTGGGTCTGGGCTGCATGAGATTTCCCGGTGCGCCGGGACACCCCGATGCGAAGACAGCCGATGCCATCATTTCCCGTGCGGTGGAGCAGGGGATTAATTATCTGGATACCGCGTATCTCTATCCCGGTAACGAGGTGTGCGTGGGCGCCTCACTTGAGCGCCTGGGTCTGCGCGACCGCGTGTTGCTCGCGACTAAGTTGCCGCACGCTTCGTGCAAGTGCGCGGAGGATTTCGACCGGTTCTTCGACGAGCAACTGCGCCGCCTGCGGACCGACCATATCGACTATTACCTTATGCACAACATCACTTCGCCCGCCCAGTGGGAGCGCGTGGTGGCGTTGGGCATCGAAGACTGGATTGCGCACCAAAAGGCTGCGGGGCGTATTCGCCAGATAGGTTTTTCGTATCACGGCAGTGCGGCGGACTTCCTGACGATGCTCGACGCGTATGACTGGGATTTTTGCCAGATCCAGTACAACTACGCTGGAGAGCGCTACCAAGCGGGAACGGCGGGACTTATAGCAGCCGCCGAGTGCGGGCTCGCGGTGTTTGTGATGGAACCGCTTTTGGGCGGACGCCTGGCGGGCAAGCTGCCTCCGCGGGCCCGCGCCGTGCTCGATGACGTACGCGATCCGTACCTGAAGACGCCGGCTGCTTGGGGCCTTTCGTGGGTGTGGAACCATCCTCAAGTCACGATGCTGCTTTCGGGCATGACCGATACCGCGCAGGTGGACGAGAACGCGGTGCTGGCCGATCGGGCCCTGCCGGATTCGATGACAGCCGCTCAGCTCGATACCATCGCACGCGTGCTGGCGGAGTTTGAAAAATCGAATCGCGTGCCCTGCACGGGATGCGGCTACTGCATGCCATGTCCCAAGGGTATTAACATTCCCGGCTGCTTTGCCGCTTACAACGCGAGCTATGCGCACAGCTGGTTTACGGGGCTGTCGCAATACTTTACGGCGAGCGCGGTGCGCACGAGCGAGCCCAAGCTCGTGAGCAATTGCGTCAAGTGTGGCAAATGTGCGCGTCACTGCCCGCAACACATCGATATCCCCGAGCGTCTCGACGACGCGCGCCGACGTTTCCAGCCTGGCCCCGTAACGGCCGCGCTTAAAGTCTTCAGCAAAACTCGCTCCTCATGACCCTTTTATATCTTGTGATGGAATAGTTCCTGTTTGCGGCAGAATAGGGCGATAGCAGGAACTATTTCGTCGCAACTGAAGGGGGGCTGTCGTGGGCCATCGGGATTCATGTGATGATTTGCGTGAGGTTCGTTGGGGCGTTTTGGGCGCTGGGCACATTTCGCATCGATTTGCATCGTCGCTCAAGAAGGTCGACGAGGCACGGCTGGTGGCTGCGGCCGGCCGCACTCCTGCACATGTCGAGGAATTTTGTCGAGCGTTTTCGATTGATGCCGCGCACAGTTATGCCACGGCTGACGATAGCGACGATGCGGCTTATGATGCGTTGATTGCCGATCCCGATGTCGATGCAATCTACTTGGCTATTCCGCATGGCATGCATGCGCATTGGGCTTGTCGGGCACTGCGCGCGGGAAAGGCCGTGCTGTGCGAAAAGCCGGCCGTTTTGAATGAAGAAGGGGCCCATGCGATCGCCTCTGTTTCCCGTGAGTGCGGTGTGCCGTTTATGGAGGCGATGAAAAATCGGTTTTGTCCGATGCATACTCGCGTGAAGGGTTTGCTTGCGTCGGGCGAGCTCGGCTGTATCGTCTCGATCGAAAGCGTGCAAAAACTCGATTATGGTGAGTCCCCTTCGAGTTATCTGCTCGATCCGTTGCAGGGTGGCTGTCTATATGACATGGGCTGCTATGCGGTCGGGTGGTTTGAGGATCTGCTTGCGGGTGCGTGCGATGTTTCGTCTCGTGAAGTTCGCTGGCGTGACGTATTAGGCGGCCGCGTGGATTGGGCCGATGAGATCCATATGAGTGTCGGCGGTATACCCATTCATATGGTGTGCGACGGCAAAGCAGCATATGAAAGCCGCTTAATGATTGCCTACGAACGGGGTTCGGTGGAAATCGAGCGCCTCCATCGCCCCGAGCTCGCCCATGTGAAGTACTCCGACGGACGAATGCTCGAAATTAATGCCCCGTTTGATGTCGATGATTTCTACGGCGAAATTCAGCATGCGACGCAGCTCGTCCAGACGGGAGAGCTTGAAAGCCCCGTTATGCCTCTTGCCGCCACGCAGCGCTGCGCGCAGATAATCGATGCGATTCGCTTGACGCTCTAGGCTGCGGTGCTGGTGCTCAAGGGGGCTCGGCGGACCTTGCCCCTGATGCCCCTTTTATATCTTGCGGTGGAATACGGTCTGTTTGCGCCAAAATAAGGCACCAATAGACCGTATTTCACCGCAACTGATGAGGGGGAGTTGGAGATGCTGACGATCGGGTGTCATCTTTCGACGACGAAGGGCTATCGGGCGATGGGGGAGACGGCGTTGTCCATTGGCGCCAATACCTTTGCGTTCTTTACGCGCAACCCGCGCGGTGGCAAGGCAAAAGACTTTGACATGGATGACGTGGCGGCTCTGCGCGAGCTTATGGCACAAAACGACTTTGGACCGCTGGTGGCGCATGCCCCGTATACCTATAACCCCTGCTCGGCCAAAGAGCGGGCGCGCGAGTTTGCCCTGGAGGCCATGGCAGAGGACCTGCGGCGCATGGAAGCGCTGCCCGGCAACTACTACAATTTTCACCCCGGTGCGCATGTGGGACAGGGGGCGGACGCCGGCATTCAGATGATTGTCGACACACTGTGCCAGGTGATGTTTGAGGGGCAGCAGACGACGGTATTGCTCGAGACCATGGCAGGCAAGGGCACCGAGGTGGGCCGTAGCTTTGAAGAGCTGGCGTGCATTATCGAGGGCGTTGCCGCCAAGTGCCCAGAGCTGTCCGATAAGCTGGGCGTTTGTTTGGACACCTGCCATGTGAACGATGCCGGCTACGACATCATCCATGATCTGGACGGCGTACTCGACGAGTTCGATCGCGTGGTGGGTATCGATCGCTTGCATGCTGTACACATCAACGATTCGAAGAACCCTTGTGGCGCCCATAAAGATCGTCACGAGTGCATCGGCAAGGGATACCTTGGCAGCGAGGAATTTGGTGGCGGTATGCAGGTTATGCAGAATATTGTATCGAATGGCCGTTTGCGTTCACTGCCGTTTATTTTGGAGACTCCGAACGAACTTGCAGGTTATGCAGCTGAAATTAGACTATTAAGGTCATTGCAGCAGTAATGACTGTCATAAAGTAGAGTATTCCATTCACGTTATGGGTTTGTTTCAATCAGTTTTCTCATTGCAGATTCGTAATTCCGGGTGCATAATAGCCAACAGTTTTTGCAGACCTCTGAATCAAACGAGGTCACCGGAAGGAGACTGATTATGAAGCTCAAGAAGCTTGGCGCATTTGCCGCCACGGGTGCCATGGCGCTCGCCCTTGCTCTGACGGGCTGCGGCTCGTCCAACGCCACCTCTGGTTCTGATGCCGGTTCCAGCAGCTCTGACGACGCTAAGGTCGAGAAGGTCGACGGCTCCAAGGAGTACGCACTCGTCAAGGACGGCACGCTGACCGTCGGCACCTCTGCCGAGTACGCCCCGTTTGAGTACAAGGACGACAACGGCGATTATCAGGGCTTTGACCTTGAGCTTATCAAGGCTATCGGTGACAAGCTGGGCCTGGATGTCGAGTACGTCAACAACGACTTTGACACGCTCGTCCCCGGCGTTGCTTCGGGCGCCAAGTACGACGTCGCCATCGCGGCTATCACCGACACGCCCGAGCGTGAGAAGGAAGTCGCGTTCTCCGACTCTTACTACATGGACGATCAGGCTATCGTGACCAAGGTCGATAACACCGACATCACGGCCGACAACTACAGCGAGAAGCTCAACAACGCCGACGCCACGATCATCGTCCAGTCTGGCTCGACTGCCGAGGCCTTTGCCCAGGAGAACTTCCCCAAGGCAAAGATCGTCCCCTACAAGGACGCTACCGAGTGCTTCAGCGCCCTGCAGTCCGATAAGGGCGACGCCGTGGTCACCAACCGCTCCGTCGCCAGCCAGCTGACCGCCGAGCAGTTCAACACCTGCCAGACCATCAAGCAGATCAGCACCGGCGAGGAGTACGCCATCGCCATCAACCAGGGCAACACTAAGCTCAAGGACGACATCAACCAGGCTATCAAGGACCTGACCGATGACGGTACCGTTGACGCCCTTATGGCTAAGTACAACATCAAGTAAAATAGCTACTTGATTGCACGCGGGCCCTTTCCGTTTTGGCGGAGAGGGCCTTTGCGTTTCTTGAATGGGCGTCATCCCGCCCCGTTATGTCGGCAACTTAAACGTTAGGAGCCACCTTGTCTCGATTGAACCAAGGAGCCATGGGCAAGAGCCATCCACTGCCCTCGATGCTTCAAAAGCTGGCCTGTGCCCTGGCTGTGGTGCTCGCCCTGGTATGCGCGGGGGCCTGCGTGCCCTCGACTGCTCAGGCACTTGAGACCGCAAAGATCACCGCCCGACCCAATACCGGTTCGGGTAGCGACGTAGTCGGTGGCACCGAGACTCGTATCACCTGGGAGGTCCAGGCCAATGCCGACGAGGAACTGAGCGGTCTTTCGCTGACGTTTGCCGATGGCACGACCTTTGGTGCGGACGACACGCGTCTGACGATGCTCTCGGGCGATGACCTTATGGACCGTACGCCCATGAAGCCTACGTGCAAGGTCGACGGCCAGACGCTCAAGATCGATTTTGGCGAGACGGCTCCGGCCGGCGGCTATTTCCGCGTCGAGGTCTACGGCGTGACCTTCCCCGTCGAGGGCGGCGACGAGGCCTTTAGCGGCACCTACACTTTGGCCGATGGTTCGACCAAGAAGATCTCCAAGATTCCGTCGGTGGAGATCAAGGACGTGACGGCATTCGATAACTTCCTGGCCGACCTTAAGGAGCAGCCGTGGGTCGAGGCATGGAACTCCAACATGTTCCTTCGCCTGTTCCTGAACCCGGTCATTTTGGTCCAGAGCCTGCCGATCGTCTTCAAAGGCTTCCTCATGTCGCTCTCGATCGTGCTCGTGGCGTTTCCGCTGGCAATTCCCTTCGGTTTCGCCCTGTCGCTCATGCGCATCTCCAAGTCGCGCATCCTGCGTTGCCTTGCCGGTATCTATGTGAATATCATTCGCGGTACGCCGGCGTTCCTGCAGATCTACATCGCGTTCTTTGGCCTGCCGCTGGCCGGCGTCAAGGTTGACGACTATGTGCTGGGCGTCATCGTCATGGCCATGAACTCGTCCGCCTACCTGTGCGAGATCTTCCGTGCCGGTATTCAGTCGATCCCCAAGGGCCAGAACGAGGCTGCGCGCTCGCTGGGCATGAACGCCTTCCAGACACTGCTCTACGTTATGATTCCGCAGACGTTCCGCAATGTCCTGCCAACGTTGACCAGTGAGTTCATCCTGCTTTACAAGGATACGTCGCTGCTCGCGGCCGTGGGCGTGGTCGAGATCGTCATGAACGCCCGCACCATCGTGGCCACGACGGGCTCTATTACACCGTACGTGGTTGCCGCCCTGTTCTATCTGGTCATCACCCTGCCGCTCGCTCGCTTGGTGAGCGGCCTTGAGGCGAGGCTTTTGGGCACGGCCGAAACTAAGAAGAAGCGTCCCGCCAAGAGCGCCGGACAGGTCGTCGCGACGCCCGCCGATCACATCGCCGGTCTGTAAGGAGGTCCTATCATGAGCGAAACCAATAACTCGAACGAGGTCGTCGTCAGCATCAAGAACCTCCAGAAGGCCTTTGGCGATAACGTGGTCCTGCGCGATATCGATCTGGATGTGCACAAGGGCGAGGTTGTCGTAGTTCTGGGTCCCTCGGGCTCGGGTAAGTCGACGATGCTTCGCTGCATCAACCGTCTTGAGCATCCCACGAGTGGCTCGATTGTCGTTGAGGGTGTGGACGTGTGCGCCAAGGGCGTCGATCTTAACAAGGTGCGCACGCATCTGGGTATGGTGTTCCAGCAGTTCAATTTGTTCCCGCACCTCTCAGTCAAAAAGAACGTCATGCTCGCGCAGCAGAAGGTGCTCAAGCGCAGCAAGGAAGAGGCCGAGAAAATTGCCGTCGAGGAGCTGACCAAGGTCGGTCTTGCCGAGCGTATCGACTTTATGCCGAGCCAGCTCTCGGGCGGTCAGCAGCAGCGCGTTGCCATCGCCCGCGCCCTGTCGATGAACCCGCACGTCATGCTCTTTGACGAGGCCACCTCGGCGCTCGACCCCGAGCTCGTGCGCGACGTCCTGGGTGTCATGCGCGACCTGGCACGCGACGGCATGACCATGATCGTCGTGACGCACGAGATGGGCTTTGCCCGCGATGTCGCCGACCGCGTCGTCTTTATGGACGGCGGCGTCATTGTGGAAGAGGGTACGCCGAGCGAGGTCTTCGACCACCCCAAGAGCGAGCGCACCAAGGCGTTCTTGGGAAATATCTCGTAGCCGGTTGATGTAACTGCCGTTACAAAAGAGCGGGGGCTGGACTTGAATCCAGCCCCCGCTCTTTTGTAGGGATGGGGATGCGCTGTGATACAGGCTCTTTTGGAGGCCTGGTTTCGTTACGCGAGCTCGGCTCCGAGGGCCTTGCAGGCCACCTCGCCCTCATCGTCGGGCGCATCGTAGCAAATGACGGAGTCCACGACGTTGACGCCGGCCTCGTCGGCGTCGGCCTTCCAGTTGTCCATCCACTCGCCCTCGGCCCACGAATAGGAGCCAAAGAGGACGACCTTCTTGTCGCCGAGGGTCTCCTTGACCTCGTCCCACATAGGCTGAAACTCGTCATACTCAAGCTCCTCGGAGCCCATGGCGGGGCAGCCGAAGGCGAAGGCATCATATTCGGCGGCCTTGTCGGCAGAGAAGTCGGCGCAGGGGATGACCTCAGTCTCGGCACCCGCGGACGTGGCGCCTTCGGCGACGAGGTTTGCCATGGCCTCGGTGTTGCCCGTGCCGCTCCAGTAGACGACGGCGATCTTGCTCATGTTGAGTCCTTTCAGTTGTGCGGCAGGTTGCCGCGGCTTCTATGTTCTATCGGGTTGCCTGGGCAAGTTGCGCCAAGCTGCAGCCCTGCTGATAGACAAAGGTGAGGTATTGAGTGCAAGCGCGGTAGGCGTCAAACATCGCAAGCGCTTGCTCGACATTCGTGTAGACCTTCCAAGCTCCAAAGACCTTGTAGTTCTCGCCGCGCTGGACGATAAACTCGTGCACGTCGTCGTAGGGATATCCAAGGAAGTAGCCTATTTCGTGCGGAAACTCGCAGGTGCAGTCGTTGCTGCAGCTAGCTTGCTGGGGTAGTGCGCATCGAGTCTGGCTACAAGCGCATTCCGCGACGTTATTGCTCGCGAGCGTGATGCGTGATGCCAAATGCACAAGGCATGTCGAAAGGTCTCTCGTGTCGTAGCCTTCCGAGGCGAGCGCTGTTTGGGCGCGAGGGTCTGCGAAATAGGTGGCGAGGCTTTTGGCTCGGTACACGTACACGAGTGCTCCGCAGGGCCGCCAGACCAAAACACTCAGGTGGATGCCGAGCGGGTCAAGCTCGCGATTGCACTGGGCGATAACGTTGAGCAGGCGTGCTCGACGTTCTGCGATGGTTTCGGTTGTGGTCGAGCCGTTCCCGTGGGCGTAGGTGCCTGGATAGGTAAAGAGCGATGCCGGCTTGATGCCCGCGAGCGTGGGAGAGCAGTTGCGCACGACCGCTGCCTGAAACGTTGGGATATCTATGGTTCGAGTCACGGCGCTCCTTACGGATCTAAACTGTTAGCCTAGGAAAACTTATACACGAAAGTAAGCCATGGTCAACAAAAAAGTTTGAAGAGGGAAACTAATTGACCGAACAGACATGATTTTGGGTTAAGATGGGGACACCCCATGGGGGTATCTAGATAGTGCTACTTGAAAGGGGAGCGCATGAGTGACTTGCTCAACCCTGCGAATCTCATCGTGCTGGCCGTCATTGCCGTCGGCATGTTTTTTGGACTGCGTCGCATTGCCGCTTCGACACACGGGAAGAGTTGTTGCAGCGATGGTGCGAGCGGCAAGAAGGCCAAAAAGGTTGTTGTGGTGGATACCGATGCGTCACACTATCCCTATAGCGATGAGCTGCTCATCGGCGGCATGAGCTGTGAAGGCTGCGCTCAGAATGTAGCCAATGCCCTCAATGCGCTGGATGGTGTGTGGGCTACGGTAACGTACGCGGACCACACAGCGCGTGTGCGCTCCAAGCGGCCGATCAATCGCGGTGTCCTTGAGACTGCCGTGAGAGATGCGGGTTACTACGTCATGACGCTGTAAGCGTCGCTCTGGGTGCGCTTCCTTGGCTAGGCTCGTCCGCGCAGCTCGATGTCTTGGATGTCGTCGAAGTCGATGGCGATGTCTCGGAGCTTGAGGAGCTTGAAGGCGGGGAGCGCCTCGTCGAGGATGCCGGTGCGGCTGCGATAGCCGTATGTATCGTAATAGGTGACACGAACCAAGTCGCCACGTTTGAGACCCTCGAGTTTTTTAGAGAGCACGAGGGCTTTTTCTTCCGTGAGCTCACGTTTTGGCTCGACGGTGATTTCCTGCTTGCGCACGAGTTCGTAGTATCCCGTGAGGGCGGCAAAGGGCATAAACTGCGCGGCACGGCCGGCACGGACGGCGCCGTTGGCGGTGAGCTTGGGGTCGGCGGATCGACGTCTTCCCTCGGGGTCCGCTAGACGTTCAAAAGGCGTCGGTGGCCGCATCGGCTGTTGTTGGGACTTAGGCACGATGTCCTCCTACCTGATCGTTGCGTTCGCGCGCGGTGGCGCCGGCGGTAAAGCTTAATCCCTTGACGAGCGCGTTCTTGCCGTACTTGTCTTTCACGGCCAGGACGGCGCGCGCCAGGTCGCGCTCGCGCTCATCGGCCTCGATATCGCTGAACAGATCGATGGTGGCAAATTCCTCGGGCATGAGGTTGCCAAATCCCAGGTTGATGCGCTTGACCGGTCGTTTGGGATCGACGGTCTGCGCCCAGAGCTCATCGAAATAGCCCATGATTTTCTTAAACGAATTAGTGCGCTCGGGCAGCTTTCGCGAGGCGTTGGAGTGCGCAAAGAGTGCGGCATAGCCACCACGCGGTTTGCCGCCATGCTCTCCCACAAAGATGCCATCGATTGCCTGCGCTTCGCGCACCAGGCGACGCCTTTCGTCATCGCGCTGGACGGGCTTGGGAGCACGGGGCGCGAGCTCGGAGCCGTCGGTCGCTGCGGGTTCGATGCCCGAGGTACTCGAGCGCAGGTGTCCGCAGCCGTCTATATACTGCGCCGTGCCGCTGGCGTTGAGCCGGCGTATGTCGGCGCGCTCGCTTGCATAGCCCACAAAGAGCGAGATGCTGTCGCACACCACGTGCTTGTCGATCAAATCCAGCACGGCGGCATCGACCATTTCGCGCAAGACGGTGTAGGCCTGCTCGTAGGCATAGCCCTTCGAGAGCACCTGCCCCGTGGTGGTCGAGGTCGCTTGCGGGCGATAGGCTTGGATATCGGCGATGGTCGTTGGCTCGCGCCCAAAGGCGTGGTCGATAAGATATTCGGCATTGACGCCGAGCTCATCGTAAAGCAGGTTTTCGTCGAGCGCGGCGACGCCCATCAGATCGTAGACGCCGTACTTTTCGAGGCGGGCTGCCACGCCGGGGCCGATGCCCCAGATATCGGTAATGGGACGATGAGGCCAGATCTCCTTGCGAAAGGTCTCGTCGTCGAGTATGCCGATGCGGCTGGGTACGTGCTTGGCGGTAATGTCGAGCGCTACCTTGGCCTGGAATAGGTTGGGGCCGATGCCGACCGTCGCCGTGATGCCGGTGCGCCCCAAGACCTCGTCGCGCAACATGCAGGCGAACCCTTCGGCATCGGTGTGATAAAGGTCCAGATAGGGCGTCACGTCGATAAAGCACTCATCGATGGAGTAGACGTGCACGTCCTGGGGGCTGACGTATTCCAGATAGATACCGTAGATTTTCGCCGACACCTCCATGTAATGCTGCATGCGCGGTACGGCCGTGATGTAGTCGATGCCATCGGGAATTTCGAACAGACGGCAGCGGTTGTGTATCCCGAGGTCCTTCATAGCCTGTGTGATGGCGAGGCAGATGGTCGTGCGCCCGCGCGATTCGTCGGCAACGACCAGGTTGGTGGTGAGCGGATCGAGCCCACGATCGACGCACTCGACGCTGGCATAAAACGTCTTGAGGTCGATGCAGATATAGGTGTGACGCTCGTGCCCCACGCGTCCTCCCATCAAACACATGTTCTTATCGAATACCTGTTCGATAATACCTGCTCGACCGGACACCGTCAAAACCTGCCCCTTTTTGGCAGGTATGGTCGTGCGGCTGCATCGGGTTTTTAACGCAGCCCTAAAGAGTGCGTAACAGCTCGGAAAAGCTCGCTTCGTAGCATGAGCCTAATGAACGATACCGCCTATACGCACGGAAGGGTTGTGGGAAAGATGGTCAATTATGGGTTTGGTATGCCGACGCGCCTTGTTGCGGATGGAGATGTGGCTCGCTGGTGCGGGCGATTGGTCGCTCACTACGGTGGCACCAAGGCGCTGGTTGTACTGGGCGGTGACAAGCATACGCGCGATGAGCTCGTCTCGGCAGCACTCGGCTCGCTTGATCGAGCTCTGCTCGAACGCGTGCTTTTTCGCTGCGGCTCGGTTGAAGGCGACGGGGGAGACGAGCTGATCGACGAGGCCGTGGCCCTGGCGACCGATGAGGGCGTGGACTTTGTCCTGGCGATCGGCGATGCCGATACGGCGGGCTTTGCGCGCGAACTCGCTCGTCGCATGGCCGTACTCGATGCCGGCGAAGACGGTTTTGCCCCTTATGGATGTATCGTCTCGGAGGGCAAAGTGCCTGCCGTCGTGGGGGCCGGCGAGGTTCCCGTTTTTGCCATCATCGCGCCCGAACTGCTGGAGGGCATCGGGTCTCCTCTGCGTGAGTTGCTCGGTAGCGTCTGCGCTGCGGCCTAATATTTGGCATAAAGGGATAGGTTATTTTTGATTGGTAAAGCGTTTGACCTGCCAAATTAAACCTGTCCCTTTTTGGTCGGTTGCCGTTTGGGGGCCGATTGGCAACGCTCGCTGATTATAGTCTTGACCTGCGCTAGAATAGTGGCATCTGAATGTCCGGGCGCATGGAGGCGTGCGCCCGTATGCTGAGGAGGACTCTATGGCAACTGTTGCCGCACCTATCGATGCTACGTCGACTGCCGCTTGGAAGGCGCTCGAGGCCCATCAGGAGAAGCTCGAGGCCGAGGGTATCGACCTCAAGGCCTGGTTCGCCGCCGATGCCGAGCGCGTGAACAAGCTGAGCTTTGACGCCGGTGACCTGCACTTCGACCTGTCCAAGAACCTGGTGACTGATGAGACCGTCAAGCTGCTGTGCGATCTTGCCCGCGAGGTGAAGCTCGAGGAGCGCCGCGACGCCATGTTCTCCGGCGAGCACATCAACACCACCGAGGACCGCGCCGTCCTGCACACCGCGCTTCGCCGCCCGGCAACCGAGAAGGGCCAGCTCATCGTCGACGGCCAGGATGTCGTCGCCGACGTGCACGAGGTCCTCGACCGCATGTACGCCTTTGCCGAGCGCGTGCGCTCCGGTGAGTGGAAGGGCGTTACCGGCAAGAAGATCGAGCATCTGGTGTCCATTGGCATCGGCGGCTCCGACCTGGGCCCGGTGATGGCTTACGAGGCTCTGCGCCCCTATGCCGACGCCGGTATCGACTGCCGCTACATCTCCAACATCGACCCCAACGACCAGGCCGAGAAGCTCAAGGGCCTGGACCCCGAGACCACGCTCGTGATCATCGTTTCCAAGACCTTCACCACGCTCGAGACCCTCACCAACGCCCGCGAGGTCAAGACCTGGATGCTCGAGCAGCTCAAGGCTCAGGGCGCCATCGATGGCTCCGATGAGCAGAACGCCGAGGCTGTGGCAAAGCACTTCGTCGCCGTTTCCACCGCACTCGAGAAGGTCGAGGCTTTCGGTATCGACCCGGCCAACGCCTTTGGTTTCTGGAACTGGGTCGGCGGCCGCTACTCCGTCGACTCCGCCGTGGGCCTGTCGCTGATCGTCGTGCTCGGCCCCGAGCGTTTCCAGCAGTTCCTTGAGGGCTTCCACGCCATCGACGAGTACTTCTGCAACACCCCGCTCGAGAACAACGCCGTCGCGCTGATGGGTCTGCTCAACGTCTGGTACGTCAACTTCTTCGGTTCCAAGAGCCACGCCGTGCTGCCGTACTGCCAGTACCTGCATCGTTTCCCGGCCTACCTGCAGCAGCTCACCATGGAGTCCAACGGCAAGCATGTCCGCTGGGACGGCAGCGCCGTGACCTCCGACACCGGTGAGATCTTCTGGGGCGAGCCTGGCACCAACGGCCAGCATGCCTTCTACCAGCTGCTGCACCAGGGCACCGTGGTGGTTCCGGCCGACTTTATCGCCTTCGCCAATACCGCCAACCCCGCAACCGACAGCGGTCAGGATGTCCACGAGCTGTTCCTGGGCAACTTCCTGGCCCAGACCAAGGCGCTCGCCTTTGGTAAGACGGCCGACGAGGTTCGTGCCGAGGGCACGCCCGAGCAGATCGTCCCGGCCCGCTGCTTTGAGGGCAACCGTCCGACGACCTCGATCTTCGGCGACACGCTGACCCCGTTCGCACTCGGCGAGCTCATCGCCCTGTACGAGCACATCACGTTTGTCGAGGGCACGGTCTGGGGCATCGACTCCTACGACCAGTGGGGCGTCGAGCTGGGCAAGCAGCTTGCCAAGCAGATCACCCCGGCCTTCCACGACGACGCCGCCAAGGCCGAGCAGGACGCTTCGACCCAGGCGCTCATCGAGTTCTATCGCGCTCATCGCAAGTAGTTTTTACGGCCGAGTTGGCTTATGGCTGAAAGGGGCCCGTATCCGTTGGGATGCGGGCCCTTTGCTATTTGGATAGGATGGAATGTATCGGGAGGCGCCTCGACGGGCATCTCAATCGTCGAAGGCACGCCGTTCATGTTTGGGACAATATGACATTTTTCCCGTTGCAAACAGCGCCGCCGTGGGTGTTCTGTATGATGGCTCAGACAAGGTTGCTCAATGACGGGGAGGCATATATGGCAATCAAAGCCATCGCAATGGATATCGACGGTACGCTCACCAACGATCAGAAGGTGATCAGCCCGCGTACGCGCGAGAAGCTGCTCGCGGCACAGGAATCGGGTATTAAGCTCATCTTGGCTTCGGGTCGTCCCGCCTGGGGTCTTCACGCCTTGGCGCAGGAGCTCGACCTTCAAAACCATGACGGTCTGTTAGTTGCCTTTAATGGCGCGCATGTGGTCGACGCTCAGACCGATGAGGTCCTTTTTGACCAAGCCATGCCGGCTGACGAGCTGCACCGTCTGATTGATCATCTGCGCAATTTTGACGTGATCCCTATGATTTCGCTCGGTCGGGACCTGCACGTCGTGGACTCGTATCGCTGCATGATTACACTGCCGGACGGTTCGCAGAAAAACATCGTCAAATACGAGCGCGATGCGTGCGATCTTAAGATCCGCGAGGTCGAGAGCTTGCATGAGGTCGTGGACACTTATCCCGTGGACAAGCTGCTGACGGCGGGTGATCCGACCTACCTGCAGGCGCATTACGAGGAGATGTATGCGCCCTTTACCCAGACGCTTTCGGGCATGTTTACGGCCGACTGGTACTTTGAGTACACGGCGCCCGGTATCGACAAAGCCCGTGCGCTCGACGGTGCCCTGCCCAAGCTCGGTATCGATGCCAGCGAGGTCGTCTCGTTTGGCGACGGCCAGAACGACAAGTCCATGATTGAGTGGGCCGGCACCGGTGTTGCCATGGGCAACGCCGTCGATGAGGTTAAGGCAGTTGCCCAGATGGTAACCGCCAATAACAACGAAGACGGTATTGCAGTGGCGCTGGATAAGCTGCTGGGTTAGAATCGCCGATTAATGCATGGTTTGGGCGCCTGCTTGCGGGCGCCCTTTTGTTAGGGAGGGTGCCGTGTCCGCATTTCCGTTCGACGCCGTTATCTTTGACATGGACGGTGTCATTGTCGATACCGAGTATTACTACCTGGGCGAGACTGCCGCGTTTGCCAAGGAGCTTGGGCTTAACCTGACTCAAGAGGAGTTGAATGGGCAAGTCGGTACCTCGCATCAGTTCTTCCTGCATATGCTGGTCGATTGGTTTGAGCGTGCCGGTAAGGGGCATTTCACTGGCGAGGAAGCGTTGGCCCGTTGGGATGAGTGGGCGCATAAGCGTCCGCGCGACTATCAGGCTTTGATTAACCCGGGCGCCGTGGATACGATTCGAGAGCTGCCGCGCCGTGGCGTTCGCGTGGCGCTTGCCAGCTCGTCTCCCATGGATAGCATCGAGGAAGTGCTCAACGCGTGTGGGCTGTCGGATGCCTTTGAGTATGTGGTGAGCGGCGAGCAGTTTAAGGAGAGCAAGCCCGAGCCCGACATCTACCTGCATGCGCTGGACCTGCTGGGGCTGCCCGCGAATCGCTGCTGCTGCGTTGAGGATTCGGTGCCTGGCATCACTGCCGGCAAGCGAGCCGGCCTGACGGTCATTGCCAAGCGCGAGGAGCGCTTCGGCTTTAGCCAAGATGCTGCGGATAAGATTATCGACCAGCTGCCCGATTTGTTGGAACTCGCGTAGGGCCGGGGTGGTACGGCGGCTATTACAGCGATCTCGTTGGGACGAGAGGGGAGCGGCACTATGACATTCAACGTTAGCGCTCTTGGGTTTGGCGATAACGTCGTCGATCGTTACGAGCATATCCACACTATGTATCCGGGTGGCAATGCGGTGAACTTTGCCGTGTATGCCAAGAAATGCGGAGCCGCGCGCTCCGCGTATATGGGCATCTTTGGAAACGACGCCGCGGCTGAGCATATCATCGCGAGCCTTGAGGACGAGAGCGTCGAGCTCGCCAAATGTAAACAACTCATCGGCGAGAACGGTGCGGCTCGTGTTACCGTGGTCGATGGTGACCGCGTGTTTCTGGGGTCGAACGAGGGCGGCATCCGTGGTGATGCGCGCTATGTGCTCGATCGCTTTGACCTTGCGTATATGAAGCAGTTCGACGTGGTTCATTCGGGCAACTATTGCTTTACCGAGCGCGAGCTGCCCAAGTTGAAGGCAGCGGGCGTCACGGTCTCTTTTGACTTTTCGGACGACTCCACCGACGAGTACTACGAGCAAATTGCGCCCTACGTCGATTTTGCTTTCTTTAGTGCGGCGGATGCCGCGGGTGAGGACGAGATTCGCGAGCGTCTGGCATGGGTGCAGGGCTTGGGTCCGCGTTTTGTATCGGCCACGGCTGGCGCTGAGGGCTGCATTGCCTACGACGGCGAGCGTTACTATCGGCAGCATGCCAAGCCTGTGGCAGATATGAAGGACACCATGGGAGCGGGTGACTCGTTCCTGACTTCGTTCCTGATGTGCTATCTCGACGCTGTCAAGCGTGGCAACGATGACGCTAATGCTATTGAGCGCGCGCTCGACTTTGCGGCGGGGTTTGCCTCGACTGTATGCGGCATGGAAGGCTCCTGGGGCCATGGAGCGCCGATTTCCGAATAGGTGAGCAGTCCCGGGAAGTCGAATCGTTGTCTTCTCGGGACCCTGTGGGCAAAAAATGCCAAATATGAGTACTGTCACTATTTTAGTAACAGCGAAATTAAGCTTTTGAGGCCCTAGTTGAATGTCCGAGAGCGATAAAAGCCTGTTATACGCGGCTTTAGCCATGCTAAAACACCCTGATAATGAACGGTTGTGCATTATCAGGGTGTTGTTTTGTCGCAAAATGATGTGACTAGCTTTGCAACAGTACTCATATTTGGCATTTTTTGCCCACCGGGATCAGCGGAAGTCAAATATGGAGCGCGAATTTCCTAAAACGGTCGATTCGACGCTCTCCTCGGCGCAGTTTTTAAGTTCGGCGATGTGCAGGGAGGCGCTTTTTAGCGATGTGATGAGCTGTCGCGCGCTTGCATCTGCTTGCGGTTCGGCTGGAGCGTCGGTTTCGAGCAGCAGACGGTCGAGTGGAATCTGTCGGGCGTATTCACGACCGCGCTTGGTAGCGAGCATCCGCTCGTTCACGGAAAAATAGCAGCCTGCGTTTCGCGTACGGACGAACTCGTTCGAGGTGCCGCTAAACCAGTGAAAGATGATGGCGGGGGAGTTGGGGCTTGGGGTGAGTAATCCATATGACTCAAGGGCGTCCAGTACGGTTCCTGCTGAACGAACAGCGTGAATTGATATCACGCGCCCGGCGAGAGGGTGCTGCACGAGTGCATCGCAGAGACGGTCAAGTGCCTGTATTTGAAGCGGTTCGCTTCCGGCAAAGCGCGCAGAAAAGTCGAGTCCTACCTCGCCGATATAGCGCTCTTGGTCAGCAACTTCGCAAAGCAGATTGACTTCGGCAGGACCGCAGCGGCCGTCGGCGAGCCACCAGGGATGGAGGCCGGCGCCCGCGATAATGTTTGGGTATCGGCTGGCCCGCTTTTTTGCTGCCGCGAAGTCGCGTGGGTCGACCCCGCAGTCAAAGAGCCCCAGACCCAACGCCGCCGACTCACTGGCTGCAGCATCGGGGCTGAGCATCAAATCAAGATGACAATGCGTGTCAAAGAATCGCGGTTCCATCGCAGGGCATCCTGCTAGTCCAAGCGCTGGCCATCGGCGCGCACGCGCTCGCACCCGCGCCCGCTGATCTGGCGGATAACCTCGCCGGCAATCATCTGACCCATGATGGGCGGCATAAAACTGGCAGTTCCCAGCTCGGTGCGCTCGTGGATGTTGGAAGGGTCGCGGGGTTGGGTTTTAACCGATTCCTCGCAGCTAAACAGCACGTGCAGGCTCTTGATTCCGCGCTTCTTACATTCTTTGCGCATAATGCGGCTCATGGGGTCACGTACCGTATCGAAGATGTCGGCAAAGCGGAGGCACTCGGGATGGAGCTTGTTGGCCCCGCCCATGGAACTGACCAAACGGATGTCGTGGTCCTGAGCATATTTGGCAATGGTGAGCTTGGCCGAGATGGTGTCGATGGCGTCGACGACGTAGTCGAGCTTGCCACCCGTCTGCTCCAAAACGCTCGCGAAGAAATCATCGATGTTGTCGCTCAGCAGGTATTCGGTGCGCTTGATAACGGTGGCAGCGGGATTGATGTCGTTGATCATGGCTTCCATCACGTCCACCTTGCGCTTGCCGATGGTGCTATGAAAGGCGATGGCCTGTCGATTGATATTGCTGGGCGCGACGATATCCTTGTCCAGAATCACAAAATGACCGATGCCGCCGCGGGCAAGTGCCTCGCAGCAGTTGGAGCCCACGCCTCCACAGCCGAGTATCAGCACCGTGGCGTTGGCGAGCTTGTCGAGTGCCTCGCGGCCCATGATGATCTCGAGCTTGGTATCGCGTGTCTCGTTGGGAGTTGCGGCTGCGGTTTCGGTCATAGACATCCTCCGATGGGGAAGCGAATCGTGTTTTAGCTATCGCCATTATAGGTAATCGCCCATAGGTTGCGATGGCGCTTACTTTGATGTGGTTTGAAGCATTTCGATTAGATAGTTAGACAAACATCTAAATATCGAGTATAGTGTGCGCGTTATGAGAGATGGTGAGAGGAGGTCTTATGCCGGGAGAGGGTTTTAAAGCGCTGGCCGATCCTACACGACGGCGCATTTTAGAACTGCTGCGCGAGGGCAATTGCACGGCCGGGGAGCTTGCCGAGCATTTTGACATCAGCAAGCCATCATTGAGCCATCACTTGGCGACGCTCAAAAACGCCGGGTTGGTGACTGACGAACGTCATGGCCAAAACATCGTTTACAGCTTAAACACCACCGTCATGCAGGACTTGATCGGTTGGTTTATGGGCTTTACAAACACTGAAGGTGATAAGGATGAATAACGAAAACAAAGGCATTCATTCCACGGGGGTATCGTCGCGCGTGTGGATTGCGCTGGTCGCTCTATGCGTCGCCAATGTCGCAGCGCATCTGATAGTGATGCCGAGCTTGCCTGCGCAGATTCCCACGCACTGGGGCGCGAACGGCGCCGTCGACGGTTGGGGTCCTAGCTGGATGGCCTCCGCGCTCGGCGTGCTGCCTCTGGCGCTTCTCGCAATGTTCTGCGTGGTGCCGCGCGTCGATCCCAAAGGTGAGGCATATCGAACCTCGGGTAAGTTCTATCAGGGCTTCGTAATCGCCTTCACGCTGCTCATGTGTGCCATAAGCTGGCTGGGGGAGCTAACGGTGTGGGGCATCGTGCCGGTGGTAGGAACGGTCAATTTGCTGGTATCAGGCGCTATCGGCTTGCTCTTTATTGGTATGGGCAACTACTTACCGCGCGTAAAGCAGAACTACACGCTCGGTATCAAGACGCCCTGGGCGCTTGCCGATCCCGAGAACTGGCGCCGTACGCAGCGTTTTGGCGGTGCCTGCTTTATGGTGCTGGGCGTTGGCCTGATTGTGATGGGCGTGGCGGGTAGCGTGCTTTCGAGTGAAGTCGTCGCCGCGGTGATTGCGGTTCTGGCGTTTGGTTCAGCTGGAGCTGCCTACGTCTATTCGTATCTGCTGTGGCGTAAATCGCAGCGAGCCGCTCGTTAAGGTTGCGGAAAACTAGCGTACGCAGTTCATAGTATGTTCCGGGGGATTTTTCCCAGGTAGTATTAGGGGGTGTGGGCAACCATGCCCCTTTTTCGTTTAGTTTCAGAGCTGGTTTCCTCATTTCGTTTCCACTAAAGCGAATCAAGAATAGGGAAACAGAAGGTAGAAAGGATAAAACAGGCAAATGGCGGAGTTTATCTACCAGATGTATCAGGCTCGTAAGGCCCATGGCGACAAGGTAATCCTTGACGACGTGACCCTGAGCTTCTACCCCGGTGCCAAGATCGGCGTCGTGGGCCCCAACGGCATGGGTAAGTCGACCCTGCTCAAGATCATGGCCGGTATCGAGGAAGTCTCCAACGGCGATGCCAGGCTTACCCCCGGCTACACCGTGGGTATCCTGCAGCAGGAGCCGCCGCTCGACGACGACAAGACTGTCATCGAGAACGTGCGCATGGCGTTTGGCGATATGATTGCCAAGGTCGATCGCTTCAACAAGATCGGCGAGGAGATGTGCGACCCGGATTGCGATATGGACGCCCTCATGGCCGAGATGGGCAAGCTCCAGGACGAGATCGACGCCGCCGACGGCTGGGATATCGATTCCAAGCTCGGTCAGGCCATGGACGCCCTGCAGCTGCCCGATTCCGACATGCCGGTCAACGTGCTCTCTGGCGGCGAGCGCCGTCGCGTGGCCCTGTGCAAGCTGCTGCTCGAGGCTCCCGACCTGCTGCTGCTCGACGAGCCCACGAACCACCTGGACGCCGAGTCGATCCTGTGGCTCGAGCACTTCCTGCACAACTACCAGGGCGCGGTGCTTGCCGTCACACACGATCGCTACTTCCTGGATAACGTTGCCGAGTGGATCTGCGAGGTCGACCGCGGTCACCTTTATCCCTACAAGGGCAATTACTCCACGTATCTGGAGACCAAGGCCGCGCGTATCGAGGCCCAGGGCAACCGTGACGCCAAGCTCGCCAAGCGCATGGAGGCCGAGCTCGAGTGGGTACGCAGCTCGCCCAAGGCTCGCCAGGCCAAGAACAAGGCCCGTCTGGCTCGCTACGAGGAGATGGAGGCCGAGGCCCGCGCAAGCCAGAAGCTCGACTGGACCGACATCCGCATCCCTGTGGGCCCGCGTCTGGGCAACAAGGTGCTCGAGGCCCATCACCTGCACAAGGAGTTCGATGGCCGCGTGCTCATCGATGACCTTTCGTTCACCCTGCCGCGCAACGGCATTGTGGGCGTCATCGGCCCCAACGGTGTCGGTAAGACCACGCTGTTCAAGACGATTGTGGGCCTGGAGCCGCTGACTTCGGGCGAGCTCGAGGTGGGCGAGACCGTCAAGATTTCTTACGTCGACCAGAACCGTTCCGGCATCGACCCCGATAAGAACCTGTGGGAGGTCGTCTCGGATGGCCTGGACCACATGATGGTCGGCGAGACCGAGGTTCCGAGCCGCGCTTATGTGGCGAGCTTTGGCTTTAAGGGCCAGGACCAGCAGAAGCGCGCTGGCGTACTCTCCGGTGGCGAGCGCAACCGTCTGAACTTGGCGCTTACGCTCAAGCAGGGCGGCAACCTGCTGCTCCTCGACGAGCCCACGAACGACCTCGACGTCGAGACGCTGTCCTCGCTCGAAGCGGCGCTGCTCGAGTTCCCGGGCTGCTCGGTGGTCATCAGCCACGACCGTATGTTCCTGGACCGCGTCGCCACGCACATTCTGGCGTGGGAGGGCACCGACGAGAACCCGGGCAACTGGTATTGGTTTGAGGGCAACTTTGAGGCCTATCAGGCCAACCGTATCGAGCGCCTGGGCGAGGACGCAGCCCAGCCGCATCGCATTCACCGCACGCTCACGCGCGACTAGTTTGATGTGACAAAGGGACAGTCCCTTTGTCACATCAATTGAGAAAATGAAAAACGCGGCGAACGTTTTTGTGACGTTCGCCGCGTTTTGTTACTCGGCCGGGGCGTCGACCTTGTCGATGGCCCAGGTGGCTCCGAGGCCGCCGGCGGTGTTGCGGCGGATGCGCACGGTGACCTCGCGGCGCTCGCCGGCCTGTGTGTAGCGCAGGGGGAAGCTTGCGCGGTTTCGCGCGGCCTCGATGGTACCGCGCTCGCGGGCGATCCAGTAGTACTCGCCGACAATGCCGAGGGTATCGGCGCCGTAGGGGAGATAGGTCGACAGCTGGTGCAGAAGCGGGCCGGGGCAGAAGACCTCGCTTGCGAAATCGACGGGGAAGTCCTCGGGGATGGCGGGCGTTGCAGGTGCGGGGGCCGGTACTGCAGCGGGGACCGGAGCCGGTGCGGGAATCTGGTCATAGACAGGTTCGGATGCGGACTCGATGACGGGTGCAGACTCAGGCACCGGTTCCGGCTTAACTGCGGAATCTGTCGGTTCCACGGAGACGGATGTGTCTTCAGTCTCGGTTTTGGCATCGGCTTGCGGGGCGTCCTCTGCCTCGACAGGCAGCTTGGCTTCGACCGGCGTGGATGCCATGGTGGTGATGCCGGCGTTGGCGTTCTCGGGGTCATAGACGACCGTGAGCGAGATGGCGGGCTGCGGCGTCTCGGGCTCCGGCGCCGACTCGGTAGCGCCTTGATCGGCGGGCTCGTCGGACTGATCGTCCTCGGCCTCGTTGCCAAAGACATCGCTGTTTTGGAACGCAGACGTCTCGGGTTGGTTAGCGGCTTCTTCGGTTGTCGACTTGGGGGCCTCGTTGAGCTCCACAGCGGCTTCCTGCTCTGACATGACTTCGGGATCGGTCATGGCGGCGATTTCGGTTTCGGCTTCTGCTGCTACCTCAATAGCGACTTCGATCTCTGTCTCGGGCTCGGGCTCCGGAGCGACTTCGGCCACGGGCTCGGGACGCTTAACGTGCTTGGGGCGTACAGCCTTGAGGTCTTTCTCGCCGCGCTTTTTCTTTTTGTAGGACTGCTTGGCACCCTTGGCAGCCTTGGGCTTGTCCTCGCCTTTGGCAAGGGCGGTATCCCAGGCCTCGTTGGCGATGACGGTGGCATACAGGCGACCGCCCTTAAAGACGGTCAGCTTAATGCAGTCGTCAAGCGCCTCGAGCAGCTCGCGCGTGGATTCGAAGCCCAGGTCATAAGCGGTCATGTCGCCAGCGGCGAGAGCCTCTTCGACCTGCGACATAAACGTTTGCTTGCCGCATCCAATCGCATCGCGCAGCAGGCGATACAGATAGATGCGGTTGCCCAGCGAAAGCGTGGGCCTAACTATTGTCTTGCTCATGGCAAATCTCCTCTTTACACATGTAAAGCATCTTACCATCGCATGGCGCTCGCCATGGCGGCGCCCAAGGCAAACGGGCGCGAACCGCTGTCGATTCGCGCCCGTTGTACAGGTTGCCTATCTGGGGATGCAGCGCCTAGTTGCCCGATGTCGTGCCTTGGCTTGAACTGTCAGATGTCGTGCCGGACGCGGTTCCGCTCGAGCTGTTAGTGTTGCTACTGTCTGCTGCACCCGTTCCCGACGTGGTGTCGCTCGTCTGGCCTCCCGTGTTCGGCTGTGAACCGTCAGTTGTTTGGCTTGAGTTGGTCGTGTCGGACGGCGTGCCACTGTTGGCCGTAGAGGAATCGGTGCCCTGCGATTGGTTTTGGGTGTTCGAGGACGAATCGGCTGAGGCAGAACTGTCTTGCGTGTCGTCCGTCTGTGCCTGCTGATCCTGCGACTGGGTGTTGCCATTTGCATCGCTCTCGGTCGTGCGCGACGACAGGATTGGCTCGGGACGCTCGCCCAGACCCTCACCGGCAGTGGTGATAAGGATGGCGCCGGCGCAGGCGATGACCGCGACGATGGCGATGGCGATCGAGAAGACGATGACCTTCTTTTGCGTCTGGCTGCGCTCTGCTGCCGCCTTGGCGCGCAGGCTGTCGGGGGCGACGCGCGCCGTGGTCGCGCGCCCCGCAATTTGGCGCATCTCCTGCGTAGTTGCGGCGCCGCCCAAGTGCTCCTCGGCATTTAACTCAACGGGCTCATAAGCACCGGCGGGGTAGTCGTCGGCGGCGTGCGTACCTTTGAGGGCTTCGGCGCTGGCAGAGATAAAGTGGCGGTAGACCTGCGAGGACACAACGGTGATGACCGAGCTCACGGCGGCACCAATTACTGAACCAGCGATGCCGATCTTGGAAGCAAGCGCGACGCTCGTGGCAGCAGCTGCGGCGCCGGCGATGATTTGGGGAATGGAAATGTCGTCGAACAGGCCCTTTTTGGGCGCGATGGCCATGGTTTGTCCGATGGAATGGTTCTCGTGCACGCCGTTGTTGAGCGCGGCCGGTGTCATGACGCGCGTGCGCGGCGCGTCGGTGTACTTGGTTGTCATACGGGGTCCTCCCGGTGTAAATCTGCTTCGTTTCGTTTAGCCATCAGGGTACCCACCAGATGTGAATCGTACATGACATTTAACAGATACCATCAACTCATCAATAGCTCACCAAGTTGGTGGGATGCGGTTACACCTGGCGGTTGAACTACAATAGGGCTTGCTAATTGTTGTGAATGGCGTCTACGCACGGGAGCATTCTTATGAATCTTCACCTTTCTCAGTCTGATGGCTTTTTGCGTGTGGCGGCGGCGTCGCCGCGGATTCGCGTGGCCGATGTCGAGGGCAATGCCGAGGTTGCGCTGGCGGCTGTTCGCGAGGCTACCGAGCGCGGCGTTCGCGCACTGGCGCTGCCCGAGCTTAACCTGACCGGCTATACCGCGGCCGATCTGTTCCATAACCGCACATTGCTGCATGCCTGCGAGGCTGCTCTGGTGCATATCCTCGATGAAACCCGCGAGCTGCCGATTGTCTTTACCGTCGGCCTTCCCGTTGCGGTGGCCGAAAACATCTACAACTGCGCGGCCGTGTGCTGTGCGGGCGAGCTTTTGGGCCTTACGGCTAAGAAGTATCTGCCCAACTATGGCGAGTTCTACGAGCGCCGCTGGTTTGCCCCGGCGCCTGCCGATCCCGTGTGGGTTGAATTTGCCGGTCAGGGTCCGGTGCCGCTTGGCTCGGGGCTTGTCTACCGCTGCTGTGATGAGGGCGCCGAGGACCTGGTGCTGGGCGTTGAGGTCTGTGAGGACCTGTGGGTGCCGGCGCCCCCTTCGACCGAGATGGCGCTTGCCGGTGCGACGGTGATTCTCAACCCGTCGGCCTCGGACGAGATTATCGGTAAGGCAGATTACCGCCGCAGCCTTATCTCTAACCAAAGCGCGCGCCTGTACTGTGCCTATGCCTACGCGGATGCGAGTGAGGGCGAGTCCACGACCGACATGGTCTTTGCGGGCGAGAACCTTATCTACGAAAACGGCTCCAAGCTCGCCGCCACCAAACTGCTTACATGTGATATGGCCATCGCCGACGTTGATCTTGACCGCCTGCTTGCCGAGCGCCGCCGCTCGACGACGTGGACGCGCGCGGACGATGCACCGGAGTCCACGACCGTTGATTTTTCGTTTGAGGGCGTGCTGACAGACGAACCTGTCCTGCGCGATGCACTCGGCATCGACCGTGTCTTCCCCCGCGCGCCTTTTGTGCCGGCAGACCATGGTGACCTGGCCGAGCGCTGCGAGACCATCCTCGACCTGCAGACCGCGGGCCTCAAGACGCGCCTTGCCCATACGGGTACCAAGGCGGCGGTCATCGGCCTTTCGGGCGGCTTGGACTCCACGCTGGCGCTGCTTGTGACCGTGCGCGCCTTCGATGCGCTGGGACTGCCACGCACAGGTATCACTGCCGTGTCCATGCCCGGCTTTGGCACCACGCACCGCACCAAGTCCAATGCCGAGTCGCTCGCGCGCGACCTGGGCGTGAGCTTCCGCGAGGTCTCGATTCACGCGGCCGTGGAGCAGCACTTCAAGGACATTGAGCACGATCCGGCCGTGCAGGACGTGACTTACGAGAACAGCCAGGCCCGCGAGCGTACGCAGATTCTGATGGATCTGGCCAACCAGGCTGGCGGCTTTGTCATCGGCACGGGCGACCTGTCGGAGCTGGCGCTCGGCTGGGCTACCTATAACGGCGACCACATGAGCATGTACGCCGTCAACGCGAGTGTGCCCAAGACGCTTGTGCGCCATCTGGTGCGCTATGCCGCTGATGTTTTTGGCGGGCGTATTGCCGAGGTCTTGCTCGATATCCTCGATACGCCGGTGTCCCCCGAGCTTCTGCCGCCCACGGGCGACGGCGAGATTGCGCAGAAGACCGAGGATTTGGTGGGGCCGTACGAGCTGCACGATTACTTCCTCTATTACCTGCTGCGTTTTGGCTTTGAGCCAGGCAAGATTTACCGCATGGCGCTCAAGAGCTTCGAGGGCGTCTACGACGCCAAGACCGTCCACACGTGGTTGCGTACGTTCTATCGTCGCTTCTTTGCCCAGCAGTTTAAACGCAGTTGCCTGCCCGATGGTCCCAAGGTTGGCTCGGTGACGCTCAGCCCGCGCGGCGATTGGCGCATGCCGAGTGACGCCAGCTCGCGACTGTGGCTTGCGCAGATCGACGCGCTCAATCCAATTGACTAAGGTTGGCTAAATTGAACCAATGCGGGGGTTGCAAGCGTTACACTTTTGCAATCTGATGGCCCGTATCGCGCGGCGCTCTTGTCGGAGCGCCGCGTTTTTCATATCGAAAGGTGGCACCATGCAGGCATCGCAGCGTCTCGACCGCTTTGGCGCGGAGGTCTTCGCCTCGCTCAACAACAAGCTTCTTGCGCTGAAGGCTCAGGGCAAGACCATTTACAACATGAGCGTGGGCACGCCCGACTTTAAGCCGTACGACCACGTGGTCGAGGCGCTCACGCAAGCGGCCCAGGACCCCGAGATGTGGAAGTATGCCCTGCGCGACCTGCCCGAACTCAAGCAAGCCGTGTGCGATTACTATGAGCGTCGCTTTGGTGTCTCCGGCATTACGCCGTCTATGGTGCAGTCGTGCAACGGCACGCAGGAGGGCGTGGGCCATTTGGGCCTGGCCCTGCTCGATCCGGGTGACACTATTTTGGTTCCCGATCCGTGCTACCCGGTCTTTGAGGCGGGCGCCAAGATCGCCGATGCCAAGCTCGAGTACTATCCGTTGGTCGCCGAGCATAATTACCTGCCCTATGTGGCGGGTATCGATCCCGAGGTGGCCGATCGTGCCAAGTATATGATCGTGTCGCTGCCCGCAAACCCGGTCGGCTCGGTGGGCACGCCCGAGGTCTACGAGGAGATCATCGCTTTCGCCCGCGAGCACGACCTGCTCATCGTCCATGACAACGCGTACTCCGACATCGTGTTCGACGGCGAGCCGGGCGGCAGCTTCTTGCAGTATCCTGGTGCGCTTGAGGTGGGCGTGGAGTTCTTCTCGCTTTCCAAGTCGTTTAACGTTACCGGTGCGCGTGTCGGCTTTTTGGTCGGCCGCGAGGACGTGGTCTCTGCCTTTGCCAAGCTGCGCGGCCAGATCGACTTTGGCATGTTCTTCCCGATCCAGAAGGCTGCTATCGCCTGCCTGAACGGTCCGCGCGATGAGGTCGAGGCGCAGCGTCTGAAGTACCAGGAGCGCCGCGATGCCCTGTGCGACGGTCTTGAGGGCCTGGGCTGGGAGCGTCCCAACGCGCATGGCTCTATGTTTGTGTGGGCCAAGCTTCCCGGTGGTCGCACCGATTCCATGGCGTTTTGCGAGGAGCTCATGGAGAAGGCCGGCGTTGTGGTGACGCCGGGCGCGAGCTTTGGTCCTTCGGGCGAGGGGCACGTGCGCATGGCGCTGGTCTTGCCGCCCGACCAGATTGCTTTGGCTGTCGAGGCCATTCGCGAGGCGGGCCTGTATTAGAAAGGTATTTCGGCTCGTCAATAGCTCGAAACCGATTTCGTGCAGTTATTTTACGATTTCTGCAAACAATTTCGGTAAACGGTCGATTTTTGGCTGCGAATAGGAGCATAATCAAAGTCCCGATTGGATGTATTGGGATTACGGCAAGCCGCTCGGGTCGTTCCCGGGCGGCTTGCTTGTGGAGAGAGATGGGAGTTTCTAATGGTTAACGAGAAGAAGGTCGCTATTGTCGGCTGCGGTTTCGTTGGTTCGTCTTCGGCGTTCGCGCTGATGCAGAGTGGTCTGTTCTCCGAGATGGTCCTCATCGACGTGGACAAGAACCGCGCCGAGGGTGAGGCCCTGGATATCGCGCACGGCATGACGTTTGCCGAGCCGATGAAGATCTACGCCGGCGATTATTCCGATGTCGCCGACGCCGCCATGATCGTCGTCACCGCTGGCGCTGCCCAGAAGCCCGGTGAGACTCGCCTGGACCTGGTAAACAAGAACGTCAGCATCTTTAAGTCCATTATCCCCGAGATTAAGAAGTCCGGCTTCGACGGCATTCTGCTCATCGTCTCCAACCCGGTCGATGTTCTGACCTACGCCGCCATCAAGATGTCCGGCCTGCCCGAGGGCCACGTCATCGGTTCCGGTACCGTGCTCGACACCGGCCGTCTGCAGCAGATGCTTGGTGCCCATGTCGAGGTCGACCCGCGCGATGTCCAGGCCTATGTCATGGGTGAGCACGGCGATTCCGAGTTTGTCGCTTGGTCCAGCGCTCAGGTTGCCGGCGTTCCGCTGAACACCTTCTGCGAGCTTCACGGTCATCTGGAGCATGAGGCTGCCGAGAAGCGCATCGCCGAGGACGTCAAGAACTCCGCCTACACCATCATCGAGAAGAAGCACGCCACCTACTATGGCGTCGCCATGGCCGTCAAGCGCATCTGCACTGCCGTCATGCGTGACGAGCAGACCGTTCTGCCCGTTTCCTCGCTCATGGTGGGCGAGTACGGCCTGTCCGATCTTGCCATCTCCATGCCGACCGTCGTTGGCCGCGACGGCGTTGTCTGCCGCGTCCCCGTGCCGCTGAACGATGACGAGCAGCATGAGCTTACCGCCTCCGCCAAGGCCCTCAAGGACATCATCGACAGCGTCGACTTCTCCTGCTAAATCGACTTCTCCTGCTAAATCAAGCTCGCTAGAGCGAAAAGCTACAATGAAGGCGTCCGGGTCCACGCGGCCCGGGCGCCTTTTTGATGCAAAGTAACCTGACCCCAATGCACCATAGTTGATGGGAGGGCCATGTCGGATTCCTCTAATTATTTGACCTATGCCCAGACGACGTTTGATTCGTTTGAGGAGCAGCCGTTCTGTGCGGTGGATAGCCTGGTCTTTGCGTGGCTGTCCTATTTGCGTTTGCCGGGTGATATGGCGGAGCTGACGAACTGGCAGGGCCTAGACGTACGCGAGCTGCTGCGTGCCGAGTGCTACCGGGACATGATTGGCGACCTGTGGGATCCGGAGGGGAGCAGGGCCTTGTTGGAGGCCGTGGCAGCAAGCCCTCGCTACCGTGGCGTGCACGTTTGCGGTTATCGTGCCGTGAGCGATGTGGTGGCGACAGAGCAGTTTGCAGCCATGGCGTTCCGGTTTCCGGCGGGGTTTAGCTATCTTTCCTTCCGGGGGACCGACAGTACGATTGTGGGCTGGAAAGAGGACTTTAACATGGCGTTCCGGTGTCCTGTGCCGGCCCAGGAATCCGCGGCGCGTTATGTAGACGAGGCGGCGGACGCGATTGACGGGCCGCTTTTGTGCGGAGGTCATTCCAAGGGTGGAAACCTTGCGGTGTACGGTGCGGCGATGTGCTCCGATGTCGCCCGTGAGCGAATCGAACGGGTGTATTCCCATGATGGTCCTGGCTTCGTCGAGGAGTTCCTGAACGGCAACGCCTTTGCCGATCTTTCCGGCCGCATCGATAAGACGCTACCTCGGTCGTCGATCTTTGGCATGATGTTCGAGACACAGGAGGACTATGCCATCGTTGAGAGCACCGAGTTCAGCCTGCTGCAGCACAATCCCTTTAGCTGGGTGGTTGATGGTCGCGACTTCGTGTACTGTGAGCGCCTGTCCGCCGGTGCTCGATACGTTGATGGCTCCATTCGCGAGATGCTGCTTGCAGTGGGGCCTGCCGAGCGCGAGCGTTTTGTAGATGCATTGTTCTCCGTGTTTGAGGCTACGGGTGCTGAGCGGTTTGCGGATATCGCTGGGAATCTGCGCGAGAGCCTGCCCGTGATGCTCCAGGCTGCGCAAGGTTTCGACAAGGATACGCGACGCTTTGTCTCGCAGACCATCGTGGCAATCCTTAAATGCGCGCTGCTGCCCAAACGACCCCAGATCGACATGTCCACTGCCGGTAAGAGTCTGGCAGAACAGCTCGAGGCTTGGCAGTCCGAGCTTCTGCGCTAGCCATTGGTGCAAAGCAACCTGTCCCCGATGCACCAATCTTCGATGCGCTCGGGAGGGCTCGACCGCTATACTGGTTCGTGCCGAAATCGATCTAGAACGGAATGCCGTATATGAAAATCAATCACGCGATTCTGCATATCCTGGACTTTGACTCTGCCGTCAACGTTATGAGCCAGCGCGAGCTCGATATCGAGAGTCGTACCGTGCGCAACTTCGTGACCACGCATCTGCGCCGCGCACGTACCTCGGCCGACAATAAACGCGCCACGTTTGCCGAGAACTCTGCGTTTGGCGGCGAGCTCAAGGGCTATTTCTTTGGCGAGCGCGAGTTCGTGGACCTGTCGCAGCAGATTGCGGAGTTTATCTCCTCCGAGCTCACCAAAGCCGAGAAAGCCGAGTCCACCGACGTGCTCGTGGCCGATTTTGACGACGATGAGGATGCCCGCTGGTTTGCCGTGATGCTGCTGGGCTCCAAGCAGGCTTTTATGCACGAAGTGGGCCGCGAGGAGGGAGAGGTGCGCAACGACATCGCGCGCCACTACGCCATTCTGCCGAACCCCTCGCAAAAGGTGCCGAGCTATGCCATCGTGCGTGCGAGCACCATGGAGATCGGTTACGTGGACAAGAAGCGCAAGATTGCCGGTGAGGACCGTATGCTTATCCCCGATGGCCTGCTGCAGTGCGACACGGGCGTATCAGGCAAGGAGGTCATCGACACCGTGACGCGTGTGGTCGAGGAAGTCGCCGAGGAGCACGGTGCCAATACGGCCGTGGCGCTCGCCAAGGTTAAGGCTGCCGTCGCCGAGAAAGTCGAGGATGACGAGGAGCTGCCGCCCTGGGATATCGTCGATGAGGTCTTTGAGGACGAACCGGTTATCAAGGAGAGCGTGCGCGCGGCACTGACTGAGGAGAAGGTGCCTGAGCGTGTGCCCGTGGAGCGCAAGCAGGTCGAACGCGCGGCCGTGCGCAACCACAAGATTCGTACCGATACGGGCATCGAGATCAGCTTTCCGGCCGAGATGGGCTCGAACTCCGAGTACATCGAGTTCGTCAACGAACCCAACGGCCTCATCTCCATCGAGCTCAAGAATATCGGCAGCATCGAGAATCGATAAGTTGCGTTACGCCTACAGCGGGAAAGCAAAGGCCGAAGCCCTTTGGGTCTTCGGCCTTTTTGCTTGGAGCTCAATTGAGTTGCAGACTGAGCATAAGTCAGCGAAAGCGCCCCTAAGCGAGCAAGGTGACGTGAAAGAGGAAGGAAGCGTACTTTGGTACGCGACCGACGATTGAACGTCAGATTGCCGCTTAGGGGCGTTTGTAGCGTCGACCGGTCCGTCGTTCGTTAGAACGACGGAACCAAAGGTGCAGCGTCGAGCCGTTACGCGGGTTGGTAAACCCGCGTAACTATTAAAGTTGACGTAAGCCCTCTTCCAGGCCGGTCTTGCTGTCGGTCTTCTCGTCGCGCATCTTGATGACGCGGGCGGGGACGCCGGCCACGACGGCACCGGCGGGGACATCCTCGACGCACACGGCGCCGGCGGCAACGACAGCGCCCTTGCCTACGTGCACGCCCTCCAAGACCACGGCGTTGGCGCCGATCATGACATCGTCCTCGATGATGACGGGCGTGGCGCTGGCGGGCTCCACAACGCCTGCCAGCACGGTGCCGGCGCCGATGTGGCAGTTCTTACCCACGGTGGCGCGGCCGCCCAGCACGGCGCCCATGTCGATCATGGAGCCCTCGCCGATAACGGAGCCGATGTTGATGATGGCGCCCATCATGATGACGGCGCGGTCGCCGATCTCGACGCGGTCGCGGATGATTGCGCCCGGCTCGATGCGGGCATTGATGCCCTTAAGGTCGAGCATGGGCACGGCAGAGTTGCGGCAGTCGTTCTCCACATCGTAGTAGTCGATGGAGTCGGCATTGGCATCGAGGATGGCCTTGAGCTCTTCCCAGTCGCCAAAGACGGTCTTGCCACGACGGCCGCCGTAGACGTGCGCATTGCCCCACTGGACCTTCATGCCGGGCTTCTCGCGCACATACAGCTTGACGGGCGTCTTTTTGGGCGCGGTGGCGATGTAATTGATAATCTCCTGGGCATCCATCTCGGCTGCGTTACTCATATGCTGTTTCTCCTTTGCGTGGGTACGGTAGGTAACTGGTTAGGCGAACATGACCTGGTCGAAGGTGTAGAAGCCGGGGTCGCGGACGACGAGCTTTTGAGCGGCGGCCAGAGCGCCGTTGACAAAAATCTGGCGGCTTGTGGCGCGATGGCTAAGCGTGACTTCCTCGTCCTGGCCAAAGAAGCTTACCTCGTGCACGCCGGCGACGGTGCCACCGCGCAGCGAGTGCATACCGATCTCCTTGGGGTCACGCGCGCCGCACATGCCCTCGCGACCGTAGACAGGATGATAGCCAGCCTCAGGCTCGGCCTCGACCACGGCGTCGAGCAGCAGCTTTGCAGTGCCGCTGGGGGCGTCGACCTTTTGGTTATGGTGCGTCTCGACGATTTCGCAGTCAAAGCCGGGCAGCTCGCGTGTGGCCTGTGCTACCAGATGACGCAGAGCTGCGATACCGATGGAGTAATTTCCGGAGTGCATGACGCGGGCGTTTTGACCCAGCTCGCGCAGGCGATCCATCTGCTCGGGTGTGTAGCCCGTGGTGCCCGAGACCAATGCGGCGCCTGTACGCTCGACATAGGCGACGACGGCGTCGAAGGTCACGACGTTCGAGAAGTCGATGATTACATCGGCCGTCGGTGCGCTCTCGAGCTCGGACAAGTCGAAGCCGATCTGGGCGACGATGTCAAAAACGGGCTCTCCAGCGGCGTTGACAATGCCCTCGGCGGTAGTGCGGATCAGCGAGCCCATGCGGCCCGTTCCCATAATGACGGTCTTAATCAAGCAGACCAGCTCCCTTCAGAGCATCGGTAAGTGCGGCTCGCGTGTCGTTGGCCATGGGGCACAGCGGCATGCGGTAGTTTGCCTCGATCATACCCATCTGGGCGAGCGCTTCCTTAACGGGGATGGGGTTGACCTCGCTAAAGAGGGCATTGATGAGCGGCTGGCCGGCAATCTGGATATCGCGGGCGCGCTCCACGTCGCCGTCCAGATAGGCGCGGCACATGTCGTGCACGAGTTGCGGCTGAACATCGGCCCACACACTGATGGTGCCCGAGGCGCCCAGGCTCATGAGCGGCACGGTGAGGGCGTCCTCGCCCGAGTACATGCGGAAGTCATCGGACAGCAGGTGGGCGATCTTGGCCGCGTAGGCGACGTTGCCCGAGGCTTCCTTAATACCCATGATGTTGGGGTGCGCGGCCAAGCGCTCTACGTTGCGCTCGCTGATGCCGCAGCCGCAGCGGCCGGGGATGTTGTACAGGATGCAGGGGATATCTACGGCATCGGCAACGGTCTTAAAGTGCTGGTAGATGCCCTCCTCGTTGGACTTGTTGTAGTAGGGGGTAATGAGCAGCAGGCCGTCGGCGCCCAGGCCCTGATAGGTGAGCGACTTGGTGAGCATGGTCTGCGTGGAGTTGGAGCCCGAGCCGGCGATGACGGGGACACGGCCTGCAACCTGCTTGACCACCGCGGCGACAACGGAGTTGTCCTCGTCATCGGTCATCGTGGCGCTCTCGCCGGTGGTGCCCAGGGTGAGGATGGCGTCGGTACCGTTTTGCAGGTGGAAATCGATAAGGCGCTCGAGCGCGTCAAAGTCGACGCTTCCGTCCTTTTTAAACGGCGTGACGAGGGCGACGATCGAACCCTCGAGGTTGCGGATATCCATGTTCTTCTCCTTCGCTTCCGCGATCTGGATGCGTTTGTTCCACTGAGCGGCGACGGCCAGACGCTCGTCCTGGGCGCGACGGCGGGCACTTTCGGCGCGCGACTTGGCCAGCAGCTCTCGGCCGCTCGGCAGCACGTCGAGCGTGGCAAAGTAATCGCCCGGGCGCTCAGCACGGCGGATGAGGTCGGCCGAGCCATCGGGGCGCAGCAGCACCTCGGCGGAGCGCAGACGGCCGTTGTAGTTGTAGCCCATGGAGTAGCCATGCGCGCCGGTATCGTGGATCACGAGCAGGTCGCCCATGTCGATATGCGGCAACTCGCGATCAATGGCGAACTTGTCATTGTTCTCACACAGATTGCCCGTGATGTCGTAGGTGTCCGTAACGGGTGCTGCGGTCTTGTCGGCGCCACCCGGCTGTCCCATCACCGTAATGTGGTGGTAAGCGCCATACATGGCAGGACGGATCAGATCGACGGCGCTTGCGTCCACGCCGATATAGTCCTTGTAGATCTGCTTTTCGTGGATGGCCTTGGTCACCAGGCAGCCGTAGGGGCCCATCATAAAGCGACCCATCTCGGTGCAAATCGCCACATCGCCCATGCCGGCGGGAACCAAGATCTCGTCGTAGGCCGCGTGTACGCCCTCGCCGATGGCACGGATGTCGTTAGCCTGCTGCTCGGGCAGGTAGGGGATACCCACACCGCCGGACAGATTGATAAAGGCGACATGTGCGCCCGTTTCACGCTCCAGGCGCACGGCAAGCTCAAAGAGGATGCGCGCAAGCTTGGGGTAGTAGTCGTTGGTGACGGTGTTGCTGGCAAGGAATGCGTGGATGCCAAAGTCCTCGGCGCCCTTGGCCTTGAGCATGCGGAAGGCCTCGAAGAGCTGCTCGGTGGTCATGCCGTATTTGGAGTCGCCGGGGTTATCCATGATGCCGTTGGAGAGCTGGAATAGGCCGCCCGGATTAAAGCGGCAGCTGACCGTCTTGGGGATGGGTCCCGCAACGCGCTCAAAGAACTCGATGTGGCTGATGTCGTCAAAGTTGACGATGGCACCCAGCTTGTCGGCGAGCTCAAAGTCCGCCGCCGGTGTGTCGTTGGACGAGAACATGATGTCGTGTCCGGTGATGCCCAGCGAGCGGGCGATCATGAGCTCGGTATAGCTCGAGCAATCGCAGCCGCAGCCGTATTCGTTGAGAATGGAGATGAGTGCCGGGTTGGGGTTGGCCTTGACGGCAAAGTATTCCTTAAAGCCCGGGTTCCATGCAAAGGCGTCGCGCACCTCTTGCATGTTGCGTCGGATGCCTGCCTCGTCATATAGATGAAATGGCGTGGGGAACTGCTCGACGATATGCTCGAGCGTCTCCTTGTCCACAAACGGCTGCTTGGCCGCATATGCCTCGTTGGGGGTTAATGCCATGTCCCGTAAACCTCGCTATCCAGACGGCGCCATCTGCGCATCGAATCCGCATAGCGTGGACCCAATGTCCGGATAGCGCTCCCGCATTGCTGCAGACAGTCCTGCGGGTGTTTCCCGCAGGCCCACCAGGTTGTTCGTGCCCGAAAAGCCCAGTTCGGCGGGTTTCGCCTCCCCACGGGGTCAAAGCCTGCCGGCTCACCCGCGGTTCTTCGTGCCCGCGCCTCTATCAAGTGGTAACGACCCTATCACGTTGCACTTTACCAAACAAGAGTATTCGTATATAACGTTTAAAAAATGCAGGGATATGCTGGAAATAAGGGTGTAGCAATCTTGCGGCACAATAGATGGCAGCCGACGCGCACCTACGAAAGGAACCAATATGGCCGAGCTCCAAGAACTCCGTCGCTACCGCCGCGACTTGCACAGGATCCCGGAGCTCGACTTCGATCTTCCGCAGACGATCGCCTATATCGAGGGCGTGTTGGCACCGCTCACCTGCGAGGTGACCCATCCGTGCCCCAGCTGCGTCTGCGCTTTCTTCGACGCTGGCGTTGGCGCCGCGCATGCCACGGCGATTCGCGCCGATATGGATGCGCTGCCCATTGCCGAGGCAACGGGGGCAGCGTTCGCTTCGACCCATCCCGGCAAGATGCATGCTTGCGGGCACGATGGACACATGGCCATGGCGCTTTCGGCGGCAACCTTTGTCGACCGTACGATCCGTGAGCAGCCGGGCGCCATTAAGCGCAATGTGCTCTTTGTGTTTCAGCCGGCCGAGGAGACGACTGGTGGTGCCAAGACGGTGTGCGAGAGCGGCGTGTTCGAGCGCTACGGGGTGGATCGCATCTTCGGCTTCCACGTGTGGCCCGATCTGCCCGCCGGCACGTTGGCGAGCTGCTCCGGTCCGTTGCTGGCGCGTTCGAGTGAGACACACATTCATATCCATGGCACGAGCATCCATATCGCTAAGACCTATGGCGTTCCGGTCGAGGAGTCGCACGATGCGGCGCTGGCGGCTGCCAAGTTCTTGGTTTCCGAGCGCGAGCTCATGGACGAGTTGGGTGTCGACGAGCCCTGCATTGGTAAGTTCGGCCTGCTGCAGGCCGGCACCGTCTGCAATGCGGTGGCGGGGGAGGCCCATGTTGCCGGCAGCCTACGTGTGTTTACGGACGACATGTTCGACCGCGCGCGCGAGGGCGTGCGCCGCGTGCTGGACGATGCCTGCGTCGCAACGGGCTGCACATATGACCTCGATTTTGCCGAGGGCTATCCGCCGGTCGATAACGACCCCGAGCTGTTCGCCCACATTGCGCCTGTCTTGTCCGAGCTGCAACTCGTGGATGAGCCTTTGCTGATTGCCGAGGACTTCGCTTTCTATCAGCGCCATCTGCCAGGTGTGTTCTTCCTCCTGGGTACGGGCGTGCCGGAGGGACAAGATAATCCGATCGATTCGGATGGCTGTCCCGCCTATGCCACGAGCGCCCTTCACACTGATACCATGCTCTTTGACGAGGAAATCCTACTCAAAGGCCTCGATGTCTACAAACGATTGCTTGGCTTGGAGTGACGATGGAACGACGCCGACAGTCTGCCGTATATAGTCCGGGTGGATGCGGATGCGGTTTGCTGCTGCTTCCGGTCATCGCTGTGAGCATTGGCGTGATGTTTGTGTTTGCTGGGCTGGCTGCGGCGGCACTCGTACTGTTTATCACCGCCATCGGCGTGACGGTCTGGCTGTGCCGTTCTCGCGAGCAGCGCCGCGCCGACGGTAAGACCAATGTCGGCTGGGTCGTCTTCCTGATCATTGCGTACCTATTGAGCATCAGCTACCTGGTGTTCTTTGTCCTAATGATGATCAGTGCCTTTACCGGGAAATCCGTCACGGTGGGTTGATGCGCTGCCAGCAGACGGTCACGCAAAGTGCGTTTGCTCGGCGTCTGGATAGCTGCATTGGCCGTTTACCGCAACCTTAGCCCTCAGCTAATGAATTCAAGTTCAATCCTTTCTACGATGTGCTGTGTGCCGGCACGGTAGCCGGATCGTAGGAAGGATGAATAATGGCAAAAGAGGGAAAGAAGCCGATCGGCAAGATTGTCCTAGGCGTCATCGTGGTGCTGGTTATCGTCGGTGCCGTGGGCTCCATGGGTGGCAATTCAACCGATTCGTCTGCGAGCGATTCGGCAAAATCTGCCGAGACGACACAGCAGGCTGAGGAGCAAAAAGAACCGCAAGAACCGTATACCATTGCTGACGAGGCTGAAGACACCTCCAATCAGTTTGCCTATAAGATCACGGGCACGCTGACCAATAACACGGACAAGGAAAAGAGCTACATTCAGATTGAGTATGTTCTGTATGATGCCGATGGCAACCAGGTTGGAACGGCTCTTGCAAACACCAATCATCTGAAGGCGGGCGGCTCCTGGAAGTTCGAGGCGCTGGGTACGGTGTCTCCCGACCAGGTTGCTAGCTGGGAGCGTTCGGACGTAAGCGGTTTCTAGCATGTTGCATGCACTGGGGGAGGTGAAGTCGTATGCCCGATAAAAAGCTGACCGAGGAGTTGCTCAATGAGCTTCTCGATGCGCCGAACATCGATGGCTATATCAGGGAGCACGACTTTGCCGCCCCGTCGCTTTCGGACTACCTGAAGCAGCTGCTGCGGGAAAAGGGCTTGGAGCGTTCGCGCGTGGTGCGTATGGCCGACCTCAACGAGACCTTTGGCTATCAGATCTTTACTGGTTCGCGCAATCCGAGTCGCAATAAGGTGCTGCAGATTGCCTTTGCGATGGCGCTGACGCTCAAAGAGGCCAACCGTGCACTGACGGCTGCCGGGGTAAGCGTCCTTAACTGCAAGGATCGCCGTGATGCGATTATCATCTTTTGCATCGATCGCGGGTGCAGCCTCCAAAAGGTCAACGAGGAGCTGTATCGCTTTGGCGAGGAGACGGTGAGTTAGCGGCTGATATCTGAGCCGGCGGAGCTGCCGAACAACGATGCAAACGAACGGGGCGTGGATGCCATGGGGTGTCTGCGCCCTGCGCTATGATGGAGGCTATGGATACTCAGACCCCAACATATTTCGATGACGAGCTGACCGCAGCGCTTGCCGAGCACCTGGCGTCGCTCGATCGCGACGACAGCTATCGCGTGGAGCGTGTACTTAAGCGCTCGTCCGTTGAAACAACTGAGCTCGTGTACTTTGAAGGAACCGGCGGTGGTTCGCTCGGCCCCTTTGTCCGTAAACGCATCGATGCTTCGGCTCAAATCGGCGGGGCATACGAGCGTCTGTTTGCCGCTCAACGGGCGGGCAGGCGTTTTGAGCACCTGCCCAGAATCGTCGATTGCCGTCGTGTGGGCGACGAGCTTAACGTGGTTATGGAATATATCGAAGGGGAGACGCTCGGGGTGCTGGTGGACCGTCTGGGAGCCACCCCCGATTATGCATGTGAATTGTATCCTGCCCTTTGCGACGCCGTGGGCGAGCTCCATGCCGGTTTTGCAATGGCGGGGGAGACGTCGGCGCCGGTGATCCATCGCGACCTCAAACCGTCGAATATCATCGTGACAGGTGCGAGCCGTACGCTCGATGACGGCCTGACGTTTTCGTCGCTGGTGATTATTGACTTGGGGATCGCGCGCGTGTGGCGCGATGGCGCCGATGCAGACACCGTCAAGTTTGGCACGCGACCCTATGCGCCGCCCGAGCAGTATGGGTTTGGGCAGACGAGTGTGCGCAGCGACGTCTACGCACTTGGCGCCCTGTTGTTCTTCTGCTTGACGGGAATCGACCCTAAACCAGGGCTCGACATGCGCGAGCAATGCGAGGCGCGTGGCATTCCCACTCCACTTGCCGATGTCATCTGCATGTCGATGGCGCTCGACCCGGCTAAGCGTTTTGCGAGCGCGGAAGCGTTGGGACGGGCTACGCGCGCGGCATACGATCTGAGTCGCCCCGTGCGGCCTCCTGCTCCTGCGCCTGTCCGTACTCCAGACTCGGAGACGGTGTTGACGCCCCAAGGGCTCCAGAACCCCGCAGGGCTTCCTAGGCCTGCCGCCTCTGTTGCATGCGGTCTGCTCTCTCGCGTTCCGGAGTCTCTGGGGCGCATTTGGAATACGCTTGTCTGCTTCTCGCTACTTGTGTTCTTTGCCGGAAGTCACTTTGCCGTCTTTCACCCCACGGGAGCAAACCAAGGCTACCCGACGTGGCTTCTCATAATCGAGTATTTTTTCTTTGTCGATGGCCTTATGGTGCTTATGCATTTTGCGCTGCTCGATAAGCGCCGTCTTCGTCGGCGATTCGTACTGCTCGACAGCTATCGCGGCAAGAAACTCGCGAAACTCTGGCTCAAGGCATTGGGTGTGCTGCTCCTATGCATGATCGTCATAGTCGCGATCGCCAATGCGACCGGCGTCGTCGATACCTCCGCTACCTAAAAGAAAAGGGCCCCATTGGGGCCCTTTGCAGTTGCGCTTAGATGCGGTTCATCTGAGCGGCGACTTTGTTGTACCAGTCCTGCCACGTGGGCGGGCAGTACTTTTTGGCCGCTGCCGGGGTAAGGGTGGAGCCGTAGTTGGCGCCCAGATAGGCAACGTGAGCGGAGATGCCCTCGCTCCAGCTGCCAAAGCTGCGCCAACCGCCGCCACGGGCACTCCAGCCCCAGGCGTTGTAAGAATTGGCGCAATAAGCACCCTTGGTGCTCTCGATGCAGGCGATGGCGGGGGACCAACGGGGGTCGACACCGGTATTCCAAGCGGCGACGGCAAAGTTATAGCCCTGGCCTGCCATGGGGGAGCCGGCGAGATAATTGTCGATGCGGCTCGTCCACTCATTAATGAACGAATCGTAATCGGAGCTACCGGTATTGGCGTTGTTCACCGTGGTGTCGATGGTGGTGTTGGTGTTGGTGGCCTGGCTGCTGGAATTGCTGCCGCTTACGCCCTCGCCCGAGAGCTTCTCGGCGGCAGCGGCCTTATCGGCCTCAAGCTTGGCAAGCTCGGCGGCATTTTCCTGCTCGGCTTTTGCCTGTGCCTCGCTGCGGAGCTGCTGGGCCTGCGCCAGCGCATCCTCGGCGTTTTTCTGCTCTGCCTCAAGCTGTGACTTGGCCTGCTGGAGCTCGGCCTTGTTCTGCTCGAGTTCGGTTTGCATATTATTGAGCTCTTCGATCTCGTCGACGCTCGAGCTCGTGATCTGGTTGGTGTATTTGCAGGTCGTGATGAACTCACCCAGGCTCTGCGCGTTGACCAGGAAGCTCACGATGGGGTTGGTGCCCTTCTGATACTTGTACAGATCGCGCATGGCGGAGCTTGCCTTGGCCTGCTGCTCGGGAAGCTTAGCCTCGATTTCCTCGATGCTTGCCTCATTGGAGTCAATCTGCTTTTGCAGGTCATCGAGTTTGGTGCGGGCGTCGTTGTAGGCGCTCGTGGCGGCTTCGATCTTCTGCTGGGCTGCGGAAAGCTGGTCCTGCGTTGCCTGCGAGGCGGCATACGCCGCAACGGGGGAGAGCATCGGCGTGGCCGTCAGCGCAACGGCGAGTGCGGCGCTCGTGATGATACGAGCCGGCTTCGACGCAATGAGCGCTGCGGCGCGATGATTCGAATGCTGCATCCAGTCCCTCTGCAATCAATCGTAGGTTATGGTTCGAACGGTATTCTACTACTGCTTTCGACCTCAACTTGAACCTTAAAGGTTCCAAAGGGTCAAGTTGAACTTGAGGCTTTGGCTTTGACCTGCAGTTATGATGAATTGTTGAGAAACCATAGAGTTCAACTTTAACGTTACGGAACCCTGTCGAGAGGGTTTTTGTTTATCAAAAGTCGCCTCATGTGGGGTTTTGCAACTACAGGGTCCCATCACGGCGAGGGCGGATTTCATGCTGGACGATTACGTCGATTGCCATAGATACGGTGGAGCTTTGGGCGCCGGCGGCTTGGCACGCTAGAATAAATCAGTTGCGCAAAGACCGCCCCGTTGTGTGGGCAGTTCATGATAGGAAGTTTCCATGGCATTGCAGTTTACAGAGCGCGAGTTCATTCCCGTGCTGCTCGGTGGCGACATCAACGCCTATTCGGTGGCGCGCGCCTTCTACGATGAGTACCAGGTCAAGAGTCTGGTCTTTGGCAAGTACCAGACGGGTCCCGCGTACCGCAGCCAGATTATCGACTACACGCCCAACGTGGATATCGACACCATGCCCGTGATGCTCAGGACCGTCAACGGCATTGCCCAAGCGCATGCCGATAAGACGATTGTCCTTGTGGGCTGTGGCGATAACTATGTTGCCCTTGTGGCTCAGGCCAAGGATGCCCATGAGTTGGCGGATAACATCGTCGCGCCTTACGCTCCCTACAGCATGCTTGAGCAGTGTCAGAAGAAGGAGATCTTCTACGAGCTGTGCGAGAAGCATGGCGTGCCCTATCCGCATACCTTTACCTTCACCATGGCGATGCTGAACGCTCAAGGCGAGGCGCCTGCCGAAGTGCTCGACCAGATCGATTTTCCCTACCCGATGATTCTGAAGCCTTCTGACGGCATCATGTGGTGGCAGCACGAGTTCGAGGGCCAGAAAAAGGCCTATGAGATTGCCGACCGTGCCGAGCTGGAACAGGTCATTCGCGACTCGTATGCCAGCGGCTACACCGACGACCTGATCTTGCAGGATCGCGTGCCCGGCAATGACGAGTACATGCGCGTACTCACCAGTTATTCCGACCGCAACGGCAAGGTGCGCATGATGTGCCTGGGTCACGTGCTGCTCGAGGAGCATCAGCCTCACGGTGTCGGCAACCACGCCTGTATCATCACCGAGCCCAATGACGAGCTCATGGGCGGCGTGCGCAAGTTGCTCGAGGACCTTCACTTTGTGGGCTATTCCAACTTTGACGTTAAGTACGACGAGCGCGACGGCTCGTTTAAGTTCTTCGATTTCAACACGCGCCAAGGTCGCAGCAACTACTACGTCACTAACAGCGGCTTTAACGTTGCCAAGTATGTGGTGGACGAGTATGTGTTCAACCGCCCGTTTGAGCCGGAGTTTGTGACGGCGCAGGACGAGGCGCTGTGGATGGTCGTTCCCATGGGCGTCGTCGACAAGTACGTCAAGGATCCCGAGCTGCGCGCTAAGGTGCATCGCCTGGACAAGGAAGGCAAGGGCGCCGACCCTTCGTTTATGAAGGGCGACTTTGTCTTTAACCGCTGGCTGCGCATGTGGCACACCAAGCTGCGCCACTTTAAGCTGTTCAAGACGTATTACAAGTAGATGAGTGCGGCGCCCGTCCGGTTTACATCGGGCGGGCGCGGGTATGATACGCGCAATTGCGCAAGCGTCACCAAGGAGGCGGCGATGGAAAAGCTGGGAGTTATCGGCGGCATGGGCGCCGAGGCCACGTCGTATTACTACGACCAGGTGGTGCGCCATACGGCTGCTGCCTGCGATCAGGAACATATCGACATGGTGGTGCTCTCCAAGTCGACCATGCCCGACCGCACGCTTGCCATTAAGACCGGCGAGCATGCCAAGCTGCTGGCGACCATGAAAGAGTGTGCCCAGGCACTCGAGTCGCTGGGCTGTGCGCACATTGCCATTCCCTGCAACACGTCGCACTACTTCTACGACCAGATCCAGTCGTTTACGAAGGTGCCGATTATCCACATGCCGCGTGAGTCGGTGCGCTATGCCCTTGCGGGTGCGGTGATGGGGGAGTGCGAGTTCGACCCCAACCTGAGTATGCCGGCCGAGCCGGTGCACAAGATTGGCATTATGGGCACCGACGGAACCGTGGGCGCGGGCGTCTACGGCCGCGAATGCGAGGCTGCGGGTGTTGAGGTCGTCTATCCCAGCGAGAAACGTCAGAACGATGTGATGTCGCTTATCTACGATGATGTGAAAGCCGGACGTGAGCCCGATATGGATAAGTTCGACCGCGTGATGTGGGAGTTCGCCCGTAGCGGCTGCGACCGTGTCATTCTGGCCTGCACCGAGCTATCGGTGCTGCAGAAGTATCGAGAGATGCCCGAGATCACCCTCGATGCCATGGATGTCCTGGTGCGCGAATCCATCATCCGCAGCGGCGCCCCCTACCGCCTCTAGCTTCCGACCTGTCAAAAAGGGACAGGTTAATTTTGGTAGGTTTTATCTGATGAAACAGTAAAGGCCTCGGCTCGTTTGGTGCGAGCCGAGGCCTTTTGCGTTGGGCGGTTGCTGCCGGTGGCGAACTAGAACAGGAAGCCGATGGCGATGAGGGCGATGCTGACGATGAGCACGGCGATGTCCAGGCCCTTGATGGGGTAGCGCTTGTACGAGCTGGCGCGTGTACGCAGATAGAAGCCGCGCTGTTCTGCCGCCAAGGCTGTGGCATCGGTCTTGCCCACGCTCGAGATGAGCAGTGGCACGCACAGTGGCAGCATGAGCTTAAGCTTCTTGATGGGGTTCTTGGTGTCGTACTCGACGCCGCGTGCGGTCTGCGCTTCCATGATGGCGTTCATCTCCTGACCAAACACCGGCACAAAGCGTAGCGCCGTGGTAAAGGTGAAGGCATAGCGATACGGCACGTGCAGCACCTCGACGCAGGCGTTGGCAAGGTCGTTGAGCTTGGTCACTGTGAGCATGAGGATGAGCGGTAACGCCACACCCAGCAGGCGCAGGCAGGCCTTCGATCCTGTGATGAGGCCCGTGTCGGTGATAAAGCCCCACACAACGTTGCCATCGCGCATAAAGGCCAGCTGGAGCACCAGCATGATAAGCGCGAGCGGAATCAGCAACTTGAGCAGCGAGAACAGACGGTCGACGACACCGGCATAGGCACCCAGCGCAAGGGTGAGTGCCAAAAAGCCCAGCAGCGCCACGTAGGTGTCGGACAAGAAGATGCCGACGATGATGGCGGCGGCGAGGCCCAGTTTGACGACGGGGTTCAGGCGATGCAGTAGCGTATCGCCCGGCATGTAGTCGATGACGTTAACCACGGCGGACCATCTCCTTGGTAATTCGAACGACATCGGTGACCTCGCTCACCTGCGCAAAAGCGGGCGAGACGGAAGATGCCAGACGGCGCGAGAGTTCAATAACCTGGGGAGGCTCCACGTAGGCACGCCGCATGAGATCGATGTTCGAGAATAGCTCGTGCGTGCGGCCGCGGCCGAGGATGCGACCGTCGGCCATTACTACGATACGCTCGGCAAAATCCGAGACGACTTCCATATCGTGGCAGACCATAATCACGGCGCAACCGCGCTCGGCCATGGTGCGCACTGTTTCCATGACGGTCATGCACTCGCGGTAATCAAGGCCGCTCGTGGGCTCGTCGAGCACGACGATCTTGGGCTCAACCACTACGACGGAGGCAAGCGCCACCATTTGTCGCTGGCCGCGCGAAAGCGAGAAAGGTGCCTCATCGGCAGGCAGGCCAAAGCGGTCGATAACAAGTTGAGCACGACGCAGAGCCTCGGCACGGTCGATGCCGGCAAGCTCCAGGCCAAAAGCGACCTCGTCGAGTACGGTATCCTTGCAGATCTGGCGGTCGGGGTTTTGGAAGAGGGTTGCGACTTCGCGGGCGATGCGGCTCGTGGGAACGGCCGCGGTATCCAGTCCCGTGACGCGCACGCTGCCCGAGGCGGGCTTGAGCAGGCCTGTGAGCAGCTTGGTGAGCGTGGTCTTGCCGGCACCGTTTTGGCCGACGATGCCCACGAGCTCGCCGGGATAGAGCGTCAGGTTGAGGTCGTGTACGGCGGCGCCGCCATTGGGATAGGCAAACTCAACATGGTCGAAGGTGAGTACGGGTTCGGCGTCCTTGGCATGAGGGCGCAACGACGGTGCATGCGGGGAGCCGGCGGGCGCCTGGGCTTCGCTGGCTGCGCGTGCGGGGTCGACGATGCCCGAAATCAGGCGCTCGGCCTCATCGACATCCAAGCAAGGGGTACCGCTTACCAGGCCATCGGCCTCGAGGCTATTGAAGATACGCGTGACGCGAGGGCAGTCGACGCCGATGGCACGGAGCTCGTCGGTATGCGCGAAGACCTCGTGTGGCTCGCCCTGCAGCGCGATTTCGCCATGGTTGAGCACGAGCACGCGGTTGCAGTACTCCGAGAGTAGGGCGACCTTTTGCTCAACGACGACGATGGTGATTCCAAGCGCGCGGTTTGCCTCACGCAGCGTCTCGAAGACCAACGTGGAGCTGGCGGGGTCGAGTGCCGCGGTGGGCTCGTCGAGAACCAAGACGCGCGGACGCATGGCGAGGATGGCAGCGATGGCCACCTTTTGCTTCTGTCCGCCCGAGAGGGTGGCGATCTCGCGGTCACGCAGGTCGCTGATGCCGACGGTCTCGAGCGTTTCACTCACGCGCCGCTCGATCTGGTCGTGGGGAACGCCAAAGTTCTCGAGGCCAAAGAGCATCTCGTCCTCGACGACCGAAGCGACCATCTGCGTGTCGATATCCTGCAGCACACTGCCGACGATTTGCGACACGTCGGTGAGCGAGGCTTCGCAGGTGTCGTGGCCGTCTACCATGACGGCCCCAAAGAACGTGCCGGTGTAGTGGTGGGGCACGGCACCCGACAGGCAGGCGGCAAGCGTGGACTTGCCGGCGCCCGAGGGCCCGATGATGCCGATGAAATCTCCCTTGTTCACGCTGAGCGAGATGTGGCTGAGCGCCCGCTCGGTCTGCGTGCCATAGGAGAACGAGACATCGTCGACGTTGATGATCGTTTCCATGGATACCTTTCATAGTCATTGGGGACGTTCTTTAATGACTAGTCGTTTAAGAACGTCCCCAAGAGTTAACTGTTTGGGACAGTCTTTGCCGGTGGAGCACGGAGACGGCTTTACGAGGGGCCCCAGGTTGGCGCGAAAGAGGAGCGAAGCGTACTTGGGTACGCGAGCGACGAATGAACGCCAAGATGGGGTGGCTCATAAAGCCGAGCGGGTTAGTTGAGCTTCAGGGCCTTCTGAATGGGCAGATAGAGGGCGCCGACCAGAATGGCGTTAAAGACGGCGGTCATGGCGACGACGGGCAGCATAGCGGCGGCGAGCTCGCCGACCACGCCAAGCATGGCCATCTTGATAACCATGAAGATGACGCCGGAGACAAAGGTGGTCACGAAGGTTGCGACGATGGCGACGGCAGGCTTGACCTGACCGTTCTTGCCGGCGGCGTTGACGATGCCGGCCATGAGCATGGCGGCGATGCCCTCGGCGGCAAAATCGACGAACGGCGAAGTGGTGGTGATCTGGATCACGGCAGCCGAGATGAGGCCAATGACGAGCGCCTGGCCGATGTTGGGGCGAACGACCAGGATGGTGAGGCAGAAGGCCGAGATGATGAACTCGGGGCTGATCATGCCGCCCGAGATGCCCGAGATTGCCTTGCCGACGGTGAAGTTGAGGATGAAGCCGGCGGCGAGCAGGATGGCGAGCAGGACGAGGGCGCGGACATCGAGTTTGCCGCGATCGGCGGTATGGACGGTGCGGGGCTGGGTGGCGGTGGTGTTCTGAGACATGGTGAAAATCCTTTCGGAAGGGGATTGCAAGAGAAAAGCGGAGGCGCGTGATGCGAATGCGATCGGGCTCGAGATAGAAAAAGGCCCCCGGTCGAAACCGGAGGCCTTCCAATCACCTAGAGCGCAAAAACAGGCGTGAGGGACTCACTGTCGACCGATCGTATTCGCATCACGCCACCACCAGTTGTTGAGAGATTTCATCGTGTTCTTCATGTTGGTGGCTCCTTTCGTGATGCCGTGGCGCGGTCGCACCTAGTTGCTGTTGCGCTGCACTATAGCACAGCGAAGTGTGTGCGGGGAAATCTTTTTTAAAAAGATTTCAGGCGGGTTTCCCGTCGGTCAAAAGAGCGGGCTAAGCGGGCGAGGCTGCCATTGCTGCCTTGTCCGCTCAGCTAAGACATGAGGGCTTTAGGCCTTCTTGCGACGATAGATCACGTAGGCGCAGACACCGATGATGACGACGGCGCCAACGGCCATGGCGGCCATGTTGTTGCCCTCGGACTTCTCCTCGGTGACCTCTTCCTCTTCGGCCTCGGGCTCGGCCACGTCCTCATCGGAAAGGGCCTCGTCGGCGTAGGTGATGGACTCGACCAGGCAGTCGTTGTCAGCATCGTAGTCACTCGGGACGAACTCCTCGGAGAAATCGCCCTCCTGGAGGTAGTCGCGCATCTCCTCGAGCATGGCCTTGCACTTAACATAGGTGTTCTTGGTTGCAGCCTTGCCGGCCTTGTTGGCCAGGGCGGTGCGGGCTTCGGTGCCTTCTTCGGCCTGCATGGCCTCGTCGACGGTCAGGTTCTGCTCGATGAGCTCCTTCTGCAGGGCGTCGAGATAGGCGCGGACGCCGGTGGCGCAGTGGTCGCGGTTCTCATAGGCGAGCGTGTTGATGTCCATGAGGACGTAGTTGATGGAGTTCTTGGGCTCCTCGTTGTTCACGACGTCTTCCTCTTCGCAGTGATCGAAGGAGACATCCTGATCGCTGAAGTAGGGGCTGACCTCGGTGAGCAGTGCGGAATAGAGGGGGATAGCGACGGAGAACTCGGCGTTGGAGAGCATCTCCCACTGGATGGTCGCGATCTCGGGGTCCATGCCGTGACGGATCTGGAAGGTGTGGATTTCGGTGTTGCGGTTGGAGCCGATGGCATACGCGCCGTCGGTGTTGGCGTTGAGGCCGGCGACATTCTCGCCGCGAGCGGCGAAGGAACGAATCATCTCAAAGGTGTTCCAGTCGGACTTGCCGGGCGTAAAGAACAGCGGCTGCATTTCGTGGACCAGGGCGCCGGTCGTCGCGCGAGCGTCTTCGCGCTCGTCCTTGACGATCTCGTAGTCGGTGCCCTCAGCAAGCGGAGCCATGAAGTAATCGCGGCCCTGGATATAGCGCGACCACTGGTGCATGCCGGCCTCGCCAATCTCCTCGCCGTAGGTCTTGGCGACGTCGAACTTGCCGTCGGTGTACTCGGCAAAGCCCTTCTCCTTAGGCATAGACTCGATGCCCTCGGAGTGGAGGCAGTTCTCGGTGTCGTCGAGGTCGACGTCATAGGTGAGGTTGCCGATGTTGGGGTTGAGCGAGGCGATATCGTCAGTGAGCCTCATGGCGATCCACTGATGGCCGGAAAGCGCTGCAAACAACCAGGTCTCGTTGTTGTCGGCAATGATGATCTGGTCGTTGGAGCAGACGCCCTGCTCGTCAATCAGGCTGCCGAGGAGCTCGACACCCTCGCGGGCCGTGGCACTCTCGCCCAGAATGACGCTGGCGTAGTTGTATTCGCCAATGCCAGTCTCCTCGGTGATGGGGTCGGCCTCTTCGGCCTTCTCGTTATAGGAGGTGCTCAACGTGGCAGAGCAGGAGACACCCTTCTCGTTGATGCCTGCCTCGGAATATGCGTCGTAGCGATCTTCCCACTGCGAGGGGTTGTCGCGAACGAAGGTGTAGCGGTAGGTTGCGCCCTTGGACTTGTACTCAAAACCGGACTCGACCGAGGTGTACTCGTTGCCGTCCTTGTGTGCGGGCTCAATGCCAAAGTGCTTGATGTAGCGCGGACCGAAGTCCTCGGAACGGCCGTAGTACGTGTTGCCGTCTGCCGTGAGCTTGCTGCCCATGTAGATCTGGGTGCAGGCGAGTGCCGAAGTCGGCATGGCCATGATAGCCGCTGCTCCAAACGCAAGGCCGCAGCCGAGCTTCTTGAGCGTGTTGACAGGATGAGTAAACCTCATAATCCCTCCCAACTGTTGAAACCCCGCGAAACCGTACGGAGTTTCAGCTAATAAATACATCTACTAGCCTAAAGGAAGTGTAAAGAGTATTCACTCGACAACAGCCTTTGCTCGATGAGCGTGAAGAAATATACGATGAACGGATAATAATACTCATTTTATGGCTTTAGTTAAATAAAGGCACCCTGCATTTACTGTAGCTGAATAAAGCATTAGACGGCGGTCAAAAAGAAAACTCTCCCGCTGTTTAGGATTTGCATAAACAGCGGGAGAGTCGATAACTGGATGAATATCATACCAATGTGGATTTACTTCTTTCGGCGGTGAATCACGTTGATGGCGTAACCGACGAGCATGGCCAAGACGATGACAATAAAGCCGATCAGGGGATTGTCGTTCATAGGGTCCTCCTATTTTCCGAGCGGGGAGAATTCGTCGACGATGAGGTCGAGGCATTGCGGAAGCGCGCGGGCTCCAAAGACGCCCGAATTGCTGGAGATAATCTCGCCATCGAACTGCATGCCCAGTGACGGGGTGCAGGTGATCTTGGCTTCCTTGGTCTGGATGATCTTGAACTGTGGGCGCCCGAGTACCTTGCCGGCGGGGTCAAGCGCAGCGGTGATCACGGTAGGCAGCAGCTGCACGGTGCGCACGGGTTCGATGACCGCAATGTCGACCATGCCGTCGTTCATGCGGCAGTTGGGGAACAGGTTGATGTCGTTTTGGATGACCGAGGTGTTGCCGGCCATGCAGCAGATGCCATCGAGCTCCTCGACAATGCCGTCATGCTCGATGGTAAAGTGCGCCACCGTGGGGTTGGGCGTGGCGAGCGCGGAGAGGAAGTAGGCGATCTCGCCGATGTCGTTTTTGGCAGGGGTGGCCTTCATCATGATCTCGGCGTCGAAGCCCGAGCCGGCGATGATGATAAAGCCGTGGCGCTTTTCGTTGCCGTTCTCGTCGAGCCAAAAGAGCTCGCCCATGTCCACTTTGACCGTGCGACCGGCACGGCAGGCCTTGGCAAGTGCCGCTGCCTCGGGGGCATTACCGATGTTGTTAAAGAACAGGCAGGCTGTGCCGGAGGGGAAGACGAGCGTGGGGACGCCGCATCCGCGCATTTGGTCGAGTACGTTGGAGACGGTGCCGTCGCCGCCCGAAATCACCACGCGATCAAACTCGCGCACGTCTGCCACGGCGTCTTCGGGTTCCATGCCATCGCCGATAAAACGCATCACGACCTCGTCGCCGCCCTGCGCGAGGGCGTGCGTGAATGCGTAGATTTCATCTGAGCTGGGGCCCGATGCCGGGTTGTGGATGATAAGGCAGCGCATACTTACGTTCCCGTTCTGTGACTAACCGAGTATAGTTGTAAGGCAATGCCGATATCCTACCCGTGTTTTTCGGGCCTAACCTTATTCGATGGGTTGATATGTACATTTCCACACATCAGGCTCTACTCGACTTTTGTCAGCGCGCCCGTGAGTTTGACGCGATTGCCGTCGATACCGAGTTTTTGCGCGAGCGCACGTTCCATCCGCGCCTGTGCCTGGTCCAGATTGCCACTCCTGCCGAGAGCGTCGCGGTTGATCCGCTGGTGATCGACGACCTGTCTCCCTTGGCCGAACTCATGGCCGACGAGAGCGTGACCAAGGTGTTCCATGCTTGCTCGCAGGACATGGAAGTTATGCTTCATACCGTAGGCGTGTTGCCGCGTCCGATTTTTGACACGCAGGTGGCCGCCGCCTTTTTAGGCGAGCGCCAGCAGATTTCCTACGGCGCGCTCGTGCAGACGTTTTGCGGCGTCTCGCTGCCCAAGACTGAGTCGCTGACCGACTGGTCGCGTCGCCCGCTGACCGATAAGCAGATTGAGTACGCGATCGATGACGTCAAGTACCTGATCGTCGCCTATACCGAGATGATGAGCCGTCTGCGCGAGCTGGGCCGCGTGGACTGGGTACTCGACGAGTTGCGCCCGCTGGCTGACGAGTCGCACTATCGCGCCGATCGCCACGAGGCGTTCCGCAAGGTCAAGCGCATCAATTCGTGCAGCCGTCACCAGCTGGGTATCGCGCGCGAGCTCGCCGCCTGGCGCGAGGACTGCGCCGAGCGCCGTAACATCCCGCGCAAGTGGGTCATGTCCGACGACACGCTGCTTGCGCTCGTTAAGCGCAATCCCGTCCGCGTTGAGGAGTTCCGTAGCATTCGCGGTACCGACCAGCTGGGGGAGCGCGACGTGGACGGTGCGCTCATGGCCATCAAGCGCGGCGCGAGCTGCCCGCACGATCGCCTGCCGCTCATGGTGCGCGGACACCGTCAGATCTCGCCGGAGCTGGAGAGCGTGACGGACCTGATGTATGCGCTCATCCGCCTGGTTGCCGAGCGCTCGGGGGTGGCGACCTCGGTCATTGCCTCGCGCGATGACCTGGCCGATTACATCGAGCATCCTGAGCAAAGCCCCCTGCGCGAAGGCTGGCGTTTTGAGCTTGTGGGTTCGCGCCTGGACGATCTGCTTTCCGGCAATATGGGGCTCACCGTGAAGGACGGAAAGATTGAGTTGTTATAGGGAAGCCTAGTCTGCTGAGTGGGTAGAATGCCTCCAACGTGTAACTCGATTTGGAGGAATTCGCATGCCCTATTACTATGGATATGGCTTTGGCATCGACCCGCTGTACCTGCTGGTTGTTCTTGTCTGCACGGTGCTTGGCCTTGCTGCGCAGAGCTATATCAATTCGACGTACAAGACGTGGTCCAAGGTTCGCTCGGACGGCGACACGGGTGCCACGGTCGCTCGCCGCATGCTCGACGCCAACGGCTGCAATGCCGTGGGTATCAAGGGCGTCGCTGGTGAGCTTACCGACCATTACAACCCGCAGGACAATAACCTGTATCTGTCGGATTCCAACCGTTCGGGCGGCTCGGTCGCAAGCGTTGCTGTCGCTTGTCACGAGGCAGGCCATGCCGCGCAGCGTCAAAGCGGCTATGCCATGATGAAGGTACGTACCGCCCTCGTGCCGGTCGTCAACTTTACCCAGAACACCTGGACCATCGTGCTGCTCATGGGCCTGTTTATGAACATCGCGGGACTCACGACCATCGCGCTGATCTTCTTCTCGTTTAGCGTGCTGTTCCAGCTCGTTACGCTGCCGGTCGAGATTGATGCCAGCCGCCGCGCCGTGGCGTACATCGAGCAGTCGGGCATGAGCTCCAAGCAGGTCAACGGTGCCAAGAAGGTGCTGACGGCCGCCGCGCTTACCTATGTGGCTGCGGCGCTCACCTCGATTATTCAGCTGCTCTATCTTATGGCTCGCTACAACAGAAACTCCAACCGATAACAAATTGGGTCGCTGGGCGCCGCGGGAATTTGTGTCCCCGCGGCGCTGTACTATGTGTTGGACTTGAATTTGCGCAGGGCCAGAGCCTTTGTGCACGATGACGAAAGGAGGCTGCGTGGCAGGCTGGAATCTAACCGGCAATAGCGTTTCCGCCGAGTTCGACGGTTCGGACGAGCAAGAGCGTAAAGAGCTCAGCGTGAGCCAGGCGGTAGAGATCGCCGCCGGTGCGCTCGATGCTATTCCGCAACTGACCGTCCTGGGCGAGGTCACGGGTTTCCGTGGTCCCAATGCCCGAAGCGGCCACTGCTACTTCCAGATTAAAGACGACTCGGCCGCCGTCGACTGCATCATCTGGAAGGGCGCCTATCTCAAGCGTACCTTCGATCTGCGTGACGGCATGCAGGTGAGCTTTAAGGGCAGCTTCAATCTCTATAAGGCCACGGGCCGCATGAGCTTTGTCGCTCGCTCGTTTTCGCTGGCGGGGGAGGGTCTGCTGCGTCAACAGGTGGCGCAACTGGCCGAAAAGCTACGCCGCGAGGGCCTGATGGACGAAGCGCGCAAGCGCCGCATCCCGGTGTTCTGCTCCCGCGTGGCGGTCGTCACCTCGCTTTCGGGTGCCGTAATCGACGACGTCAAGCGCACATTGCGTCGTCGCAACCCGCTCGTCGAGCTCGTCTGCGTGGGCGCCAAGGTTCAAGGCGAGGGTGCGCCGGCCGAGCTCATTGAGGGTTTGCGCCGCGCCGCTTCCATTACGCCGGCGCCCGACTGTATTTTGCTGGTGCGCGGCGGCGGTTCCTTTGAGGACCTCATGACCTTTAATGACGAGGAGCTTGCCCGCGCGGTGGCGGCTTGTCCTGTGCCCGTGGTGACCGGTATTGGCCATGAGCCCGATACCTCGATTTGCGACATGGTGAGCGACCGCCGCGCCTCCACGCCCACGGCGGCGGCCGAATCGGTGGCGCCGGCCATGACGGAGTTGGCCGATGTGCTCGAGGCGCGCCATCAGCGTCTGGGTGCCGCGATGGCATCGATGATTGGGTCGGCCCAGGTCGACCTGGAGATGCTCGATCAGCGCGGTCGCCGTGCCTGGGATACCTATACGGCTCGCTTGGGTGATGCGCTCGATGCCGCTGCGTGTCGCCCGTGCCTCAACGACCCCACATTTATGGTCGAGCGTCGCGAATCGGAGCTTGCACTGACTGCCGATCGCCTGTCGGGCGCCATAGTACGCTCGGTCGGGACATTCCGCTCCAACTTTGAGCGCTTGCCCGAGCGTCTGATTACAAGCACCTCGGGGCTCGATGGTAAGCGCCATGCGCTCACGCTTGCGAGTTCCCGCCTAGAGCATCAAGGGCGCACGATGCTCAGCAAGCCAGCGTCCGACCTGAGCCGTGCGGCAGCGTCGCTCGATGCCCTGTCGCCGCTCAAAGTGCTTGCTCGCGGCTATTCCATCGCGTACAGCGATGATGGTGTGGCTACGAGTGCCAAGACCTTTAAGCCTGGCGACGCCATTCGCGTGCGCATGGCAGACGGCAACGTGGCAGCAACGGTCGATACGGTCGAGTAGACCGCGTTTCGCAGTGATAGACCCTTAGGAAAGGAAACAGATATGGCAGAGAAGACCCCGGTCGAGCAGCTTACGTACAAGCAGGCCTCGCAGGAGCTGGAGCTCATCATCCGCAGCCTGGAGTCGGGCGATATGGAGCTTGAGGAGTCGCTCGAGAGCTACACCCGCGGCGTCGAGCTCCTCAAAAGCCTGCGCACCCGCCTGTCCGATGCCGAGCAGAAGGTCTCGGTGCTCCTTAAGGACGTCGACGGCAACGACGTGCTCGCCGACGGCGAGGCCGCCAACACCGATGATAACCTTTCGTTCTAAGCATCTCGACCAAATATAATTACCTTGGTCTGTAAGAAAGGAACCAGCTATGTGCGATTGCATCTTCTGTAAAATTGCCAACCACGAGATCCCCTCGACCGTTGTCTATGAGGACGACCAGGTCATCGCCTTCGACGACCTCAACCCGCAGGCGCCGGTCCACACGCTCGTGATCCCTAAGAAGCACTACAGCGACATCGCCGACAACGTATCCGCCGAGACCATGGGCGCCATGGCTCACGCCATCCAGGAGGTCGCCAAGGCCAAGGGTCTGGAGGACGGTTTCCGCGTCATCTCCAACAAGGGCGTCAACGCCGGCCAGACCGTCATGCACTTCCACATGCACGTCCTCGGCGGCAAAAACCTGGGCGAGAACCTCATCTGAGGGCGCTTGGCCCGTCGACTTGGCTGCCTTTGGAGTAATCTATGCAGCTTTCTCAACTCGAATACCTTCAAGCGGTAGCGAACTATGGCGGCGTGCGCAAAGCAGCTCGCGCCGTTCATGTGAGTCCGCAGGCCGTTTCGTCGGCAATCAAAAAGCTGGAATCTGAGTATCAGATTGTTTTGCTCGACCGATCGGCGGGGGAGGCTGTTTTGTCTCCGGCGGGCAGAGAATTTGCGCGTCGTGCGCGCGTGATCCTGGCACAAGTCGACGATCTCAAAAAGTACGCTCAATCGAGGGGCGACGGCGTTTCGCCCGATGGCCACTTTCGTCTTTACGCCCCCTGCCTTCATGGGCGGGGGCGCCTTTTTGCCGAAAGCTGGTATGACTCGTTTGAACGCTCGCACCCTCAGATTCACCTTGATGTGTGGCATCAGCCAACGGCCACATGCTTTGAATCACTTGTGCTTGGCATTTCGGATGCGGCTATCTCATTCGAGGAACCACGGGACAGCGTCCTTTCTTCAAAATATTTGGGTGAAAAGGAGCTCAAGGTTCTTTCATGCCCAGCGGGTCATCAATCTGTGGGCGCCATGACCATTCGCGAGTTACTGGGCGGCAGGCTCGCTGTTCCCATTAATTTGTCACCCTGTCTCAATGCAATCAATCAATGTCCCGAAGCCCAGCTCGTCAATTTTCGCTTCCGTGATGTTGAATACGGAAACAGGGCGCAGACTGAGTTTCTTCAAGCCGGGGGATTGATATTGGGTTTGTCTGGGTCCTCTCTTGCGTCGGATGGATCAGAAGTGAGTGAGTGCTCAATTGAAGGTTCGCGTGATGTAACCTTGCCTATCTACTTTTGCTATCGGCAAAATTCCTGGACTGATCGACACCAGACGGTTTTTCTGCACCTATTGCGTCATCTTGCTTCGTGAGATTAATTGGCTTCGAGGCATCAAGTGATTATTGACGCCTTGTAACACATAGCTGACAGCTTTGCCCTCATGCTTTTCCAAGATTCCGATTTAGATTGCTGACTCTTGGAGGGTGGAGCATGAAAAACCGTACGGTTTTGCTTTATATGACGTTCGTTTTTCTGTCGAACTTCAGCACCATCTTGTATTTTCTAACTGTCTACCTTGAGTTCGTCGGACTTTCGATGGTATCGATTTCTAGCATGATGATTGCATATCAAGTGAGCAAGTTCATCCTTGAAGTTCCCACTGGCTATATTGCTGATAGGTTTGGACGAAAGACAAGCGGTCTCGTTGGCGTCGTGGGAATGCTTGGATACTACGCCGCCCTGCTTCTCGTCCGTTCTCCCCTGCTTTTAATCGGTGCGTTCGCTCTCAAGGGTTTTGCCGTTGCGTGTGTGAGCGGATCCATCGAAGCGATTTACATTGACAGCGTCTCTCAGGACCAGCTCGTAAGACTTAATGTCGTTGAGCGATTTGTTTTCTATGCCTCTTATGCCATCTCCGCTTGCGTGGGCGGTTTCATTTCGTCCGTCGGTGCATATCTCATTGGTCTTTCGGCAGATATCATCGCAATGGTGTTGACGTTGGTTGTCGTTGTCTGCATTCCTGAGATGCGAAGAGGGGGTACTGCGACGACACCTGAACATGGGATTAGCCCGAAGATGATCGGTGCCGCTATTGCGGGTAATGGCATTCTTCGTTCAGCGTTCATCATGGACTGTTCTCAGGCATTTGCTTTTGTCGCCCTGGAAGACTTTTTCTCACTGCTGCTTGCGGGTCGCGGAATGAATGCCGTCGCTTCGGGTGTGACCATTGCGGTCCAGCTCCTTGCCTCGGCCTCCATGGGACTTATTGTGCCCTGCGCGATTGCTCATGTCGACAAGGGCCGCTTTGCGCGTATTTGCGGCATCGTGCGCCTTTTCCTGACAGCTTTGTTTTTGATTCCCCTTACTCCGGCTAATTTGCTGCCCGTGTTCTATGTGCTGCAGACGGTTGCGTACTCGTTATTTGCTCCAATTAAATACTCAATTTTTCAAAAGGCAGCCGATTCTTCGATGCGCTGTTCACTGATTTCGGTTCAAAACCAGATGGTGGCGGTGGGCGCCATCCTTTTCTATCTGTTCAATGCTGTGTTGAGCAGCATCGCGGGCATTCGAGTCGTATTGCTTGTCGCGCTCGGGATTTCTTCCCTTGTGTATATCCCCGCGCTCTTTCGTCTTACAAGCCAAAGGTCATGAGTATTTGGGCACCGATAACTTATATATCAACGCAATAAACCCGAGCGCGAGGGCGTTTGGGTTTATTATTGATGCGTATGTAACCTGGCGGCGCCACACCGCCTGTTAGTAGGGAGACACATGAACGTTCTGGTCGTCAACGCAGGATCTTCGACCCTTAAGTATCAGGTCATCGATACCAAGTCCCACAAGGTGTCCGCAAAGGGCTCCTGCGAGCGCGTCTGTTTTACCGGCGGTACCTTCACCCACGCTGCCAACGGCTCCAAGAAGGTGACCGAGAACATCGAGTTTCCCGACCACAAGGTCGCCATCGAGGTCGTCCTGAAGGACCTCGAGGCCAACGGCGTCAAGATCGAGGGTATCGGCCACCGTATCGTTCAGGGCGGTTGGTACTTCGGTGATTCCTCCCTCGTCGACGAGGACGTCCTCGCCAAGATCCGCGAGGTTGCTCCGCTCGCCCCGCTGCACAATAACCCCGAGGCCAACGTTATCGAGTACTGCCTCGAGCAGTATCCCGATCTGCCCAACGTCACGGTTTACGACACCGCTTTCCACTTCAACATGCCCGAGGTCGCCAAGACTTACGCCCTGCCCAAGGACGTCTGCGACAAGCTGCACATCCGTAAGTACGGCGCCCACGGCACCAGCTACCGCTACATCTCCAAGAAGGTCGCCGAGATGACCAACGGCGAGGCCCGCAAGGTCGTCGTGTGCCATATCGGCTCCGGCGCTTCCCTGTGCGCCATCGAGGACGGCAAGTGCATGGACACCACCATGGGCTTGACGCCGCTCGACGGCGTTATGATGGGCACCCGCTGCGGCTCCATCGACCCGGCTACCGTGTGCTACCTGCAGCGCGAGGGCGGCTACACCTTCGACGAGGTCGACGAGATGATGAACAAGAAGTCCGGCCTTTTGGCTGTGACCGGTGGCAAGACCAACGACTGCCGCAATGTCGAGGAGCTCGCTGCCGCTGGCGACCCCGAGGCTCAGCTCGCCTTCGATATGTTCGTCTACAAGATTGCCGCCAAGGCTGCCGAGATGGCCACTTCTATGTGCGGTATGGACACCCTGGTCTTTACCGCCGGCATCGGCGAGCACGCTCCGGCCGTCCGCGCCGGCGTTGCCGACCGCCTGGCCTTTATGGGCGTCAAGATGGATCATGCCCGCAACGCCCTGCGTGGTGACGGCGCTTGGTGCCTGTCTGCCAAGGATTCCAAGGTCAAGATTTTCGTCATCCCCACGGACGAGGAGTTCATGATCGCTTCCGACGTCGAGCGCATCGTCAACGGCAAGTAATTGCAAAAGGGGAGGGGCTGGACGACCGAGCGCCGTTCGGCCCCTCTTTTGTGCTCGTTGGGCGATATGCCTGATAGTAATTTATTAAGTTGTGATAACTTCTTATTAACATGCGGCCGCCTTAAGGGGTCTGCGCCGACCGTATCGCACTGCAAAGGAGTCTCATGAACGTACTTGTTGTCAACGCCGGTAGCTCAAGCCTTAAATATCAGCTTTTGGATACCGATACCCGCGAGGTTTTCGCCAAGGGCAACTGCGAACGTATCGGTTCGGACATGGGCATCTTTGGCCACTCCGAGAACGGTGGCGCTAAGCAAACCGAGGAGGTCCCCTTCCCGGACCACCGTTCGGCTATCGCACGTGTGCTCGAGGAGCTCGAGAAGACCGACTTTACGATCGATGGCATTGGGCATCGTATTGTTCAGGGTGGCTGGTACTTTGACGATTCCGCGGTCGTCGACGATGAGGTCATGGCTAAGATTCTCGAGGTGGCACCGCTTGCCCCGCTGCACAACTACGGCGAGGCAGCGGCAATCGAGTATTGTCGCGAGAAGTATCCGGAGCTGCCCAACGTGGCCGTCTTCGACACCTCGTTCCACATGACTATGCCCGAGGTCGCCTACACCTACGCCCTGCCCAAGGACGTGTGTGACAAGTACCACGTGCGCAAGTACGGCGCCCACGGTACGAGCCACCGCTATGAGTGGATGATGGCCAAGGAGATCCTGGGTTCGCGCTGCCACCGTCTGCTTTCGTGTCATCTGGGCAACGGCGCTTCGCTCGCCGCCATTGAGGACGGTGTATGCCGCGATACCACGATGGGTCTCACGCCGCTCGACGGCCTGATGATGGGCACCCGTTGTGGTTCCATTGACCCGGCTACCGTGTGCTACCTGCAGCGCGAGGGCGGCTACAGCTACCAGGAAGTCGATGACATGATGAACAAGCAGTCTGGTCTGCTTGCCATCTCGGGCATCTCCAACGACGCCCGTGACATCCGTACGCGCGCCTCCGAGGGCGACGAGCGCTGCCTGCTCGCCTTCGATATGTTCGCCTACAAGGCCATGCAGCAGGCCGGCTCCATGATCGCTTCAATGGCGGGCGTGGACACCATTACCTTTACCGCCGGCATCGGCGAGAATGACTGGTCGATCCGCAAGGCCTTCTGCGACTGCTTCGAGTGGCTGGGCGTGCGCATCGACAACAACAAGAACCGCGAGGCCGTGGGCAACGGTCCGCAGGTCATCAGCGCCGCCGGTTCCGCCGTCACGGTCATGGTCATCCCCACCGACGAGGAATACATGATCGCCCACGACGTCGAGCGCCTGACCAAGAACAACTAACGCATTCGTCTGTAATTGACAAAAAGGCCTCCAGAGCAACAGCCCGGAGGCCTTTTTACTAGCAGGCGGAAATTCCAGTTCCAAAGTGATCATCGCCGGCAACGCCTGCGCTCCCAGCAACGTCACCCATTCGTTCAGATCCTCAGCCCCAGCTCGTAGCCAAGCCGCCGCCCACTCCAGATTCCCTGACTGCTGCGTGACGGCAGGGACCCTGCAGGGCAAAGCTCTGAAAACATTCCGCAGGACGCAAAGAGGCTCCGCCGCGCGAAGCGCGCAGCGGAGCCTCTTTGCATGTCCGAGGACGTTTTCAGAGCTTTGCCCTGCAGGGTCCCGAGGGGATATGTAAGCTATTCAGCCATCTGAGCCTGGACGGCGGTGATGGCTACGACACCCACGATGTCGTCGGCAGAGCAGCCGCGCGAAAGGTCGTTAACCGGCTTGGCGATGCCCTGCAGGATGGGGCCGTAAGCGTCGGCGCCGGCGAAGCGCTGGACCAGCTTGTAGCCGATGTTGCCGGCCTCGAGATCGGGGAACACAAGCACGTTGGCCTTGCCGGCAACGGAGGAGCCGGGGGCCTTGAGCTGGGCGACGGTGGGGACGATAGCGGCATCGAGCTGCAGGTCGCCGTCGATGGCGAGCTCGGGTGCCTTCTCCTTGCAGAACTTCACGGCCTCCTGGACCTTCTTGGCGACCTCGCCACCGGCGGAGCCCATGGTGGAGTAGGAGAGCATGGCCACGTGCGGCTCAACATTGCCCATGAAGGTGGACCAGGAGTGAGCGGAGGCGATGGCGATCTCGGAGAGCTCGTCGGAGGACGGGTTGATGTTGAGGCCGCAGTCGGCGAAGATCAGCGTGCCGTCGGTGCCGAACTGCGGGGTGTCGGTGCACATCACGAAGAAGGCCGAGACCAGCTTGGTGCCCGGGGCGGTCTTGAGGATCTGAAGCGCGGGGCGCAGGGTGTCGGCGGTGGAGTGGCAGGCGCCGGAGACCAGGCCGTCGGCGTCGCCCATCTTGACCATCATGGTGCCAAAGTAGGTGGCGTCCATCACCTGGGCGCGAGCCTGCTCGATGGTAACGCCCTTCTTGGCGCGGAGCTCGGCAAACTTCTGCGCGTACTCCTCGTGCTTCTCGGCATTGCGCGGGTCGATGACGGTGGCGCCGGGAACGTTGATCTCGTTGGGATCGCCCAGGATGACGATGTTGGCCAGGCCTTCCTCGATGATCTTGTTGGCCGCGACGATGGTGCGCGGATCCTCGCCCTCGGGCAGGACGATGGTCTTAAGGTCGGCCTTGGCGGCAGACTTCATACGGTTTAGGAAATCGCTCATGTTACTCCTTACAAGCGTTTCGCTAAGCTCCAGGCGCCCGGCTGTTCACGAATAAACCCGCTGCTAGCGGGTCTACCTTTCAATTATGTTCGCCGCTGTGCTTGAGCTTTCCTTGTGTGGCAAGCTCATTATAGGACGCATTAGCGCTATAATCGCTCTGATAAATATGTCTCGAAGAATGTTCGAGAAAAGCCCAGCTAACGAGCCCGTGGCTTTTGACAAGGAGTATCGATGCAGATTACCTCAGGCCTGCCTGAAGGCTTTAACGCCGGCGCGTACGACATGATTGTCGTCGGTGCTGGATATGCCGGTGCCGTTTGCGCCCGCCGTCTTGCCGAGACTATCGGCTATCGTGTTGCCGTTTTGGAGCGCCGTAGCCACATTGCGGGCAATGCCTATGACTGCACTGACGAGGCCGGAATCCTGATCCACGAGTACGGTCCGCATATCTATCACACCTTTAACGAGCGTGTGCATAATTTCCTGTCGCGCTTTACCAAGTGGACGGATTATCAGCACAAGGTGCTCGCCAACATCAACGGTACCCTTATGCCCGTGCCTTTCAACCATGCGAGTCTCAAGCTCGCCTTTGGTGACGAGCGCGGCGAGGAGCTGTATCAGAAGCTCGTGGAGACCTTTGGCAAGGATGTCAAGGTGCCCATCATGGAGCTGCGTAAGAAGAACGACCCGGATCTTGCCGAGGTCGCCGATTACGTCTACGAGAACGTCTTTTTGCATTACACCATGAAGCAGTGGGGCCAGACGCCCGACCAGATCGATCCCTCGATCACCGGCCGCGTTCCCATCTTTGTGGGCGACGATGACCGCTACTTCCCGCAGGCTCCCTTCCAGGGTATGCCGCAGGACGGCTACACGGCGTTGTTCGAGCATATGCTCGACCACGACCTGATCGACGTGTTCTGCGACGTGGACGCCCGCGATCTCTTTGAGATCGACGAGACCACCGTCAAGATCGGTGGCAAGGCCTACGGCGGCGAGATCGTTTATACCGGTCCGCTCGATGAGCTGTTCAACCTCGACTTGGGTGCGTTGCCGTACCGCACGCTCGATATGAAGTTCGAGACGCTCGATATGGACCAGTTCCAGCCCGTGGGCACCGTCAACTACACCACGAGCGAGGACTACACGCGTATCACCGAGTTCAAGAACATGACTGGCCAGGTCCTGCCCGGCAAGACCACCATCATGAAGGAGTATTCCAAGGCCTATACGCCCGGCTCGGGCGAGACGCCCTATTACGCCATTCTGGAGCCCGAGAACCGCGAGCTCTACGAGCGCTATCTCGAGCGCGTCCAGAACTTGACGAACTTCCACCCGGTGGGTCGCTTGGCCGAGTATCGTTACTACGATATGGATGCCGTGACCAACTCCGCCCTCGATCTTTCGGATGAGATTATCGCCTGCCATGCATAAAGTCATAACATTCGGTATTCCCTCGTATAACGCCGCCAAGGACATGGACCATTGCATCACCTCCATTCTGGAGGGGAGCAATTATGCCACCGACATCGAGATTATCATCGTCGATGACGGTTCCAAGGACGAGACGGCCGCTAAGGCCGACGAGTGGGAGGCGCGTTACCCCGGCATTATCCGCGCGGTGCATCAGGAGAACGGCGGCCACGGTATCGCCGTCCTTTCGGGCTTGCGCGAGGCGCAGGGCACCTACTACAAGGTTGTCGACTCGGACGACTGGCTTGACGGCGCTGCCCTTTCGACCATGCTGTCGATTCTGCGTGGCTTTGAGGAGCGCGACCAGCGCGTTGACCTGTTTATCTCGAACTACGTGTACGAGAAAGTTTACGAGGGAACGCATACCGCTATTGGCTACAAATTTGCCCTGCCGCGCAAGAAGATCTTTTCCTGGGATCAGATCGGTCATTTCCGCCTGGACCAGAACCTACTCATGCACAGCCTGTGCTATCGCACGGATGTGCTGCGCGAGTCCAACCTTCCCATGCCGCCGCACACGTTCTATGTGGACAACATCTACGCCTACGTACCGCTGCCGCGTTGCAAGACCATGTACTACGCCGACATTGACCTCTACCGCTACTTTATCGGTCGCGAAGGCCAGAGCGTCAACGAGGCAACGATGGTCAAGCGTCTGGACCAGCAGTTCCGTGTTACGCGTATCATGATGGAGTCGTACCACTTGTACAGCGATGTTGAGTCGTCGCGCCTGCGTTCGTACATGATGGGCTACTTCACCATGATGATGGCGATTTGCTCGGTACTCACCAAACTTTCCGAGGAAGATTGCGCCGACGAGCGCCTAAAGACGCTGTGGAATGATTTGAAGGCCTACGACGAGCGCATGTATCGTCGTGCCCGCTACGGCGTGGTCGGGTTCTTCACCAATCTGCGCGGACGGGCCGGAGACAAAACCGCACTCGGCCTATACCGTCTTGCCTCAAAGATCTTCAAATTCAACTAGCTGCTGAGTAATCGCTGCTGATAGGTTGACTGGGCCCCTTGGCCTTTAGTTTGCTACTGCGAGCAGGACTGTTCGCAGTAGCAAACTAAAGGCCAAGGGGCCTCTGCTATAAGAATCGATTGTCAGGTTATTTGAATTTGAAGATCTTCGACGCGCGGTACACAGGGGCCTGGGCTGAAAAGAATCTGGTTGGTAGGTTGCCCGGTGGGATTTGGTTATGTTTGTCGCGAGTTCCGCACGAGCCGAAGAGCACTTAATGTGCTCTTCGTGCGAGCCAGGACTGTAGAGCAGCAAACATAACCAAACCCCACCGGGCAACCGGACGAGCTAGTTTACTTTGCGGCGCCGGGTATGCCGTGGGAGGTTTTGGCGTTTTTGGCTCCGTTTACGATGGCGGTTTGCAGGGCCCTTACGGCGAGCATGCCCAGCAGGTCTAGGGGAACGGCGGCGCTTGCCTGGGCGCCTAGTTTGCCACTGGCGAGGGTGTAGATGGTGTCGCCGTCGTTGGTGGTATGTGTCGGGCGAATGGCGTGCGCGTAGGCATCTGCTGCCATCTGGGAGACCTTGGTGGCTTGTGCCTTAGTGAGTTCCACGTTGGTGACGATGCAGCTGATGGTGGTGTTGGTGCGGTCGAGCGGCATCTGCATGGATCCGGCGGCGGCAAAGGCTGCGAGTTCCATGTCGACGATCTGGTCGCTATCGGCTGCGGCGCGCATACCGGCGACCCACTCGCCGGTGAAGGGGTCGACAACGTTGCCGCAGGCGTTGACCGAGACCACGGCGCCCACCTTGATGGGGCCGAGCGCCACGGCGGCAGCGCCAAGGCCGGCCTTCATGCAGGTGGCGGGGCCCATGAGCTTACCCACGGTAGCGCCCGTGCCGGCGCCTACGTTGCCCTGTTCGAGCTTGGTGGGGGTGTGGTCGAGCGCCTCGCGCACGGCGGCGATGCCGGCCTCAATGTCGGGACGCACCGTGGGGTCGCCAAAGGCAAGGTCGAAGATACAGCTGGAGCACACGATGGGCACCTGCGTGGGGCCGACGGGCAGACCAATGCCGCGGCTCTCGAGTTCGCGGGCCACGCCGCTTGCAGCCTCGAGGCCAAAGGCCGATCCGCCCGAAAGGCAGACGGCGTGGACCTTATCGACGGTGTTTTCGGGACGCAGCAGGTCGGTCTCACGCGAAGCGGGGGCACCACCACGTACGTCAACGCCGCCGGTGGCACCCTCGGGCGCCACGATTACGGTGCAGCCGGTGCCAGCCTCCTCGTCCGTATAGTTGCCAAAGCAAAAGCCATCGACATTGCAAACATCGATGGCTTCGAGCAGTGTGTCCATGTGTTCTCCTATCGGTTTTCCGCCGGGCCTTATGCCCGGTCGGGATCCGTACGGTACGGCAAAATTGTAGGCGCTGGGGGATACCCAGCGCCAGAGCAATTACGAGAGTTTTTGAATCGCGCGTGCGACGCGAGCGATGGGCAAGCCCACCACGTTGTAGAAGTCACCCGAAATATCGTGCACAAGCATGCGGCCGCCTGTGCCTTGGATGCCGTAGGCCCCGGCCTTGTCCATGGGTTCGCCGGAGGCAACATAGCGCTCGATCTGCTCTTCGGTAAGCTCATAGAACGTCACGTCGGTCACATCGACAAACGACAGGCTCTCGGCGGCATGCGGAGCTGTAGCGTCGCCGGCTTTAACGATGCAGACGCCGGTTGCGACCTGGTGCGTGCGGCCCGAAAGCTCGCGGAGCATGGTGCGCGCCTCGTCCCCGTCTGCCGGCTTGCCCAAAATTTGGCCGTCAAAGGTGACAATAGTATCGGCCGCGACGGTCAGTTCGTTGGGCTCGGCATGTTCGGCCGTGACGGCAGCGGCTTTGGCACGCGCCAAGCGCTCGACGAGTGTAAGCGGAGCTTCGCCATCAAAAGGCGTTTCGTCGATATCTGCGGGAATCACGCGAATGTCATAGCCCGCCTCGCGCATCAACTCGATGCGGCGCGGTGATTGCGAAGCCAAAATCATAGCTGAATGCCCTCGGCGACCTTCTCGACGGCCTTGTCGCCGGCGAGCGTGCGCAGCAGCTCAAGCGCAAAGGGGAGCGACTGGGCCATGCCGCTGGCGGTGATGATGTTGCCGTCTTGCGTAACCTTCTCGCCGGTATAGGCGCCTTCGGGGAAGCTTTTCTCAAAGCCAGGGAAGCACGTGGCGTGGCGCCCCTCGAGTAGGTCGAGCTCGCCCAGGATAAACGGGGCGGCGCAGATGGCGGCAACGTGCTTGGTCGCGGCGAACTCGCAGACCACGTCGCAGACGCGCTGATCGGCACGCAGGTTGGTGGCACCGGGCAAGCCGCCGGGCAGCACGACGCAGTCGTACTCGTCAAAGTTGATCTCATCAAAGAGCGCATCGCAGGTCACGGGGATCTGCAGCGAGCTTACGACCTCACGTGTGGGCATAATCGAGACGAGCGTGGCACGCACACCGCCGCGACGCATGACATCGACCATGGTCAAGCATTCAATAGTTTCAAAGCCATCGGCGGCGAGAACGGCAACGCTGGGCATGAGGGTTCCTTTCATAGGCGGCATACAATTAGCCGTCTTATACCCCGAAGACCTCCGCTTGCCACGCTCGATTTCTCAATGATTTATCTGAGCAATGATTGAGTGGCTAGTTGCGCCTAAGGTGGACGACGGTCTCGCAGTGGAAGGTTTGTGGGAACAGATCGACTGGCGTGATCTTTACGGGGGAGAAGGTGCCTTCTTCGACAAAGCGTTTGAGATCGCGCGCCAGGGTGGCCGGGTCGCAGCTCACGTAGGCGACATCGCGAGCACTCGTGCTGGCGATAAGGTCGATCGCCTCGGGGGCAAGGCCTGCGCGCGGCGGGTCGACCACCAAGACGTCGGCATCCTGGTCGGGGAACTCGCGCACCGCGTCTCCGCCAATGACGTCGACGTTATCGAGCTTGTTGATCTCCAAGTTACGGCGTAGATCGCGCACGGCGGGGCCGTAGGCCTCGACGGCGGCGACAAAGTCGCAGCGGCGGGCGAGCGGCAGGGTAAAGGTGCCGGCACCGCAGTACAGGTCCACGGCAAGCTCGTCTTCCTGCGGGTCGAGCGCTTCCATGACAAGCTCGATCAAAATCTCGGCACCCTTGGTGTTGACCTGGAAAAAAGACGGGGCAGACAAGCGCATCTGGCCATCGGCGATGTTCTCGGTCCAGGAGCCCTCGCCGGCGAGCATCTCAACCTTGGAGACGCGACGGGCCTTCTTCTCGCCCTTGCTCATCACACGCACGATGCTCGTGGGATGAGCGGCGTCCGCCAGCACGCGGGAGACTTGCGAGCGCGGAAAAGAGCCTGTGGGTGTCCAGAGTGCGACCTCGAGTGCCTTGGTGCGGCGTGATGCGCGAATGCCCACGCGTTCGAGCCCTAAGTCATGGCCGCCGCTTAGATAGTTGAGTGCGCCGACGACCGATTTGAGCGCCTTCGGGAAGCGCTTATCGAACAGCGGGCACGCATCGACGGTCACGATTTTGCTGGGGTTGACACCGTGCATGCCAAGGCGCACGCGACCGTTGACGACGGTCGGTTCGAGCTCGATTTTATTGCGGTAGCCCCAGTCGTCCTTGGTGTGGCAGATGGGCTGTACCAACTTATCGACCTGCTCAGGAGCGAACTTGCCGATGCGCTCGAGCGTGGAGCGCAGGTTTTGCTCTTTGGCGGCAAGCTGTGCCGTGCGTGAGAGATTGCCCCACGAACAGCCGCCGCAGATGCCAACGAAGGGGCAGGGGGGCTGAATGCGATCGGGGCTCGGCTCCAGAATCTCGGTCGTGCGGGCGCGCATGAACGACTTGCCGTCCTGTACGACTTCGGCTTCGACGGTGTCGCCTGCCACGGCGCCCTGCACAAAGACGGCCTTGCCGTTGTCGGCGTGCGCCAACCCGTCTGCGCCGTAGGTCATCGATTCTATAGTGAGCTTCATATCCCTGCCTGTCATTCGTGTTGTTGTTCGCACCATGGTAGCAGGGAAAAGCGCCCCGCATCCGAGGCTTTCCTCAAATGCGGGGCGCTTCTACAAACTGCTTCTACAAACGACTATTTCGTCTTGCCGGTAATGAGCGTCTTAAGACCCAGGCCGATCAGGCCCAGGCCCATGCGCACACGACCGGGGCGATGGCGCTCGATGGCCTTGGTCTTGCCGGCGGGCTTATCGCGACGGGCGCTCGTCTCGGGTGCGGGCTTGGTGACCTGCGGCTCGGGCTGAGGTACAGGTGCGGGCTCGGGCTCAATGACGGTCGCCTGGACCTTTTGGACTTTGGGTGCTACCGGCTGCGGCTCGGGCTCGGGGGCGGGTTTCGCCTCAATGACGGGCTCGGGCGCGGCCTCGGCGTTGCGATAGGCGCGCTCCAGCAGAGCTTCCTGCGAGTTGAAGGGTTTCTCACCCTCTGCGCGCTCCACGGGGACCCAGGTGCCGTCGCTCGTGAGGCTGCGGGCCTTCACGTTGTCGCGCAGCTGCATACCCATGTACTCGTGCACCAGGGCGCGGCAGGTGGGGTCGAGCACAGGGAAGGCGATCTCCACGCGGTGCTCGGTGTTGCGTGTCATCATGTCTGCCGAGCTCAGGTAAATCATGTCCGAGTCCACGCCAAAAGCGTAAACACGGGCGTGCTCCAAAAAGCGTCCGACGATGGAGCGGACATGCACGTTCTCGGTCTTGCCCGGAACACCGGGCTTGAGGCACGAGATGCCGCGGATGATCATGTCCACGCGGACTCCAGCGCACGATGCCTCGGCGATCTTGTCGATAACCTCGCGGTCGGTGAGCGAGTTGAGTTTAAAGAACACGCGGGCGGGCTCGCCAGCGAGAGCGCGCTGAATCTCGCGATCCAGACCGCGCATGATGAGCGGCTTGAGGCCTACGGGCGCCACGCCCAGGAAGCGGTAATCGCCGCGCAGATTGCCCAGCGACAGGTTGCGGAAGAACAGGTTGGCGTCCTCGCCGATACCGGGGTGGGCGGTCATGAGCATAAAGTCGCTGTAGAGTTTGGCCGTCTTCTCGTTAAAGTTGCCGGTGCCCAGCAGCGTCAGGCGCGTTAGCGCCATGCCCTCGCGATAGGTGAGCTGACAGATCTTGGAGTGGCACTTAAAGCCCTCGGAGCCGTAGATGACGGTGCAGCCGGCCTCTTCCAGGCGCTCGGCCCACTCGATGTTGTTCTGCTCGTCAAAGCGCGCGCGGAGCTCCATGAGCACCGTGACCTCCTTGCCGTTCTCGGCGGCATCGATCAGCGACTCGCACAGGCGGCTCTGCTTGGCCACGCGGTAGAGCGTGATGCGCAACGAGATGCACTCGGGGTCGTAGGCGGCCTCGTGCACCAGATCCAGGAAGGGATTCATGGCCTCATAAGGATAAAAGAGCAGCTTGTCGTGCTGCAGCACCTGCTCGCGGATGGAGCGGGTCATATCGATGGTGGGGTTGGGCTGCGGCTTAAACGGCGTAAAGAGCAACTCGTTGCGCAGGTGCTCGGGAATCTTGCCCTCAATGCCAAAGACGTAGCCCAGGTCGAGCGGGATATCGCAGGTAAAGACCGAGCGGCGAGAAAGCTCGAGCGCCTTGCGGATGGTCTTGAGCGTCGCCTTCTCGAGCGACCCCGAGACCGCGAGCACTACCGGCTGCAGACGCAGGCGCTTCTTAAGGATGCGTTTCATGTGCTGGCGGTAGTCCTCTTCCTCTTCGACGCCCTCGCCGTCCGGATCGATGTCGGCGTTGCGGGTGACGCGGATGAGCGCGCGGTCGAGTGGCTTGTAGGAGCCAAAGCAGCTGTCCAGGCAGGCGAGGATGACGTCCTCGAGCAAGATGTAGGAGTAGGTGCCGGTGGGCGAGGGGATCTCGACCACGCGGTTCATCGAGGCGGGAATCTCGATAAGGCCCAGCAGGCTCTCCTCGTCGGTGACGCCGTCCAGGCCGCAGGCCAGGTAGAGTGCGCCGTTGCGCAGGTTGGGGAAGGGGTGGCGCGGGTCAATCACCAGCGGTGAGATGACCGGCGACACGTAGGCCTGGAAGTAGCGGGTTACAAAGGTGCGCTCCTCGGGCGTAAGTGAATCGATGCGGGCGCGGTGAACGCCCAGGGTGTCGAGCTTGCCCTCGATGCTCTTAAAGATGGACTCCCATCGGGTAAGGAGCCCGGGCATTTCGGCCATGACGGCATCGACCTGTTCGGAGGCGGTCATATTGCTCTTGTTGTCGACAGGCTGTTTTTTGAGCTCTGCCAGATCGGACAGGCCACCCACGCGCACCATGAGAAACTCGTCGAGGTTGGACTCGAAAATCGAGACGAACTTTAGACGCTCGAACAGCGGAACGGTCTCGTCGAAGGCTTCGTCAAGCACACGGTTGTCAAAGCGCAGCCAGCTGAGCTCTCGGTTCTGCGTGTACGAGAAGTCGCGCGGCGGTTTGCGCAGCTTTGCGGCGGCTTGCTTTTTTTCGATTTTGCTCGGCATATGTATCTGTCCGTTCAGTCCCCGCAGGGGACGGTTGCCTAACACTATTCACTATTGTCTCAATTTAGTCGACCTATGGCACGGACGTATCGCGTGAACGGTATCTTTACCTACTTCTTACGCTGACAAGCCATAGAGCTGACGCCCGTCGCGTTGTGAAAAACGGTCTATATCCTCACTCAACTGGTGAGTATGTGTGAATAAGAATGATAGGTAGCTGAATATCATCGAATACAGACAGAAACACGAACAAGCGTCATTTATATACATAAAACCGTTGTCGATATGCAATTCCTAATCGAAAGATTGGAGTTGTAATTGCGAATGATTTTTGAGAAAAAAGAGCGTTTACCTTAGAAAAGTTACTTTAGAACGCCGAAGTACATCATGGGGGAATCACATGCGATATACCGTTCATCGCACTTTGTTGACCGTTCGGGGGCGAGGTGGAATTGCGGGTGATTTTTGGATATAACTAGAGCTGTCAGCAAGCAGCGTCCCATATGGAGGGGCGCTGATACATTCGGCCAGTAAGGCCCGAAAGAAAGGTAGGAGGCCATGACGAAAGGTCTGCACGTGCCTTCCGA
>NZ_NKXR01000009.1:0-256 GCF_002232035.1 Collinsella sp. TF06-26
CGAACTCTCCGTCCAAATGTGTTGGGCTTCGAGCCCGTCCGGTCCTCTCAGTCATCGCTGATCGGTTCCGTTCGATTCATATGGTTCTGTATAGGAAAAGGAATTTCTCGGGGCCGCCTCTCGGCGGCCTTGCGAAAAACAAATCCAAGTTAGACCATTTCAAATGGTTCGATGTCTGCCCGGATGCGACACTGAATGTGTCCATCCTCGCAGTATCCGGTTCTCAAGGTGCACGCCTGGCGGCTGATCCGGTCCG
>NZ_NKXR01000009.1:266-100635 GCF_002232035.1 Collinsella sp. TF06-26
GCTGATCCGGTCCGACCGGGCCGCGCGGCAAGGAGATATATTGCCAGACCGGAAGGGCGCCGGGGGCGGGAATCTGGGCGTACACATTTCCTGCACATTTTGGGATCCGGCTAACGTTTGCCAGCCGTTACCTACCGCTCGCCGAGCATCTCTTTATATAAGGCAGCCTCATGGTTAAAGCGGATACGTCCCCCTAGCTAAAGCACAGCCAGCATCGAGCAACTCATCACGTTCTTCCACCGAGAACCCCTCGGCGTAGACGCGCACCACTGGTTCGGTCCCGCTAGGACGGACCAGCAACCACGTGTCATCCTCGAATGCCAAACGCAAGCCATCCATATGACTAACGTTTTGCGGCACCTTGCCACAAATCGACTTGGGGTTTACGCCCGGCAGCAGGGTTCGCAACGTTTCGGCATCTTCGGCCTCAAGGCGCAAATCGCGTCGACCGTAACTCGTCTTACCAAAACTGTCCTCGAGTTGGTCGACCAGAACGCCCAAAGGCGCGTCCGTCTTTGCCATAAGCTCGCACAGAATCAGACAGGCGAGGATTCCATCGCGCTCGGGCATATGCGCGGCGATGCCGATACCACCGGCTTCTTCGCCGCCCATGAGGACGCCGCCCTTCTTCATCTCCGCCGCTATATATTTGAAACCGACTGGTTTGACGGTCACGCGGCAGCCAAGCGCCTCGGCAATGCGACGCACGAGCGTCGAGCATGAAAGATTGACAACGACGCGCCCCTCCAAATTACGAAATTGAACCAAGTCGCCCAAAACGAGCGCCATGATCTGATGCGGATGTATATATCTGCCGCGCTCGTCAACCGCGCCGATACGGTCGGCGTCGCCGTCGGTCACCAGGCCAGCGCAAGCTCCGTCCTCGATAACCGTGCGCTCGCAAGCGTCCACCCACGGCTCAACGGGGTCGGGGCAGATATCTTCTTGGTCAGGTGCCTGCCCGGCATGAATCTCGTGCACCTCAACGCCAAGCTCGCGCAGCAAGTCGGCTAGATAGCCCTGGGCTGCGCCGCCCATGGGATCAACAACCACGCGCAGGTGCGCGGCACGGATGGCTTCGGCATCAACAAACGATGCCACCGCCTGCATATAGTCAGGAATGATATCCGCGGTGCGATATTGCCCCTCGATCCCCATTGGCTCGGGAGCCATGGTCTCTTCGAGCTCTTCGATGACATCCTGGTTGGCGGTCGAGCCGTCACCCATGCGAATCTTGAGGCACAGATAACCCTGCGGATGATGGGACCCCGTCACCATGAGCGCGCCGCACGCCTCACCGTCATAAGCCGCCGCCCACGTAAGGGCAGGGGTCGGAACAGGTCGCGAAGCGAGCACGGCGTCTAGCCCGTGCGCTGCTAGCACACCCGCCGCAAGCTCAGCGAACTCGCGCGCCAGGGGCCGAGTGTCGAACCCTATATATACCGTTTTGCCCGGATTGGTCTTTTGCCACAACTCGCCGACGGCATCGGCGATACGGGCAACGTTATCGGCAGTGAAGTCCTCATCGACGCGAGCGCGCCAACCGTCAGTTCCAAAATGAATTATCGTGCACACGCGCAGACACCTCACAGTGTTTGGATCATGGTACGCATGAGGTATACCCGCGATACACACTCGGCAACCTGCCGGCACCAGCATTCACCATTTGGGCAAATGCTGCCGAGGACATGCAAGCAATAAAAAACCGCCCCGTATGGAGCGGTTTTGCCCTTTATATATCGAGCGCCTCGGCCATCGCTGCCGTAGTGATTGCCGTGGTTCCACAGCAACTGCCCACCATTGCGGCACCGGCATGTCTCCATTCGATGCATGCGCGCGCGAAAGCCTCGGGGTTCTCGTGCCATACGGGGCCATCCTGAGTCTGGACCGGATCGCCCACGTTGGGACGCACCGTGACGGGAGTAGTCGCCGATGCAACCATCCTGGGCACTGCCGCGTTCGCAGCCGCAAGCGAACAACAATTAACACCAACCGAGTTTGCGCCGTGTTTTTCGGCGTACAAAACGGCTGCCTCGATGTTGAGGCCATCGCCCAACAGGTCGCCTTTATCGTCAACGACAAAACTCACCAGGACAGGCATGCCGTCGGCGGCATCTCGGGCGCCGGCAAGCATGGGCTGCAAATTACGGATAGACGTCACCGTCTCGATCAGCAGACCGTCAACACCGGCATTGAGCAAGGCGTGCGCCTGTTCGCGCGCAATGCCTCGGATTTCACGATACTCGGCAGAGTCTTCGGCAAACCACTCAATACCGATCGGGCCCATCGAGCCCAGCAGCAGCTGAGGGTGCGCCTGGCGGGCATCGTCAACGGCCCCTCGATTGACCTCCGCCACGGACGGCGCAATCTGATCGTGCTTGAGGGCATAGCTTGATGCCTGAAAGGTGTTGGTAATGAGCACCTGCGCGCCGGCGGCGACATACAAGCGATGAATACGAGAAACGGTCTGCGGCTCTGCCAGATTCCAAAACGCCGGTGGAATATCGGCGGCGTCGTACTCACTCAACAGAACACTGCCCATGGGGCCCTGCGCCAACAAGGTCTCGCTCGACAAGCGGCGCGTAAGTTCCTCGGCACCAAAGCGATTGTAATAACTCGTATCCATATATATCCCGCTATTCCTCGACGCTGATTCCCTGCTTTTCGAGATAGGCGAGCCAGCGGTTCATCGTGTCCTCGGATAGCGCATGCTCCATCATGCAGGCCTCGGAATCGGCTCGCTCAAATTCGACACCGAGCTCCTGAACCAAAAACGTGCGGACGAGGCGATGACGGTACCAGATAGCCGTGCCAACCTCGCGGCCGCGATCGGTCAGGACTACCTTGCCGTAGTGCGATTGCTCGACAAGCTCGGATGCCTTGAGCGCCGAAACCGCTTTATTGACCGATGCCTTGGAGACGCCAAGGCGCTGCGCGATGTCGACCGATCGCACGCCGTTGGTTTCCCCCTCTTCGCTTTCAATGCGAACCATGCACTCCAAGTAGTCTTCGTTCGCCACCGTCAGATGTAGTTCGCGCGAGCTATTTGTCGTATCCATGATCTTCCGTCCCTTCTGCATTCAATGGCTGATTCTACCCCATCCAAGCGTCGCGGTATGCCGTGGCATACCGTGCTAGAGTTCTTGTTGCACACGACGACCAAGATTGGAGCGGTCTTTATGGAAAACACCACCACGAACCCCGATGTCCTCGAGCGCTTTTTGCGCTACGTCCAGATCAACACGCAGTCCGAGGATGCAAACTGCGACCAGGTACCCTCGAGCGTCGTTCAGTTTGACCTTGCCAACGTGCTGGCTGAAGAGCTGCGCGAGCTTGGTGCGGAAGATGCCCACGTGACCGAGCATGCCTATGTCTGCGCGCATATCCCCGCAAGTGCGGGCGCTGAGGACAAGCCCGCCCTTGGCCTGATCGCCCATCTCGACACCACCGAAGTTGCACCGGGCGCCGGCGTGAAGCCGCACATCGTACACTACGAAGGCGGCGACCTGGTCTGCGGCACGGTTGACGGTAAGCCCGTTGCCATGAGTACCGCCAAGCTTCCCGCCCTGAACGACCTCGCGGGTGAGGACCTGGTCTGCAGCGATGGCACCACGCTGCTGGGCGCGGACGACAAGGCAGGCGTCGCCGAGATCATGTCGCTTGTCGCGCGTATCGCTCAGGACCCCTCTCTGCCCCATCCCGCACTCGGCATTTGCTTCTGCCCTGACGAGGAGATCGGTCACGGAGCCGAGCTGTTGGATATCGATACCTTTGGCTGCAAGTACGCCTACACGGTCGACGGCGGCCCCATCGGCGAGCTGGAGTGGGAGTGCTTTAACGCCGCCGAGGCGACCATCCGCTTTGAGGGCCAGTCCATCCACCCGGGCGACGCCAAGGGCCGTATGGTCAACGCAGGCAATCTGTTCTGCGACTTCAACGCGTTGCTCCCCTACGTGCAGCGCCCGGAGTATACGGAAGGCTACGAGGGCTTTTATCACCTTGAGGGTGTATCTGCGACCGTCGATCACGCCACGGCGCGCTATATCGTCCGTGATCACGATGCCGCCAAGTTCCAGCAGAAACTCGACCTTATTGATGCCGCCGCCTCGATGCTCAACCAGCGTCTGGGTGAGGAGCGCGTGACGGTCGAGATTAAGCAGCAGTATCGAAATATGGCCGAGATCGTTCGTGACTATCCCGAGCTTATTGATGTTGCCAAGGAAGCCTACCTTGCCTGCGGCGTTGAGCCCCAAGTGCTGCCGATTCGTGGCGGCACCGACGGCGCTCAGCTGTCGTTCCGCGGTCTGCCCTGCCCCAACCTTTCCACCGGCGGCTATTGCTACCACGGCGTCAACGAGTTCGTCCCGGTCAGTTCGCTCGTCAAGATGACCGACGTGCTCCAGGAGCTCGTCGCCCGCTTTGCATAAGCCTGGCCGCTCAAGCCTAAAAGACAAACCGCCCCGTCCTCTACAGAGGACGGGGCGGTTTTTGTACAGGGAGTGTCCCTAACTGCCGGCAGAAAAGGAACGTCCCCAAGTGCCGCAAAATGACGAGATCCACTCTCGCTTTGTGGGTAGTCATTGGGGACGTTCTTGTTTGACTAGTCGTTTAAGAACGTCCCCAATGACTACCCAACGACTAGTCCGGACCGAGGCAACGCCGATGTTTTGGCAACGACAGCGAAAACCCGCCAGAGCGAGCAAGGTGCCTTGAAACGAGGCGGCATTGATCTTTTGATCATGCCGCCGAAGTTGAAAGGCAGATTGCCGCTCTGGCGGGTTTGCAGCGTCAACTGGTTACGCGGGCTGGTAAGCCCGCGTAACCCTAATAATTGGCTTCGTAGCCGTTGCCGTCGCCGGTGGGCTCTTCGTAGTAGTCCGAATCGCTCGAATCGCTTGAGTCATCGGAATCGTCAGAGCTGACCGATGAGGTTGCGGTACCGTTTGCGTAATCGTCAGACGTGTTGTTGTTCAGGTCGCCGATCGTAGAGCTGGAACCGTCGGAAAGACCCATGGTGTTGGGACCCTTGGGATCCTTGCCAGCATCGACGCGCTCCATCATTTCCTTGAGCTCGTCCTCGTAGACAAAGACGTAGCTCACACCGTCGATCATGGTGCTGTCGTCGGCGTACGAGGGCAGGTTGGCCGAGTAGATACCGTCGACATCCATACCGCGCATGGCGTTGACCGTAGCCACGATATCCTGAACGCTCATATCGGTTACGAGCATATCGGACAGCGAATTAACCAGGCCAAAGATCTTCGTGGCATCGAAGTTATTGAGAATCTGGTTGGCAAGGGCGCCAAGCACCTGACGCTGGTGGCGCATGCGCGTGTAATCGCCGTCGGCATAGGTGTAGCGGCAGCGGGCATAGGTAAGGGCGGTGGCACCGTCCATATGCTGCTGGCCAGCGGTAATCTTAATATCCAGGTGCTCGGGGTCGTCAACATCATCGGTTGCGTTAATGTCGATACCGCCAACCGAATCAATCAGCGCCTGCATACCGTCGAAGCTGACCTCGGCATAGTGGGAAATCTGAACACCGCACAGCTCGTTGACCGCCTCGACCATGGCCTCGGCGCCGCCAACGGTATGGCAGGCGTTGATCTTCATGGTCTCGCCCTTGTACTCGACCTTGGTGTCGCGCGGAACGGAAATGAGCGTCGCCTGCTTTTGCGTGGGGTCGATGCGTGCCAGGATAATCGAGTCGGCACGATACGTATCCTCGCCCGGACGGCCGTCGGTACCAAGAAGCAGCACGTAGAACGGATCCTTTGCCTCATCGGTGTCAACCAGAACCCGACGCAGATTGTCGGTAATGACATTAGAATCGCCGAGCTTGCCCATAATGGTGGCAAACCACAGGCCGGCAGCGGTAGTGGCACTCAACAGCACGCCAAGCACGACAATGAGCGCGACGTGACGAATCGTGTGGCTACGACGACGTTGGCGAGCGCGCTCGGAATAGCGAGCCACGTTATCGCGACTGTAGATCTTGGCCTGCGCACCAGTTGAGGGTCTTCGGGTGGTGGTATCTGCGAGGGGCTTTTTATTAAACATAGGCAACCTGTATTAGTAGATGACGGGATCGGGGACGGTAGCATGCTCGACATGCGCGCCGAGCGCCTGCAGCTTTTCGACAAACTGCTCGTAGCCGCGCTTGATGTGATGGATAGCCGAAACCTCGGTCGTCCCGTCGGCGATCAAGCCCGCTACGACGAGGGCCGCTCCGCCGCGCAGATCGGGCGAGGTAACCTGTGCACCCGAGAAGCCCTTGACGCCATGAATCATGGCATGATGGCTCTCGATACGAATGTCGGCACCCATGCGCACCAGCTCAGAGGCAAACATAAAGCGATTCTCGAAGATGTTCTCGGTAATAACGGAACTGCCGTCGGCAAGGGCGGAGAGCACCATAATCTGCGCCTGCATGTCGGTCGGGAAACCGGGGAACGGAAGCGTCTGGATGTCGACCGGCTTGATACGCTCGGCACGGTTCACATGGACGCCATCCTCGACGCGCTCGCAGTCGATACCCATGAGCTCCATCTTCTTGAGCACCATGCCCAAATGAATGGGGCAAAAGCCCGTGACATCGACACCGCGATCGTCCGCCATCAACGCACCGGCGACGATAAAGGTACCGGCCTCGATGCGGTCGCCCACCACGCGATGGATAACGGGATGGAGCTCTTCCACGCCTTCGATAGTCACGACGGGCGTACCGGCGCCAACAATCTTGGCGCCCATCTCGTTGAGCATGTTAGCGAGATCGACGATCTCGGGCTCGCGGGCGGCATTGTCGATAACCGTGGTGCCCTGTGCGCGCACAGAGGCCATGATGAGATTCTCGGTCGCACCGACGCTGGCGAACTCGAGCGTGACGGTGGTACCGCGCAGACCTTGGGGCGCATTAGCGTTGATGTAACCGTGGGCGGTATCGAACTCAACGCCCAGGGCCTCAAGACCAAGAATGTGCATATCGATCTTACGAGCACCCAGGTTGCAGCCGCCCGGCATGGCAATTTTGGCGCGATGGAAGCGGCCCAGCAGGGGCCCCATGACGGCGGTGGAAGCGCGCATCTTGGCAACGAGCTCGTAGGGGGCCTCCCATGAATCGACCTGAGAGGTATCAATCTCGAGCGTGTGCTCGTCGAGAACATCGATCGTAGCGCCCATGCCCTTGAGCACCTTGCCCATCACGTGGACATCGGAAATATCGGGCACGTTCTGCAGCGTCGTCTTGCCCGGCGCCAGAAGCGTTGCCGCCATGAGTTTGAGCGCGGAGTTCTTGGCGCCCGAGACGGGCACGGAGCCTCCGATGGCGTGGCCACCCTCAACGCGGATAATATCCAAGGTCTACCCTTTCAAAAAGCATGCCCGGGGTGGCTGGGCCATCCCGGGCATGATGTGTTCGCAAATGGTCGAACGCTAAATCGTTTGACTATTGGGCAAGCTTGAGCTTACACCATGCGATTTCATTATAGAGGTAGGCGCGGCGTGCATCATCCTCCGACAAATTACCCAGCTTCTCTTCAAAACCTTGAATATCAGCTTTAAGCTTGTCGGCATCGACGGTCGCCAAATCGCAAGCGCGCTCGGCGAGAACGGTCACGACATCGTCCGCAACCTGGGCATAGCCGCCGGCCACGGCAAACGTGTGGTCGACAGTGCCCATGGCCTTATCGGAAACGCGAACGTAACCGCGGTCGATCGTGCAGATCTCGCTGGAGTGAGCAGGCAGAACACCAAACTCGCCATCCGTGGACGGAATCGACACAAACGCAGCGTCGCCCTCATAGGCGCAGCTCACGGGGCACACGATGCGGATACGCATAACCTACTTCTCCCCCATCTTGCGGGCGCGCTCGCGCACGTCCTCAATCGTGGAAGCATAGCGGAAAGCCTGCTCGGGCAGGTCATCGGCCTTGCCGTCGACAATCTCGGCGAAAGAGCGGACGGTATCCTCGACGCGGACGTAGACACCGGGGTTGCCGGTGAACTTCTCGGCGACGTGGAAGGACTGCGAGAGGAACTGCTGAATCTTACGGGCACGGTTGACCGTAAGGCGCTGCTCCTCGGACAGCTCGTCCATACCCAGAATGGCGATGATGTCCTGAAGGTCGGAGTACTCCTGCAGGAGCTCCTGGACCTTGACGGCGACACGGTAGTGCTCCTCGCCGACGATCGAGGGATCGAGAGCGTCGGAGGAAGACGCGAGCGGGTCGATAGCCGGGAACAGGCCGAGCGACGAAATGCTACGCGAAAGAACCGTGGTGGCGTCGAGGTGCGTAAACGTCGTGGCAGGCGCCGGGTCGGTCAGGTCGTCTGCGGGGACGTAGACAGCCTGGACGGAGGTAATGGAGCCCGTCTTGGTCGAGGTAATGCGCTCCTGGAGGTCGCCCATCTCGGTTGCCAGCGTGGGCTGGTAACCAACGGCGGACGGCATACGGCCCAGCAGTGCGGAAACCTCGGAACCTGCCTGGGAGAAGCGGAAGATGTTGTCGATGAACAGCAGAACGTCCTGGCCGCGATCGCGGAAGTACTCAGCGGTGGTAAGGCCGGCCAGACCGATGCGCAGACGCGCTCCGGGCGGCTCGTTCATCTGACCATAGACCAAGCAGGTCTTGTCGATAACGCCAGACTCGCTCATCTCGAGGAACAGGTCGGTGCCCTCGCGGGTACGCTCGCCGACGCCGGTGAACACCGAGGTGCCGCCGTGCTCCTGGGCGAGGTTGTTGATGAGCTCCTGAATCAGAACGGTCTTGCCGACGCCGGCGCCGCCGAACAGGCCCGTCTTGCCGCCACGGATGTAGGGCTCGAGCAGGTCGACGGCCTTGATGCCGGTCTCGAAGATCTCGGTCTTGGTGGTGAGCTCGTCAAAGCGGGGCGCTGCATGGTGGATGGGGTAGAACTCCTCCACCTCGGGCATGGGCTTGCCGTCGACGGGCTTGCCCATAACGTTCCAAATTCGGCCGAGCGTCTTGGGGCCAACGGGCATCTTCATGGGCTCACCGGTATCGGTGGCGATGAGGCCGCGCTGCAGGCCGTCGGTCGAGGACATGGCAACCGTGCGGACGACGCCGCCCGGAAGCTGGCTCTCGACCTCGAGGATCGTGCTCAGATGACCGATCGGGGTCTCGGCCTCGACCGTGAGCGCGTTGTAGATCGGGGGCACCGCGCCGTCAAACTTGACGTCGACGACAGGGCCGATGATTCGCACGATGCGACCATCACCGGCAGTCGTCTTCTTGGTGGCTTCCTCGACCGCAAGCTTTACGGTGTTATTAGCCATTACTGTTCCTCCAATGCTGAGGCTCCGCCGACGATCTCGTTAATCTCGGTCGTGATCGAAGCCTGGCGCACGCGACTATACGTGCGGGTAAGGGTCGAGATGATCGCGGTGGCGTTTTCCGTCGCGGAGTGCATGGCCTTGCGGCGTGCACCCTGCTCGGCAGCCGCCGAATCGATCAGGGCCTGGTAGATGACCGTCAGGATATAAGACGGCACAAGCTTGCCGAGAACATGCTCGGGAGAGGGCACGAACTCGAACGTGGACGAGATGCGCTTAGGGGCGTCGGTCTCGTTCTTACGCGGACCGTGGGCCATAGCGATCATCTCGGGATCGAGCGGCAACAGATGCTCGACGCGAAGCTCCTGATCCACGCGGTTCTTGGCGTGGTGGTAGACAAGCTCGACACGGTCAAGCTCACCGGCACGATACGCATCGCAGATATGAGAGGAGATCATGCGGGCCTGATTGAAATCGGGCTCAGAGGAGTTGCCCTCAAAGTGCATGACGACGTTTGCGCGGTCACGGAAATACGTGGCCGGTTTGCGCCCACACGCGATGATCTCGCACTCGATGCCGTCGTTCGCCCAAGAAGCGGCGAGCTTTTCGGCCGTGCGCTCCACCGTCGTATTGAAACCGCCGGCAAGGCCGCGGTCAGAAGCAATGACGACAATCAGGCCACGCTTAACGCTCTCATGCTTCTGCAGCATGGGATCGGTGCCCGAACAGGAGGCGTCGCCGGCGACCGTCAACATGACGTCGGTCAGCGCCTCCTTATAGGGCTCGGCCTGCTTGGAGCGATCGAGGGCACGACGGATCTTGGCCGTAGAGACCATCTCCATCGTGCGCGTGATCTGCTTGGTCGTGGTAACCGAGGAGATTCGCTTCTTAATGTCGCGAAGGTTGGCCATGGGGCTTAGTTCTCCTCTGATCCAGAAACATCCGAATGGTGCTTGGCCATGAACTGCTGCTTGAAGTCGCCGATGACGCGCAAGAGCTCAGCCTTGGTGTCATCATCGATCTTCTTGGCGCGAACCTTGTCGAGCAGCGAACCAAAGCCATTGTCCATGTACTCGATGAGCTCGGCACGGAAGGGCAGCACGTCGGCGATCTCCAGGTCATCCAGGAAGCCCTCGTTGCCAGCGAACAGCGTAACGATCTGCTCGCCAACCTCAAACGGCTTGTAACGCGGCTGCTTCAGGAGCTCGGTCATGCGAGCACCATGGGTCAGCTGCTTCTGAGTAGCCTCGTCGAGGTCGGAGCCGAACTGCGTAAAGCCAGCGAGCTCCTGGTACGAAGCGAGGTCCAGGCGAAGGTTGCCGGCAACCTGCTTCATAGCCTTGGTCTGAGCGTCGCCACCGACGCGGGACACGGAGATGCCCACGTCGACTGCCGGGCGCTGACCCTGGAAGAAGAGCTCGGACTGCAGGTAGATCTGACCATCGGTAATGGAAATGACGTTGGTCGGAATGTAGGCCGAGACGTCGCCGTCCTGGGTCTCGATGATCGGCAGTGCCGTCATGGAGCCGTAACCGTTCTTCTTGGACATCTTGACGGCACGCTCGAGCAGACGAGAGTGCAGGTAGAAGATGTCGCCAGGATAGGCCTCGCGTCCGGGCGGACGATGCAGCGTCAGCGACATCTGACGGTAGGCCACAGCCTGCTTGGACAGGTCGTCGTAGATGACGAGCACGTGGCCGCCGGGGTTGGTCTCGCTGGCGGGCTTGCCGTCCTCGCCGTTGTACATGAAGAACTCGCCGATAGCGGCACCGGCCATAGGCGCGATGTACTGCATAGGGGCGGAATCGGCAGCGGTGGCCGAAACGATGATGGTGTAGTCGAGCGCACCGTGCTGAGCGAGGGTCTCGCGGATGTTGGCAACCGTGGAGGCCTTCTGGCCGATGGCGACATAGATGCAGACCATGCCCTTGCCGCGCTGGTTGAGGATAGCGTCGATGGCGATGGCGGTCTTACCGGTCTTACGGTCGCCGATGATGAGCTCACGCTGACCGCGGCCAATAGGCACCATGGAGTCGATAGCGAGCAGACCGGTCTGAACCGGCTCGCACACCGGGGTACGATCGATGACGCCGGGAGCCTTGAACTCGATGGGGCGACGGTGCGTGGCGACGATGTCGCCCAGGCCGTCGATGGGCTGGCCGAGCGGATTGACGACGCGGCCGAGCATGGCACGGCTCACGGGGATATCCATAATGCGGCCAGTGGTGCGGCACTCGTCGCCTTCCTTGATGGAGTCGACGGCACCGAACAGAACGGCGCCGACCTCGTCACGGTCAAGGTTCTGGGCAAGGCCGAAGACGGTCTCACCGGTATCGGAGCTCTTGAACTCCAGAAGCTCGCCTGCCATGGCGCTCTTGAGGCCGGAGACGCGCGCGATGCCGTCGCCTACCTCGTCGACCGTTGAAACCTCATGCGTATCGACCGTCGCGGAGAGGCTCGTGAGCTGCTCCTGCAGTTTCTTGGCGATATCCTGGGCATTGAGGGTTTCGGACATTAGGCTTCACCTCCGTACGAATTAGCAGAGTTTGCGAGGGTCTCCTGCGCGATGCGCAGCTGCGTCTTGACGGAAATGTCACGACGCTCGCCGCGGGCCTCGAGCACCAGGCCGCCCACGATAGACGGGTCAACCTGCTCGATAAGGAATACCTTGCGGCCGAAGTCCTGCTCGCATTTCTTAGTGATGGTTTGACGCAGCTCGTCGTCGAGCGGGATCGCCGTGGTGACGGTCACGCCCACTACATCCTCGTCTTCCTCGGCAACATACTTAAAGGCAGCTGCCACCTTGGGAAGAAGGTCGAGCTGGTCGCGCTTGGACATGGTGTCGAGCACGGCGATGATCTCGGGGCTGGCAGAAGCCAAGCGCTCGATCATCTCGAGGTCCTCGAACACATGGTTCTCGGCCTTAGCGGCTTCCAGAAGGGAGCGCGCGTAGGTCTCGAGCACCTTGTCCTGATAGCGGCTAGTCGGCATTCAGGCTACCTGCTTCCTGGATGTAGCGCTCGATGAGCTTCTTCTGCTCGGCATCGTCCTCGAGTGCCTCGCCCACGATCTTGGTGGCGACGGCAACGGACAGGTCGGCGATGGAGCTCGCGGCACCGGCGTAAATGGACTTGCGCTCGTCCTCGACGGTCGTATGGGCCTTGGCGATGATCTCCTCGGCCTCCTTGTGAGCAGCCTCGATGATACGGGCGCGCTCGGACTCGGCGTCCTTACGGGCCTCGAGAACGATGTCGGCAGCCTGACGACGGGCGTCGGTGACGATCGAGTCGGACTCAGCGCGCTTGGCGATAGCCTCCTGCTTGGTCTTCTCGGCCTCGTCGAGGCTCTCCTCGATCTTCTTGCCGCGCTCCTCCATGGTTTTCATGATGCCCGGCAGGGCGACCTTGGCCAGCACGATCCAGATAATCAGGAAGGCGATAAGCGCCGGGATGAACTCCGCCATCTTAGGGATGAGGATGTCCGCACCGGCAGCGCCGTCCTCGGCGAACGCGGAAACCGGCATGAGCAGCGCGGCCGCGGACGCGGAGAGTGCGATCGCGCTCTTCTGGGATGAAAGATTCATACTTGACGCTCCGTGCTATTTAACGATCAGCGCGACAACGAAGCCGATCAGAGCCAGAGCCTCGCCGAAGGCGGAGCCCATAATGAAGACGGTGAACACGCGGCCCTGGACCTCAGGCTGACGGGCCATAGCACCCGTAGCACCCAGAGCAGACAGGCCGATAGCAAGACCAGCGCCGATAACACCGAGACCGTAACCGATAACTCCCACGATTCCTCCTTTGTCGTGCGTGTCTTATTTCACGCAGGATAACCTTTTTATAACTGCCGGGCTCCATGGGTACGGGCACCGGCGGTTTAACGAATTACCTTACCTTTAAGGCGCGAACGGAAGACTACTCCTCCTCCGCGACCTCCTCTGCCTCGGAGACATACACGGCGGTAAGGACCGTGAAGACGTAAGCCTGGATGGCGCCGACCACAAGTTCGATCGCATAGATCAGGATGAGGATGGCAAGCCAGGCCAGCGAAGGCAGGGCGCCAACGGCGTGGGCCGCGGAAACCTGCTGAAGCAGCGGCTGCATGAACATGCTCGCCATGATGGCGAACGAGCCCATGACCACGTGTCCTGCGAACATGTTGCAGAACAGACGGACGGCGAGCGTGATGAGGCGCAGGAAGGTCGAGAAAAGCTCGACGACCCACACGAGCACGTTCATCGGGAAGCTCACGCCCTGCGGGGCGAGGCTCTTGATGTAGCCGATCACGCCGTGAGCCTTGCATCCGTAGTAGATGAAGTACACGAAGGCGAAAATGGCGAGTGCGGCGGTGGAGCCGATTGCGCCGGTGCCGGGCTTCATTCCCGGAATCAGGCCGATCATGTTATTGATCAGGATGAACAGGAAAAGCGAGCACAGGAACGGGAAGTGCTTCTTCCAGTTCTCACCCACGACACCCTTGCCGATATCGTTCTCGACGTACTCGATGATGTACTCGAAACCGTTGACGAAGAAGCCCTTGGGAACCAGGGTCTGCTTCTTCTTGAACACGGCCAGGACGATCAGGAGCACGATCGTGGAGACGATCAGCCAAAACGAGTACTGCGTGATGCCGCAGCTCAGATCGCCCACGACAGGGGTGGAGCTGAACTCGCTGACCAGATGATTAATCTCATCAGGCAGCTTTTCAAAAATTTCCACGACTTACCTTTCGACCTCATGAGGATCTCGCAGCGCCTTGGCGACACGAACCGCGCAGGCGGCCATAAAGGCCACGAAGCCGATCGCCTCGCCCAGGAGGAACATGCGAAATGCCTCTCCGAACAACACAAACACAACCAAGGTAAAGACGAGCAGGGCGATTGCCGAGACCGCCAGACTCACCATACCCTTGAGCATGTCCGCATTCTGTTTATCGTCAAGAACCGGCTTGAGCGTAAAGACAAAGGGAAGGAAGGCAATTGCGCCCGCGATGGCGCCTGCAACGATAGCGAGCAGATCGGCTATCTGAAACACTGGCGTCCTCACTTTCCTTTTTAACGCTTCACAGAACAGTTCCCGCCAAACATTGGTGACTATTGTACGAGCCAATCGCTAAAGTACAACCGAAAAAGCATCGGTTAATACGCACCTGTTCGTTTTCTTAAGACCTTCTTTATGCCGCAGGTACGGTAATACGTTTTTCTCGAACCCTGCAGGGCAAAACGTCCGTTAACAGGAGTGCGCGCGGTCGCCTTTTGTTCGTCCGCGCGCACCGTTTCTTCGTATTTGCAGCCGCGGCCGTTTAGCCCAGCGACTAGAGCGTGCCGTAGATGCGGTCGCCGGCGTCGCCGAGGCCGGGAACGATGTAGGCAGCCTCGTTGAGATGGTCGTCGATGGCGCAGGTATAGATATGCACATCTGGGTCCTTCTCGGTCAGCGACTTGAGGCCCTCGGGGGCCGCGACGATGCACAGCATGCGGATGTCCTTGACACCGCGCTCGCGCAGGTAGCTGATGGCCATCTCGGCCGAACCGCCCGTGGCAAGCATGGGGTCGACGACCAGGCAGATGCGCTGGTCGATATCCTTGGGCATCTTGCAGTAATACTCGTGCGGCTCGTGGGTGACCTCGTCGCGCTCCATGCCGATGTGACCCACGCGAGCGGAGGGCACCAGGTCGAGGATGCCGTCGACCATGCCAAGGCCCGCACGCAGGATGGGCACGATGGCGAGTTTCTTGCCGGCAAGCTGTTTGAACGTGGCGGTAGTGATGGGGGTCTCGACCTCGACGTCTTCCATAGGCAGGTCGCGCATGGCCTCGTAGCCGTCAAAAAGCGCGAGTTCGCGCACGAGCTGGCGGAACTGGTTGGTGCCGGTGTTTTTGTCGCGCAGGATCGACAGCTTGTGCTGGACGAGCGGGTGATCGACAAGCGTCACACGGGACGCATCGTAGGTGACGGTCATGGATTGATTGCCCCTTTCGTTGCGGCCGCAAAACGGCCTTGCTGACAAGGCGCGCAGCAATGTTGCCGCCGCACGCCATGCATTAGTTTAGCGGTTTGTTGTATCGAGCAGCCCATCGCAGCCCTACTGTGAGGTGCTGAGCGAGCGCCTGACTGCATCACGCCAGCCCGCAAGGTTTTGCTCGCGGCGCTCGGCGGACATGTGGGGAAGGAAGGTCCTAACGATCTGGGCATTTTGCTCCAGCTCTTCCAGGTCTTCCCAATAGCCGACGGCAAGACCCGCCAAGTACGCGGCACCGATTGCCGTGGTCTCCACCGTCTCGCATTGCAGCACGGGGATATCCAGCAGGTCGGCCTGGAATTGCATGATGAACTCGTTGCGCGAGGCACCGCCATCGACAGACAGGCGCTCAATCGAAAGCCCCACGTCCTGCTCCATGGCGCGCAGCACGTCGTAGCTCTGATATGCCATGGATTCGCAGGCGGCACGTACGATGGTCGCACGGCTCGAGGCGCCGGTCAGACCGCACACGATACCGCGAGCATGCGGGTCCCACCAGGGAGCACCCAAACCCGCAAAGGCGGGAACGAAGTAGCAGCCCTCGTTGTCGCTAATCGAAGCAGCGAGTTGTGCCGACTCGCTCACGCTCGAGATGATGCCCATGTTGTTGCGAAGCCAGTTCATCGTTGAGCCGGCGGCAAAAATAGAGCCCTCGAGCGCATAGCTGACTTTGCCGTCCGCAGCAATACCGATGGTGGAGACCAGGCCATTCTTGGATTCGACGATCTCGTCGCCGGTGTTCATGAGCATAAAGCAACCCGTGCCATAGGTGTTTTTGGTCTGGCCGGGACGGAAACAGCAGTGGCCGAACAGCGACGCCTGTTGGTCACCCGCCACGCCCATGATGGGCGGCATGTTGGTCATGATGTCGCTCGCGACGCGGCCGTAGTCGCCCGAGCTCCAGCGAACCTCGGGCATCATGGAACGTGGAACGTCAAAGAGTGCCAGCAGGTCGTCGTCCCAATCGAGCGTATGGATATTAAAGAGTGCCGTGCGGCTGGCATTGGTGTAGTCGGTGGCAAAGACCTGGCCGCCGGTGAGGTTGTAGATGAGCCAGGTGTCGATGGTGCCAAACATGAGGTCGCCCGCCGCCGCGCTTTCGCGTGCGCCGTCGACGTTGTCGAGAATCCACTGCACCTTGGAGGCCGAGAAATACGGGTCGAGCGTGAGTCCCGTGCGGGAGCGCACCAGCCCTTCTGCGCCCTGCTCGACAAGCTCGTCGATCAGAGGTGCGGTACGGCGGCACTGCCATACGATAGCGTTATAGATCGGCTGACCGCTCACGCGATCCCAGACCACCGTGGTCTCGCGCTGGTTGGAGATGCCGATGGCGGCAATGCGGTCGGAGTGGATACCGCTCTTAAACTGGACTTCCATCATGACGGCGATCTGGCTAGCAAGGACCGCCATGGGGTCTTGCTCCACCCAGCCGGGACGCGGGAAGCTGGTTTTGACGCTGCGACGTGCCTGCGCGACGATGCATCCGTACTCGTCGACGATGGTCGCAAGTACCGAGGTGGTGCCGCAGTCGAGCGCCATGATGTAGGAACCGCCAAAGTCAAACGAGGCATCTTCCATGCCCAGGCTGCCCAGATTCAACGACATCGCTTAAACCTTTCTATTGCATCGGGTCGGACAGGACCCGTTCGATCTCTGATGCGGGAAGTGCGCCTTGGCGCAGGATCTGGAGCTCGCCGTGCTGAAACGACACGATGGTCGAGGCGTCGCGACACGGGGTCTCACCGGCGTCGACGGCAACATCGACCCCCTCCAGGATGCGACCCTCCACCGTGATAAAACTTGCCGGCGCGGGCGCGCCATGCGTGTTGGCGCTGGTGCAGGCAAGGGGGCTGCCACAGGCGCGAATGAGCGCCTGCACCACGGGCGAGGCCGAAGCGCGAAGTGCCACCGTGTCGTCGGCAGCGCGCATAAAGGTCGGCACGCAGGGAGCTGCCTTGACCACGATAGTCAGGGCTCCCGGCCAGCATCGTCGCGCGAGTATGCGGGCATCTTCCGGGATATCCACGCCATAGCGGTCGAGTGCTTCGACGCCATCGACCAGCCAAGCGACGGTTTGCGTGAGTTCACGTTGCTTGAGAGTGAAGATACGGCGATAGCCGGTGCCGAGCGCAGGAACTGCGGCGCCATTGACGGCAGCCTGCGGATCGCGCGGCCACGATGGGAATTCGCTTGTATCTTGGGGCACGGCGTCCGAGAAGGCGTTGACTGCCACGGCGACACCGTAGACGGTCTCGGTCGGGATCAAAGCCAGGCCGCCGCGGCCGAGCACCTCGGCCGTGCGCTCGACGGCAAGCCGATGCGGCTCGCGCGTTCCCTCGTATACCCGATAGACCGTCTGCATGTGTATGCCAGCCCCTTACGCTCTGGTGCAAGTTTGTTTACTGTGGGGCATTCTCGCACGAAACGTTCAACCTATTTGCCCAGAGCGCATGTTGGTTTGGTGAGCGGCTCTAGTAGTCGGTGAAAGTGAGGGGGTTATTGGACTGCGACGAACTTCTTTGGCCTGCCGGCGTGACGTTCTTGGGCGGCGTAACGCTCGATGCTGTCTATCGTTATCATCCGACGGCCGTCGACGAGTTCAACATCGAGCTTTCCGGCTTTGACCAGCGCGGTAATCCGCGGAGCGGAGACTTTGAGGTCCAGCGCTGCGTCTTTAAATGTTCGGCACGCCGCTTCCCGAGCGTCCTCGTGGTCGATTTCGACTGAAAGGGCCACGACCTCGGCCGAGCGTTCGTACCCTGCCGGAGTCAAACCGTTGTTGAGGTCGTCGGCCAAAAACGCCATCAGTGCCTCGGTGGCATGGGCAATCGCTTCTTCGCGCGTATCGCCATCGGCAAAGGCGCCGGGAATCTGCGGGAAGCTAGCGCAGTAACCATCGTCTTCTTTTATGAGAACGCAGTCATAGGTAAATCGCTGCCTCATTTTGCCTCCAACTACCATCCAGCTTGGCGACGAATACTTGCCCACGTGCCCTTCTTTGGTCGATCACCACCAGAGCCGTTCACGGTGACAACGCGGTCACCAGAAACATACTTAGCATGACTACCGACTTGCGCGACCTTCACGAATCCATCGTGCTTGAGTAGGGCAATGATTTCCCGAAAGGTAGGAGGTTGCATGGGCCGACCTCTTTCAGCCGTCCTAATTATAAACTACTTTATAATTTTTGCTAACCAGTTAATAAATATTACTGGCGTTGCTTGGGCTCGGTGACGATGGCTCGGACAATGCGGGGGCGATCGGTGAGGTCGTGGACGATACGCACGTCCGAAAGGCCTGCTTGACGACAGAGCTCGGCCGCGGCGTCGAGCGCGCCCTCGTAGAGCTCGCAGGCAAACAGGCCGCCGGCACGCAGCATGTAGGGCGCCGCGTTGAGCAGGCGGCGGAAGATATCGAGACCGTCGGCACCGCCCTCGAGCGCCAGATCGGGCTCAAAGTCCTTGACCTCATGCGGCAGCGAGCGCATGACGTCGGTCGGGATGTAAGGTGGGTTGGAGACGAGCACATCAAAGGTGCCCCACTCTTCGCGGGGAATGGAACTCACCAGGTTTGTGAGGCTGAAGGCGACCTCGTCGGACGTGAGGCCAAGCGCATCACGGTTTTTGGTGGCCAGATCGATGGCGCGCGGCTCGATATCGGTAGCAGTGCAGGTAACGTGGCCGCGGCGCTCCCAGGCAAGGGAGAGCGAAATGCAGCCCGTGCCGCAGCCGACCTCGAGAACGCGGGCAGTGCGGGGCTCGGCTGGGGCAGATACGTTGGCCTCGGCGGCATCTTGCGCGGGAGTCGCCTGTTGGTCGTTGTCCTCAATGGCGATGCCGTATTCGTCGAGCTCGGGCTCGGGGGTTTCCATGGCCTCTGCTTCTGCCGCTTCGGCTTCTGCCGCCTGCGCGGCGGCTTCCTCGGCCTCGCGATCGGCCAGTTCCTCGGCATAAGCGCGACTGCCCAGCACATCGCCGCCTAGCGCCGCCTCGTCGGCAGCTGTGAGGTTGGCGGCACGGCGCTCGGCCGTCGCTCGCTCGTCGGCCAATGCGGCCTCGGCCTTGCGTGCCTGCTCGACCTCATCGTTCCAAGGCAGCTCAACACGCTGACGGGCAGCGGCCTCGGGGCTCAGTACCTCGGCATCCAGATAATTGAGGACTTCCTCGACGAGCATCTCGGTCTCGGGGCGCGGAATGAGCACACCGGGGGCGCACGCGACGTCGATCATGCGAAACTGCGTGCTGCCCGTGATGTATTGCAGCGGCTCGCCCTTAGCGCGGCGGACAACGGCCGCATGCATGGTCTCGAGCTGGGCCGCGTTAAGCGTCTCGTCCATACGCATATATAGGTCAATGCGCGCCAGGCCCGTGGCGGCGCACAGCAGCCACTCGGCAGAAAGACGGGGGTGCTCCTCGCCGCGCTCGGCCAGGTACTCCTTGGTCCACTCGAGACAACGCTTGATGGTCCAAATCTCGTTTGCCATGGGGCCCTCCCCTCTTAAGCGCCGGACGGCGCGCGAATGTCGGAGCAGATTGTAAGCGAGGCCAGCGCTTGGCAAGGGGCGATTGAAGGCGATTATCGAGAATCAGCCCAGAATTTTGCACCGAGCTCGCTCAAAGTGTTCATTCGCTGACGTCTAAATTTGCATTCGTCAAGCTTTTGGCAAGGTTGCCCCAAAACTGACCAATATCTAACCAAGAACTTGCCACATCGCTTGACGCACGACCCATCAAAAATCGCTCCGCGACTTCTTGAACGATATTTTGAGCAATATTTTCGATAGCGAACTTATGCCGTCAATTACCTTAAGCAGGTAAGCAGCTCAAATGACATCACAGCCGACTGAATAAAATATCAAGGCAATGTCACCAATGACTCCCTACGAATCATTTGACAACCAAGGAAACGCCGATGTTTTGGCAATGTCAGCGAGCGACGTCCAGAGCGAACAAGTTGGCATGAAAAAGGCAAGGCATAGACCTTCTGGTCATGCCTTGCCTTTTGAATGACAAATTGTCGCTCTGGGCGGCGCGCAGCGTCGAGTCGTTACGCGGTTTGTAAAACCGCGTAACCTACACGGCCTGTGCCAGCTTCTCGGCTCGCTCGGCGGCGGCGAGCGCCTCGATGACCGTGCCGAGCTGATCGCCTAGAAGGACGCCGTTGTAGGTGGAGTTGAAACCGATGCGGTGATCGGTCACGCGGTCCTGGGGCTGGTTGTAGGTGCGGATCTTCTCGGAACGGTTGCCGTGGCCGATCTGGCTCTGGCGCTCGGCACCGAGCTCTGCCTGCTGACGCTCGAGCTCCATCTCGTACAGACGAGCACGCAGCATCTGCATGCAGACCTCGCGGTTCTGGATCTGGGAACGCTGCTCCTGCGACTGCACCACGGTGTTGGTGGGCAGGTGGGTGATGCGCACGGCGGAGTAGGTGGTGTTAACGCACTGACCGCCAGGGCCGGAGGCGCAGTAGGTATCGATGCGCAGGTCGGACTGGTTGATCTGAACGTCAATCTCCTCGGCCTCGGGAAGCACGGCGACGGTTGCCGTGGAGGTCTGGATACGGCCCTGGGACTCGGTCTTGGGAACGCGCTGGACGCGGTGCACGCCGGACTCGAACTTCATGACGGAGTAGACGCGGTCGCCCTCGACCTTGAACTCGATGGACTTAAAGCCGCCGGCCTCGCTAGGGCTGGAGTCGAGCACGGTGGTCTTCCAGCCGCGCGACTCGCAGAAGCGCTGGTACATCTTGTACAGATCGCCGGCAAAGATGGCCGCCTCGTCGCCACCGGCGGCGGAGCGGATTTCGACGATAGTGTTCTTGTCGTCGTTGGGGTCGCTCGGGATGAGCATGTACTTAATGTCTTCCTCGAGCTGGGGAAGCTTGGCCTCGTTTTCGGAGATGTCCATCTGGAGCATCTCCTTCTCATCGGCATCGGTGGTATCGTGCAGCATTTCCTTGGCAGCCTCGATGTCATCGAGCGCACCGATGTACTCGCGCGAAGCGGCGATGAGGTCGGACTGGTGCGCGTACTCCTTGTTGAGACGCGTGAACTCCTTAATATCGGAGGCGACGGCCGGGTCGGAGAGCTTCTTCTCGAGCTCCTCGTAGGCCTTGATAATCTTTTCGAGCTTGTCGCGCATGGCGGGACTCCTTTATATGCGTGAAGGTGAAAATCGGCAGAATTGATGGGGCGCGGGGCGCCGATGCGGGGGTAAGCCCGGCTAGAACATGTCGATCTTCAGATACATGCGCATCCCTTCGCGTATGGGGGTACATAGTTGCGGTCTAACCCATACATGATAGCGTGCGCAGGCAAACCTGCATACAACCCGCACGGAATCCGACAAAGGGAGAGTCCCTTTGTCGGATTCTAGAGCGTATGGAGCAGGGCGATGAGGAAGCGAACACCCTGGAGGTAGGCGCGGCGGGTGATGCGCTCGTTGGTGCCGTGGACGCCGCGGTCGCACTCGTCATCGTCGACCACAAACGCCGAAAAACGAATGCATTCGGAGCAAATGTGCTGGTAGTTGGCAGCGTCGGTCGCGCCGATCACGGTCGAGGGGACAATCGCCAACGGCTCGGATGATCCGTTTTCCTCCGTCCCCTTTGGATCGCAGAAATAGCGGGCGGCGATGGAGCGAACCGCCTCGAGGCCGGGACCACCGATGCGCGGGGACGGCGAGGGCTCGGAGCTGCCGGGGCCCAGCTCCACTTCGACACGACCGGCAAGGTCCGCCCCGGCAACCGCCTCACGGCAGCGCGCCACAACGTCGGCCACGCTCGTGCCCTCGAGCATGCGGAAGTTAATGTTGGCCCACATATCCTGCGGCATCACGTTGGCGCCGGCGCTGCCTCCCTCGATCTGCGTGGGCGCGCAGGTGGTCGTCACCAGCGGATAGAGCTTCTTGCTGGCGAGGCAATCGCGGACAATGGCGCCCCCGTTGGCGGCAATCTCATCCGCCGTGTAGAGCCCCAGCTCGACAAGCTGCGCGGCAAGCAGATCGGTCACGCGCGTCGGCCACTCGATATCGCAGATTGCGGCGATGGCACGGCTGAGCACCTCGAGCGACGTGCCGCCGTAGGGGTTAGACGAATGCCCGCCCGCGCTCTTCGTCTTGAGCACGATATCGGCATAGCCCTTTTCGGCCAGGTCGGCATGCATAAGCCAGCCCTCGCCCGCGCCGTACTCGGCAGCCGGAACGATGCGGTAGTCGCCCTCGTCGATCAGGAACTCGAGCTCAACACCGCGCTCCTCGAGCACGCGGCCGATAGCTCCAGCGCCGTACTGCGTGGTTTCCTCGTCCTGGCCAAAGGCGAGCAACAGCGAACGCTTGTGCTCCCAACCGTGCGCCAATGCATACTCAACCGCCTCGAGAATGCCTGCGACCTGATCCTTCATGTCGATAGCGCCGCGGCCCCAAATGTAGGTGTCGTCCACGTGCCCGCTAAAGGGGGCGTGCGTCCAGTCGGCCTCGGTACCCGGCACCACGGGGACCACGTCCATGTGGCCCATGAGCATAACGGGATTGAGAGCAGGGTCGGAGCCGACAAGCGTCACCAACAGCGAGTGGTCGATAAGCTCGACCTCGCCCGCCGCAAACACGCGCGGCCAGGCCTGCTGCATATAGGCGCGCAGGTCGTCGAAGGGCTGCCAGTCCACCGCCTCGGCATCCATGCTCGAAATGGTCGGAAACGACAGCACGCGGCCCAAGCGCTCGCACGCGCTGACCTCGTCTATATCGGCAAAATCGTCCTCATGCGCAAAGAAGCGCCAAACCTCGGCCATGACATCCTTTCGATTGTGACGACAAAGGCCGCCCCACGGGAGCGGCCCTGCAACGTAAGCGTTTGCGGTCGGTTATTTGTCCTCGAGATAGCGAGAGAGGAACTCACGAGTGCGCTGGTGTTTGGGGTTGCCGAAGAGCTCGGCCGGCGCGGCATCCTCGAGCACCACGCCCTTGTCCATAAAGACCACGCGGTCGGACACCGTGCGGGCAAAGGCCATCTCGTGCGTGACGACGACCATGGTCATGCCGTCGGCGGCGAGCTTGCGCATGACCTCGAGCACCTCGCCCACGATCTCGGGGTCGAGCGCGGAGGTCGGCTCGTCGAACAGCATGATCTGCGGATTCATACATAGGGCACGAGCGATGGCCACGCGCTGTTTTTGACCACCGGACAGGCGGCCAACGGCGGCGTGCGCGAACTTTTCGAGTCCCACGCTCGTCAGATGCTCCATCGCGACCTTCTCGGCCTCGGCCTTGCTCATCTTTTTGAGCGTGACGGGCGCGAGCGTGCAGTTGTCGAGCACATCCATGTTGTTGAACAGGTTAAAGCCCTGGAACACCATGCCGATGTCCTCGCGCAATTTGTTGATGTTGCAGCGCTCGGCCGTGAGGTCCTGGCCGTGGAACCAGATGTGGCCCGCGTCCGGGGTCTCGAGCAGGTTGAGGCAGCGCAGGAAGGTCGATTTGCCCGAGCCCGAGGCGCCGATGATGGTGACAACCTCACCGGAATTGACGGACAGGTCGATGCCCTTGAGTACCTCGAGTGAGCCAAAGCTCTTGCGCAGGCCCTCGACGCGGATAAGCGGCTCTTGGTTTTGCACGGCTGCCGCAGTGCCGGTAGTGGCGGTATCTGCCATGATGATTCTCCTCGTCTTGCGCCTAGTTGGAGCTGGGCAGCGTGGCAGGGGCCTCGGCGCCCAGCTTTTTGCCAAAGGCTTCGAGCAGGCGGCTCGCCACGAGTGTCAGGATCAGGTAGACCACGAGCGCCACGCAGTAGACCTCCATCTGGCGGTAGTACACGCCGGCGACCGTGGTAGTAGCGTACATAAGGTCGAACACGCCGATGACCGAGAGCACCGACGAGTCCTTAATGTTGATGATGAGCTCGTTGGTGAGCGCCGGAATCGCGTTTTTAATGCCTTGGGGGAACACGACTTTGCGCATGGCCTGCCACTGCGACAGGCCCAGCGAGCGCGCTGCCTCGGCCTGGCCGGGATCGATGGACTCGATGCCGCCGCGCAGGACCTCCATCATGTAGGCGGTGGAGTTGAGCGAGATGGTGACGAGGCCGGCGGTGAAGGTACTCCAGATCTGGTTGGCCTGAGCGGTCTCGAAGCCCATGCCGCGCAAAACGGTAAAGCCCGCGTAATAGATGAGCAGGCCCTGGACCATCATGGGCGTGCCGCGCACGATGGTGGAGTAGATGGTCGCAAAGCCGCGGCCGATACTCTTAAAGAAGCGCACCAGGTCGTTGTCCACGCGGTCAAAGGTCTGAATACGCAGGAACACAAAGAGCAGCGCCAGGAAGAATGCGATGACGGTACCGAAGGTCGCAAGCGCGATGGTGATCTCGATACCGCGGATAAAGAAGTCGCCACTCTTGTAGGTCATGTAGACCAAGCTCGACAAAAAGTCGCTGGGGTTGGAATCCGAGACAATGCTCACCTGCACCAGGTCGATAAACGACATGACGCAGCGGTCGATAAAGAAGATCGCCGCGATAGCGACCACAACATAGCTACCCAGGCGCGCGCCGCGGCGGAAACGCTCGGATGCGAACGGCGACTTTTCGCGATAGTCACTCCAGTGCATAAGCTTGGTGACAAGCGCCGCTGCCGACACGACAATCCAGGCCCAAAGAATCGCCCAAAGGCAATCCTGGAAGATACCGGTGGGGGCTAAGAAGCTCAGCGGTGTGGGGTTGCGCTGGCTAAACGCCAGGCCGAGCGCCGCGATGACGCTCGTGCCCAGGTATACATAACGGTGGTCGGCCTTGATAAAGGAGGCCAGACGGTTGATGGCTTTCATGCTGCCTCCCTATGCCGGCTGACGGTCGAGGCACGCGTCCCACATTTGGTCGCGCTCCTCTTGGCTAATGCCCTTGAGTGTCTTGTCGATGAGCTTAAGCAGTTTGTCCGAGCCCTTGCGGCAACCGACATTTGCCGTGACCTCCTGCTTAAAGCCCTCGCCCTCGGCAAAGTGGATGGGGACGATACCGGGATTTTGGGCCATATAGCCCTTTTCGTTCTCAGTGTTGTAGGTCACGGCGTCGCACGTGCCCTGCAGCAGATTCGAGAACACCGTGGGGACCGAATCGACCGGGTTCTTGTGCACAACGCCCGGAATCTCGTCGATGACGGTATCGAGCATGGTGTCCTTTTGGCCGAGCACCGTGGCACCGCTGAAGTCGCTGAGCTTGGTGGCGTTTTGGTAGGGCGAGCCCTCTTTTACGAACAGGCCAAAGTAGCCAATGAAGTACGGGTCGGAAAAGCCGACGGACTCCTCGCGCTCGGGCGTGGCGCTCATGCCGGCGATGATGAGGTCAATCTGGCCGTTGTTGAGCGAGTCGATAAGGCCCGAGAAGCTCTGCTTGACGGCAACGGGCTCGCCGCCGAGAGCCTTGCAGACGATCTTGGCGATCTGCACGTCGTAGCCATCGGCGTAGGCTCCCTGCACGTTATCGATGGGGATCGTGACCTCGCTGGCCTCGGAAACCTGCCAGTTGTACGGGGCGTAGGCCGCCTCCATGCCAATGCGGATCTTATCCTTGCCGATCACAGAATCGGACAGGTCATCGCGACCGCCGCCCGTCGTGGGCTGGACCACCTTGAGTGTGGACGGACGCTGGCAGCCGGCAAGCGCGCCGGCGACAACGGTTGCGCTCGCAGCGAGGGCGCTACCCAAGAAGATGCGACGACTGCACACCGGCTGGGCCTGCGCGTCGCGCTGTAGTCGAGGTTGCATCTGATGCCTTCCTGTTTTGCTTTGCTGACAATAAGACAGGATATACGCCCGCAACCAGCAACGCGGCATGTGCGCGAAAAATTAATAGACACACAGTAGTCGTTTAAGAACATCCCCAATGGCTACCTACCAAAAAGCCTCCCTGCCGGATGTGGCAGGGAGGCTTAGCGGGCAGGAAGGGACAAAGGGACTGTCCCTTTGTCACATCTAGAGCAAGGTGACGCTAAAGCTACGTTTATCGGTAGCGCCCGGTGCCAACGTGATGGTGTTGACCTTGTGCTCAAAGACATCGTCCTCGGTGTCCATGGTGGTGTGGCCGGTCCAGGGCTCGAGCGCCACAAACGGAGCGTCGTTGGCGGCAGACCACACGCCGATGTACTTAAAGCCCTCAAAGTCGATCTTGACGCCGTGGCCCGACTTGCGGCCGCGCAGCGTGAGCGTGGAGCCCGGAGTATCGGTGAACATGATGGCATCGTTATCGAAGCTGCGGTGCGTGATGGGCAGCACGTCCGAGTTATCGGGAGCCTTGTAGCTACCCTCGAACGTCATGAGACCGTCGGGCGTGATGATGGGAGCCTCGTTCGTCCAGGCCTCGGTAAACGCCAGCTCGTAATCCTCGAATACCTCGTCCTCGGCACCGGGGGCGGGCACGTTAAATGCGGGGTGGCCGCCCACCGAGAACGGCAGGTCCACGTCGCCGGTGTTCGTAACGGCAAAGGTCTGGGTAAGCGTGGCGTCGCCGGTCAGGGCATAGGTCATGTTGAGCTTAAAGTGGAACGGGAACGCCTTGAGCGACTCGGGCGTGTCAGTGATCTCGTACGTTACCGAGGAGCCGTCCTCCGAAACCTCGACCAACTTGTGCTCGACGATGCGAGCGAGTCCGTGGCGCGGCATCTCGCAGGTGCCGGCCGCAGATGTCGCCATGTTGTTGCGCAGCGATCCCACGATGGGGAACAGGATAGGCGCATGCTTGCCCCAAAAGGCCGGGTCGCCCTGCCACAGATACTCGTTGCCGTTGAGGGCAAGGCTCGTGAGCTGGGCACCCATGGAATCGATGGCCGCGGTGAGGCCGCCGCGCTTGATGGTAGTGACGGTGGACATGCTACTTCCTCCAATAGTAAACAACGGTGTCGAGGGCTATTGTCCCACTCTTGGCGGCGGGGTTGAGCGACAGGTGCAGTTATTGAGCAATAGCGTAAAGGTCAAACCCGCCCTGCGGCGTGCTATCGACCGTATCGGGCGCCTGTGAATTAAAACTCACCGGAACCATGCGCTTTGAGGCACGGTAACGCGTGCCGTCGGTGGCGACGGGCGGCTCATCGACCGTGAGCTCGTAGTCGCCGGGCTTGAGCTCGATGCCGTCACCTTCGGAATTGACGTATTGGTACTCGTCGATCGCTTGCCCCTTGAGCGTGCGACCCACGATATGGACGAGCATCTGGCTGTCGCCGCGCGCGGTGTCCCACGTCGCGCCGTCCTTGACTTCGACCGATACATGCACCGAGCGCGTGCGGCTGAGCGATTGTTCGACGGACATCTCGACCTTGGCGGCGTCTTTTCGTTGTTGTTCAACATGGCTCCAGACGTTTCCAATTACCGAGCATGCGATAACGCCGGCCATGAAGGCGATGAGGATGGGGCCGAGCGGAGAGCGACGGCCCGCGTCCTCCTCGCGAGCCAGGTCGGGGCGACGTGTGGGCGCGGGTGCCTGGGCACCCTGCGCGGGCACGTCGAGTATGCTGAAGGATGCCGTGCTGCCGGGGTCGATGTTATGGCGCGGCTGTGGGGTCTTTGCCGGCGAGATCGACATATCAGCCGGCTCGCCGAGCGTGGCCGTGGCATCGGCCTTCGCCTCGTCGGCCTCGGCCTGGGCCCAGGCCTGTTCAAAGGTCAGGGACTCGGCGGCATCGGAGGCGGCGTCAGGCTCGACAGCGGTATCGTTGCCGGTCTCGTCCTCGTCGCTCGACATGTCACACGGCGCGGGCTCGTCCCACTCTTCGTCCGGAGCCTCGCCCTCGCTATACCACCATTCAAAGTTATCGATATCCATACGGGGCGCCCCTTAGGCCTCGCAAATAAAACACTTGCTAGCCTTATACCCCCAGATGGCACGGCGGCTCGCATGGAATGTGACAAAGGGACTATCCCTTTGTCACATTTTGCGTTTAGCCGTGGGCGATCTTGTTTCTCAGCAAGAAGTCGACCGCCCCTACGATTCTGATGCCGTCGATGTCTGTTGGATGCTCACCATCCCTGACGATCAGGATCTTCTCGTACGAATCAGGGATTTTTCCCAGCGTGTTTAGTTTGAGCGGTCGCAGCTCGCGCTCTCTGGTCGCCTCGGCATCGATCCGTTCGGTAACCTGGATATATTTACGGTCCGATCCCTCGCCGATTGCGACAAAGTCGATTTCCCCCGCGCGCAGATGGCCGCAAAACACTTCGTATCCTTCAAAGACAAGCTGGTTGTAGATAACGTTCTCGAGCATCCTTCCGCTATCGCTGCCTCTATATCCGTCAAGATAGCTGCGGATTCCCGTATCGGCTATGTAATATTTACCGCCTGTCTTGAGAAGCTCCCGCCCCTTGACGTCATACCTTTTTACCTTGGTAAACAGGTACGTCTCTTCCAGAGCGTCAATATACGCCGACACCGTCAGTGCGTTGGTCTTACCGCCCGATGATTCGTTGAGCGTCCCTACGATTTTGTTGACCGAGGTTTGATTGGAGATGTTGTCTGCCAGATACGCACAGAGCCGCTCGAGAACGTCGCGCTTGGTGATAGCTCCGCGACCTCTACGCGTCGCGCGCAATAGGATATCGCGCGCGACAATCGTCTGATAGAGGCTGCGGATGTAGTCGCGGCACGGTTCGCGTCTCGGCTCGTCATGAGCCAGAAACGGCATGCCGCCATAGGTTATGTACTGCTCGAGCACGGTGTTTGAATTAAGGCGATCGCCCGTCTTGGAAACGAGCTCGGCCCTCTCGCCGAGCCCTTCGGCGACGACCGCATCAATCGAGCGAAAATCAAGATACTCGCCAAACGTGAGCGGCTGCATCTTGACCTCGATATACCGGCCCGAGATAAGCGTTGCAAGCTCGCTCGATAGCAAAAAGGCATTGGAGCCCGTGACATAGATATCGCACGGCAAATCAATTCGAAGCGAGTTAACCGCCTTTTCCCAGCCCTCGACATTCTGGAGCTCGTCAAAGAATAGATAGGGGCGATCGACACCGTCAACGCGCTCCCGAACCATGCGATAAAACGTCAGGTAATCTGTAATCCCCGCATACTCTAGAGATTCCATCTTAAAGGTCAGCAAACGCTCGGCCGGCACCCCCTGTTGCGCCAGGTGCTCCCTCATCATGTCCAATAACGTGGATTTGCCGCAACGGCGTATACCCGTCACGATTTTGATGAGGTCGGTATCCTGAAAAGCAATGAGTCGATCGAGATAGCGGCTTCGGCGAACGATGTTCATAGAGTCTCCCTAGCGCCCGTCCAGACATGAAAACTTATAAACTTGCATTATTTGCAAGTTTATAAGATGCCACCTTAGAAACTTGCAGATTTTGCATGTTTCTAAGAAATGGACGTGGCTGTGACAAAGGGACTGTCCCTTTGTCACATTGCGAGGGTGACGGGGATTTGGATGCAGCAGAAGTCCTCTTGGTGGGACTCGTCGTAGCTCGTGGTATCGAGGTAGCAAAAGTCGAAGGCGTTGCCAATGGGCAGGAGCGCGTGCTTGTCCATGCAGGCAACGATGGCGCGGATGCCCTCAGGCTCGTACGGCATACCCCAGCGGCTCATGCACAGATACGTGCCTGCGGGCAGCACCTCGATGCCAATCTCTGCCAGCTCGGCGGGATCGCTCGGCAGCAGCTCCTCGGCACCGCGCGGCAGCACGGCAAAGGAGCCGGCGCCGGCAATAGGGTCGTCGGAATGCAGCGCCTCGCGACGCAGCATGGCGCCCCAGCCGCGCATGGGGCGCGTGCCCGTCAACGTACGCATGCGCAGAATCGCCCGCATGAGCGTGGGGTGAAGCATCGAGCGGCCGCGCTCGATATCGCCCGGAAACTCCTCAAAGACCACGTAGCGGCGCTCAAACTGTTTGAGCTCCGGCTTGCCCTCGCGCTCGCGCCAGTAAACCGCCTCGTCGTAAAAGCTCAGACGCTCCTGCACACTCGCGCGCTCGGCTTTGAGCCCGGCGATCTGTTCATCGAGCGCCTGCACCCGCGAGCGCAGGTGATCGGTCATCTCGCCAATGTCGAACGTCGAGGTCAGGCGGTCAATCTCGTCGAGTTCGAGCCCCAGGTCGCGCAGCATGCAGATCAGACGCATGAGCGGGATCTGCGTGGGCGAATAGAAACGGTAGCCTTTTTCGTTAACCACGGCGGGCTTAAACAGGCCGATCTTGTCGTAGTAGATGAGCGTTTGGCGCGAAACGTTAAACAAGCTCGCCATCTCGCTAATCGCATACATGCCCGTCTGCATAGATCCTCCCGACACACCAAAGCCCGCCGCCCACAGGGGCAGCGGGCTTAAACACTATTCGTATCCTACCCTAAAGACGCCTATGACCAGCGCTTATAGTTTGCACATGGCACGCCGACGGCCTCGAGCGCCTTGGCGGCGATGTGATGCACCGCGTCATCGAGCGTGGCGGGGCCGTTGTAAAACGTGAGCATAGGCGGCATGAGCATGATGCCGGGCACGCGCGCCAGGCGCGCCATGTTATCGACGTGAATGGCGCTGAAGGGCGTCTCGCGCACCATGAGCACCAGGCGGCGCTGCTCTTTCATCTGCACGTCGGCCGCGCGCAGCAGCAGGTTTTCGCTGTAGCCGCTCGCGATGCCGGCGAGGGTCTTCATGGAGCAGGGCGCCACGATCATGCCGTCGACCGGATAGGTTCCGCTTGCGATGGCGGCGCCGATGTTTTTGTTGTCGTAGACCACATCGGCATAGCACGCAAACTCGTCGAGCGTCATGCCGAGCTCCTGCTCGATGGTGATCTCTCCCCCGCGTGTGACGACAAGCGCCGACTCGGCGCCAGCCTGACGCAGGCATTTGAGACACTCAAGACCCAGCGCGGCACCGCTGGCGCCAGACACGCCAACAACAATGCGACGGGGACGGACAGAAGGCTCAGGCATGACAACTCCTTGACTACTTGGTAGGGCTTACCAGCAACAACAAAATGGCGGCTATAGGTCGGGCAATGTCAGCGAGCGCGCGCCTGGCGAGACAAGGTGCCCCGAAACAAGAAGGCATAGGGCTTATGCCCATGCCTTCGCAGCTGAGGGGCAGATTGTCCGCCAGGCGCGGGCGCAGCGTCGACCGGTGCGGCGTTTGTTAAAACGCCGCAATCTCCCTAGCCCATTTGTCCTTGTCGATTTCCATGAACTGCGAGCGGATGAAGTTCTTCTTAAGGTTGAACGGGACCGTGCAGTCGAAGATGGCCTTGCAGGCGATGCCGTGCTCGCGGATCGTGGGATCGAACGCGGGATCGTTGGACGGGTCGAGCACGTGGCAGTGGCAGCCGGGAATGGTGATGAGGTCCACGTCGGCCTGGAAGCGCGTGGTCATGGCCCACATCACGTCGCTCATGTCGAAGATGTCGACATCCTCGTCGACCAGGATCACGTGCTTGAGCTCGGAGAACGCCGAGAAGGCGAGCATGGCGGCGTTGCGCTGGCGGCCCTCGTCATTTTTGCTCGACTTCTTGAACTGCATGATAGCAACGAACTTGCCGCCGCCGCAGGGAGCGGCGTGGACGTTGAGCAGGCGGCCCGGGATAGCGGTCTCGACCATCTTGTAGATGGAAGCCTCGGTGGGGATACCGGCCATGGAAACGTGCTCGTGCGAAGGTCCGATGCAGCTCTCCATAATGGGGTTGACGCGCGTGGTGACGGCGGTGATCTTGATCACCGGGCATACCTTGGCGCCGCCGGTGTAGCCGGGGAACTCGGGCATGGCGTAGCCGTGGCCGTTGACGTCCTCGTTGATGGTCTCGTCGTGCATGAGGTAGCCCTCGAGCACGTACTCGGCATTGGCAATGCACTTTTGCGGAACGGTGACGCAGTCGGCAAGCTCGACAGCGTGGCCGCGCAGGGCGCCGGCGATCTGCAGCTCGTTAAAGCCGAGCGGCGTGGTGGGAGCCTCGAAGCCGCAGCACATGTACACGGCGGGGTCCAGGCCGATGGAGATGGAAATGGGCATGTCCTCGCCGCGCTGGCAGTACTCGTCAAAGAAAGCGCCAAGGTGACGGCTGCCCGGGGTGATCCACATGGCGAGCTTGTCCTTGTCGACGCAGGAGAAGCGGTGGATGGTCACGTCGGACTGAGAGCCGTCGGGGCTCGTGCCATAGGCGAGACCCATGGTGATGTAGGGGCCGCCGTCGACGGGCGTGTTGGTGGGAGCGGGGACGATCCTGCGCAGGTCAAAGCCCTCGTCGTTCGCCTTGTACACAACCTCCTGGCAGTCGATGTGCGCGCCCTCGGCGATCTGCTTGGGCGCGATCAGGTTCTCGAAGCGCTTGCCGATCTCGAGGCCCAGGTGCTCCTCGTCCAGGTCGAGCAGGGCGGCAACGCGCTTGCGGCTGGCAAGCATGCCGATGCAGACCTTGGCATCGTCAAAGCCCTTGACGTTGTTGAAGACCATCGCCGGACCCTCTTTGGTCGGACGCATAACGGTACCGCCGGCACCGACGTGGCGATAGACGCCCGAGACCTCGGCGTCCGGGTCGACCTGGGTGTCGGTCTCGAGCAGCTGGCCCGGCATCTCGCGCAAAAAGTCGAGTGCGGAGCGCAGGTCGTGGATCTGGGAAGCATCGGTAGTGGACATAGCGTGCTCCTTTCGGGAGAGTGCCCGGCGACGGGAGTGCCGCCGGGCTGGGTAACGTAGTGGGGCCGCAGCGCTTATAGATTGAGCGCTTGGCAACTCGCGGTTCAAGCACTCGGCTGTTTGCAGCCCAAGCGCTCGGCCGCTTACATCAGGCCAAAGAGATGGAACCAGGCGGCCTCGACCAGCACGACGATAAAGACGACCGCGGTGAGGGGAATACCCATGCGCATGGCCTCTTTGGAGGTGTAGCCGCCGGCGTCCTTGCCCTCGCCGATAAGGATCGGCAGGTTGTGGAACGGCAGGATGTAGTGGATGTTGATGGACGTGAAGACGATGAGCGCCACGGCAAGCGGGCTTACGCTGGAGCCGGCCGCGAAGCTGATGAACGCCGGCACGCACACACCGAGCACGGCCATGACCGAGCCCATGAACATGTGGATGATCATGGAGAGCGCGGCGACGAGCAGGGCGAACAGGAAGATGTTCTCGGGCACGGAGCTGGGAAGCACGACGTCGGCGATCCAGGCGTTCATGCCGGTGGCGCCGCCCACGGAACCCACGGCCATGGCGGCCGTCAGGAACATGAGGGACTTGATGTCGACAGCGTTCCAGCTGGCAGGAGTGAGAACCTCGCCGATGATGGGCATGGCGAGCGCGACACCGATGGCAAGTGTCACCCAGCCGATGTAATCGCCCGAGACGGTAAGCCACAGCGCGATGGCGATGACAAGCCACACGATGGCGCGGATCTCCTTGACGGAGAGCTTGCCGAGCGCGGCCTGCTTGGCCACGATCTGCTCGCGATCGTAAACGAGCTCCTTGCTGGGCTTAAAGAGGAAGAGGCCCAGGAACAGGGTGCACAGCAGCGCGACCAGCATAGGCACGCTCATGTACAGGAACCAGTCGACGAAGGACGGGCTCATGCCGCCGGCCTCGGCGCTGTACTGCGCGACGAGCGGGTTGAGTGTGGAGTCGCCCGTCAGGAAGAACATGGAGCCCGGGGCAGCAGCGGCAAACACGAGGAAGCCGAGCTTACCCTTGTCGTCGTCACCGTAGCCGGCGGACTCGGCGATGACCGAGACGACGGCGAGGATGAGGAAGGCGCGGGGGAACGGATGCGGGATCAGCAGCGACAGCACAAAGGTGAGCGCGAAGATCGAGATGATGAGCGACTTGGCGTCGCGCACGAACTTGAGCATAAACGCATAGGCGATGCGCTCGCCCAGGCCTGACTCCTTGACCGCGCTGGCGATGAGGTAGGCACCAATGACGAGCCACATGGTGGCTTTGGTCCACGAGCTAAACGTGGAGGCGACCGTCGCCGAGATGCTCGCGGCACCCGTGTCGTCCACGCACACCTTGAACAGAACGAGCAGCGCGCAATAGAGCAGGCCCACAAAGCCCGGCTGCGCCACGCCACACGCCCAGAACACCACCGTGGCGAGCGTCAACGCCAGACAGGTCTGACCGCCGACCGTAAGCTCGACCGTCGAGCTCAGCTCCGCCAAAGGAAGAAACTTCACCAGCAAAAAGACAACGATACCCAGCACAAAGCCAATTTCGCGCTTGGTGATCTTAAACGCCTTCTTTTCCGCTTCCATCTCCCCACCTTTCTTGTTGGGGGCGCTCCGGATTCGCAACCACGTTGCCGCTTAAAAAGGGGCGCCCGTTATCGGACGCCCCTTACGTTGCGCTGTGTTGTTGCAATACAGTCAAGCGGGATTTTTTGGATGGGAAGAAAAAAATCCGCGCCATTGATTCCATTGACGAGCTGCGGCTTTCGGCCCCGGCGTTGCCCCGGAGACAAATTGAGCAACAAGGCGCGAAAACCGCACTCATCGAGAGAGGGAGAGGAACAATTAGAGCGTCTTGGCGATTGCCACCAAAATCGAGTAGTACTTATCCTCGGGCGTATCGGTTCGGCTCGTCATGACCACGGGATGAGTCGTGCCGTTGAGCGAACCGGCGCTCTTGAGCTCGGCGAAAAACGTCAGGCTCTTGGTAAAGATGTTGCCGGACGGCAGATCGGGGACAATGAGCACGTCGCATTTACCGGCTGCCGGGTGCGTGACGCCCTTCAGGGCCGCCGCCTCCGGCGAAATGGCGTTATCAAGCGCAAAGGGACCGCCCACGCAAGCGTCGGGCCAATCCATATCGGCAATCGCGCGTGCATCGACCGTACTCGGGATTTTGTCCTTAACGACCTCGAGGGCACTGAGCACGCCAACGTTGGGATGCTCGTAGCCCAGCAGGTGTGCCAAATCTATGGCGTTGCGGGTGATCTGAACCTTTTGGTCCAAATTGGGCGAAATGTTCACGGCGCAGTCAGAAATGACCATCATCTTGTTCTGTGCCGGCCACTCCAAAACCGTCGCCTGCGACAGCAACTTGCCCGGGGGCAGCAGGCCATCCTGCTTATCCAAGATGGCGCGCATGAAGTTCGCCGTCATCATAAGGCCCTTCATGGGAATATCGGCCTCGCCGGAGCGAACCATCGATACCGCCATCTTGCCAGCGGCGAGCTCATCGTCGCATGCGATGATCGTGTATTCGTCCGCATTCTCACCCGCGGCGCTCAGGAGCTCCTGGATTCTGTCGACATCGCCAATGAGCGTAGCCTCGATAACGCCGCGCCGATGCGCATCGACAACGGCGGCGAGACCGTCGGGGTCCTGCGCACATGCCATGGCGATGCGCGCCTTTTTCCCCGATTCGAGCACCGCGCGCTCGATATCGTCAAACGACTTATATACCGTCATCTCCTACCACACCCATTCGGGAACGATTTGCTGGGGCTTAAACTCCTTGAGCTCGATCTGGCCGGAAAGCGCACGGTACGCGTTGGTTCCGAGCGATTCCATCTCGCGCTCTCCGGGCATAACGACCACGGGGGCGATAAAGCCGACGCGCTCGATGATACGGTCGACCAGATACGCGGCGTTGGCCATGCCACCGGTCAGCACAATGGCATCGACCTTGCCACACAGAACAGTCGCGTGGGCGCCGATGTCCTTGGACGCCTGGTAGCACATAGCGTCGAGCGCCTCGGCGACCTTGCTGTCGCCCGCCTCGGCACGGGACACGAGCGCACGGATATCCGTAGTGCCCGTATAGGCCATGAGGCCCGCCTCGCCGTTGAGGTGACGCTTCATCTGCTCGTGCGTAAACTCGCCCGAGTAGCACAGGTCAACCAGGGCCGCGCTGGGAACGCCGCAGCAGCGGTTGTTGGAGAACGCGCCGTCTCCGCCCAGGCCGTCCTGAGCGTCGACCATCAGGCCGCGCTTGTGACTCGCGACGGTAATGCCGCCGCCCATCATGACCATGATCAAGTTCAGGTCCTCGTATGCGCGGCCAATCTTATCGGCGTAGGCACGTGCCATGGCACGGTGGTTAAGGGCCTGAAACTTGCTCTCGCGCTGAATCTCGACCAGACCGGTATAGCGAGCAAGCGGCTCAAACTCATCGGTCGTGGGAAGATCGGTCGTTACGGGCACCGCATGGTCGGAGCGCTCCGTCAGACGGAAGGCGATCTCGACGCCCAGGTGGCTCACGTGCGTTCCCCACAGGCAGCTGCGGGTCTCGGAGCGCATGGCCTGGTTAATGCGGTAGGTGCCGCCCGTCGTCGGCTCGATATTGCCGCCACGGCTGCTGATGGCATCGAGCTCGTCGAGCTCAATACCGTGCTCTTCCATAAAGGCCAGGACAGACTGCTCGCGCAGGTCATACTGTGCCCAAATGTCGGAACCACATGCAGCCAATGCATCGGCATCGTGCGAAAGCGACTCGCGGATCTTGCACTCATCGTTCTCGAAATACGCGATCTTGGTGCTCGTGGAACCCAGATTGATAGCGAGGATCTTGTACGTCTTATCTTCCATAATTAGACCTACGCAGCCTTCTGGGCAGCTGCGGCGCGCTCCTCCTCGCCGCGCTTGGTCGCGGCCTGAATGTTGGCGTCGAGCTTATAGAGCAGCGGCTGAATGCCCTTCTTGCAGATGAACATGGCCACCAGGCCGGCAACAGCGGTAATCGCAAACGCAATGGCAAGCGAAGAATAGTAATCGTTTGCGGTCGGGACCATCGGATAGTACTTGTTGAACAGCTCGAGGATGGGCATGTGGCAGATGAAGAAGTAGAGCGAGTACTCACCGAGCGTGGAGAAGATCTTGTGGTTGAGGACCTTACTCGTGAGGTAATCCTGGTTGGCAATCGCAAATGCGCAGGTGATAACGGCCCAAATATCGATGAACATCTCGGCGGTGCCACGCCAGGTGTTACCGACGACCTCCCAGTACACGAGCGTGCAGAAGAAGAAGAGGTGGACGATAGTGAGGATGGTCTTGCCCTTGTTGGTGAGGACCATGGTGCGAAGACGCTCGTAAGGCTTGTAGCAGACCACGCCGATGCACATACCCCAAACGCCGAAGGCCAGGGCGTTCTCGACGATGCCGCAGAACAGGACGCGGCGGTCGTTCATCTCGAGGCCCTCGTTGAGGCACCAGACGGCGGCGAAGGAAACGACGATAAACGGAGCGATGAAGCCGGTGAAAATGTCCTCGTTCTTGGCAAGCAGGTAGTAAAGGAAGTAGCCGCCCACGAAGATGGCAGAGATGTACCACAGCGGAATGTTCCAAGCGAAGCTGATGCCGAGCTGGCCAAGGATGCCCGTGGCGTCGAGGCCGGCAAACTGCAGGATAGACGACAAGAGGTTGTACATCACGTCAGCGATGCCGCCGAACGACTCGCCGTTGGTGTAGATGAGGTTGCCCATGCTGTGACCGTCGTACTCGGCAAAGACGTTAACGACAAAACCGATGACGACGCCCAGGAAAAGCGCCGGCCAGAGGCCGAGGTAACGGGTCTTAAGGTAGTCGACCGCCTGGGTGCGCGCGGGCTTATTCGTGAGACCGCGACGCTTCTTGCCCTCATAGGACTTCATCATGAAGAAGCCGGTGAAGATCAGGAAGACGCCCAGGATATTACCCTCGGTAAAGAGAATGCCCTCGGCATTCCAGGAATGATCCTGCATAAACGTGAATCGATAGTTGAGCTGGTAGTGTCCCCAAAAGACCGCCAGCGTGGCAAAGAATCGCCAAAAGTCGACCGCATAGTTGCGCTGCTTCTTGGGCTTTGCAATGGCAGTTTCCGCCATCGTTCCCACCTTTCCGTTTTGCTCATAGTTGCGAGCAGTTTCACATTGAGAAATGACCCCGGCCAGGCTGTTTCGTTGATTGTTTCTTTATACGAAACGTCATTTCTTATTACGAACCATTATTTACCATAGATTTCTTGGTATGTGAACGAGAATCCCTTCAACGTAGAATATTTTCTGTGAACGTTGCTTTTTGCTATGATTTGTTTGTTACGCATAGAGAAACGGGTGATTTTATGGCAGAACGGACCTCCGGATCAGACGACAAGTATCTGTTGGGTTCCGTCAATAACACGCTTTCGCTTTTGGACACGCTCGCCGTCAAGGGCCCCATGACGCTCGCCGAGCTCGATCGATCGACGTCCTTTGGCAAAACATCGCTGTTCCGCATGCTGCACACGCTGGAAGTGAACGACTTCATCTGTAAGGATTCCGAGGCACGATACTCGCTGGGGCTTAAGCTGCTCTATCTGGGTAGCTCCGTTATCGCACGACAAGATCTTGCCGATACGGCACGACCCCGGCTGAGAGAGTTTTGCACGGAGCAAGGCCTGTCTACGCACCTGGCAAGGCTCTCGGGCTCTCGAGCCGTCACCATCGACGTCGAGACTCCGCTCCGCGACCTGCAGATCACCGGCCGCGTTGGCATGAGCCCGCGCGCGCACTCGACCGCCATGGGGCGTGCCATTCTCGCGAACCTTCCCGATTCCGAGCGAGAGGAGCACCTGCGCGGCGTTGACTACGTCAGCTATACGAACAGCTCGGTTACAAGCGAAGCGGAGCTCGCCGCACTTCTCGAGCAGGTAAAACGCGACGGTTATGCCTTGGATGTCAACGATCGCTACCCCGGCTTTGGCAGTATCGCCGCACCTATTTTCGATTACCGAGGCACCTGCGTGGCCGCATGCGGCATCGTCGCGCTCTCGCAAACGATTGCCGAGCGCACGGACGAACTGTCACAAGCCGTTATCGCGCTTGCCGCCGATATTTCCGGTGACCTGGGCTACCATCCAGACGCTCAGCAGATGTGACAAAGGGGCCATCCCTTTGTCACATGGCGAGGGCCGTACGGATGGATGGGTCGCCGAGAGCCTCGCGGAGCCAGGGGGCCAGCTGCTCGGGGTGACCCTGCAGGTAGCCTTTGAGCTCGGACGGAGCCACGCGGCGCACTTCCGAGATCTCCTCTTGGTTGATATGCAGCTCGCCCGGCTCAACATGGGCTGCGAACACCTCGCACCATTCGCACTCGCAGCGGCCGTCGCCATGGTCCTCGCGGTACACCACGTGACCGAGGTGCTTGAGCTGATCGGGCCCGCGCGTAACGCCAAGCTCTTCGTTGATGCGACGCGCCGTGGCGGCGGCAACGTCTTCCCCGGGGAGCGGATGGCCGGCGCAGCTGTCGGCCAGCACCCCGCCCCACAGGCGCTTGAGCGGACTGCGACGGCAGAGCAGCAGGCGCGCGCCCTCGCCCCACCCCTCGACCAGAAGCGTCAGAAATGCCTGGTGCAGGACGCCCTCCCCCGTATGGGCTTCGATGCGATCGACGGGGCCAAGCGCCTCGCCGGTCGCGGCATCGACCGCCACGACCTCGGCGCCCGCGCCGCCCTCATCCCAGCCGGCACGCAGAATGCGGGCGGCGTCTTCCTCGAGCGCGGCGATGAGCTCCTTGGTGGTGTCGAGCACGCGCTGCAGGTCGTCCCCGCTCGCCTGTTCAACATGAAAACCCGTGCTTGCAACGACCGGCACGCCAAAGCGCGTGGCCAGCGCCGCCGCGATATCGTGCGCCGGGATCTCGTCTCGATGGCACGGAACGGCCAGGATGCTCACCGTCGCCGTACGGCCGGGCTCGGGACGCGGAATGGCCTGTGCCGTGGCGCCCAGGTGCGCAAACTCCGGCGAGCAGGCGTACACCGCCATGCCTCGCGGCGTCACCGTCAACTGGGCCTCGAGCGCAAACTTGCCCTCGCCCACTACAACCTTTGTCGTGTGCATACCCATGGGATCTCCTGTCGCCCGCAATGTACCTGAGACCATCTTCGCCTGTATTGCGACTATACAGGCAAGCGCAGCCTGCGACAAAGGAGGCAGGCACCTGACACATTCTGTTAGAGTTGCAGGGATTGAATCCCGCTTATTCATGCGACATTGGAGTGACAACCTTGACCGCCGCAACCACGCCTAAAAGTAAGTCAACCGCCGCCGCGCTCTCCCCCGCGCGCACCAGGCTCTGCCTGGCGCTGCTCGTGCTGCTGGGATTCTCGCTCGGCTGCTCCGAGTTCGTGGTCATCGGCATCGAAAGTGACTTGGCGACGGAACTCGGCATATCGCTTGCCGCTGCGGGCCAGCTCATCAGCGTTTTTGCACTGGTCTACGCCATCGCGACGCCGGTGCTTGCGCTCAGCACGGGGCGCTTCCGTCGTTACCAGCTGCTCGTGTGCTACAGCATTATCTTTGTGCTCGGCAATCTGGTCATGGCGTTGGCGCCCAACTTCCAGGTACTGTTTATCTCGCGCATTGTCCTGGGATCCGTCTCGGGCGCACTGCTCGCCGTGGGCGTGACGTACATCCCCGAGCTGCTGTCCCCGCAGCAAACTTCGCTTGCCATCTCGGTCGTGTACGGCGCGTTTTCCGTGGCGATGGTCTTTGTGACCTCGATTGGCAAGTTTGTGGCCGACACGCTCGACTGGCACGTGGCCATGTACGGCACGCTGACCTTTGCCGTTTTGATCTGCGGAGCGCTCGTGGCGTTTATGCCGCGCGCCGGACAGACCGACGAACCCGCTACCTTCCGCGAGCAGGCGGGTCTGCTACGCGAACCGAGCATCATCACCGGCATGCTCATCTTTTTGTTTGGCGTGGGATCGGTCTATGTGTTCTACGGCTACGTGACGCCTTATCTTGAGCAGGTGCTGGGCATGGGCACTGTTCAGGCGAGCACCACGCTTATGGCCTACGGCGTGTTCTGCCTGGTCTCGAACATCTTGGGCGGATGGATCGACGCGCGCTTTGGCATGAAGGCGCTGCTTGTGACGTTTGTGCTGCAAGCTGCGGCGTTACTCGGGCTGTTTGCCGTGGGCGACACCATGCCGCTCGCGCTGGTCTTTGTCTTTAGCCTAGCGCTGCTCATGTACCTGTTCTCGGTGTCATGCATCACGCACTTTATGGACGTGGCGCGCAGCCGCCATCCCAAATCGATGGTACTCGCGAGCTCGGTAGAACCCATGGCGTTTAACGTCGGCATTTCGTTTGGCACCGCAGTGGGCGGCGCCGTGGTGAGCAGCGTTGGCATTGCCTACGTAGGCGCCGTGGGCGCTGCGTTCTCGCTTGTAGCCTGGGCACTTACACTGGTGACGATTAAGCTGGCTCGCTGGGAGCGCCACCGCGGGTAGCGCAATTGCAGCCAAAAGCCGCAGCACCGCCCACCATCTTTTGACCGTGTGGCGTTCGCTCCTGCAGCCATGCAACACGTCGTCTGCCGCCCAAGTCAGCATCTTTCCCGGCGCTATTTAACCACGCAAAACGCATCCTGTTAAGATTATCGCTATCGTTTTTCGCAATCTGAAAATCGATGGAATCGCAGGTAGAGCTTTCGTAGTCTGAAGTGGTCAATCCACACGAAAGGGGTTTACCACATGGACAAGAAAGCAGTTGTAATCGCCGGAGCCGGCAGCACCCACACTCCCGGCATCATCCAGAGCCTGTTGCAGAAGAAAAACGAATTACCGCTGCGCAAACTCGCCCTGTACGACATCGACGAGAAGCGCATGCATCTCGTCTACGACATCATGAAGCAGTTCATCGAGCAGGAAGCTCCTGACATCGAAGTTGTCGTGACGACCGATCCCGAAAAGGCATTCACCGATGTCGACTTCGTCTTCGCGCAAATCCGCCAGGGTGGCCTTCAGATGCGTCGCCAGGACGAGCGCATCCCTCTCAAGTACGGTTGCGTGGGACAGGAAACCTGCGGCGCCGGCGGTTCGATCTCCTATGGCATCAGGTCCATCCCCGGCGTCTTCGACCTCGTACGCTACGCCAAGAAATATAGTCCAGACGCCTGGATCCTCAACTATTCCAACCCCGCCGCAGTTGTCGCCGAGGCCACACGTCGCGAGTTTGGCAACGACCATATCCTTAACATCTGCGATATGCCCACGGCTATCTTGCTCTCGTACTCTAAGATGCTCGGACTTCCCAGCTGGCGCGATATCGACCCCATGTATTTTGGACTCAATCACTTTGGCTGGTTTACCAAAATATACGACAAGCAGGGGCGCGATCGTCTGCCGGAGCTCCGTCAGATGATTCTCGAGCACGGCATGGCCGTGAGCGACAAGCATCACAAGGACAAGGACTGGATGCACACCTGGGGTCAATACGTCAAGATTGTGAAGGACTATCCCGAGTATCTGCCCAACAGCTACCTGCAGTACTACCTGTACTCCAAAGACATGGCAGATGACATGGACCCCAACTGGACGCGCGCCGACAACGTCATCAACGGACGCGAGAAGGAGATGTTTGCCGAGCACGACAAGTACCTGGCAGATCCCGCCAATTACAAGAGCCCCGTACAGAGCTTCACGGTCTTTGGCGACTTTATCGTCGACGCAGCCGCCTCTATCGCCTACAACAAGTGCGAACGTTATCTCGTAATCGTCGAGAATAACGGCGCCATCCCCAATCTGCCCGACGACGCCATGGTCGAGGTCCCCGCCTACCTGCGCTCCTGGGGTCCCGAACCCATCAGCCAGCCTGCTATCCCCACCTTCTACAAGGGGCTTATCGAAGAGCAGAATGCCAGTGAGAAGCTCGCCGTCGACGCATATTACGAGCATTCCTACCAGAAGGCGCTCGAAGCCATCGCAATCAACAAGACCGTCCCTTCGACTACCGTCGCGCGCCAAATCCTCGACGACCTGATCGAAGCGAACGGCGATTATTGGCCGACCCTGTCCTAACTCCCCGCGCATCGAAGGAACATCATGAAAGAAAGCAAGCTCTACAGCGAGTTCCAGAGACTCGGCAAGGTGCTCATGGCGCCGGTCCTCCTCCTGCCCGTTTCCGGCATTTTGGTCGGTCTGGGCTCCGCCCTTTCCAATGCTAACCTCATCTCGCTCTGCCCGTTTTTGGGCACCGAGCCGATGGTGATCTTTAGCACGCTCATCAAAGCAGCCGGCAACGTTATCAATGGTAACATCTCGGTTCTCTTTGCGATCTGCATCGCCTACGGTTACGCCAAGGCCGAGAAGGCGACCGCCGCACTCTCGGGCTTCATCGGCTACATGACCATGAACACGATCATGGGTCAGCTGCTTATCCTGCTGGGCACCATCGATCCCGCCAACCTGCAGACCGGTCAGAACGCCATCCTGGGCGTAACCACACTCGACACCGGCGTATTCGGCGGCATCATCATCGGCTTGGTAGTCGCATGGATCCACAACCGATTCTATAAGGTGCAGCTTCCGCCGGTGCTCGGCATCTTCAACGGCACGCGCTGCGTCCCCGCCCTCACCGTCGTTTTCGCAAGCCTGGTGGGCGTTGCGCTCGCCTTCGTGTTTCCGTTTGTGCAAACCGGCCTAAAGGCCGCCTCGACACTCATCGATTCCACCGGGGTGTTTGGCGCGTTCATCTATGGCTTCTCCGAGCGCATGCTTCTGCCCTTCGGCCTGCATCATTTCATCTACCTGCCGTTTTTCTTCACTTCTCTGGGCGGTAGCATCCAGGTTGACGGCCAGACCGTCGAGGGTGCTGTCAACATCTACAACGCCATGCTCAACACGCCCGGCATGATGTACGACATCGACATCTCAAAATACGTCATGAACGGCAAGGTGCTGTTCGCCATGTGCGGCCTGCCCGCGGCGGCGCTCGCCATCTACCACTGTGCCCGTCCCGAGAATAAAAAGAAGGTCGGCTCCCTCATGATCGCCGCCGTTATTCCGGCCGCCATCATGGGCATAACCGAACCGCTCGAGTACTCCTTCCTCTTTGTAGCGCCCGTACTCTATGTGGTCCACGCCCTGCTGTGCGGCATCGCGTATGTACTCACCTACCTGGTACAGTTCAATGTACCCGGACCTTCCGCCTTCGGCGGACCGCTCCTCTCGTGGATCTTCAACGGCATCATGAACGCCGATAAAGGCTCCAACTGGTTCTGGCTTATTCCGCTCGGCATCGCTTACTTCGGGATTTATTACGTACTGTTCCGCACCTTTATCAAGAAATTTAACCTCAAAACCCCGGGCCGCGAGGATGATGACACGCAGGCAGCGGATGACACGTCGGCCATCGACTCCAAAGCACCTGTCCAGGTAAGCGAGCTCATCCCGCAGATCGTGGAAGCCGTGGGCGGCGCCGATAACATCTCGGGTGTCAACGCTTGCTTCACTCGCCTGAGGCTCAGCCTCAAAGACACCGCCCTGGTCAAGGACGATAGCGTCTTCACCAAAGACCTCGGCGCCAGCGCCATCGTGCACGTTGGCGGCGGTGTTCAGATCGTTTACGGCAATAAAGCTTCTGTCTACAAAGTCGAAATGAGAGAATACTTGGGCATGGAATAAATCCGTCCCATAGCTTCACCACAATGCTCCGGAGATGGCATATCCGCTCCGGGGCATTATTGTTTGGAGTGATTTGAATGTCGATGTACGAGGTCTATTCGAACCTCAGGTCTTGTATCGAAGACGTCGAGAAGGGCGGCAGCCTTGACGCCCACATCGCACTCTACGCCCTTTCCCATCACGACGAGGTCCCAGAGCTCTCAATAGAAGAACTTGCCCGCGCGTGCAATACATCGCCCGCGACCATCTCGCGCTTCTGCAGGCGCGTAAACGGCTCGAGCTTTCGATCGTTCAAAGAGCAAGTTGACGACTTCAACGCTTGGCTCCAGCGTGAGACAACCGAGGCAAGGGCTCATAAGCAAATCGATATACCCTGGTATTTCGATATCGTAGAGACCTCTTTGCTTGAAACAAAACGCCTGCTCACTGAGGATCGACTCGAGCAGGCCGTTGACTGGCTTCTCGATGCGCAAAATGTCTACGTATACGGAAGCTCATTCTCCAATCTCGCCGCCCGCTCACTCTGCGAAAAGCTGAGCCGCGTAAACCGACTGTGCTTTTCATTTGGCTCCGTCAAGGGACAGGAGACGTCGCTCTGTCTGCTCCAACCCGACGATCTAACCATCTTTGTATCGTTCTCAGGGAAGACGAGCCACATCTTCAATCTTTACGTTGAGGCCAAGCGGCGAGGTTGCCGCGTTATTTGGATATCGAGCAACATGGCATTCGATAACAACGGGGCGCGCGAGCTCTTGCTACCCGTGAGCGCGGAGTCACTCAGCGAGTACTCGACCGCCTTGGTTGAGGGCATGAGCCTACAAAGCGCGGTTAACGCTCTGTATATCAGCTGTGCAAATCGACTTCGGGCGCAGCGCTAGCCGCAAACACGCTAGAACCGAAAAAAAACGCACCTCACCGTCGCAAGGCGTCCGAATACACGATAGTCAGCGCCAAAAGAGTGCAGCGAGCACGTCATGTACTTGCCCATTCGCCCCAAAACAGCACAGGTCGGCGCCCGATTGAAGGATCGGGCGCCGACCTGTATTAATCTTGATTGTGTGTTTGAGTCGTTTACTCCATACCCAGCAGCTCGCGCATCTGGGTTGCGTAGTTAGATGCCATGTTGCCGTAGACAATCTGCACGCCGCCGTTGACATGCACGATGCCACGCGCTTCGAGCTTTTCGGTAAACTCGGCGTCATCAACCACCTTGTCACAGTCATTGAGCTGGATGCGCAGACGGGTGAAGCAGGCCTCGACAGACTTAATATTGTTGTCGCCGCCCACTGCCTCAACGATGGCGGGAATGAGGTCGCTAATCACGGTCTTGGGAGCCTTTTCGGCCTCATCGTCGGACTCTTCCTCGCGGCCGGGAGTCTTAAGGTCCTTCTTAAGAATGATGAACTTGAAGACGAAGTAGTACACCACGAAGTAGATGGGGCCGAGGAACAGGATAACCTGCCAGTTGGAGCCCTTGGCTGCACCCATAATGCCGTTAAAGATCAACGACAAGAGCGGGCCGCCGAAGGACGCGGAGCCAGCCACGTTGAACTGCAGGATATAGGTCAGCGCATAGGCAAGACCAGCCATGAGAGCGTGGAACACGTAGAGGATGGGCGCGATAAACAGGAAGGAGTACTCGAGCGGCTCGGTAATGCCGGAGAGGATGCAAGGCACCACGATGGCAATCATGAGCGCTGCGGTCTTCTTCTTATTCTTGGGAAGCGCCGTCTTGTAGAAGGCGAGCGCAGCGCCAGGCAGGCCGAACATGGCGAAGATAACCTTGCCGTTCATGACAAAACGGCTGACCTCGATGTTAAACGGCGTGCTGGGAGAGCCCAGGATCGCGTTGTAGATATTGATAGCGCCCTGAACAGTCTGGCCGTCGATGGTCTCGACGCCACCGAGCGACGTGAAGAAGAACGGCAAATAGACAAAGTGATGCAGGCCAAAAGGCAGGAGCATGCGCTCGCCGGCGCCGTAGACAAATGCACCAAAGGCACCCGTAGTCTTGATGAACTCGGACAGCGCACCGAGAGCGTTCTGAATAAACGGGAAAACAAAGGACATGACCAATGCGAGGATGCTGCATGAGAGCAGCGTCACCGCCGGGATAAAGCGCGTGCCGTTGAAAATGGAGAACACGGCAGGCAGCTCAATCTTGTAGTAACGGTTATGCAACCATGCGACGATTGCGCCCACCAGAAGACCGCCGATAACGCCAGTGTCGAGCGTGGTGATACCGAGGATCGTGCTCTGGCCAGTCGTAAGATTCGCGGGATCGATGACACCAGTCGCCGTAAGGAACGTGCCCATCACGGAGTTCATGCACATGTAGCCCAAAAAGCCACAAAGCGCCGCGGTAGCCTTCTCGGACTTGGCGAAGCCATAGGCGAGACAAATCGAGAAGATAACCGGGATGTTGCTCATGACGATGCCGGCCGCGGCCTTGAGAATCGAAAAGAAAATCGCAAAGCCCGGAGCAGCAAGCCAGGGAACAGCTGCCGTAAGGGTGGGGCTGGTAAAGGCATTGCCAAAGCCCTGAAGGATGCCGGCGATTGGCAGGATCAAGACAGGCGTCATGAGGACTTTGCCCAGGCGCTGGAACTTTGCCAGCAGCTCATCTTTGTTCATGGGATACCCCTCTTAAAGAAACGGGGCGTGCAGCTCTACAGCCCACACGCCCCATAACAGTTATCAAGCGCTATGGAACTAGCTACTTAAGCTCCGGCCAGTAATCCTTATTGGCCTCGATGAGCTTGTCGAGCACTTTGCGAGCCTTCTTGGCGTCACCGACCAGACGATTAAGCGTGAGTGCCTGCAGAGCCTTCTCGTAGGAACCCTCCATCCAAGCCTCAACAGTCAGGCGCTCATAGGCGTACTGGTTCTCCATAAGGCCGCGATAGAAGGTACCGATCTTGCCAACAGCATAGGGCTGCGGGCCATTGGCGCCCACGCTTGCCGCGACCTCGACCATGGCGTCATCGGGCATGCCCTCGATAATGCCGTTGTTGGGCACGATGACAATGAAGGTCTTGTTGGTGTTGCGATAAATGGCCGAGGTGATTTCCACGATCATATCGCCATGAGCGTCGTTTTGCACAACCGAGGAGTTCTTTGCGGTGCCGACTTTGGCAACACGCTCGCACTCGGCGAACACGCGCTTTTCACGACCGTTGATAACCTCGTCGGAGCGAGTGTAGTCGGGGTCGAGGTGAGCGACCTTGTACTCGGGATACAGATAGTACTGCAGATAAGTGTTGGGCAGATAGTCGGGGAAGTCCTCGAGCATGTCCTTGACCATGGCGTAGGTATCAAGCCAGGACTGGTCACGCTGCTCGGCATCGGCAGGAAGGAAGCCGTTCTTCTCCGTGTATTCCTTAATCTGCGGGACGAGGTCATGGCCCTCTTCATCGTAGATGTGCTTGAACCAACCGAAGTGATTGAGGCCGAAGTACACGGGCTCCGTCTTGCTCATATCGCGACCGAGCAGGCGACCGTAAGAGCGCATGAGGTTGACAGGCTGGTCGCAGATGTTGAGGACGCGATGCTCATCGGGCAGGACGCGCTCGAGACCATATGCCACAATAGCAGCCGGGTTGGTGTAGTTGATAATCCACGCCTCCGGGCTATGAGCGCGAACGTCGTTGACGATCTCAACCATGTCATGCATGGAGCGCATACCGTAAGCCATGCCGCCAGGGCCCACCGTTTCCTGGCCGATGATTCCCATATGCAGCGGAATCTTCTCGTCCTTGCTGCGCATCTCGTAGCCGCCGGTACGAATCTGGCAGAGCACAAAGTCAACGTCGGTGTATGCCTCGTCCTTATCGGTGGTGTAACCAAACTCCACACCGGGCTCCTCCTCGGCAAAGAGGATCTTGCCAAACTCGCCGATCGGACGCTGACGCTCGGCATCGATGTCATAGAGCATCACGCGGTTCAGCGGCAGAATGTCCATGTGCTTGGTCAGGGCTTTAAGAATGCCAGGGCACCACGTGGAGCCGCCGCCAACGATCACAATATTGAGCTTATCCTTCATGTTCCGTCCCTCCAGGGTTGGCTGATCGGTGTTCTCGAAGACCTTGGGCTACGCGGTTGTCCTCGGCTTGCTTCGTTTCGATTGATATTTTGCGACATAAGGTCATTTGCGAGTCCCCGTGTGGGCCAATGCGAAACGGGGACACATGATTTCGCTCACGACACAGATATGTGTAGGCAAACACGCGCGTTTGCCCAGTTCATGGGCAATAGGCAATCTTGACCGATTACCGATTTCTCACCTGGCTACACAAAGCGGTACCATATATACGGCGAGGTGCGAGGGGCTGAAACATCTTATGAAAGATCAAGAATCTTTTTATGATCATGTGCGAGCTGGCGAGAGCAAGCTCAACGATCTCGAAAGCGAGATCATGCGCTACATCATCGAGCTGCGTGATGATATTGACGATGTCACGCTTAAGAGCGTTGCTGAACGGTTCTTCGTCGCTCCCAATACAATCGTCAGGCTTGCCCATAAGCTTGGCTTCTCGGGGTTTACGGAGCTCAAACAATCGTATTCCGCCTCGCTCGACCGCAATCGATTCACTATCGAGGCACTTCCTCTTGATACCCAGCTCGTACAGACCAAAGATCTGCTTAACGACCGGGTCATCGATTCGGTTGTGAGTCTTATCCAGGACGCCTCGCATATCGTGTTCTTCTGCTCGGGTTTTTCGAAGTACCCGTGCCTCGAAATGGCTGAAAAGCTCAAAATAATGGGCAAGAATACCGACACGCTCAGTGAACGCCACGTCATGAGGCATTACGCAGAACTGCTTGGCAAAAACGACCTGGTCTTCAGCGTTTCAGTCAGCGGTGAGACGCAGGTGTCTATTGACGCCACATCGATAGCCAAAACGCGCGGATGCAAGGTCGTCACGCTCACCGGCTTTTCTCGAAATTCTCTCTCGAAACTAGCCGACTACCCCATCTACACCGTGCAAAAAGAAATCCGCTTGGGCAGCATGGACCTCGACAGTCGATTGATGTTCTATTACGTTTTCGAATTGATATTTGAGCGTTACTTCAAACTGGCCAAGAAATAAAACTTGGCATGCGTCCGGCTTCGACCCTTTAGCAGCCTTCTATATGAAAGGTATCGTCCTATGCAACGCGTACTGTTTATCTGTCATGGGAACATCTGCCGCTCGACGATGGCTGAGTCCGTGTTTACCGAGCTGGTGCGCCGCGCTGGGCGCGCGGGCGAGTTTGTCATCGATTCTGCAGTGACCTCGACCGAGGAGATCGGCAACCCGCCGCACCACGGTACCGTTGCCAAGCTACGCGAGGTCGGAATCCCCGTCGTCGCCCACCGCGCGCGCCAGGTGCGTCGCGCGGAGTATGGCGACTGGGATCGCATTGTCTATATGGATGCTGAGAACGCGCGCGGCCTGCGTCGCATCTTTGGCGACGACCCCGACGGCAGGATTACGCGCTTGCTCGACTGGACCGATCGCCCCGGCGACGTGGCCGATCCCTGGTATACCGGCAATTTCGATGCCACCTACCGCGACGTGCTCGCCGGTTGCGCCGCTATGCTCGAGCAGCTGTAGGTTCGCGGAGGCACGAACCTCGCGAGCCGCGTCATCGGCATACAGATCGAGCGTGGATTTTCTCCCACTTTGAGCATTCAAGTGCGCTCTAGACGGGAGAAAATCCACGCTCATTATCTCGGATAGCGGATGCGACAAAGGCACTATCCCTTTGTCGCGTCGGGGACTGTCCCTAGACCGGCTTGACCTCCAGCTTTATCCCCTCGGCACAGGAGTCACCCAAAACATCCGAAAGGGCCCAGGTCGCATATAGCGGCAAATAAAGAACAGCTCCGCTGCGTTCAACGTTGCCTCTCGAGAAAACAATCCCGAGCCTTACACCATATTCGGCCGTATCAAGCACATGGCCGAGCGCGGCGTGCGCGTGGTAATAGGAACCCGATTTAACCTCGATCGGAACAGCTGTTCCATCCGGTCCGTCGACCACAAAGTCCACTTCGCCGCGCTTCTTTGTCTGATAGTAGTAAAGCTGGCGATTTTGGGCAGCCAGCTGCTGGGCCACCACGTTTTCGTAAATACCGCCCAGATTGGGTTCCTTGCTATCAAGATACGCCGCCTGGGCGACGCCAACGGGGTAGCGCGCCATCAACATGCCCGTATCCGATTGGTATAGCTTGAACTGCGATGGCCGTGCCGTCTTGAGCAGGGGCGACTTTGGCTCGGTTACGATATCCGCCTTGAGAGCAACGCCGGCATCGACAAGCCAGACAAAATCTCGCTGGTACTTGTCGTAATGCGCCTTGGGGTCAATGGAATTGAGCACGAAGCGTTTGTTTTCGCCCTCGAGCATAATAGGGAGCTGATCGTAAATGCTCTGCACCTGAAGGGCTCGCCCGCTTGCATACTTGGAGATATCCCGCCGGTACTGTTCGTTGAGCTCTGACTGTAGCTGACGAACAGAGGCAAGGTCGCCCCGCGTGTCAAGGAAACGCTGCACGACCTCTGGCATTCCACCGACAACGGTATAGGTCCTGAAGTTTGCCATCATCGCGTCGTGAATGTAATCAGGAATGGGCTTCTCGCTGATACACGCGTCGCGTATCGTTTGGCGAGCTCCCTCGCTCACCCCGATCGCCCAGCAAAACTCCTCAAAATCGAGCGGGAACATCCTAAGCTCGTGAACATATCCCACGGGATAGGACCTAACGCCCTTGAACTGGGTCCCGAGCATTGACCCCGAAAACGCCCAGCGGCACCTCCCGTCCTCAACAAGGAACTTTGCCATCGTCATGATGTCGGGGGCCTCTTGGACCTCATCGATAAACACGAGCGTTTTGCCCGGTGCTATCGGCTTTCCCGAGAGAAGCGTCACCCTGCTGATGAAATCGTCGGCATCCCGTGCCTCGAGAAGAGCATCTTTTGCCTGGCGATTTTCCGCGAGATTGAGCTCGATATAGGTTGCGTAGTTTGACTTACCGAACTCGCGAATCGAGTAGCTCTTACCGATTTGGCGAGAACCCGTGACGAACAACGCCTTTCGTTCAATGGATCTCTGCCAACAATCAAGCTCATCAGCGATTTTCCTGCGCAACATAAGCTCTCCCATCGCCTCGATAAATGAAATGCAGATATTTATATCGACTATTATCGATGAAATGCAGAGATTTTTAGTACCGAAATTTGATGAAATGCAGAAATTTGAGCTTACTCGCGCATAGAACAACGACGCGTGCGCCTAAGCATGGGCATAAGTGAGGTCGGGATTCTCGCATACAAATCGAGCGAGGACTATCTCCCACTTTGAGTGCGAAATTGCGCCCAAAACGGGAGATAATCCACGCTCGATATTTCGACGGGAGAAAATCCACGCTCATCTATTCGTCGACGATCTCGGCAAGCCAGACGTTGAGGGTGTCGACCTCGGGGCAGCAGAACTTTGCCGTACCAGGCTCGTTGCCAGGCACGGTTCCGCCATAGCGCAGGATATCAATATAGGGAAAGCCCACATGGCAGGCCATGGCGCACATCTTGCCGCGGTCTCGGTCGAAGTCAAAGACGTCGCCTGGCTTGTGACCATGGTGGCAGCGGCACGCACCCAGCTGGTCCACGCAGCTCACGCGGATACGCGGACGCTTGCCACGCGGCGCGCCGAGCGGCTTGTTCTCGCCCGCAGGCTTGACGCCGCCCTCGCCAGCGTTACTCATGGTCGATCACGTCCAGGCAGGCCTCGATGGGCAGGCCGGCCGACTTGTCCTCTTGGTCGGCATTGCGTTCGATAAGCTCAGCCACCACACGCATGGCATCGGACGTCGCGCGCTGCAGACTCCAACCTGCCATAACGCGGCCGACGAGCACCGCCGAGAACGTGTCGCCCGTGCCCGGGAAATAGACCGGAATGAGCTCAAAGGGAATCGTGAAGTACTCCCCCGCTACATGGTCGTAACCGATAACCGCGTTCGTGCCATTGACCACGGCGCTCGTAATGACCACCGACCTGGCACCCAACTCGCGCACGGCGTCCACAAGGGCGCGGGCCTCATCGGGCGTGATCTGCTCTGCAATAGGCGTATCGGCGAGCAGACAGGCCTCGGTGTAGTTGGGCACCGCGTAGTCTGCGCACTCCAGCAGGTGCCGCATGAGGCCAATCGTGGACTCGGGCACGCCGGCATAGAGCTTGCCGTTGTCACCCATGATGGGATCGACGAACACCTTGGTGCCCTTTTGCGCACGGCGGTGGCAAAAGTCCGAGATGATGCGCGTCTCTTCCTCGGTCACGATAAAGCCGGTCGAGATGGCGTCGAACTCAAAGCCGAGCTCTTCCCAGATGGCAAGACTCTGACGCACGTACTCCGTGGTGTCGTGGATGTAGAACTTGGGATAGTTGAGCGTATCGGACACAAGTGCCGTCGGCAGATTGTGGATACGGTAACCCATGTGCGACAGCACCGGCAGCATGGCAGAAAGCGCGACCTTGCCGTAGCCGCACATATCGTTAATCAGCAGCAGCTGAGTGTTCTTCATGAGTGTCCCCCTTGGGTCGGGCGCGGCGGCGCCATAGTGCGACTTAGTGTAGCGCAGGGGACGTTGTGAGCAGAGGCGAGCGGTGCGAAGTGCAAATTGTTGCGGAAAGGTTTCGGAAATGGGGGCTGTTTGCTCCATGGCGGCCTAGTTAATGCTACTCATATAGTGCCATTTCAAAACTATGCCTATTTACTACGTTTAACCGCCCACCTCCAACCACAACAAATTTCGCTCCGACAAAACCGCAGGTAGATAGCTTGCGCTTTTTCAGAAACAGCTGTTGTGGTCGGGGATGCCGGATTCATCGTAGTAATTAGGCATAGTTTTTGGCGAGGCCGCTTCGAAAGGCGTCATCGCAGCCCAAAGTAATCCCTTTTCCTCCGTCCCCAAGGGATCAGATTGCCGCTTAGGAGCGTTTGCAGCGTCGAGCGGTTACGGCGTTTGGTAAAACGCCGCAACTTAATAAGTTTGGTACCTTGACATTCATTTCTTGCACTCCTAGATTAGTTAGGCACAAAACAATTGCACTACCTAACTAAAGAAAGGAGCGACACCATGTGCGATGACCACATCGGCCTCTGCCCCCACACGCCGGGCGGCGACCCCCATGAACCCGCAGATGCGCCCGCGGCACAGTCCCAATCAGACGCGCTCGCCAAGCACATCCTAAACGGGCTGGGCTTCTGCGGCCACTTTCTGCACTTTCACGGTGGCGGTGCCTCGGGAAAGGCGCCCATCGTCTGCCTGCTCGCCAAGCAGCCAAACGGCGAGATGTCACAGCAGGAACTAGGCCTGCACTTTGATCTTAAGCCCGGTTCGCTTTCCGAGATTCTCTCCAAGATCGAATGCGCCGGCCTTATCGAGCGCAGCCGCAATCCCAAAGACCGGCGGCAGCTCACCATTCGCCTGACCGAAGCGGGATGGGAAAAGGCCCACGTAGAGCAGGCTGCCCGCCTGCGCTTTAGAGAACGGGCCTTTAGCGCGCTCACCCACGACGAGCGCGAGGACCTCGCCGAAATGCTCGATAAAATCCGCGTAACCTGGGAGGAACTGGATGATTAAAACCCTCATGGGCAGCATCCGCGACTATATGAAAGTCACCGTTGCTACGCCGTTGCTTGTGCTTGGCGAGGTGCTCTGCGAGATGCTGATTCCATTTATCACTGCCAACCTGATCGACGCCATCAAAGACGGCGCCACCGTAGCCGAGATGCTTCCCACCGCAGGCTTTTTGGTGCTCATCGCGCTGACGTCGCTTGCTTTTGGTGCCGCTGCCGGCGTCACCTGCAGCCATGCGAGCTGCGGGTTCGCCAAGAACCTGCGTCACGACCTGTTCTACAAGATCCAGACGTTCAGCTTTGCCAACATCGATGAGTTCTCGAGCTCCTCGCTCGTCACGCGCCTGACCACCGATATCAACAACGTGCAGCAGGCCTTTATGATGATCATCCGTATCGCCGTGCGCGCGCCGCTGGTATTGATTTTCGCCTTTACCATGGCGTTTATCATGGGCGGCAGCGTCGCCATGGTCTACCTGGTCATCATTCCGCTGCTAGGCTTTGGACTGTTCTTTATCATCTTTAAGGTGCGCCCCATCTTCTCGCGCGTGTTCCACAAGTACGACGCCCTTAACGAGTCCGTTGAGGAAAACGTCACCGGCATGCGCGTGGTCAAGAGCTATGTGCGCGAAGACTTTGAGAAGGAGAAGTTCGCGACCGCCGCGCGCGACGTCCAGATGGACTTCACCCGCGCCGAGAAGCTGCTCGCCTTTAACAACCCCATGATGAACATCTGCGTCAACGGCGCGTTTGTCGTCATCATCTACCTGGGCTCCAAGCTCATCATCACGAGCCAGGGCACGCTGTTCGACGTGGGCCAGCTCTCCTCGACCTTTACCTATGGTTTCCAGATTCTCATGAGCCTGATGCAGCTGTCGATGATCTTTGTCATGGTGACCATGGCCGACGAATCGGCACACCGCATTGCCGAGGTGCTGGCCGCCGAGCCCACGATCGCCGGTCCCGCCGAGCCCGTGCTCGAGGTTGCCGACGGTTCCATCGACTTTGACCACGTGAGCTTTAAGTATTCCAAGCATGCGAAGCGCCAGGCGCTCGACGATATCGACCTGCACATTACGAGCGGCGAGACCATCGGCATCATCGGCGGCACCGGCTCGGCCAAGTCCACGCTCGTTAACCTCATCGCCCGCCTGTACGACACCACCGAAGGCGCTGTGCGCGTGGGCGGCGTGGACGTGCGCGACTACGACCTGGACGCGCTGCGTCACCAGGTCGCCATGGTGCTGCAGAAAAACGTGCTGTTTAGCGGCACCATCGCCGAGAACCTGCGTTGGGGCGACCCGAACGCCACCGACGAGGAAGTCCGCGAGGCAGCGCATCTGGCCTGCGCCGACGAGTTTGTCGACGGTTTCCCCAAGGGCTACGACACCTGGATCGAACAGGGCGGCTCCAACGTTTCCGGCGGTCAGAAGCAGCGCCTGTGCATTGCACGCGCCCTGCTGCGTCGCCCCAAGATCTTGATCCTGGACGACTCCACCAGCGCCGTCGACACCAAGACCGACGCCAAGATCCGCGCAGGGCTGGCAAGCTATCTGCCCAACACGACCAAGCTCATCATCGCCCAGCGCATCAGCTCCGTACAGGACGCAGACCGCATCATCGTCATGGAGGGCGGCCGTATCGCGCAGATCGGCAACCATGACGAGCTACTCAAGACGAGCGAGATCTACCGCGAGACCTTTACCTCGCAAAACAAGATGTCTGCCGAGGGCGAAGGGGCCGTCGAGGCCGACACCGAGGCATCCGCAACGCAAGCTCAGACCCAGGAAGGAGGCGAGGCACATGAGTAAGGCAACGACCGCCGAGCGCGCGCTCAACCGTAAGGGCGGCACCATGTCGCGCCTCATCAAGACGCTCTTTGGCTTCTATCCTGTGCTTTTGCCCCTCGTCGTCGCCGGCGTGGTGCTCTGTGCCATCATCAACTCCATCGGCGCGACCTTCCTGCAGAGCGCCCTGCAAATTATTAGCGAATCGTGGCAGTCGGGCGATTGGGAAGCCGCACAGCCCAAGATCGCACAGCTCGTGACCACCCTCGCCTGCATCTACGGCGTCGGCGTCCTGTCCTCGCTCTTCTGGAACCGCGCCATGGCTATTGTCACGCAGGGCTCGCTCGAGAAGCTGCGCGAGATGATGTTCAACCGCATGCAGGACCTGCCGATTCGCTACTTCGACACGCACCAGCGCGGCGACATCATGAGCCACTACACCAACGACATCGACACGCTGCGCCAGATGATCAGCCAGTCGCTGCCCAACCTGCTCATGACGATCATCATCATCGTCACGGTGTTCTTTATCATGCTGTACTACAGCGTGTGGATGTGCCTGGTCATCATCGCCGGCGTCGCCTTTATGACCTTTATGACCAAGCTGCTCGGATCCAACTCCGCGCGCTTCTTCATTGCGCAGCAGACCGAGCTTGGCGTGGTCGAGGGCCATATCGAGGAGGTCATGAACGGCCAGAAGGTCGTCAAGGCGTTCTGCCATGAGTCTGCCGCCGAGGCCGATTTTGACGAGCGCAACGAAAAGCTCTTCGAGGTCTCCCAGAAGGCCAACATGTACGCCAACATCCTCATGCCCATCCTTATGAACCTGGGCAACCTGCTCTACGTGCTGGTCGCACTGGCGGGCGGCATTTTCCTGGCGCTGGGCGTGCCCAACCTGAGTATCTCGGGCATGGCGCTGTCCATCGCCGTCGTGGTGCCGTTCCTCAACATGACCAAGCAGTTCTGCGGACAGATCGGCCAGATCTCGCAGCAGATCAACGCCGTGGTCATGGGCCTCGCCGGCGCCGACCGCATCTTTGAGCTCATCGACGAGAAGCCCGAGGCCGACGAAGGCTACGTGACGCTCGTCAACGCACAGGTGAACCCCGAGACTTGGGAGTTCGAGGAGGCTGACCACCACACCGGCATGTGGGCATGGAAACATCCGCACCGCGCAACCGGCGAGATCGAGTACGTGCCGCTGCGCGGCGATCTGGTTATGAACAACGTGGACTTTGGTTACACGCCCGACCACGAGGTGCTGCACGGCGTGTCTGTGTTTGCCAAGCCGGGCCAGAAGGTCGCGTTTGTCGGCGCAACCGGTGCCGGCAAGACGACCATCACCAACCTCATCAACCGCTTCTACGACATCGCCGACGGCAAGATCCGCTACGACGGCATCAACGTCAACAAGATCCGCAAGGCCGACCTGCGCCGAAGCCTGGGCGTCGTGCTGCAGGACGTGAACCTGTTCACCGGCACCGTGATGGATAACATCCGCTACGGCAACCTAGACGCCACCGACGAGGAGTGCATCGCGGCGGCAAAGCTCGCGGGCGCGGACGACTTTATCACCCGCCTACCCGACGGCTATGACACCATGCTCACCGGCAACGGCGCCCAGCTGTCGCAGGGCCAGCGCCAGCTGATTTCAATCGCGCGCGCCGCCGTCGCCGATCCGCCGGCAATGATTCTGGACGAAGCAACGAGTTCCATCGACACCCGCACCGAGGCCATCGTGCAGGCGGGCATGGACAAGCTCATGGAGGGCCGCACGACGTTTGTCATCGCGCACCGCTTGTCCACCGTGCGCAACTCCGACGCGATCATCTGTCTGGATCACGGCCGCATCATCGAGCGCGGCAACCACGACGAGCTGATCGCCAAGCGCGGGTATTACTACCAGCTGTACACGGGTGCGTTTGAGCTCGAGTAGGACCAGTTACTGACGGAGGGTGCCCCGGGGTCGGCGGGGTAATTCCTCCGTGCTCAAACATTCTCGCTGCACTGCGAAACTGCGCGCGGAGGAAATACCCCGCCGACCCCGGGGCACCCTCCTGCGCGCAATCAGTCCGTCGTTTGGAGCGGAATGAAAGTTAGTGAGGCCCTGGCCGTTTGGCCAGGGCCTCGTTTTGTGGGCTCAGCGGTCCTCGCGTTGCGGCCCAGCTGCCTCGGCTTTCTTTACGCGGTTCTTGTCGATGTACATGTTTTTGTCGGCCTGGGAAAAGAGCTCGCGCATCGTAGGCGGTTCATCATAATCACTAGAAAGCGCATAACCCACTGCATAGCTGATAGGCATGTCAGGGTGAGCCTCAGAATACTCGTTCACATTCACGCGAATCCAAGCGAGACAGGACTCCACGGCGGCTCGATCGGCATCCCACAGCACCGCGATAAACTCATCGCCGCCGTCGCGGCCCACAAAGCAGGTCTCGGACGCCACGCGCCCCAGCTGATGGGCAAAAGAACGGATGTATTCGTCACCCTTCTCGTGGCCAAAGCGGTTATTGACCGTATGCAGATTGTTAAGATCGAAGACACACAGCGCAACGGGCGCTTCAGCGGAAACGGGATGCTCCTGGCCCAAGATTTCCTCGCACTTGTTCTTGTTGGGCAGTCCCGTAGCTTCGTCGAGATAAACTTTGCTCTGCAGCTCGCGATTGAGTGCGGCAGTGCGCACCGCGCGAACAAGTTCGACCGCAAAGGTCGCCACCAAGCCCACGATGTCGATGATCACCAAGCCCTCGAGATAGTTGAGCGCCGTAGCCTTCTCCTGGGAGTAGTCCTCAGCGAGCCTCGTGGCGTCGTCACAAATACCAAAGAACTCCTCGCTCATGGCGATGATGTCGGTGTTCTCGTAGCCGACTTCGCGCACGCGGGCAATCTCGGTTCGAAGCTCGTCAAAATAGCCCGCGAGTTCGGTCATCTTTGCCTGATACTCATCGTCATCCAGACGGACGAGATTGAGGTCGTCGCTTCCGTAGCGCAAACCATTAATGTATGAATCAACGGCCTTGAGCAGGTCGTCTTGTGGCTGGCCTGCGTCCTCGAGCTTAACGATTCGCTGCGTGGTGCCGCGCACCAGACCGGCGTAGTTGACCACGCGCGCCGTGCCCTGGATGTCGGAGACGAGCAGCATAACATTGATGAAGAAGAAGATGAGAACTGCCGTGAGCGCCATCATGAGAAGGCGCACCGCCTGGCTGACCTTCTTGGCAACAGAAGCATTCACAAGCTCACTCTCCAAATGGTAAAAGCGCAGATAGCGCGCAGTGTGCCGAAATTCACGCGCGGACAACTCTACCATGATGGACCGAGAGCCTCAAACTTGATGCAGCCTATGGGGCGCAGCTTTGGGAGCGATTCCACCGCGTAGAGGGGCAAGTCGATGATTGCACCGTCCCGAGATGGCTTACCCGCCGAAAAACGAATGGCCAAATCATAACCAAATCGCTTAATACTCGCCGCCAGGCTCTTCGCCTTAAGGTTGGTCCCCGACTTCACCTCGACGGGAACCGCACGCGCCCCTGTGGGTTTTGGCAGTTTTCATAGGGAAAAGGTAAGAAAACATGGCAGTTTTCATAGGGAAAGCGGGCTTTCTGTGGCTATTTTCTCACGCATCCGTTGTGGGTCTTCTTTTTTACCAGGGGACTAGGGCTCGTTTTATGTGGGTGTTTTGACTGGCAGGTGCTGCATATTATTCGTATAATTTATCGTAAGTTCCCGTACATCGATTGGAGCCTTACATGCCCGCCATTAAACCTGTTTCCGATTTGCGCAATTACAACGAGGTGCTCTCCGATGTCCACGAGGGCTCCCCGGTGTTCCTGACCAAAAACGGGCACGGTTGCTACGCGGTGCTCGACATGAAAGATTACGACCGGTTTTGCGCCATCAGCACGCTGATGTCGGAGCTTGAGCGCGGGCGCAGCTCGGGTGATGAGAGCGGATGGGTCTCGTCGGACAACGTCGCCGCACACTTCCGCCGCAAGGCCGCAAACCATGCATAGCTGCGAGGTCGTCTACTCTCCGCTGGCTCTGCAAGATCTCGACGACATCTGGGACTACATTGCCGTCGAAAAGGACAATCCCGCAGCAGCTGATAGGATCGTAGGGGGCATTCTCGCTCGGATAGACCTGCTCTCCAGCTTCCCCGAGTCTGGTACACCACTCTCCTCGATCTATCCCCTACGCTCCGATTACCGGTTCGTGGTCTGTGACAACCATCTCGCGTTTTACCGTTTTCACCAGAAGGTCTATATCGACCGCGTCCTCCACAGAAAGCGCGATTACCTGCAGGTGCTACTTGCCGAATAAACAGGCCCCGATATAATTCGACCCCTTATCCGGGACCATGCCCGATGCAGCTAAAAAGCCCCGTCCTAAATGAGCTAGTTGAGGAGTTGGGCCATGGCGTTGACGAATTTTTGGACTTGGAGGGTGGGCTCGAGCGGGTAGTGCAGAAAGACCGGCACCTCGCGGCCGCACAGAAACGGCACGCCCACAAAGGCCGGGTGCACGCCCGACCACGCTCCGCAGGTGAGCACCGCGTCACCCTTTTCCTCCGCATCGTTAAAGAGCGCAAAGTCGAAGCTATCCACGTCGATCACGTCCACACCGCCGTCGGCCAACAGGTCGATGCGCAGGCTGTCCATAGCGTCGTTGCCGTGACGGAGCACGCGCAGGCGCATGCCCTCCAGGTCGGCAACCGTGATGCGCGTCTTGCGCGCAAGCGGGCTCGTGCGCGGCACATCAATATAAAACGGTACGTTGACGATAAGGAGCTTTTGGCAGGCGTCGCCCCAGCGCGGGGTCGAAAAACTCGACTGCACCACATCCACTTCGCGACCAAGACTGCGCATGACGGCCTCGCGCTCATCGTAGAGGTCACTCACCGGCACAATCTCAAAGCGCAGCGACGGCTCCAACTCGTGCACACTCGACCACATCGACAGCGTCTGGCGCCCCGGGCACATCATCGACACGCCCAGGCGCACGGCGCCGCCATCGCCCGCCGCGCGTCGGGCGCGGCGCAACGCATCCTCAGACTGGCGCATAATCGATCGCGCATCGTCCACCAGCAAAGCGCCCGCCGGCGTCACCTTGACGCCCGAATGTGAGCGCTCGAACAATGTAATGCCAAACTCGGCCTCGAATCCTGACACCTGTTTGACGAGCGCTGGTGTCGACACGCGCAGTTTTGCCGCCGCACGCGAGAAGCTTCCCAGCTCCGCGGCGGCCGTTATGGCCTCGAGTCGCCGATCGTACACGTCAATCTCCCGTTTCCAGAGGTATGGCCATGCGCTGCCAAAGGGGGTCGTTTTGGCAGGTCACACACTCAATTAAGAACAAATCTTCTTGCAAGCTATAAACCATTAGTTTACGCCATTCTAACAAATATGCAATTCACCTGCGCAAATCCAAAGCATACGATAACCAGCGAAAACCACGTGGGTCGATTAATGGGAGCGACCCACCGGGAGGCACAAGAAGGGAAGTTCCTATGAGCAATTGGCTTAAGCTCGAGGGCGATGTATGCGCCGTTACCGGCGCACTCGGCGGCATGGGCGTCGAGATTTGCCGAGAGTTCGCCCGCAACGGCGCCAACGTCGTCCTGCTCGACCTAGACGAGGAAAAGGTCAAGGCCGCAGCCGCCGACCTCGCCGCCGAGTTTGGTATCCATGCCGAGGGCTACAAGATGAACGCCTGCAACGAGGGCGAGGTTCAGGCCGCCGTCGACGCCACCATCGCCGACTTCGGCCGCGTCGACGTCCTCGTCAACACCGCCGGCATCCTGCGCTTCGCAGCCATGGAGGACCTGCCGTTGAGTGACTGGAACGACGTCATCAACGTCAACCTTACCGGCTACTTCATCACCTCGCAGCGCTTTGGTCGCGAGATGATCAAGGCTGGTCAGGGTCGCCTGGTGCACATCTCGACCGTTGCCAGCCACTCCCCCGAGACGTTCTCGGGCGTGTACAGCTCCACCAAGGCGGGCGTCAACATGATGTCGAAGATGTTGGCTGCCGAGTGGGGTCCCTACGGCGTGCGTTCCAATTGCGTCGAGCCCTGCTTTGTTAAGACCCCCATGTCGGCGAGCTTTTACGCCGACCCCGAGGTCGAGAAGAGCCGCAGCCGTCTCATCGCCACGCGCCGCATCGGCGAGGTCAGCGATATCGCCAACGCCGTCATGTTCCTGGCGTCCAAGCGCTCGGACTTTACCACCGGCGACGCCATCAAGGTCGACGGCGGTTTCTCCAATATGATGGGCGACCTCACCGCCAAGCCCGGCGGCCGTCGAGCCTTTGCCGACAACTACCTCAAGAACAAGGGCGTCGAGCTTTGGTCCGACGAGTCCGGCGTCGCAAAACCGACCGACCAGTAAACCAGCCTGCCAGGGAGGCCCCGCGGACGCACCCGCCCCTCCCCCGCATCGATTAGAAAGAGTCCAATGGCTTCCACCAACTCCAACAAGGGTCGCGCCGCCGTGCTTTCCGCCGCGTGCGTCACCATGTTCTTCATCAGCTCCATCGCGCTGTATTCCGTCGTGAGCAAAAATCTGCTCGCCGTCTACCCCGAGTGGTCGAGCGCCCTCACCTGGGCTTTCCCGGTCTTTCAGACCATCATGGCCGTGACGGGTATTTTCGCCGGCCGCATCTCCGATAAGATCGGCCCCCGCAACGTCGTGATCGCCGCCGCCGTGTGCTACGGCCTGGGCTGGTTCATGTCCGGCACCGTCACCGAGCCGTGGCAGTTCTACCTGTGGTTCTCGCTCGTCGCCGCCATCGGCAACGGCCTGGGCTACAACCCCGCGCTCACCACCGGTCAAAAGTGGTTCATCGACAAGAAGGGCCTCGCCTCCGGCATCACCCTGGCCGCTTCGACCGCCGGCCCCGCCGTGCTGTCCCCGGTGCTCGCCTCGCTGCTCATCCCGAGCCTCGGCATCTTTGGCGCCCTCAAGGCACTCGGCGTCATCTTCTTTGTGATGATCGCCGCCTCCGCCCTGTTCCTGAAGGCCCCCGAGGCCGGCTGGCTGCCCGAGGGCTTCGAGGCCCCCAAGGGTGGCGCGCACGCCGGCACCTTCGGCGACCTCACCCCGGGCGAGATGGTCAAGACCCCGCGCTTCTGGGTCCTCATCATCACCTTCGCCTTTGCCGCCACCGCCGGCACCCTGCTCGTGGGCAAGGTTGCCTCCATCGCCGCCGTCCAGCTCTTCGCCGACCCCACGAGCGCCGCGGCCGTCGCCCTCGGCGGTGTGGTGGTCTCCGTCAACACCTGCGCCAACCTGGTCGGCCGTCTGTCCTTTGGCCAGATCATCGACAAGCTCGGCGCCTACAAGTCGCTGCTCATCAGCCTTGTCGTCACCATCGTCGCGCTCGTCATCATGTCGATAAGCTTTACGCAGAGCATGTTCTTTGTGGCACTCGCCCTGCTCGGCTTTAGCTTTGGCGCCCTGCTCGTCATCTACCCGCCGCTCACCGGTGGCGCCTTCGGTACCAGCAACATCGGCGTCAACTACGGCATCATGTTCCTGGGCTACGCCGCTTCTACCTGGATCAGCCAGCCCATCACTGCCGTGCTGTATCACGCTGAGGCCGGCAGCGCCGCCTACCAGCAGTCCTTCTACGGCGCCATCGTGATCGCCGCCATCGCCGTCGTGCTCACCGTCTACATGATGGTCTCCGACAGCAAGAAGAAGTCCGCCTAGTTTTGCTTGACGCGGCAAGGGCCGTTCTCTTGCCGCATTCCACCGGTCACCAGTATTAAGGAGTCGAAATGTCTGAGCTCAACCCCGTCCGCATTGCCGTTATCGGCGCCGGCGCCATGGGCCGCAACCACATCCGCTTTGTCACCGAGGAGCCCGAGGCCGAGCTCGTCGCCATCGCCGACGCCTTTGAGGGCGCCCGCGCCACGGCCGAGGCCGCCGGCGTGCCGTTCTTCACCGATCCCGCCCAGATGATGGACGAGGTCAAGCCCGAGGCCGTCATTATCGCCACGCCCAACGACCTGCATCTGGGCGTTGCCCGCGAGGCCGTGAAGCGCAACATCGTACCGCTGGTCGAAAAGCCGATCTCCAACGACCTCGAGGATGCCCAGGCCTTCGCCGCCGAGGCCGAGACCGCCGGCGTGCCCGTGCTCGTGGGTCAGCACCGTCGCCACAACCCCTTCGTCAACAAGGCCAAGGAGATCATCGAGTCCGGCGAGCTGGGCAAGCTCACCGTGTCGAGCTTCCACTACATGATCTATAAGAACGACGAGTACTTCGATGTCGAGTGGCGCCGCAAAAAGGGTGCCGGCCCGATCCTGGTTAACCTGGTTCACGACGTCGACCTGCTCCGCTATCTGCTGGGCGAGCCCGTTGCCGTCCAGGGTATGCAGTCCAGCGCCGCCCGCGGTTTTGAGACCGAGGACTCCGCCGTGGTCAACGTCCGTTTTGCCGATGGCGCGCTCGCAAGCATGACCATCTCCGACGCCACCGCCAGCCCCTGGAACTGGGAGGCAACCGCTCGCGAGGATCCGCAGTACCGCCCCTTCGACGCCGACGCCTACTTTATCGGCGGAACCTTGGGTGCCCTTTCGCTGCCCCGCCTGCATCAGTTCTCCTACGACGGCGCCTCCAACTGGCACAAGCCGCTGCAGATGGAGATTCCGGCCGTCGACCCGGCGCTGCCGCACAAGATGCAGCTCAAGCACTTTGTGAAGGTCGTCCGCCGCGAGGTCGAGCCCGTCGTAACCCCCGCCGACAACGTCAAGACGCTCACGCTTCTCAACGCTATCAAGGAGGCCGCCGAAACCGGCCAGCTCGTCGAGCTGTAATGGCTTAAGAGCGGCCGCGGCAGAAACCCCATGCGAGCCCCTCGGTCCGCCACCAACAAGCCCCCTCTTCTTTGCCCCGCGAGCAGCCTCCTGCCCGCGGGGCTTTTTGCTACTTCGCTGACGATTTTTCTGAGGCGGGGGGCCTTTTTGCGCCTCAGTTTGGTTCGTTCGCCACGAAATGGGCCTATCTACTACGTTTAACCAATCACCCTCAACCATACCGAATTTCGCGAAATAAAAACCGCAGGTAGACGGGTTGCCGATCTTCGGAAAACCCAGGCATGGTCAGCCCCTACGGGTAAAACGTAGTAGATAGGCCGTTTTTGTGGCGCGGCCCCAAAACAGTCTTTTGGGACGGGTGGTATCCTTGGTAGCTCTGTGCTGCAAATGCACCATAAACGCAAGGAGTTCCATGGATCTTATCGCGCAGCTCGCCCGCGAGCTCAACCTTAAGGCCGCCAACGTCGAGGCGGCCGTCAAGCTTATCGACGATGGCAACACCATCCCCTTTATCTCGCGCTACCGCAAGGAAGCCACGGGCGGCATGGACGACGTCGCCCTGCGCGCACTCGACGAGCGCCTGTCCTACCTGCGCAATCTTGAGCAGCGTAAAGAGGACGTCATTCTACTCATCGACGCCCAGGGCAAGCTCACGCCCGAACTCGAGCAGCAGATTCGCGAGGCCACGCAGCTCCAGCGTGTCGAGGACCTCTACAAGCCCTACCGCAAAAAGCGCATGACCCGTGCGCAGAAGGCCCGCGAGGCCGGCCTGGAGCCGCTCGCCAATATGATCATCATGCAGGCTTCGGCCAAGGGCAGCGCGCTCGACGCCGCCGCGGCATACGTCAACGAACAGGCCGGCTTCGACACGCCCGAAAAGGCGCTCGCCGGTGCGGCGGACATCGTGGCCGAGACGGTGGCCGAGGACCCCGAGAACGTCGCCGACCTGCGCGCCTTTACGCAAAACACCGCCGACATCGTCGTCGAGGCCACCGACCCCGCCGAGAAGACCCCCTACGAGCCCTACTACAACTACGACGAACCCGTGCGCAAGATCCCCAACCACCGCATCCTTGCCATCGACCGCGGCGAGCGCGAGGGCAAGCTCCGCGTACGCGTCAACGTCGACGGCGCCGTCGCCACGGCACGCCTCGGTAGCCGTTGGCCCCGACGCCAGGGTGTCTTCGCCCCCGTCTTCGATGCCGCCATCGCCGACGGCTACAAGCGCCTCATGGCGCCCTCCCTTGAGCGCGAAGCCCGCGCCAAGCTCACCGTCCGCGCCCAGACCGAGGCCATCAACGTCTTTGCCAAGAACCTCGAGGGCCTGCTCTCGGCACGCCCCGTGCGCGGCGCCCGCGTGCTCGCGCTCGACCCGGGCTACCGCACCGGCTGCAAGGTCGCCGTCATGGACGAGACCGGCAAGCTACTCGACCACGGCGTGGTCTACCCCACCAAGCCGCGCCACGACGTCGCCGGCACCAAGCGCGAGCTCGCCCGCCTCGTCAAGAAGGACGGCGTCAACACCATCGTCATCGGCAACGGCACCGCCAGCCGCGAGACCGAGGAAGTCGTCTCGGAGTTCATCTCCGAGCAGGCGCCCAGCCTTCGCTACACCATCGTCAACGAGGCCGGCGCGTCGGTGTACTCCGCCTCCGAGCTCGCCAGCCAGGAATATCCCGACCTGGACGTCACCGTACGTGGCGCCATGAGCCTGGGCCGCCGTCTGCAAGACCCGCTGGCAGAGCTCGTCAAGATTCCGCCCCAGTCCATCGGCGTTGGCCAGTACCAGCACGACCTTGACCAGGCCGAGCTTTCGCGCACCCTGGGCCACGTGGTGGAAGACGTCGTCAACCGTGTGGGCGTCGACGTCAACACCGTGAGCGCAAGCCTGCTGGGCTACGTGTCGGGCATTACGCCAAGCGTAGCCAAAAACATCGTGGCCTACCGCGAGGAAAACGGCGCCTTTACCGATCGCCGCCAGCTCAAGAAGGTCCCCAAGCTGGGACCCAAGGCGTACCTTAACGCCGCAGGTTTCCTGCGCATCAGCGGCGGCAAGAACCCGCTCGACGCGACAAGCGTCCACCCCGAGAGCTACGAGGTGGCCACGGCCGTCCTGGAGCGCGCTGGCGTTGGGGCCAGCGAGCTCAGCCGCGGCGGCGTGCCTGACATCGAGCGCCGCCTGGGCAGCATCTCGACGCTGGCAAGCGACCTGGACTGCGGTACCCTCACGCTCATCGACATTGTCAACGAGCTCAAGAAGCCCGGCCGCGACCCGCGAGACGACGCGCCCGAGGTGGTCTTTAGCCGCTCGGCACTTTCCATCAACGACCTGGAACCCGGCATGGAGCTCAAGGGCACGGTGCGCAACGTCGTGGACTTTGGCGCCTTCGTCGACGTGGGCGTACACCAGGACGGCCTCGTGCACATCTCCAAGCTGGCCAACCGCTTCGTCAAGCACCCCAGCGACGTGGTGCGCGTCGGCGACACGATCAAGGTGTGGGTCGAGAAGGTCGATCGCGACCGCAAGAAGATCTCGCTCACCATGGTGCAGGGGAAGTAAACCGCCAAAGCGAACGTCCCCCTCTTCGCGGCGAGTGTCGCAAAGAGCGCGGGAATTCCCCGCACTCTTTGCCCCTTCGACAAAGTGGGGTATACTGTCCGCAGTGTGAAAAGCCTTCGTGCTTTTAGCGGCTGCGGGTACCTGTACCTACAGCCGCATTTTTCGTTTTGGAGGCTCGACTATGAAGGAGCGCCCGCTCATCCTGGCAGAACAACAGGTCGCCCACCTCGCAGAGCGGGGCGTCCGCTTCGACATAATGAGCCCCGAGGATGCGGTTGCGTTCCTCCGCGACAAAATCTTCTTTTTCAAGGTCAAGGCGTTTGCGAAGTGCTTCTCAACGTATCGTAGCTCCGCGTCAGAGGGCTACGGACGCTACGTCAACCTAGACTTCGCCTACCTCGCCGAGCTCACCAGACTCGACCACCACCTCCGCGAGCACATCCTCTCGATGACGCTTGACATCGAGCACTACATGAAGGTCCATCTAAACCGGACGATGATGGACGACGGCGCCGACGGGAAGGAGATCCTCGACCTCCTCTTCGCCCACGAGAGGGTGCGTAAGGAGAGGATGCTGGAGGAGCGGTTCGATCCAAGCGGGTCAGAAACAGCCGTCGAGAAGATGAAAGCCATCGCCGACCGGCTAGATGGAGTGGGCGGCAGCGAGCGAGCGACGCTCTTCCTCGAGATGCTCCACATCGCCGAGGACCAGACTTTGGGGATAGACCCGGAGCACCTTGAGCGCAGCGTCTCGTACCTCGGAGACTCGAACTACACCCGGAACCTCGCGAATAAGTATGGCAGACGCGAGGACATGTACGTCTGGAACTACCTGGAACTCGTCTCCTTCGGGGGAATCATCGCGCTTTACAAGTTCTACTTCTACGACCTCAGGAGGGAACGCAGCCAGGAGGCCGAATCCGTCAAGCAGCTCCTGTTCCCCGTGAAGGCCCTGCGCAACGCGGCCGCTCATAACGGCAACGTTCTGAACACGATCGGGCAGCGCCTACAGAAGCCCGTCGGCTCCATCGCGACGGCCGCGCGGGAGGAGCTCAGAATCGACCAGGAGCTCGTCGCCCTTACAAAGCGCTTCCCCGTCACCCACGACTTCACCGCACTCGTACTCTGCTTCGATAGAATCGTCAGCGATGCGGACGCGAGGTCGGAAAAGGCAGCAGGCCTGCGCGCCCTGCGCGAGCGCTTCCTTGAGCACGCCGACTACTTCGAAAAGCAGATCGAGCTTGACCGAGGAATCAGGATGCTGGGGGAAGTCATGCGCTCGGGAGCCGATGCCATCTCCTCGAGCTCCCTATAGCTCTTCAGTCCCCTAATAGCCCCTTGCCACTTGGGCCCCGCTCGGACAGAGTGGGTTCGAGTAGGTTCGAGCAACTCAGCAGCAATCCGACTACCCGCTGCATGAAAACCGCAGCTCAGACGCATGACATGCCGTCCCATGAAGCAGCGGGTTCGGGTAAGAGTACGTCCGAGTGGTCAGAGTAGGGCCCGACTTCCCCCTCTTGGCGACGTGCAAAATCGCGAATATTCAGCATCTCTCGATAGCCCCGCGGCGCCTCAGAGAGCCATAAAAGCAAAAACGGCCCCGTTTTAGCGTCAATTAGAGCCAAAACGGGGGCCGTTCCGTGCTTCAACCAGCTGGTAAAAGCCTTTACCGTGCTGAATATTCGCGATTTTGCACGTCGCCGCAGGGGGTACCCTTGCTTACGGCAAGATATGGAAGCCCAAAGCGGCGATATCCTTGGCAAAGCCGCGCACGGTGTCGAGCGAGACCTCGTACGGGTCACGTCCGATGTTCTTGCGCTTGGCCAGGATACTGTTGGGCACCGTGATGATCTGGCAACCGCATCCTTCCGCCTGGTAAATGTTGATGAGCTCGCGCGTGGACGCCCACAGGACCTCACAGCTGGGCTTGGCGGCGGCCTTCTTGACCGACTCCGTCATAAACGGAATGGGGTCAACGCCGGTGTCGGCGATACGGCCGGCAAAGAGCGAGATGATGGACGGCGTCTCGGCGTCAACGGCCTCGACCATCTCGTCGACCTGCGCAGGCGTAAAGATGGTGGTGACGTTGACCTTGATGCCGTCGGCGGAGAGCTTGCGCACCAGCTCGGCGGTGGACTCGCCCTTGGTAGTCACGCACGGAATCTTGACGTAGACGTTCTCGGCCCAGGCAGCAATCTCGCGGGCCTCGACCTCCATAGTCTCGACGTCGTCGGCAAAGACCTCAAACGAAACGGACACATCGGTGATGTGGGCCAGGACCTCCTTGGCAAACGCGCGGTAATCCGTCACGCCGCCCTTCTTCATAAGGGACGGGTTGGTCGTGAAACCCTGAACGTTGCCGTTCTCGTACATGTCGAGCATGCCCTCGAGGTTTGCACCGTCAGCGAACACCTTGATTGCCATCTGCCTGATTCCTTTCGCTTGCACATGGGCGTTGCACTGCTAAACACTTTACCTACGTTTATCAAGGCGTGAACTGCGGTCTTTTATCTTCTCGGCGAACGGTTTTGCAGATTTACCATTTTTATATCGACGCCCCAGCGGCAAAACGTTTTGCCGATCATTGCGTTTGATTCCGTTCACGGAACAGAAGCAGCGCCTCGCCGGCTCATATTCACAATCGCTCCAAAGCAAAAAGCGGTGACGCCTCGATTGAGACGTCACCGCTTCCGTGTAGGAGCCGGTTATCGGAGCTCCGCCCGATTAGGGCTTAACGTATGCCTGGATTACTCTTCCTCAACGTGATTGATCACAGCACCCTTGGTGTGGATGAAGTTGGGGACGAAGGCAACGACCAGAAGGACAGCGAGAATCGCGTAGACACCGGTGGTACCGAAGGCCTCGGCAGCGCGGCCAAGCGTAATACCAATGACGGAGAAATCGAAGTCGCCGAACGTAGTGTTCTTGAAGCCAAAGACGTCAAGAACGGGCAGGAGCAGGGCCGGGGCAAAGGTGATGAGCAGGCCGTTGACGAAAGCGCCAAGAGCTGCGCCCTTGCGACCGCCGGTAGCATTGCCGTAGATGCCCGCGGTAGCACCGCAGAAGAAGTGGGGAACCATGCCCGGGATGATGAAGATGCCCAGGGTAGCGCCCACGATGAACATACCGACCACGCCACCGATGAAGGAAGCGACAAAGCCGAGGATAACGGCGGTGGGAGCATAGGGGAAGAAGACAGCGCAGTCGACGGCGGGGATGGCACCGGGGATCAGCTTGTTGGAGATGCCCTGGAAAGCCGGGACCAGGTCGGCAAGGATCATACGAACGCCGTTATAGACGATGGTGACACCAACGGCGAAGGACAGGGCACAGGTCAGGGCATAGACAATCACGTTGTCGCCGCCAGCGGTCTTGGTAACGACCGCAGGATCTGCGATGTAAGCGGCGAAAGCGGTAACCAGGTAGAAGAAGGCCATGGTAAGAGCCGTGGAGATGGTAGTGTCGCGCAGGAAGGCGAACTTCTCGGGAACCTCGATCTTCTCGGTGCTGTTCTCCTCGGCGTCCTTAGCAAAAAGCGTACCGACTGCAGCGGAGATGTAATAGGCGAGTGAACCGAAGTGGCCCATGGCGATTTCATCGCCATCGGTAACCTTCTCGGTGAAACGCTGACCAACGGCGGGAAGCATAGCGCTCACGAGGCCCAGGAACATGCCGCCCACGATGACAAGCTGGACATCCTGGAAGCCAGATGCCTGCAGAACGGCAGACAGCAGGCAGGCCATAAACATGCTGTGATGGCCCGTCAGGAAGATGTACTTAAACTTGGTAAAGCGGGCAATGATAATGTTCACGACATAGCCGAGAATCAGGATCATCATGGTCTGAACGCCGAGGACGCTCTGAGCCATCGAAACGACGACCTCGTTGTTGGGCACGACGCCGGTGATGTGGAAACCGGTCTCGATGAAGGTACCCAGCGGAGCAAGGTTCTCCTGAACAACAGCGGCGCCGGCGGACAGCATGATGTAACCAAGAATGGGCTTCAGGGTGCCCGTCATCACCTTGTGGGCAGGGCGCTTAAGCGCGACAAGGCCCACAAAGGCAAATAGACCCATAATCCACGCTGGCTTGGTCAGAATCGATTGGATAAACTCAAGTATGGGAAGGATGGCTTGCATCTGCGCTTCCTTTCTCTCTAACGTGGGCGCGTTTCCCTCTTCCACAGGGAACCGCCCTTTTTTGTGCCGCTTTAGGCGTTAGCGGCGGCCGCCTTGATTGCCTCGAGGGCGTCTTCGCGGATCTTCTTCTTGTTCACATAGCTGCGAACGATCACAACGTTGCCGTGGAGCTCGGGGGCGAGTTCCTTAACGGTGATGAACAGATCCGGATTTGCGGAAGAAGCACCGTTCAGGTCCATAGACTCAACGTCGGCCTTGATGCCCTCCTCCTCGCAAAGCTCCTCGACTTTGCCGGCGAGCATCAGGCTGGACCCGATGCCGTTTCCGCATACGGTGATGATATGCATGGCAACCTTCCTCTCCTACACGTGACGGTTTTCCGTCTATCCAAAAGCGGCGACGCATCGCCGTGCCATTAAGGCCTAAAAGAATGAACGCATGGTCTCCAAAACCTGCTCGGGCGTATCGCATGCGCTGAGCTTGGCAACGCAGTCCTCGTCCTCGAACATCTGCGAAAGCTCCGCCAAGCAGCCAAGATGAGCCTTGGGGTCGGGTGCGCAAATACCCACGAGCACGTGAACCGGATCGAAATCCTCGTGTCCAAACGCAATGGCAGGGTCAAGCGTGACGATACAGATCCCCGCTTCACTCACATTGCCATCTGCCTGAGCGTGGGGCATGGCGATGCCCTCTTCCAAGACCATATAGGGGCCGAATTTGTGAACCGATGAAATCATGGCGTCAACATAGCTCTGGTCGCATTTGCCAGCGTCTACGAGCAACTTACCGCATGCCCTGATCGCTTCCTCCCAGTCGGAGGCCTCGACGTGGCAGGCAACAAGCTCGGGCTTAAGAAGATCGGTCAGCATACTCGTCCCCTACTCCTCGGGCAGAATGTGAAAACCAAGCGCCTGAATGTCGCGGGCAAAGCCCTTGACCGTATCAAGCGAGTACTCAAGCAAATCTTTCCCGAAATTCTTGCGTTTGGCAAGAAGGGCATTGGGGACCGTAATGATCTGGCATCCAACGGACTCCGCCTGGAAGATATTGAGGACCTCGCGCGTAGACGCCCAGAGAACCTCGGCAGCAGGCTTAACGGCAGCCTTCTTTACGGACTCCGCCATGAGGGGCAGCGGATCGACGCCGGTATCGGCAATGCGACCGGCAAAGATGGACAGAATAGAGGGGGTCTCAGCAGAGACGGCATCGACAAACTCGTCGACCTGCTCGGGCGTGAAGATAGTGGTGACATTCACCTTGATGCCGTCGGCAGAAAGGCGCTTGACCAGCGCGGCAGTGGACTCACCCTTGGTGTTGAGCGCCGGAATCTTAACGTAGACGTTGTCTGCCCAGGTTGCGATCTCGCGAGCCTCGGCTTCCATACCTGCCTCGTCGTCGGCGAATACCTCAAAAGAGACCGACACATCAGTAATGTGCTCAAGAACCGTCTTGGCAAAAGCGCGGTAGTCGGTCACGCCGCCGGCCTTCATAAGGGAAGGATTGGTCGTGAAGCCCTGAACGCTGCCATTGTCATGCATGTCAAGCATACCCTCGAGGTTAGCGCCGTCGGCAAACACCTTGATCGCCATGTTCGGTCCTTTCTCATCTAACACTATTGCTATCGAAAGCCTTCTTCTTTGTTTCAAAAGCTTTTCGGTATTCTTTTATAAACCATTTCAAAAGCTATCGAAAGCTCAATTGTCAACTTTCCGTGAACGGTCGAATATCGGACGTGAACGTACTTCTTTTGGGCGGCACCTTCAGAATGAGACTCTTTATAGCCCGTTTACGTGCGAACTATCTGCTACGCATGCATTTATGACATGCCATTCCGTTCTTTGATTCATTCGAATTTGCCTTGTTCTTTTCATATCGATACGTTATATTTCGATTACGAAAGGCGCATCTTTTTACCTTTTGTTCAAAAGGAGCGGCATATGGCATCTACTTCAGACCTTTCACCGGCCGAGCGTCAGCGATTTATCATGAATTGGCTGGCCGAAAAGCCAAATATCTCGGTATCCGACATCGTTCGCCGTTTTTCGGTTTCGGAAGTCACCGCACGACACGACCTCATCTCGTTGGAATCCGAAGGCAAGCTGCGTCGCGTACGCGGCGGAGCGGTATCGCTTTCTCGCTCCAACGCAATCTCGTATCCCGAGGAGCGCATCAATGTCCAAGTCGAGGCCAAGGAGGCCATCGCCGCAACCGCAGCAACTCTTGTTGATGATGGCGATGTTCTGGTAATTGATATCGGCACCACAGGCTTTTACTTCGCTAAGGCCCTTATGGACAAGCGTGAGATCACCATTATCACCGGCGATCTTGCAATCGCGAACTACGCCAGCTTCAATCTCCCCAATGCTTCGGTAGTGCTGCTGGGCGGCTCCGTGCGCAAGGGCCACCTCTATCTCGCGGGCGCACTGACGCTCGACTGCATGAGCAAACTACATGCCGACAAGGCGTTTGTCAGTGCTGACGGATTCCACCCCGACCACGGTTTTACCGTCGAGCACGACTTCTCGGCCATGATCAAGCATATGTACCTTACCAACTCAAACCAGGGCTACATGATGGTTGACCAGGGAAAGTTCAACAAGACCAGTTTTTATCAGTCCGCGCAGATCGATGACCTCGACGGCATCATCGTTGATGGAGACAACGAGGGCATCATGACGGCGGCGATCGAGAGCAGTCGCAGTCATCCCAAGCTCTATATTGCAAAATAGCTCAAATGGCCGGGTCGCCCCCACTACGGGCGACCCGGCCATTTATTAAATCAACCCAAAATGCTGCATCGCTGTGACGGTGCCGTCGTTCGCGACGTCGTCGGTCACGTAGTCGGCGACCGCCTTGACCTCGGGCATGGCGTTGCCCATGGCAACAGCCGTCTCGACGGCGGCGAGCATGCCCAGGTCGTTGCCCGAATCGCCAAAGCCAAAGGTGCGCGCATTTCCCTCGCGGCCCAGATACGCCAGCGCTCGTGTCACGCCCGCACCCTTGTCAATGCCCTTGGGGCTCAGCTCGCGATTTGCTTGCTGGGCTCGCTTGGAAGCTCGGCGGTAAACGCGTCTCCCAGTCAATCCGGCACCGCCGAGGCAAACCCCACACGCGCCCGCCAACGCAAAGGTCCGGCGGGACGCACCTAGCATCCCGCCGGACCGTCACTCGTCCAGGAGGCCACCGCGACGAACCTCTAGATCTTCGCAAGCTCCTCGGAGATGACGCGGCAGACGTCCTCAGCCTGAGGCATCACGCCGTACATCTCGAAGAAGCCGTGGTCGCAGCCGCGATAGCGAATCGCGGTGACATCAACGCCCGCATCCTGCAGCCTCTTCGCGAACAGCTCATCCTGATAGCGCAGGTAGTCATACTCGGAAGAGATGATGACCGTGCGGGGGAACGCGCTCACGTCCTCCGCGAACAGGGCAGACACCCTCGGGTCGAGCATCTCCTCCGCATTGCCGTTGGTATACATCAGCGGCAGGTCATCATTGGCATTGCGAATGCGATCCACCCTGCTCAAAGCCTCGATCCTCTGGTCGTTCACAATCTCATAGAGGTCATAGGACCATTCCTCCGGAACGGGGCCGCCGTCGACGAGCGGATACAGCTCGGCCACGAGCTTGATCCTGTCCACATGGGACCCGTCGAGGACGACGGCGTTGGTCAGGCTTCCGCCCGCGGAGTCGCCAGCCACGGCGATCCGCGTCGCGTCAACACCCAGCTCATCCGCATGCTCGACAAGCCAGCCGAGCGTCTTCATGCAGTCCTCGACGCCACCGGGAAACATCGTTTCGGGAGACAGGCGGTACTCGGGGTAGACCGCAACACAGCCCGTTCGCTCCGCGATGTCGCGCAGGCAGTTCTCGTACTGGCCGATGTTGCCAACCATAAAGCCGCCGCCATGGATGAACACGAGCGCGGCAGAACCGTTCTCGTGGCTCTCGGGCGTGAAGACGTGCAGGGGAATGCCCCTGTCGCCAAAATTCATGACGACGGTCTTCTTGGCAACGCCCACGCCCCTCACGACATGGGTCTCCTTGTTGGGAGCGGAACGCCACGCGATCACGTCCACCGGCCCCGCCGGCGCCGGACCGGCGGCGAGCTTCGCATGGGCGCGCGCATAGACGCGCGGATCGAGCACGTGCTCGCGCTCATCTCCCGGCACGGGCTTCAGTAGGAGCTTCAGCCCGTTGGGCTCGATGACCTCCCTAGCTCCACGCTCAAGCACTTCAAGCTCGGAAGTGGGGTACTTCCTCTCCTCGGTGCCCATGGCTAGCCGATCTTCAGCTCGTCAAGCTTGGCGTCAAGCTTGGCCATCTCATCGGCGGAAAGCTCCCACTCGAACGTCTCGCAGTTCTGAATCGCATGGGCGTCCGTGCGCACGCCAACGAGCGCGGTGCCCACGTACTCCTTCTGGGTGCTCCAGTTCACGGCGACCTGTGCCACGGGCTTGTCATGAGCCCCGGCGATCTCGTCCATGACCTTGAGCAGCTCCTGGACGCGCGAGAACTTGGGCTCCTGGAAGTAGTCGTAGAAGCCGCCGCGAACATCGCCCTCCTCGAACTTCGGCAGCTCGCGGAACTTGCCCGACAGGATGCCCGCACCAAGGGAGCCATAGGTGAAGGAGTCGATGCCACGCTCGTAGCCCCACTTGATGAGGTCCTCGGAGGAGCGGTCAACCATAGAGTAGGGCGGCTGCTGGACGTCGATCTGAGCGACCTTCTCGCACTCCTCGATCATCTCGGTCGTGAAGTTGGAGACGCCGATGTGGCGAATCTTGCCTTGCTCCTTGAGGAGCTGGAGGGCGCACATCGTCTCGGAGAACGGGGTCTTGGCGTCGGGCCAGTGCACGAAGTAGAAGTCGATGTAGTCGGTGCGGAGGTTGCGCAGCGAGCTCTCGACCTCCCTCATGATGTTCTTGAACGAAGAGTCGCGGTCATAGCCGGCGGCGCTGGTGATTAGGCCAACCTTGGTCGAGAGCAGGTAGCTCTCTCTGTCGACGCCCCTGAGCGCGTTGCCGACGACCTTCTCGGACGTGCCGTTGCCATAGCACGGCGCGGTGTCGATGAGGTTGACGCCGTGATCGAGCATGGTGCGGATGGCGGACATGCTAGCGGCGTCATCGTTCTCACCAAAGGAGTCGCCGCCGATCGCCCAGGTGCCCACAGCGAGCTGGGAGACGTCGACGTCGGAGTTCTTGAGGTGCGTGTAGCGCATGTTCTCTCCTTCTAATGGGGCGGCACGCGTCGAATGTCCTCGATCGCGTGCCGCCGGGAATTGCCTTGAACAAGCTTCTAATGATCCGAAAGCCGCCTTACACGATGCCCACGAGGCCGAGGACGAGCGCCAGAATCATGATGCCAACCAGGATGATGTTGACGTTCACGTTCTTCTTGCGCAGGAGCCAGAGGACGACGAGCGTAAGCCCCAGGGGCACGATGCCCTTGAAGATCGAGTCGAGGTAGGTCTGGATCATGACGGGGTCAGAGTCCTGAACCGGAATGGACAGGATCGTGTTGAATTGGACGTTCGCCGCAGTCATGGCACCGATCATCACGAGGCCAACCGTGGAGGTCGCCTTGGTGATGAGCTTCATGAGACCACCCTCGTACATCTCGGAAATGAAGTTGGTGCCCATGCTGAAGCCGAGGTAGGTCATGAAGTATCGGCAGAGGATCGACGGGATGTTGTAGATCAGCAGGAACATGATCGCGCCGAGGGGCGAGCCGCTCATGGCGAGGTTGATGCCAATGCCGGCGGCGATGACGCGCAGGACGCCCCAGAAGATTGCGTCACCGATGCCGGACATCGGGCCCATCAGGGAAACCTTGATGCCGTCGATGGACTCGGTGTCGAAGTCTTCGTGCTGCGAGTTCTCCCTCTCCATGGAGGCGACGAGGCCCATGGCGAACGTGCCGACGTTCTGGGTAATGTTGTACCAAGTCGTGTGACGCTTCATGGCTTCGGCACGGGCCTCGGGGTCATCGGCGTAGTAGCGGTTAAGCGCGGGCTGGACGGAGTACAGCCAGCCGTCGGCGCCAGCCTTGACGGAACCGCCAGCGCAGGAGGCGAACACGGAGAAAGAGCGCAGGAAAATGCTGTTGAGCATCTTCTTGTCTTCAGGGCTCACATTCTTGGTCAGGTTGCTCATGCGAAGAAATCCTCCTCGTCGCTGGTTACAGAGTCGTTGGAAACGGCCTGGGTGGCCAAGCCCTTCTTGGTGAGATCGAAAATCTCCTTGTCGCGGAGGGCGGAGGCAACCGCGATGATGACGCCGAGAACCGCGATGGCGATCATCGGGAGGCCGAGGTACTGGTAGAGCGTGAAGCCCAGGAAGAAGTAGATGCTGAGCTCGGTGCTCCACAGCATCTGGAGCAGGAGCGCCATACCAACGGCGGGCAGGAGGGCGCCCACGGCGTTGAGGCCGCTCATGACATTGGCCGGAATCTGGTTGACGATAGCGGCAACGGGCTCAGCGCCAAGGTAAACGCCGAGGAAGGCGATGAGGCCAAAGGCGGCGTACTTAACGAACCAGAGAACGAAGTGCTGAAGCGCGAGGCCCTTCTCGTTGCCCTCGGCGGCCATCTTGTCAAAGGTGGCGGCGAAGAACGCGAGGAACACGTTGTTCATGAAGATCGAGAGGAACGCGGTGACGACGCCAACGGGAACGGCCAGCGTGATGGCGGCGCCTTGGTCGATGCCGGCGCCAACGGTGAAGGCGACGGCGAGGGCGGTCGCGGTAACGGGCTCGGCGGAGATGGCGCCACCGATGTTAACCGCGCCCATGAAGATTGCCTCGAGAGAGGCACCGATGATGACACCGGTCTTGACGTCGCCCATCAGAAGGCCCGCAACGAGGCCGACCACGAGAGGACGCTCGATCATACACTGACCGAGAACCCAGTTGCCGCCGTAGCAAATCAGCACGGTCAACCAGGCCATTACTGCTAACCCAATCATTTGACTTCCTTTCTCTCATTTCATTTGACCGCCTGGCCAAATCCCCTTATTTCTCCGCCGCCTCGATCAGACTCTTGAGAGGAGTCTTGGGATTGGACGGGATAAGCTGATGGAAAACCGGAATACCCTGCTCGCAAAGCTCCTTCGCGGCCTCGAGCTCATCCGGGTTGAGCATGATCGTGGAGTTGAGGGCGACCTTGCTATCCGGATCGGACTTGTCGAAGCGGCCGACATTGGCAACGTTCACGCCCTCGATCTTGCCCGGTGCGCCTTTAACGAGCTCAAGCACGTCACGCACGCAGTTGGTGAGCGCGAAGATGCGCATGGAGTCCGCACGCGGATCGTTCGCGATGCGGCAAGCATCCGGAACATCCTTGACGAGGAGCTTCTGGCCCGCCGGCGTACCCATGGAAAGCGTCATGCGAAGGGCATCGCTCTCCACGGCGTGCTTGTTGGCGACGATGATCCTGGTGGTGTTGAGCTCCTTGGTCCACACCAGGGCGACCTGCCCGTGAATCAGACGGTCATCGACTCGAACCTGAACAATCATTGTTTCCTCTCCTTACTTATTAGTGCTCTCTAATCGAAGAAGTCTCCGTCGGACCCCTCGTTGTCCGCGGCCTTGCTCGGAGGCTCGACAACCTGCATCGTCGCCCTCGCCAGCTCGACGCTCTGCTTGATCGAATCTGCCGTGACCGGCTCAGCGCCGAGGAGCGCCTCGATCACGAGGCCGAGGTTCATACCGGTAACATGGACGATCCCGCGCTTCTCCGGCTCCATGAGGACGACCTTCTGGAAGACGGAGCCACCGTAGATGTCGGTGAAGATGATGGCCTCGTCCTCAGGGCCCACCGAGTCAATAAAGGCCTGGATGCGAGGGGTGAAATCGGAGTCGTCCACGTAGCAGTCAACTGCTTCCACCATGTCCGCCATACCGGTCAGGATCTCGATCGAGCTCCTGATTCCGCTTGCGAGGTGACCGTGCGACGCGACAAGAACTTTCTTCATCGAGTCTCTCCTAGAGCGAATAGTGGTTGGGGTTCAGAAGCTGGATCTTGCTTGCGACGAACGCGCGCATGTCGGGGGCGGCGTCCATCAGGAGGCCAACGCCGTTGCCGTCGTTCTTGCCGGAGTTGATGTCCTTCTCGAAGGCGCGGTACATGGAGCGGAAGTACTCCGTGGCGATGTTGAACTTGCTCATGCCGAGGTTCACGGCCTCCTGGAGCTGCTCGTCGGGGATGTCGGAGCATCCGTGCATGACGAGGGGAACGCTGACGGCCTCCCTGCAGGCCTTGATGCGCTCCATGTCGAGGTTCGGGACCTTGACGTAGGGACCGTGGGCGTTGCCGACGGCGATGGCGAGCGAACCACAGCCGGTGCCCTCGACGAACTCCTCGGCGAGGTTCGGGTCGGTATAGTGGTCGCTGTTCACGAAGTCGTTGGCGTCGGAGCCGTTGCCGACGTGGCCGAGCTCGGCCTCGATGTCAACGTCGAAGATCTTGGCGACCTGGACGACGTCCTTCGTGAGCTGGAAGTTCTCCTCATAGGGAAGCGAGGAGCCGTCGACCATGACGGAGGGGAAACCGGCCTTGACGCCCTTGACGGCGATCTCGTAACCAGCGGAGTGATCCTGGTGGACGGCGACGGGCACGCTCGCGCGCTCGGCGTAATAGCGGGCTGCGAAGGCGATGATGTCGAGGGCACAGTGGTCCTCGAAGCCGGGCCAGTACTGGATGATGATAGGCATGTGCTCATCCTCGGCGGCCTGGATCGCATAACGGATGGTCTCCGTGTTGATGACGTTGATCGCGGGCACGCCATAGTGGTGCTCGGTCGCATGTTGAAGAAGCTCGTTGACCTTGATGAGAGACATCTTTGTCTTCCTTTCACTTGGATAACCATTGGATTGGACAGTTCTCAGCTCGTCAGCTGGTTGAACACGAAGAGAAGCGCGAGGCAGGCAGGCGCTTGCAAAACGCGGTGGAGCCTATGCGGCCGACTGGCCCTCAGGCTGTGGCGCTGCGCTTCGACGCCAGAGTACGTACGCCACAAGAGCAACGACCGCAGCAATCGTTGAAGCGAGGGCGAAGGCCAGAAAACCCGTGTGCGTGCCGAGCGCGTCGCACGCCCAACCGCCAAACAGGTTCGCAACCACGACGGACAGACCGCTCTGGACCATCGCGAAGGCGCTCTGACCTCGAGCGCGACAATCCTCGTAAGTGTGGTTGGCAATGTAGGTAACGCAGGAGTAGTAGACGGTCATGTAACTCACGCTCTGCAGCAGCTGGCCGCAGACCATGACCGGGACGATGCCGGTGCCCACAAGCACGAGCCTGAGCGCCGCCATGAAGCAGGAAAAGATCAGGAGGTTCATCTCGCCGAAGCGCCTGACCAGCTTGGAGGAAACGAGCAGGATGGGAATCTCGCTCGCTGCGGAGACCGCACTCAGGACGCCCACGAGGTTCTGACCCTCGCCAAGCTCGACCGCGTAGCGGCCCAAGAACGCCCCGATGAAGCCAATCGCGGCCGAACTGATGAAGGCGAAGACCAAGACGAAGGCGATCTCATTGCTGGTGAACAGCGAGAGGAGGCCCTTTCCGTGGGAGACCTTGGGATCGTCCGCGGCATTGGCGCGAATTCCCGCCTCGGGGAGGCGCCACATGTGAGCCGCGAAGACCACCAGCGCGGCAGAGACCACCGCGAACTGGATTTGAGGAGCCATGTCGAGCAGCCGACCGACGATCAGGACGACGATGGCATAGCCCATAGTGCCACCCATGCGAATGCGAGAAAAGTCCAGGCCAGAGCGATCCGCGAGCTCGATGACGAGGGAGTCGCTCAGGGGCAGGAGCCCCGAGAAAAACGCCGAGAACGCAAAGGTTACGAGAAGGACCGGGACGAACGTCGACGCCAGGTAATACAGCGGAGCGAGTACCGCCGCCGCAAGGCAGAGGATCACGATGACCGCGCGGCGGCGCCCGAGCTTGTCGGCGATCGTCGACCAGAGCGGCTGGATGGCGAGCGCACACACCGGGGTCGCCGCGAGGAGGATGCCGGTCTGGGCTGCGCTGAGGCCGAGGCTCGTGTAGTGAGCGGAGAGGAACGGCGAGTACACGCCCGCGCAGACCCAGTAGAGGACGTTCGCGAAGAACAGCGAAGTCATGCTTGCGTTTGTCCTGGCGTTGTGCATCGTGCTTCTCCCTTCTTGCTCGCCGGGTGCCTGTCTGGGCTTCGAAGTGATTCGCCATCTAGCGTGAAACGAAGTTGTGAGGCGTTGGAACAATGTTCTGTTGTTTCATCGTTTTTGTGCCGTTGTTTCACGGCTCATAAGATAGCAGCTCAAGATGAGATTGTGCCGGGGAAGCACCGATTTACCGTGAACAGTAGGAAATCAGCGGTGAAACGCTATTTCACCGCTTATGAAACATTTTGCTTTATTTTCACCTCTCTTGACCTAAGATACAAAGCAAACTAGGGCCAAGGAGTAACCATGGATAAGACAGGGGATGTGCTCAGCCACATCTGCGCGGTCATGAGCAGCCTATCCCCCTCGGAGAAGGCAATCGCAACGTATGTGCTCGACCACCCGTCGGACGTCGCAACGATGACCGTCCGCGAACTCGCCGCAGAAACCGGTACGTCACCGGCGTCTGTTTCGAGGTTCGCAAGGACGCTTGACTACCGAACCTATTCGGACATGCGTCTGGCGCTCGGCATATCCATCAGCAGGGCCTCCGGCGAGGAAAAGGCCACGGGCGGCAAGGTTACTCTGGACGACGTCGAGGGCTCCATTAAGTACGTCCTGTCTCACAAGGTCAAGGAGCTCTCCCAAACCGCCTCGCTCATTGACTCCGATGACTTTTCGGCAGTCGTCAATCTGCTCCACAACGCCAACCTCGTCCTGATTGCGGGCGTCGGCAACTCGATTAGCATGGGCGTAAACGCGGCGTTCAAGCTCTCACAGGTTGGAGTCAGGGCGTTTTGCCCCAGTACCACCGATGCCATGGTCTCCGCCGCAACCAGCCTCAAGGAGAATGACATCCTGCTCGTCATTTCGACGTCCGGATACTCGAAGCGCCTCGTCAACATATTCGACTCTGCCGAGGATTCGAACACCCCCATCATCATGATCACAGACAACCCAGATACGCCGCTCGCGAAGCGTGCCACGTATATCATCCGAGCCATCTCGCGAGATCAGGCCATCACCGGAACCGAGGTCGCCTTCTCGCACAGCTCGATCAACTTCGTCATCGAGCTGCTGTTCCTCTTCCTGACCTCTTGCTGGGATGACCCGGTAGAGCTTAACAGGATCATCTCGAAGAATCTCTTGGGAGACAGGCAATACAGCTAGGACGACGCACGCCGGCGCACCGACGCCCAGACCGAAACGGGAGGACCCCTTGATAAAGCTCATCCTCGCAGACATGGACGGGACCCTGCTGCCGTTTGGCTCAAGGGTCGTATCGGAGCGCACGCACAGCGCGATTCTTTCGGCGCTTGATGCGGGCATCGCGTTCGGCCCCGCAAGCGGCCGCGACTACGCCGACCTGGCCGATGCCTTTGACGGCGACGCGCGCTGTTTCTCGACCGGCATCATGGCCAACGGAAAGAAGGTCTTCTCCAGCGGCGAACTCGTGTTCAAAAAGACGCTCTCGACGGAGGCCCTCGTCAAGCTCGATAGCGCCGTACGCCCCTACGCGGGGACGTCACTCTGGCTAGTCGCCGATGTCGATGAGACAGGCAAACGCTGCGAGCAGTTCCTCTGCGCCGTCGAGCCTGGCGACGAATTCGCCCTGGAAGTCGTTAAGGACTCCGGAAGAGACATGGCGCTCGGAGACGTGCCCACGAACCGTGACGTCATCACCGCCGGTATCTTCGTCAACGTCAGCTCCGCCCCGACGGAAGTCGTTCGGAGTCGATGCAAGGAAGCCTGCCCAGAGCTTGATTTCCCCTCGCCCGTCCCATTCTTCCTCGATGTTGTTCCGGCTGGCTGGAGCAAGGTAAACGGACTCGACGCGCTTCTCGGCAGCCTTGGGGTCACGCTGGACGAGATTGCTTTTATCGGAGACTCGGAAAACGACGTGACGCTCCTCGAAAAGGTGCCGAACTCCTACGCAGTCGCGGGCGCGATGCCGGAGGCGAAGGCCGCAGCCCATCACCTGATCGGGGACGCGGCCGAGGACTCCGTCGCGAAGCTCATCGAACAGATTGTCCAGCAGCGAGGCTAGGGTTCCGCCAGCGAGGCATGCGCCGCGTGCCTCGTCATCCGTTCGTGGCGCGCTACCTCGTGACGATCCAGAGCGTGGCCATCGTCGCGACGCCGATGCCTACGATGAGCGCGACCCACAGGACGCGGACCACGGGGTTCATGTCGCCCGCCACCGCCATGTCGTTCGCGTGCCAGAACCAGCTCTCGTTTGCCTTGCGCATGATGTCCTCCCTTAGCCTCGATTACTCCATCTATGGTCGAGCAATCGCAGGTCACGTGCCATGGATTTGCCCTACGCCCAGCTTTCAGTTCTGTAAGGCGGCGGGAGCCTGTGCGAGGCCCCGAGTCCTGAGGCTGTTGCAATGAAAATGGGAATCAAGGAGCACGCATCAATCATATGGGTTCCTTTCGAGGATAAGGGCAAACGAAGCATCCATCATATAATGGAGCGACGCAACCAGAGAGGTCACCCATGGAATTTTACGCAAGCTGCCCCGAGGGCTTTGAGTCCGCACTCGCCGATGAGCTTAAACGCCTCGGGCTTTCGCATGTCCGCCGCCTGAAGGGCCGCGCTACGTTTGAGGGCGAGCTCGAAGAAGGCTACCGCGCCTGTCTGTGGTCGCGCCTGGCGAGCCGCGTGTTTGTAGTGCTTGGGCGCTTTGAGGCGCAGGATGCCGATGCGTTGTACGACGGTGTTTACGACATCGCCTGGGAGAGCATTGTTCGCCCCGGCGCCACCATCGCCATCACCGCCCGCGGCGTGACCGAGCAGCTGCGCAACACGCGTTTCTCGGCTCTGCGCGCCAAGGACGCGCTGTGCGACCGCCTGGCCGAGGCCACGGGTCGCCGCGCCGACGTCGACGCCGCCGACCCCGACGTCCACCTGCTGCTTTCGCTGCGTCAGCGCCGCGCGAGCATCAGCCTGGACCTTTCGGGCGACCCGCTGTTCAAACGCCTGCCGCCCGCAGCGACCCGTGCCGGCGAGGGCGCGCACGTGTTGCGCCCCGACTACGCCGCCCTGGTGCTGGCACAGGTCGGCTGGACCGCACTGTGCGAGCGCGAGCTGACGGCCGACGACTACGAAAACGAGGCCCTACCTACGCTGATCGACGCCTCGTGCGCCGGCGGTGGCCTGCTGCTGGAGGCCGTGAACATCCTGACCGACCGCGCCCCGGGCGCCGCACGCGAGCGCTGGGGCTTTGAGGGCTGGCAGCTGCACGATGCCGCCCTATGGGAGCAGTTGCTTGCCGAGGCACGAGAGCGCGAGGCGGCAGCGCGCGAGCGCCAGGCACGCATCGTCGCCGTGGACATTGACCCTGCCGCCCGCAAGACCGCCGAGCGCATGGCCAAGTGCGCCGGTTACAAGCGCTTTGTCGAATTTTGCGCCGCCAAGCCCGCCACCGTGCTGGACCATGCGGGCGCTGTCGCCGGCGCCGCCGTGGTCGCAGACACCACCGAAACTCCGCTTTCGCTCATGCACGACGCCATGACGCTGGTCGGCGAGCTGCGCCGCGCGCCCGAGCTTGCCTCGGCGCCGGTCGCCGCGCTCACCCGCGATGGCCTTATGGCCCGCGCGCTCCATGCCGAGCCCGCGCGCTCCATAGCTGTCATGCCCAATAACGAAGAGGCAACTATTGAGGTTTGGCCCTCGCTCGACCACGCCGCCGCGGCATTTGAAGCTGCGACCGGCGCAGATGCCGAGGAGCAGACCGCAGACGCCGTGGACGAAGCTGCCAACGCCCCCATGCCCGAGCCTGCCGCCATGCTCGACCTGGGCGACGGCAAGCCGCTGCCCGTGCTCATTCCCGAGTCCGAGCAATTCGCCAACCGCCTGCGCAAAAACGCCCGCCTGCGTCGCAAGTGGGCAAAGCGCGAAGGCGTGAGCTGCTACCGCGTCTACGATGCCGACCTGCCCGACTACTCCGCCGCCATCGACCTGTACGAGGGCTGCCCGCAGACGCCGGGCCGCTGGCTCGTCATCGCCGAGTACGCCGCACCCAAGACCATCGACCCGGCGCTGGCCCAGGCCCGCATGCTCGATATCTTGGCCATCGCGCCGCGCATCCTGGATGTTCCGGCCGAGCATGTGCACGCCAAGGCCCGCATGCGTTCGCGCGGTGGCTCGCAGTACGGCAAGCAGGGCGCCGGCAAGGGCGGCTCGGGCGAGCGCGCCAACATCGCGCGCCGCCGCCTGCCGCTCATCGAGGAAGGCGGTCTTACCTTTGCCGTCAACTTTGACGACTACCTGGACGTGGGCATCTTCTTGGACCACCGCGTCACGCGCGATCTGGTGCGCGAGCACGCCAAGCAGGCACGCCGCTTCCTCAACCTGTTCGCCTATACCGGCACCGCCACCTGCTATGCGGCAGACGGCGGCGTCGAGGAAACCGTGACGGTCGACCTCTCCAACACCTACCTGGACTGGGCCGAGCGCAACATGCGCCAGAACGGCTTTGTGGGATCGCAACACCACTTTGTGCGCGACGACGTGCTCGCCTGGATTCGCGACCAGCGCCAGACGCGCAACCGCTGGGACCTGATTTTTGTCGATCCGCCCACGTTCTCGAACTCGTCCAAGATGGGCCGCCGCACCTGGGATGTCCAGCGCGACCATGTTGAGCTGTTGGCCGGCGTATCGCGCCTGCTCGCACAGGGCGGCCATGCCATCTTTAGCTGCAACCTGCGAGGCTTCCGCCCCGAGACACGCAAGCTCGCACGCGCGGGCGTGGTGCTACAGGACATAACGGCGCAGACCATCCCCGAGGACTTCGCACGCAACCAGAAGGTGCACCATTGCTATATCGTGCGCCGCCTGCCCATCGAGGACGCCATGGCCGAGGTCGGCTTTAGCGCCGAGGAAATTGCCGAGCGCGTCGAGGAACTGCGCAACCCCGAGGCCCGCAAGCCTCGCGCGGCAGCGCCCGCGCACGCGCAGGCCGGCAACGGCAAGTCCAACTTTGCCGGCAAACCCTCCCCCGCCGGCAAGCCCAAAAAGAAGAAGTTCTACGCCAGCAAGCCTAAGGGCAGATAACAAAGTTGCGGTGGAATACGGACTGTTTTGCCTGGAATTAGGCAAATTTAGACCGTATTTCACCGCAACTCATATTGGGATGGTGGTTGGCGATCTAGCCTTGGGTGACCAGGCGGTAGCCAATGCCTACATGGGTTTGGATGTAACGCGGATGCGCGGGGTCGGACTCGATCTTCTTACGCAACGTGCCCATAAAGACACGCAGGCTCGCCAGGTCGCTCTTGGTCGCCGTGCCCCAAATCTCGTGCAAGATAAACTGGTGCGTCAGCACCTTGTCGGCGTTGTGCGCCAGCAAGCACAAAAGCTTGTACTCAATCGGCGTCAGATGCAGCTCCTCGCCATCCATCGTGGCGATGCCGGCATCAAAATTGATATGCAGCTCACCGGTATCGAACGAGCCCTCGGAGGCAACGCCGCCCGTTTGCGCATACGAAAGGCGCCTGAGCGTCGTGCGAATGCGCGCGAGCAGCTCCTCGACCGAAAACGGCTTAGTCAGGTAGTCATCGGCGCCGGCATCGAGCGCTCGGATCTTGTCCGCGTCCTCGCTGCGCGCCGAAACCACGATGATCGGCATGCCCGACCACGCGCGCACCGACTCCACCACCTTGACGCCGTCCATATCGGGCAGGCCCAGATCGAGCAGCACAATGCTCGGCGCCTGCGACGAAGCGGCGGCGATGGCGGCGTGGGCGGTCTCCACAGCCATATGGCGCAAACCGTGCGCCTCGAGCGCGGCGACGATAAGGTTGCGGACGGCGGGATCGTCCTCAACGACCAAGATGAGCGGTTTCACGGCAGAGTTCGGCACAGCGCTACTCCTTATCAAACGAAACGTCGGCGGCGGGAAGCTCAATCGTAAAGACCGAACCGTGAGGGTCCGCCGCGGTAACCTCTATGCTACCGCCATGTGCCAGCGCAATGGAGCGGCAGAGCGAAAGCCCCAAGCCCACACTGCGGCAGCTGTCGGCCAGGCCATGGTTGGCGGTGTAGAACGACTCAAAGATTCGCTCGCGGTCCTCGGGCGCAATGCCCGGGCCATCATCAGCAACCGAGCACGCCACGCATCCATCATGGACGCCAATCGAGATTACGATATGCGAGCCCGCAGGCGTATAGGCGATGGCGTTGTTCACCAGATTGACCACCAGCTGCACCATCAGGCGCGCGTCGACGTTGACGAGCGCCGGCTCATCGCACGCCACTACCTTAAGGTCATGCTCGCGCACAGCCGGATTTACATGACGCAGCGCCTCCTCGACGATATCGTCCATGAGCTCGAGCGTGGTCGACAGGTGCATGCCGCCGCCCTCGAGCTTGGTGATGGCGAGCAGATTCTCGACAGTGGCGTTGAGCCATTGCGCGTCCGAGCGAATGGATAGGAGCATGCCGCGGCGTGTCTGGTCGTCGAGCACGGCCGTGCCGGTCGAGCCCTGGTCGAGCAGCACATCGGCATTACCCGAAATACTGGTAAGCGGCGTGCGCAGGTCGTGCGAGATGGAGCGCAGCAGGTTGGCACGCAGCTGTTCGTTTTTGGCGAGCACCGCCGCTTCCTCGCGAGCCTCCATGGCGCGGGCGCGATCGAGCGCCAGCTCGCCTTCGCTCACGATGGCATCGGCAAGCGTCCGCTCCTCGGGCGTCAGCGCATCGGGCTCGGCGACAATGGCGAACACCCCCACCACCGAGGCGGGATCGCCCGCGCGCACCATGGTGTCGCCCGAGCGCACGGTCAGGTATATGCCGTAGAACGCCGAGGCGCCATAGGTGGCATCGAGCGGCGTTCCCACATAGGCGGACGCCGAGAGCCGCGGCGGCATCTGCGGCGCCAGCTGGTGTACCGGCGCGGCATCGCCCACGGCCGTGTACGTCGTGCGCGGCAGCAGGTCATCGTTATCGGCATCGGCGCTATACCACACGACCGGACAGTCCGAAAGACGCGCCAGCTGCGTTGCCATAGCGTGCACAATCTGTTGCTGATCGCCACACCGCTGCAGCATACGGTTGGTCTCGAGCACCATCTGCGTGCGACGGTCGCTGGCGGCAGCCTGCGCCAAGGCGCGGCGCAGGGCCAGCGCGATCGAGCTCGATACGAGCGAGACCGCAAACATGATAAAGAACATGCCGGGATAGACGCGGTCGATAAACGACAGCGCGTAGCGCGGGTCGACAAACAAGAAGTTGTAGAGCGCCACGGCGGCAGCCGAGCTCAGCAGGCAGTACAGGCGGCTCCAGGTAAAGAAAGCGCACAGCTGCACGGCGAACACATAGACGATCATGATGCTCGGCGCGAGCCCCGGATGGTCGAGCAGCGCGCCCACAATCGTCGCCGCGGCTAGCAGCCCCGCCGATACGCAGGCGTCATACAGAGGACTGCGACGCGTCAGCGTTGTACGCCGCCACCAAAAGTTCTCGGCAATATCGCCGTCCGCACGGACGTCCATCAGCGCCCCGCCCCTCTCTCAAAAACAAAAACCACCACAAAGGGGACTGGCACCTTTGCGGTGGTGGCCTCCTTGTGGTGGTTTCAAGTGTATAGCCTTTGCAGCCTGCGGTCGCTAGACAAACAGCAGACGTCGACTACGGACGCTCGTCGGGAGCCAGGCGCTGCATCTTGCTCACGGCCTTAAACTTGGTGAACAGCGGCACGTACTCAAAGCTCACGTTGGAGTTCTCCAGGCCGTACCAGCGCGCAGGCGTGCCGGCAGCACGGCGGATGATGTACTTGAGCGTGATGGCCGTACGCTCGCTGGGCTCCACGTCGCTTTCGGGCGCCAGCAGCTTGCGGATCATGACGAACTTAAACGTACCGATGTTGCCCGGATCCTTGTAGACCGAGTAGTCGTGCGTCTGCGCCGGCAGCTCGCCGCTGGCAGCCAGGTCCTGAACAACCTGGCGCAGGTAGGCATTGACGCGCTGGTTGATCTTATAGCCCAGGTACAGATGCACGCGGAACACGTAGTCGGTGCCAAACGTCTCGACCGAGTAGGCAAAGGTATGCGGTTCGTCCATGGTCTCGACATTCACGAACCACCAGGCGCGAGCGCGCTTGGGGTGCTTATCCAAGATGGAGTAGACGATATCGCGGTCGATATAGTCGGTGTTGGTGTCCTTGGTCAGGTACACGATGTTGTCGCTCACGAGCTCGTAGCGATCGTCGTCGCGCAGGCGCTTGAGCTGCGGCAGATAGCTGCGCAGCGGCAGCAGCGTAAACTGGCGCTGCTCAACCGCCGTGCCGTTGTACCAGCACACCATGATGCCCATGATGAGCGCGGCCATAAGGATGGTGAAATAGCCGCCGTGGAAGAACTTGGTGAGCGAGCTCACAAAGAAGAAGCCTTCGAGCATGAGGAAGAAGGCGGCAAAGATCCACGGCGCGACCTTGAGATTGCGCTCCACGTGCAGATAGAAGAAGAGCAGCATTGTCGTGCACATCATGGTCAGGGTAATGGCCAGGCCGTACGCGGCCTCCATGTGCGCCGAGTTCTGGAACAGCAGCACCACGACGACACAGCCCACGAGCATGACGTTGTTGACCATGGGGATGTAGAGCTGGCCCTTGGTCTCGGCAGGATAGAAGACCTGCATATGCGGCATGAGGTCCAGGCGGCTGGCCTCGGACACCAGCGAGAATGCGCCGGTGATGAGCGCCTGCGAGGCGATGATGGCCGCGACGGTGGAAAGGCCGACGGCAAAGGGGCGCAGACCCGGGGCGAGCATCTGGTAGAAGGGGTTGAGGTCGGCGATACCCATGAGCTCCGGGTTGCCGGCGTTGTTGATAAGCCACGCGCCCTGGCCCATGTAGGACAGCAGCAGGCAGCACTTAACGAACGGCCAGGTGGCATAGATGTTGCCGCGGCCCACATGGCCCATGTCGGAATAGAGCGCCTCGGCACCGGTGGTAGCGAGGAAGCAGCTGCCCAAAATCATGATGCCCGCATGGTTGTTGGGGCTCAGCAGAAAAGCGATGCCACGCAACGGGTTGAGGCACAGCAGCACCGCGGGATACTGGCAGACAAAGAACAGGCCCGTGCCGCCCAGGAACAAAAACCACAGCGTCATGATGGGGCCGAAGGCGTGACCGATCTTGGCCGTGCCGATGCGCTGCACCAAGAAGAGCGCGATGATGATGGCAAGCGTGATGGCGACGACACGACCCTGGTCGTCACCGAGCACGGCATGGACCGCCGGGATGGTGCGCAGGCCCTCGATGGCCGTGGTGACGGTAACGGCAGGCGTCAGGATGCCGTCGGCGAGGAGCGCCGCGCCGCCCAGCATGGCGGGGATGATGAGCCACTTGCCGCAGCGCTTGACCAGGCTGTACAGGGCAAAGATGCCGCCCTCGCCGTGGTTGTCGGCGCGCAGCGAGATCAGCACGTACTTGACGGTCGTCAGCAGCGTGACCGTCCACACGACAAGGGAGAGCGCGCCGAGCACGAACTCCTGCGTGACGCTTCCGATGCCGCCGTTGCCGGCAACGAGCGCCTTGGTTACATACATGGGGCTGGTGCCGATATCGCCATACACCACGCCCAGCGTGACGAGCATCGCCGAGATGCTCACAGGAATCGCAGCGTGCGAGGCTACTTCCTTTGCCTTTTGTTCCATAAGCCGGTTTCCTCCCAATTTTAACGTTCGACGGGATTATATGTAATCAGCCCATATTTTAATGGCACCGTTTTCCCAGCTAGATAAACATTTATGCGGCCTTTAGGCCACCGCGGCGATATGGAATGTGACAAAGGGATGCCCCCTTTGTCACATTCGTCATTTTCCGAGCCAGTTTTTGAACCACCACTCCATAGAGCGGCTCATCTCGGCCATAAAGGGACTCGTGTGCTTACGGGTGTAGATATCGACGACGCGCTCGCCCACCTCGCGGGCGTGCGGGCGAAACATCGCGTCCATCTCGGCCACCTGCGCATCCAAGGTCGCGGCGTCGGCGCGACAATAACGCTCCTCATGCACCAGGTTCACCACGGGATGCGCGATCGCCGGGCGCTCCTTGCGGGGCGTGCCGATGATGAGCATCGACAGCGGCATGGTATAGGGAGGCAAGTCCAGCAGCGCGGCGACTTCCTCGGCGTTCTCGACGACATCGCCGATATAGCAGCTCCCCAGCCCCAGGGCCTCGGCGGCAACCACGGCGTTTTGCGCAGCGATCACGGCATCCTGCGCCGCGATGGCAAAGTCGCCCAAACCCGGCGCGCGGCGAGGTGCCTTGCCCGTGCGCTCGACAAACTCGGGCTCAAAGCAACCCGCGTGCTCAAACAGATCGATCCACTTGGCATAATCGACCACAAATATGAGTGCCCAGGGCGCCTTGGCGATCATGGGCTGGTGATCGCACAGGTCGGCCAGACGGTCCAGCGTAGCCTGCTCGCGAATGCTCACGATGGAATACATCATCATGGCGCCTGCCGACGGCGCGCGACTCGCCGCATGCAAGATCGCCGCCCGCTGCTCGTCGGTCACCGCTACGGGACGATCGCTGTCATCGCGCGCAAAAGCGCGCGTGGACGAACGGTGCTCCAAAATGTCCAACACCGCGTTGCCCGTAGTCTCGACCGGATAGCCGCACGTATCGACCGCCGCTCCGTCGCCGCCCATGTCCGCCTTGCAAACCTGCTCGCTCATCGCCCTACCCTCGCCATTTCTTTAAGAAGCCTTTACGTTTCCGTGTAATTCCCGTCCATTATCGCGCAGGTCGCCACTACATTGCGCCACACCGCCACACGTGCGCGTTAATATGGCTGGTTGTTGTGCGCAGCCACCAATTGCAGCGCATATCTTGGTAACAATCGGGTAAACCCCCGTTTTCGTAGGTTTTAAGTTTGTGAGGAGTCTCAGCATGTTCGCTGCCGCCATCTCGCTCGTCGGTCTTGCGGCGACCGTCTACCTTGTCTTGCGCGAGGCCAAGGCCATTCGCGCACAGTCGGGCACCGTTGCCAAAGGCGCTCTTGGGTGGAGCGTCGCCTTCGGCCTGTTCCAGCTCTTTTTGACTATTTGGGGCGCCGTGGGCCTCGTCGCCCAAAACGAGCCGCTCACCTTTGTGATGCTCATCCTGACCAATGCCATCCTTACCGGATGCGCCTGGGCCAGCATCGCCCGCGACCGCATCGCCCCGCGCGTCTTTGCGTTCGCCGAGCCCGACGCCCCCGCCCCCACCGGCAAGCTCGCCCGCCTGCGCGGCGCCTTTGTAGGCAAACCGCTCGTCGCCGCCGTCTTGTGCCTACTGCTCGCCGGCGTCTTTGCGCTGCTGGGCATGGAGGTATCGTCCAACCACGACTTTACCTGGGTCTACCCCCTGTGCATCCTGCTCGAGTGGGCCATCATCACCACGCTCATGGTCGGCTTGTTCTTCCTATTCCAGCGCCACGGCGCAGCTCCCGCGGTCCTGGCCTTTGTCCTCTTTGTCCTAGGCATTGCCGAGTTCTTTGTCATCACGTTTAAATCCATGCCCATCCAGCCGGGCGACCTTTCGGCCATCTCCACCGCCGCCGCAGTCGCCGGCAACGGCTACACCTTCTCCATCTCGCTGTTCTGCGTGCTGTCTATGGGCTTTACCGCCATCGCCATGCTGCTGTGCGAGTACGCCGGCCTGGTCGCGCCGCACCGTCAGAAGGGCGCCGCCAACGCCAAGCGCATGTTGCTCACCAACCTGCTCGTGGCGGTGCTGTGCCTGGGCGGCGTGACCGCGCATGTCACGCTCATCGACTACTACAACACCCTCGGCATCACCGTCTACACCTGGCGTCCGCTCGAGAGCTACTGGCGCGAGGGCTATCTGCCTGCCTTTATTAGCGCGGCACAGTCCATCAAGCCGCCCAAACCCGCCGACTATTCTGTCGATGACGCCAAGGCCACGCTCAAAAAGTACGCCAAGGCCTACGACAAATCCGACGCGGCCAAGAGCGACGAGCGCGCCGCCGCAAAGGAGCAGTTCGACAGCGAGAAGCCCACGGTCATCGCTATCATGAACGAGACGTTCTCGGATTTGTCGATCTACCAGAACATGCGCGCCGGCTACGAAGGTCCGCAGTACTTTAAGAACCTGTCCAACTGCCTCAGCCGCGGAAAGCTCTACGTGAGCGCCTACGGCGGCGGCACGGCCAATACCGAGTTTGAGTTTATGACCGGCAACTCCATGGCCAACCTGGGCTCGGGCGTGTACCCCTACACCATCTACAACATGGAAACGACCGGGAATCTGGCAGAGCAGTTCAAATCGCTCGGCTATTCCACCACGGCCATGCACCCCAACCACGCGACCAACTGGAACCGCGAGAACGTCTACAAGGACTTTGGCTTTGACCAGTTCCTGTCCATCAACGATTTCCAAGGCGCCGATACCCTGCGCGGCATGGTGACCGACCAGGCAACCTACGACAAGATTCTTGAGCTGCTCGACCAGAACGCCGATCCGCAGTTTATCTTCGATGTGACCATGCAGAACCACTCGGGCTACGACACGGGTCTGCTGCCGGTCGACAAGCAGATGCACCTGAACATCGACACGACCGACCTGGACGCCAAGACCGTCGAGGACGGCACGCTCTCCGATGTCGACGAGTATGTCTCGTGCATCGAGCAGTCCGACCAAGCGCTGCGTTACTTCCTCAACGCCTTGAGCAAGCTCGACCGTAAGGTGGTCGTGGTGTTCTGGGGCGACCACCAGCCGTTCTTCCCGTCCAAGTTCAACGATAAGTGGTTTACCGGCGAGGACGACGCCACGCATCAGGAGCGTCTGTGGCAGACCGACTACATCATCTGGGCCAACTACGACGTTGCCGGCTGCGACCAGACGAGCGAGGTCGACGACCTGTCCACCAACTACCTGTCCACGCAGCTTATGCAGCTGATCGGCGCCCCGCTGACCGACTACCAGAAGGCGCACATGACGCTGCGCGAGTCGCTGCCCGCCATCAACTCGGTGGGCTACGAGGACGCCAGCCTGCGCTGGGCGCTCTCCTCCAACGTCACCGGTGACGACGCCGCAGCCGCAGCCGCCACCAAGGCGCGTGAGGATTACGCCAAGATGCAGTACTACGAAATGTTCCGCGACGGCAAGAACGTCTACACCGAGCACTTCCAGACCGAGGCCAACGAGACCGACCCCAACCTGGCACCGGGCACGACCAAGATCAAGTAGCGGCGCGTCTTAACTGGTTCGTCTGCCCGGCGGCGCGGAATGTAAGGTTCCCTGCTCGGACAGTCCTGCTCGCACGGAGAGCACATTAAGTGCTCTCCGGCTCGTGCGGAACTCGCGATGAACCTTACATTCCGCGTCGCCGGGCAGACGCCTCGGTGTTGAAACGCGGCTTGTCATGGGGGCACCCGCAACATATATAAATTGAAGGCCACGTCATGTGGCCTTTTTTGCATCCGGAAACCGTGTCCCACTCTGAATACATCCAGCGAACGCTTGCCACGGTTGCGCCCACGAGTGTCAAGAAAAAAAGCCTCGAGGATTTCGAGGCTTTCACATTTGTATTGTTTTGCACGAAGGACCGCGAACAGCGAAGTTACTCGCCCAGCACGGCCTTCTTGGCCGCCGCCGCCATGTTGTCCAGATCCTCCTTGGTGGGATGGTCCTTCGCGGCAACCCAGTTGTCGAGCAGCATCTTAAATCGGGCGTTATCGGGATCTTGCTCGAGCATGGCCTCGTAGCGCTGCTTGACCGCGGGGCCCATCTTGCCCTGGCACATCGCCCAGCCCGCAAGCTCGGCATCCTCGGCCAAATTGGACGACACGCGGTCGATAATCTGCTGAAAATAGCTCTGGTCGGCACCGAAGCCGCAGGTGCCAAACAAAAAGACGCGCTTGCCATGTAGGGCGGAAAGCAGCGCCGCCACCGAGGGCGTGCAGGCGCCATTGTCGCACCAAAAACCAACGAGCACCGTATCGGCAGCGCAGGCACCCTCTGCCTCGTGCGCGACCTGCTCCGGATCTGCATCATCGCTCAACGCGGCGGCGTGGACAAACTCAACGCCCGCAGCCTGCAGGGCGCGCTTGATCGCCCCCGAAACCATCCTGGTATTACCGCTCTTGCTGTTGACCACCATAGAGCATGTCATAGTCACGTTGCCTCGTTTCCCCCGAAACTCGAGCCATTAATGCAATTTATTAGATGAATATCTTAGTACTAACGTGACAGATGTAAACCACCGTCTGTCGATTGATTAATTTGCCCCACGGGCTTGCTCACTGGGCAAACTGGCTGCGGTAGAGCTCGGCGTAGAAGCCGCCTGCCGCTAGCAACTCGTCGTGCGTGCCGCGCTCGATAATCTCGCCGTCGCGCATCACCAGAATGCAGTCGGCGTTGCGGATGGTGCTCAGGCGGTGCGCCACGACAAAGCTTGTGCGACCTGCCATGAGCTCGTCGAATGCCGCCTGAACCTGCAGCTCGGTGCGGGTATCGATGCTCGAGGTCGCCTCGTCCAGCAGCAAGATCGCCGGGTCGGTGAGCATGACGCGCGCGATGCACAGCAGCTGCTTTTGGCCCTGGCTAAACGTGCCGCCGTCCTCGCCGATTACCGTATCGTAGCCGCCCGGCAGCTGCACGATAAACTTGTGCGCATGCGCGCGCTTGGCGGCCTCGATAACCTGCTCGCGCGTGGCATCGGGGCAACCGTAGGCAATGTTTTCGGCCACCGTGCCCTCGAACAGCCAGGTGTCCTGCAGCACCATGCCAAAGGCGCGGCGCAGGCTTGCGCGCGTGTAGTCACGTGAAGACCGGCCATCGACCATGATGCGACCGGCGTCGATATCGTAGAACCGCAGCAGCAAATTGATGAGCGTTGTCTTGCCACAGCCCGTAGGACCGACCAGGGCAAAGCGCATGCCGGGTTTAGCCTCGATGCAGATATCCTGCAGCAGCTTGCGGTCGGGCACATAGCTAAAGTCCACGTGTTCAAAGGTCACCTCACCCTGCGGGGCGGCAAGTTCAACGGCATCCGCCGCATCAGGCTCCTGCTCGCGGGCATCGAGCAGCGCAAACATGCGGCGCGCCGAGGCGTACGCGGTCTGAATCTGCGTAATAACGTTGGTAACCTCGTTGAACGGCTTGGTGTACTGGTTGGCGTAGGACAGGAAGATCTGCACGCCGCCCACCGTGAGCGCCGCAGGCACGCCCGTGATCACGCCCACGCAGCCGATCACAGCAACCACGGCATAGATGATGTTGTTGATAAAGCGCGTACCGGGATTGGAAAGCGAGCCCATAAACTGCGCGCGCTCACCTGCCGTATAGAGCTCGGCGTTAAGGGCATCGAAGCGCTGCTGAGCGTGCGGGCCGTAGGCGAAGGCGTCCACGAGCTTTTGCTCACCCACATACTCCTCGATATGACCGCCCAGTTGACCCTGAATACGCTGCTGGGCCGTAAAACTCTTGTTGGAAAGCTTGGCGATGGCGCCGGCTGCAAAAATGGAAAGCGGCGTGACGAGCACCACCACGAGCGTCATGGTCAGGTTAATGGAGAGCATAAACGCGAGCGTGCCAACGATGGTGATGACACCGGTGAAAAGCTGGGTAAAGCCCTGCAGCAGACCGTCGCCCACTTGGTCGACGTCGTTGACCACACGGCTCATAAGGTCGCCGTGGGCGTGGCTGTCGATAAAGCTGAGCGGCATGCGGCTGAGCTTGTCGCTCGCCTCCACGCGCATGTCACGCACCGTCTCGTAGGACAGGCGGTTGACGCAGTAGCCCTGCAGCCACTGGAAAGCCGCCGCGCCCACCACGACAATCGCGAGTTTGGTAACGAGCGGCAGCAGCGCGTCAAAGTCCACCTGCCCGGCGGCAACGATGAGGTCGATGCCCTCGCCGATGAGGATGGGCGTATAGAGTTGCAAAATCACCGAGATGGCGGCGCTCACAAACGACGCCGTAAACGAAATGCGATGCGGACGAACATAGCCCAGCAGGCGGCGGGTCACCGCACCCACGGGATAGCGCTCGGGATCGCCGGGCTGGCGCGGGCCGTCGCCCAGGTCGTTAAGGCTATCGTTACCGGACACGTTGGCCGTCATCGTGACGACCGAACCGGAAGAAGTGTACGGATTCATTTAGCAGCCCTCCTTTGCGCAGGCGGATGCGGAGGCGACTGGGGCGGGCGCGGAGCTTGGAGCGGGCTCGGGCGTCGCGCTCCCCTGCTGGCACTCGAGCTCCTCACGGCGAAGCTGCGACTGGCAAATCTCGCGGTAGAGCTGGCAGGTCGCATACAGCTCGTCGTGCGTGCCCAAGCCCGCAACCGAGCCGTGGTCGAGCACGCAGATCATATCGGCGTCGCGCGCGGTCGAAACACGCTGGCTCACGATGACGGTTGTCAGTGGCAGCCCGCCCTCGGCGGCGGCGCGACCGCTGCGCTCGCGAATGGCGTGGCGAAGCGCCGCGTCGGTCTTAAAGTCGAGCGCCGAGGCGGAGTCATCCATGATCAGAATCTGCGGCGAGCCCACTAAGGCGCGCGCGATGGTCAGGCGCTGGCGCTGGCCACCGCTAAAGTTCTTGCCGCCCGCCTCGACCGGGGCATCCAGGCCTTGGGGCTTGTTGCGCACGAATTCGCTGGCCTGCGCCATATCGAGCGCCGCCCAAAGCTCCTCGTCAGTCGCCGCCTCGTCGCGCCAGGTCAGGTTACTGCGGATGGTGCCGCTCACCAGCGACGCACGCTGTGGGACAGTCGCGACCACATGGCGCAGCTGGTCGAGCGGCCAGGCGCGCACATCGGCGCCCATCACGCTCACGCTGCCAGCGCTCGCATCGTACAGGCGCGGGATAAGCGAGACGAGCGTGGACTTGCCGCTACCCGTGCCGCCGATGATGCCGAGCGTTTTGCCCAACGGCAGCTCCAGGGTCACGTCATTGACGGCGTTGGCGGCGCCTGCGCCAAACGAAAAACTCGCATGGTCAAAGCTCAGCGCGGAGACCGGAACAGCGCCACCCGCCAGATCATTCGGCTCGGGCAGCGCGACCGGCTGGCTGCCCCCGTCGGTGATGCTCGGCTCACAATTGAGCACCTCGTTGATACGCGACGCGCTGGCGCTCGCCTTGGTAAAGACCACGACTAGGTTGGCAACGTACACGATGGAGGTCAGGGTCTGCGTCATGTAGTTGACGAACGCCATGACCTGACCCTGCGTAAGCTCGCCCACGTTGACCTGGATGCCGCCCACCCACAGGATGGCGCACACGCCCAGGTTCATCACAAGAAACGTGACGGGGTTGAGAATCGACGAGAGCTTACCCACCGCGATGGCAGTATTGGCCTGGTCATCGGCGGCTTGGGCAAAGCGCTCGCGCTCATGGTCCTCGCGCACAAAGGCGCGAACCACGCGGGCGCCCGAAAGGCCCTCGCGGCAGATAAGCGCGATGCGGTCGAGCTTTGCCTGCAGCTGCTTGTAGTACGGAATACAGCGCGCCATGACAACCCAGAACACCAGGCCAATGGCGGGCGTGCAAATCAAAAAGATGATGCCGAGCTTAAGGTCGATGGCAAGGGCCGCGACCATGGAGCCCGCCGCCAGGAAGGGCCAGCGGATGAGCATGCGCACGCCCAGCGCCACGGCGAGCTGCACCTGGTTGACGTCGTTGGTAATGCGCGTGATGAGCGACGGCGTGCCAAAACGGTCGAGTTCGGCATAGCTCAGCTTGTTGATGTGCTGGTAGAGCGCGCCGCGAATGTCGGTGCCCATGCCCTGCGAGGTGAGCGCCGCCATCTTTTGGCAGACGAGCGTAAACGAGATGCCGATCACAGCCATGGCGCCAAGTACCATACCGTAGTGGACGACGGCGTTCACGTCGTGTGCGCCGATACCCTTATCAATCATCTGGGCAATCACCAGCGGCGTCAGCAGGTCAAAGATCACTTCGATCAGCTTGCACGCAGGACCAATCACCATATAGCGGCGAAACTTACCGCCAAAACGCCTGAGCAGCTCAATCATGTATAGGCGCTCCCTATCATCATCCACATTCAATTCGAACCATGATAGTACCGCCACCCCAAAAGAAGCGTAAACAACTCGTCATTTCTAATGGGATTCGGTTTCCAAAGAAGCGGAAAGGCACGCGCACGCCCAGCCAGTGTCGGGTCGACCGCTTGGTATACTTACATTAGTGCTACCAAGTTAGTCGCCGACCCTTGAAATGAGGTGCCGAGATGAACGACATTCTCGCAAGAAGAGCAAGACGAGCAACCGTGGGCATCGCCCTTTCCGCGGCACTTGTCGCGGGAATCGCCCCCGTAACGGCGATCGCGGCAGAAACCAGCGCCCCCACCGGTGCAGTTGCCTTGCAGACGGAAGACGCGGCCGCCGCAAAAGAAAAAGCGTATGCAGCCATGCAGGAAGCGCTCAAAAACCTCGAGGCCGCAAAAGACGCCGCAAGTCCCGAGAAAATTGCGGAAATCGATACTAAAATTGCCATTTTTCAAGAGAACTACGACACTAATTTGGCGCAAGCCGCCATATATAAGGAATCCCTTCCTACCATGCAAGCGAACGTCGATGCAGCTCAAGCCGAATGCGATAAGGCCCACAACCGGACAAGAGCCCTTGAGGCAGAATTAAATAAAATGGTTGATTTTCAATCTCAGCGCAACAGCCTGAACGGCCCCCGCGTTTCCGC